>CAKPSH010000001.1 GCA_934183325.1 uncultured Clostridia bacterium
ACTCCAATTAAAGCAAAACCTATATTATCAATATATAATTTATCTTTTTCATTACTTGTTTGCCCTCCAAATTACTAGTTATCTTTCACTTTTTATCTTTTAAACGATAGATAACTCCTGTACTATTTCAATTTTTTAATATCTTCTCCCATTATTTCTAAATAATCTTTTTCCGCTTGTGTCAAATGATTTTTCATATATTCATCATATTCTTTATGAGCTTTTTCTAATGCTTTTTCATGAGATATTGTTCCTGCTCCTTCTAATATATCTTTATGGGTCATAGTTAAAAATCCATCTAGTTCTTTTACCCATTCTTTCATCGTCATTGCATGCATATTTAAAGCATTAATCTCTGCAACATCTAAATATGCTGACACCATTCTATTTAATAAATCTAATTCTTTTTCACTTAAATAATTTTTAGCAATTTCTGTTTCTGCTCTAGTAGGCATATTTCCATTAAAATTTGTTAATCCAATATTTTCCTTTTTACTATCTACTCTATTAAATATTACTTCTGCTGCCGTATTACAATGAACAGCATAATGCATTTTGTTTTGAATCGTTTTAAAAAATTCTCTTGTTTGTTCATTTTTTGCATCATAATCTACACTAGTTGCATAAATATCTAGTATTTTTCTCCAAAATACTTTTTCAGAAGAACGAATATCTCTAATTTTTTCTAATACTTCTTCAAAATATGTTCCACCATCATTATTTTTGAATCTTTTAACATTAAGATTATATCCTTGGTTAAAAATAAATTTCAAAATTTTTTCAAACTCTGAAATTTAAGTATTTATATTAAATTCAAATTGTTTTATTTCGCATACTGTCTACTTTGAAATCTACCTTCTGGTATATTATGTAGGGTAACTGAAAATAATAACATATCCAACTTTTTTCCATTTGTTTTGTTTTCAAATTTAGTTGCTATGGCATTAATACAAATCAAAAATATAACTCCAAGTAATAATCCAATTGTTGCTGGTAACCATGCAATCTTGCCTTGGCTAGTTGCCATCTCTACAGATGGCATTATCAATGACCATATACTTGCCGCAATCATTACTCCTGCTGCAAATCCTACAATAACTTTTTGTACTTTTTCACTAATATCATTTTTTATAAAAAATACTAAACTACTTCCCAGACTTGTTCCTATAAATGGAATCAATATTCCCATTATACTATATAATACATTTAACACTGTATTCTCCTCCTGTATTATATAATATGCAGTTTGCGTTTTTATGTTAAGTATATAAAAACAGGAATAACATTTTCTAAATGCCAAAGGCACCTAAGAAAATTTAATTCTTCCATAATTATCTTCTAAGGAAACTCACTATTTCATAGATGACTTTCCTAAGAATATAAAAAGATTGAGAATATTCTCAATCTTAAAATATTTCTTTTTTTGATATTAATCTTCTACCTTTTTATTTTGCTCTAAATTATCTAAAAACTTTCTTGCAACTATACATCTTTGAGCAGCTGATTTGTTAATCAATTCTAGTGCATATTCTTTATTTTCTTGTACAATTTCTCCTTCATAATATAATTTTCCCATTAAATATTGTGCATCTGCATTATCTGATTCTATACTTTTTTCTAACCAATTCATTCCATTTTTTATATTGTTTTTTGTTCTTTTTTCATTTAAATATAAACTTGCCAATTCATATTCTGCTTTTGAATATCCCATTTTAGCTGATTTTTTATAATATTTAAATGCTTTTCTTTTATCTTTTTTTATATAATTAAAATTATTTCCCACCAAATATAATACTTTACAGTTATTTTTTTCTTTTTTAATATATTTTTTCATAGAACTATATTTTGATGAATTTAACATAATTTCTGTTAAAATATTTACATCTTCATCACACCATAATATTTTCAATGTAATATATTTTTTTTGACAATATTTTTTAATCTTACTTTTTAAAATATTATTTATAAAATCATATTGCTCATCATTTAATGAAGCTAACCTATTATAATATATTACACATGGATGTGTATTCGGCATTTTTTTAAATTTATCTATTGTATTATCTCTATCTCTATTAAAAAATTCCATCCAATCTTCTAGTTTAAAATCGTTTTCGTTATAAACAGCTAAAATATAATACATTACTGCTCTACAAAAATCATATTGAATTTTATAAATATACTTTTCTATCTTTTCTTTATTTACACCAGATTTTTCATTCTGATATATAGACCATAGGTAAAAATACATATTATCATACTTTTTATTTAGTAATTCTTCAAAATAGTACTTACCTTTTTTATTTACTAAAGTATCTAAAATTTCTCTTGATTTTTCCTTGTTCTGTTTAACACCCTTACCATAATAATACATCTCTGCCATCATTAGCAATCCATAGTAATTTCCAAAGGTGCTATACAATTCATTAAAAATCTCATAAGCCTTAATATAATCAATTTCTACATATTCTCCATAATAATACATATTTCCAACCATCAGCATGGCTTTTTCATCATTTTCTTTTTTCATGAGATCTTTAAAAATATTAAAAGCTCTCTCATAATCTTGTTCAACTACATGTCCTTCATAATACATTAATCCAATATAATATGCAGATCTTGTATCATCATAATTTTCCATCAAGTCATAAAAAATGTTATATGCTTTTTCATAATCTTGTTTAATACCACGTCCATAATAGTAACACTCTGCAATTCCATAACTTCCATTTTTATTGCCAATTTCTTCGGCTTTTCTAAAATAATCTATTGCCATTTTATAATCTTGCTTAACGCCATTTCCTGTATAATATCTGTTTCCTAATTCATATGTAGCTTGCAAATTTCCTTCTGTAGCTAATTTTACTAACTCTTCAATTGATTTATTTGCCATATAGTTTTCTCCTTTATCTACAAATATTATTTTTCAAATTTCTACTTTTCCTTTTGTTCAGGCTTTAATATTATTTCATCATACAAGCTTACATTTTTTCTTGATGTAATTTGTTCTGTTGTATATCCCATGTCCCTTAACTCTTGAGCAGAGTAATTTTCTACAATTGCATATTTATCATTTTGTTTAACAACCTTTACAAGTATTTTATCTGTATATCCTATTCTGCTTCTTATTACATATTGTTTTTCTCCTTCTGTTACAATTGAGGAATTTGGTACTTTAAGTCCTGAAGCACTCCACCATATAACATCTACCGAAATTTTTCTATAGTTCATCAAATATTCAACATCTTTTGTCGTTCTGAAAAATATTACAGCTTTTCCATTAACGAATTCAGATATTTTTGCCACTTCTGCTGATACTTCATCATTATTTGATAATCTTAGTTTAACAGTTTTGCCTACTTCTGTATTCATAGCATTATCAGATGACATTATACAAGCTATATATACAAAAAAATTATTTACAATTTTTCCTTGTTCACTACTCGTCGGAATGGTTTGTCCTGTTTTCATTTTTACTTTTAAAAGTGTTTCTTCTGTTATACTATCCATATCATTTGCCTTTAAAAGACTTTCAAATCCATCAATTTTATATGATACTAAACCACTCTCTGGTGATGAAATATATTCTTGCCCAGAATTCAACTGATTTTCATATTCACTTCTTTGTGAAATTAATTTATTTATATATGAACCAGAAGGACTCAACTCTCCAGCAATTTTTGCTTTTTTTATCATATAATTTGATATATCAGATTTATAGGCTTGAATTTCTTCTATATTATTGGTTGATTGTAATAAATTAACTTTTTCTTCTATTTGTTTTTCAAGTAATTGTATATCTGTAGAATAAATACTAGTATTTTGACCTTCAATAGCACTTTGTATTTCTTCATCTAATTTTGCAATTTTTTCTTTTAGTTTTTCCTCGTTTGTACTACAATATCTAAAAACAGAATCTCCTTTTGATACTCTTTCTCCTTCAGATTTTATAGTAACAATTCCATTCTGATAATTTTCTCCTGATATCACAGTTTCTTCTCTTATTATATATCCTGTAGCAGGTTCTTCATTATATATTTTTCCATTTTCTACTACACATACCCCTGTTGGTTCAATCAAAAGTTGAATCATACTATAAAAAAAGCAAACTGCAATTACACAAACACATAAAAATAAAAGAACTTGTGCTATTCTTTTCTTTTTTATTTTTGTTTTTTTCTTTTTGTTTTCTTCCAATTTAACCTCCATTCGTATTATGTACTTTGGGCTATTCTATTTAATATAATCTGTATATTTTTTTCTCTTTCATCTAGTCCATCTAACCATATTGTTTCTTTATTTTTTCTAAACCATGTTAGCTGTCTTTTAGCATATCTTCTTGTTTCAAGTTTAATCTTTTCTATCATTTCATCCTTTTGTATTTTACCCTCTAGATATTCTTTTGTTTCTTTATATCCAAGTCCTTGTATTGCTGTTGGCATTGAATCATATTTTGATATTAATTGATGTACCTCTTCAATCAAGCCATTTTCTACCATCTTATCTACTCTAAGATTTATTCTTTCATATAATTTTTCTCTGTCCATATTAATTGCAAACACAATATAATTATAATTTACTCCTTTTTGTCTTGACTCTAATTCTAACTGTGTTTTTGTCTTTCCTGTTTCATGGTATATCTCTAAGACTCTTAAAATTCTTTTTTTATCATTTCTTGATATCTTTGCCATTGCAGTATTATCTATCTGAAGAGCTTTATTGTAAAGCTCTTCAAGTCCATTTTCTTCTGCAAAATTTTCTAACTTTTTTCTATAATTTTCATCTAGCTTAATTTCATTATATTCTATTCCATAGATTAAGGAATCAACATATAGTCCTGTTCCACCAACTACAATCGGTGTTTTTCCTTTTGATAATATTTCATCAATTGCCTTTTCAGCTGATTTTTTATATTCTGCAACACTATACCTAATGTCTGGCTCTACAAAATCCAACATATAATGTTTTATTCCTGACATTTCTTCTTTTGTTGGTTTTGCACTTCCAATGTCCATATATTTATATATTTGCATAGAATCTGCTGACACAATTTCTCCATCTATTTTTTTTGCTAGTTCAATCGATAATGCTGTTTTTCCAGAAGCTGTTGGCCCACAAATTACAATTACATTAGGTTTATTCACTTTTTTCATCCTTTCATATTGTTACATTATTTTCTTCTTGCAAATTTTTTTTCTAAATCTGCCTTTGTCATTTTTATAGCTGTTGGTCTTCCATGAGGACAAGTAAATGGATTTGGTAATGCTAATAATTGTTTCAATAGACTATCTATTTCTTCTGGTGACAGTGCCATATTAGCTTTTACAGCTGCTTTACATGCAATAGTTTCTAAAAATCTGTCTTCTACTTCTTGTTTTGCAGTTCTTGCAACATTATTTATTTCATCCAATATTTCTAAAAATAGATCTCTGGTATTTAAGTCAAGACACATTGTAGGCACACCTGTTAGTTTTATTGTATTTTCTCCAAATTCTTCTAGTTGAAATCCTGCTCTCTTAAACTTTCTCATGTTGTCTCTAGCAATATCCATTTCCTTATGTGATAAAGTTATAATATCTGGAAGTAACATTAATTGTGAATCTTTATTCGTATCTGAATAATAATTTTCTCTTACCTTTTCATATAAAATTCTCTCATGTGCTGCATGTTGATCTACTATATATAATTCTTTTTTTATTTCAATTATTATGTATGTATCAAAAGCTATCCCAATTAGCTTATAATTTAGCATTTCATTTTGTTCACTATATGGTTCATCTTTATCATATAATGAAATATTTTCATTAATTATATCTTTAGCACTGTAGATTCTTTCTTCTTGTTCCTTCTCCTCTTCTTCTTGTTTTTTTCTACCGAAGATTTTATTATACATTTCTTCAAAATTTATTTTAGGTGTTGGTGGAGTTTGAGCTTGTACATTTTCTTTTATGATATTTGTAATTACATCTCCTGTTGAAATCGTTTTATTTATTTCTTCTGTGTTACTGTCAATTACTTTTTTTTCAGTATTGCTTTTTTTTACTAATTCCTCGCTTTTTTCTTCATTCACCTTGTTTTGAAGTTCTTCTTGGTGTATCTTTTCTTCTGACTCTATATTTTCTTCCATATTTGTTATAATTGGCATATTTACCGTTGGCTCAGTCTCTAGTTTTTTATTTATTTCTTCTGTGTTTACTATTCTTGTTATATCGTCATTTTGAGGTATTTCAACTGTGTTCTGACTTTTTTCTCTGCTTAAAAAAATGTTTTCTAATATATTATTTGTTGGTTCTTCTTTTACTGTATTTTTTGTTTCATCTATTTTGGGCATATTATTTACTGTCTCAGGCTCAGATATTTTTATCTCAGGCATTTTACTTGTGTAATTGTTTTCGTCTATTTTATTAGCTTCTTCTTGTTTTTTCCTTAATTCTTCTTCTTTCTCTCTTGCTATTTTTTCAGCTACAACATCTTCTATTGTCATAGTTGGAGTAGCAGGAACATTAGCCTTTATAGTTTTATTGAATATATTTCTAAAACTCTCTAATGGACTCATATTGCTATTATTAGGTTTGTATTCTGTCTCTTTATCTTCTGATACATTTTGAATCAAATCTGCTTTTAACATTGAATCCTTTATTGCATTATAAACTGCTTTAAATACCTTGCTATCATCTTGAAATCTTACCTCTAATTTTGCTGGATGAACATTTACATCTACTAAACTTGGCTCCATTTCAATGTTTATTACTACAAATCCAAATTTTCCTATTGGTAATAAACCTTTAAAAGCTTTTTCTGTTGCACTTGATAATGTCTTGTCCTTTACATATCTTTTATTAACAAAGAAAAGTTGATTTCCTCTATTTGAACGTGCTATTTCTGGCTTTCCTATAACACCTGTCATTGTAATATCATCATAAGTATATTGCAAAGGTATCAAGGCTTTTGCAGTATCTTTTCCGTATATATTAAATACCACATTATTTATATTTCCGTCTCCATTTGTCTGTATTACTGTTTTTCCAGTATTTATCAACTTAAATGCTACATTTAGGTTTACAAGAGCTAATCTTGTAATTGCATCTTCTATATACCCTGACTCTGTAAAATCTTTTTTCAAGAACTTATATCTAACAGGTGTATTATAAAATAAATTTCTAACTGTAATTGTGGTTCCATTAATGCACCCGCATTCTTCTTGTTCTAAAACTTTTCCACCTTCAACTACAATTTTATGTCCAATTTCGTCATTAGCTGTTTTTGAGCATAACTCAACATTTGCTATTGCTGCTATACTTGCTAAAGCCTCACCTCTAAACCCCATTGATTTAACAGTGTTTAAATCATCAGCACTTCTTATTTTACTAGTTGCATGCCTTTCAAAAGCAATTTCTAAATCATCTTTTGCTATTCCTTTTCCATTATCTGTTATCCTTATATATGAAATTCCACCATTTTTTATTTCAACTACGATATTTGTAGCTCCTGCGTCTATTGAATTTTCAACCATTTCTTTTATTACTGAGGCTGGTCTTTCAATAACTTCTCCAGCAGCTATTTTATTTATTGTTAATTCGTCTAATAATACGATATTTCCCATTTTTTATTTTCCATTCCTTTCCAAGGTGTAAGAATTGTCGTTTTGGGCTTTTCTTCCTTCATAAGCTTTTGTACACATTATTGTTAAATTATATCATTAAATAAATTATTTTGTATATATTTTTTATAATTTTTCATATTATTTTTATAGCTCATTTGCTATTTTTATTAAATTATTTAATCTATGGTTTACTCCTGATTTTCCTATTGGTTTTTTCAATAGTTCTCCTAACTCCACTAAACTCATTTCTGGATTTTCTTGTCTTAGTTTTGCAATTTCCTTTAAACTTTCTGGTAATTCATCAAATTTTCCTTTTTTTTGTATTTTCTTTATCGCTTCAATTTGCAATATAGAAGCATTAATAGTTTTATTCAAATTAGCAGTTTCGCAATTTACAATTCTATTAATATTATTTCTCTTATCTTTTAAAACTCTAATTTCTTCATATCTTACCACTGATTTACTTGCTCCCATAATTGCTAAAAGATTTGAAATGTTTTCACCATCCTTTATATATAATGAATATCCATTTGCTCTTTCCATTTGCTTTATTTCGATACCAAATTCATTAATATAATTGCAAATAGTATTGCTCAACTCTTCACTAGATAAAATTATTTCTAAATGATACTTATTATTAGGTTCATTAACTGAACCTCCACCCATAAAAGCGCCTCTAATTATTGCCTTTTTCTCTTCTTCGTTTTTAGCTTCAATTCTACTTGAATCTATTTTACTAGAATTAAAATCTATTAAAAATTTATTTCCTCTCATTTTTATCTTATATTCGATACCTAGTTTGGCTAACATTTTTCCATACCTGTTTATGTTATATTCATTTGAAGTTGAAAATTCATATTTATTTTTAGTTCTTTTGAAATTGGTACTACAAGCATATCCAAATAATTCACATAAAATCAACTGTTCATTTCCAAATGTATTTGATTTGCTTAATTCTTCTTTTACATCATAAGAAAAAGACATTTTTTTCCCCCTTTTTATACTATTTTTGCTAGAACTACTCTATCATTACCAGCTAAATCTTTGACTGCTTCTATATCTTTGTAATTTTTATTTTCTTTTAATATATTAATTACACTTTCTTTTTGATTAAATCCAATTTCCATTATTAAATATCCGTTTTTTTCTATAAACTTTGGTGCTTCCAAAGCTATCCTTCTATAAAAATATAATCCATCTTCTCCTCCATCTAAAGCTAATTTTGGTTCACATTTTACATTTTCTGATAAATTTTCTATAACCTTACTTTCAATGTATGGAGGATTTGATACTATTATATCAAATTTGTTTTCTATATTTTCAAATAAATTAGAGTGTAGAAATTCTATTTTGGCATTATTCTTAGCATTTTTCTTTGCTACTTGTAGTGCTTTTTCACTAACATCAGAAGCAGTTATTATTGCTTCTTTTAGTTCATTTGCTAATGACACTGCAATTGCTCCACTACCTGTACATAAGTCCAATATTTTTATATTAAATTTGTCACATTTTTTTAAAGTTTCTTCTACTAGTATTTCTGTATCTGGTTGTGGAATTAAGACATTTTCATCCACATATAAATCTAATTTCATAAATTCTTGATGATGAGTAATATATTGGATAGGATATCCATTTTTCACTTTTTCTATATTTTCGAAATAATCCTGCTCATCTTTTACTTTCAATTCTTCTTTATTATTTATTATTAGATATTCTTTTGGTTGTTTTAATATATATGACATTAGAACTCTAGCTATTATATTGGCGTCTTCAACATTATGTCTCCTTAATTCTCTTGTTGCTTTAAGTATTGCTTCCCTTATATTCACTATATTTATCCCTTCCTAAAAATCTTACCTATATTATATTTTAATCCATTCTTTTTTTCAAGAAAATTAGAGCATTTAAGATAATAATTTACTTAAATGCTCTATTCATTATTTTAATATTTATAGTTATATTTAGCATGTGTACGATTATACATATACCTCTTAATCTTTGTAATAAATCTCCAGCTAATATAAAGTATAGCAATTATTATTAATGTAGATTTTGCTATTAGATAAAAAATATATCCCCATCTCGGTGTATGATTTTCGTTTTGCAACATTTCTGTATTAATTACTGAATTTAATAAATCATTGTTTATACTTTGCTTTTTTGTATTAGCCAGATTAATATAATAATCTGAATATTTTTCAAATCCATATTCAAATAAGTTTTTTGCATCAACAAATTTTGCTTGATTTCCAGTATTCCCAGCTGTAGATCCTAAGATTACTGCTATAAGTTCAACTCCATCTTTATTTGCCCCAGCTACTAAACAATTTTGTGCTGGATTTGTATAGCCTGTTTTTATTCCTGTTGCATACTCATAATAATGCTTAGATTTTGTATCAATAAGATGATTTGAATTTTTTAAAACTCTATCACTTTCAGAATATACATTTGAAGATGGTAAAGTATATGTTGGTGTTGATACGATTTTTCTGAATATTTCATTTTTCATTGCATACTGTGCAATTAATGCTAAATCATAAGAAGTTGTATACATATTGTTATCATGCACTCCATTTGGATTTGTAAAATTAGTATTTTTACATCCTATTTCTTTTGCCTTATTATTCATCATAGTTGCAAAATCAGAAATATTTCCACCAATATACTCCGCTAAGGCGTTTGCAGCATCATTTCCAGATGGAACCAGTGTAGCATATAATAAATTTTCTACTGTTAATATTTCATTTGGCTGAAGACGTGCAACTGTATAACCACTTGGTACTGCTGAGATGGCTTTTTGACTTATAGTCACAGTATCTAATAAATTTGAATTTTCCAATGCCAATATTGCTGTCATTATCTTTACAGTACTTGCAGGATATCTTTGACTATATGCATCTTTCTCATATAATATGTCTCCTGTTTCTTTTTCAATTAAAATTGCTGATGGTGCATAAACATCAATTTCCGTTGTTGCACTTCCATTTATTTCTGTTGCACATACAACACTTGGTAATATTAAATTAATTATCACAATTATATATATAATAAATTTTCTAACTTTCATGTTTAATATGATACCATGATTGAGTAAAAAAATACAATAATTTTTATAAAATTTCACAAAATTTTCATGATAATTTTCGACAACAAAATCCTCATTTTTTAATTTTGTCAATTTATAAAAATAGCAACAAAGTTGAATAAAAATTTAAATTTGACATATATTAAAAACTGTGCTAATATTAAGTTAGCAATTGCAATAAAGAATTCAAAAGGATTAAAAAAAGACTAGGTGTCCAGACCTAGTCTTTTCTTTTGCTAATCATCAAATTGACTTAAAATTAAGTAAATCAAATATAATGCTAGCAATTTTAAGATTGAATTCAAAAGGATCTCCTCCTTCCTGCCTCTCAGCAAGTAGGCTCCTTTAATATAATACATTTGTTTGCTTTTGTCAACACTACAATTATTAAGAACAACAACACATTCTACTTTTTGACCGAAGGGAATGTGTTGTTATTACTTCTATTTCTCTGGAGTATCAACTACCACAAAATTTGCATAATTTTCTGTTCTTTTATTTCCATACTTATCATATAATTCAAATTTTATTCTATATGTTCCTTCTTTTATATCTTCTGCAAATTTTACTGTTATTACATTTGACTTTTCTGTATCTGTTGTCGCAAAACTTGTTTCTCCTGTACAAATAATTTTTTTAGAATTACTTGTAGATGTATAATCGAATTTACCTGTCTTTTCTAATGTTATTATTGTTACATAAGGCTCCTCTAACTCATTTGTCCCTTTACATTTTACTGTTATATTTCGTGTCTCATTCTTTCCCTTTGTTATTAATTGTAACTTATCTTCTGGTATATTACTATCATTTTCTATTTCAACATTTAAACCATATTTTCCATCAGTATCTGTTATTACTAATGTTGCTTCAGACCATCCTGCAATATTTCCTGCAATTAAATTATCTTCTGAAAATCTATATTCAAATACTAATTTATATTGTCCTTCACTTAGTTCATTTTGCTCTAATACATTGGTCATATCTAATTGAAAACTTAAATTATAGCTTGTTCCTGTATCTGTGCAATTGTCTAAAAATTTTGCATCAACACTTCCATTTATTAGTTCATACTCAATGTTATTAACTTTTATTTTTGCTCCATTTGGTATATCTACCCTTTTGTTTTTGCTATCATATAATTTCACTGCTCCGTACAGTGCTTTTCCTTCTCCTCCATAAGTTTTTACAGTTCCATTTGCATTAATATTTATGGTTTCATTTGCTTCATACTTTTCTCTTTCTGTTTTTAAATTATTAGGTGTAAATACTACTTGAGCTATGTTAATTTTATTTGTATTCTCTTTTTGCTCATCTCCTATCAATGTTCCACTGTCTTTTATATTTATAATTGGATAATAAGTTCCTGCTTCAATTTTACCATTGTTCTCAATGATATTTGCAAAGCTTACTATAAATCTATATTCTTCACTATATTTATATAAAGTGTTTCCTGTTACTTCATTTTGTTGCTCTGTTACACCAGTTACTTTTTGTAAATTTTTTACTGATATATAATTTTCTCCATTATCATTTTTGAAAAGTGATAAATCAATTCCATCTGTATTATTATCAGCTACATATGTATATTTTGTTCCAGCATTTATCATCAAAAGTTCTGTTCCTTTTGGAATTGTATATACATTTCCTTCATTATCTTTAAGAACAAATTCTCTTGTTATATTTGCATATTTGTTTGGCTTTGTAGTGTCTTTGTAAAATTCATAGTTTATTTTTATTTCATTCGTAAAACTATCAATTTCTAGAATACTTATATTATCTGCTAAGCTTCCTTCCTTTGAACTAAGCTCTTCACTGTATACCTTATCTTTTACACTTGTAGATTTTACCTCTGCAAAATTTGAAATTTCTACACTGTCTGATAAATAATAATATGAATAATCTCCTTGGCTAGCCATTATTGTATAATTACTTTCTCCACTTATGACTTCTTCACTTTTTATTTCAATATTTGATTTTTCATCAGTACTCAATGTTGATATTGTTTCACTTATCTTTGATTTTGTTTTACTGCTTCCTCCAACTTTTATATATGGATGATCAATTCCACCTTTTATTACATTATTACCATCAATAAAAACTGGATTTAATACTAGTTTAGTTGTTCCTAAAATGTCTCCTTCTACTGTTAAACAAATATCACTATCTAAATATAGCTCTCCTCCTCCAGTAAAATTTTCTAAAATTTTAGAGTTAGTGGATAATTTTAATCCGCTTCCTTCTAATACTGATAAATTTTCTATATTAGTTATCTCATCTGTTTTACCATTTTCATTTTTGCTTTCTAATATTACATGACTATTTTTTATTATTACATTTTTCCAATTATCAATCTGTCCTATTTTTTTATATCTAGCATTATCTATTTTTGTTCCAAAATTATCTATTACTAAATTAATATTTCCACTTGCTATTCCAGAGCCTTTTTTTCCTAATGCAACACCTATATTTCCTCCATATACTTTAACATTAACATTTCCTACTTCATCTTTGCTTGCAATAATCTTTTTATCCTCTATTCCATGTAAAGTTGTAATTTTACCTCCAGATATAAATATGTTTACATTTCCTTTTATATTTGCATTTGAAGTTCCTGATATTTTTTCAATTATTCCTCCAGTAATGTTTACTGTTGGTGGATTTTCAATTATTGCATTACTCTCTTTTATAATATTTTCATACCCTATTGTTAACTTATCAATTTCTGCGATTCCTCCAACTTGTATTAAACTTTCACTACTTAAATTTGTAATTTCATCTTCATTCTTTGCTACCATTGGATTCCATTTTCCTGCATTTAATTTAACTTTTGATAAATTTCTATAAAATAAATTTATAGTTTTGTTTTCTGTGCTCACAGTTTCCGTTACTTCAAATCTTCCATTTGAATAAAATCCAAGGTCTATAATATGTGAATATGTAGATTTATTAACTTCTGTTCCATGAATTACATCTATATTAGCACTTGGTAATGATTTTAAATTAATATTATCAAATCTCAATGAAGAATAACTATTCAACTCTTTAGTTGGTGCAGCTAAATATAAATTATACTTTACATTACTATTACTTGTGATTGTTACTGGTTTATAATTACTTTTGTTATATCCTAAATTTTCTGAACTATAATTTTTATATGTTCCCTCATTATCTGATACATATTCTTGTCCTGCTTTATTATAATTTACTTCATACAAATCTCCACATAAAACAAATATTGTATCATAAACATCTTTTGAAGCATCTTCATTTATCAATTCATATGCTCTTTTTAGTGTAGCAACTGCATCATTTTCGCTTGTTCCAAAATTATCATCAGAACTTTTTTCTTCCTCCTGCTCTGTGGAAGCATTCGTTCCTTTTTCAAATATATGATATTCATCATAATACATCTTATCATAAGGACTTCTTACGTAAATTGCTTTTCCATAAATTGCAGTTACTTCTATTGCAGTTACTCCATCTGGAACTACATACCAACCATTTTGTGCATATATTTTATCTATATCTTTTACTGCATCTGTTGTATTTGAGTAATCGTTATTCTCTGGTTTTATATATTCTTTTATTTTCTTTCCGTCATAAGTAACACTTGTTACTTTCCAACCAGTTAATATCTTTTCAAATGTATGTCCATTTTCCTCGACTGTGCCCCCTTCAAATTTAATAGCCTTGTTATCTGAAGTAGTATCACCATTTTTATACAGTACAATTTTTCTATTTGTATAATCATTGTCTCCCTGTGTTTGTTCATCTAAAATTTTTTGAGTTGTTGTTATACTTTTTCCTGTTCCATCTCCAGATTTATAAGATACATCTAATGTAATTGGTAAACTTGCCTTAGATTTAGGCACTAAACCTTTTACTGCCATGATTACAATAGTAAATACAATTAATGTGATTATAATTCTTAATAAATTTTTTTTCTTCTTCATTTTTTTCTCCTTATTAATTCAAAGGTATTCATTTTTTACATTTGTTTATTATTAATCTTCTGTTACCTTAAAATCATATGCTTTTATATAATTAGAAGTTGTAGAAGCATTTAATTGCGTTGTTTTTCCTGATTCTATTTCACTAATAAATGCTGTCATGCTTGAAATTTCATTACCATTTTCATCTAACAATGTTATTGTTAATTTTTTAAATCCTGTTTTTTCTTCATTTTTATTAGTGACATCTGCTAAAAGTGTTGTCATTCCATCTTTTTCTGTAAGTTGAATATTTGAAATGAGTAATCCATTTACTAATTTGGCTTCATTTAATTTTGAACTCTTATTTACTTTTATTCCATCTTCTGTTTCTTCAATATAAGAATCTTCTTTTTTATCTTCAACCCTCTTGTTATCCTTATTAACAATAAGAACAACAACCGCTATCAAAATAAGTACTATTATTATAAAAACAATTATTTTTTTGTTTTTCTTTTTTCTTTTAGTTTCTTTCTTATTTTGTTTCTTTTGTTCTTCCTTTTTTATATCCTGTTTTTCCAACTTACTTTCCTCCTTAACTTTTATTTAATAACAAAAATATCATTAACTAATATTTCTAATTTGCTATTTAACTTTCCCTGCATTATAACAACATTGTCTTTTTCTAATTTTCTATAACATGTATCTGCAATTTTATCGTAAGCTTTTGCTTTTAAAATTGTTCCATTTTCTAATTTTAATTTAAATCTAGTTATTGAGTTGTGTCTACCTCCAAAAGCAAACTTAAACTCAATCTCTTCAATAATTGTTCCTAGTAAAATACATATATTCATAATATCCATCTTTCGCAAAATACATATATTCACATAAACTACTAACATATATTTTGCTGTTTCATTTTTACCTTAGTTACACATTAAGGAAGGAATAAATCTCTTTAATACTAATACTTTGCTGTATGTATTCCTTAAAATACATAATCTGAAATGGTATTAGAGTGTGAGACGAGAGCCGATATTGTTGTTGGTGTTAGTAGGGTTGTTGTTGTTGCGATTGACCGCGGTATTAGTATCATCGGTATTGTAATTGCCACCACGATTAGTACGGTACGCAGAAGAATTCGCCTCTTCGATTTATCCCTATATATTTAATTGTGTCATATAATGTTCGTATCATTTTTATATAAAATTAAACACTTATAACTTTTTTTATTTTTCTATTAAGACTATTACCGTTTTTCCAAGTAAAATAATTTATTAGATAAGTTATATATATTTGCCCATTTAGCATATCCAATATGTCCTGCTAGTTGCTTTTTAGCTTCTTTACTGCTCATTTCTCCACCTTTTACTTTAACTTGTAATTTCTTTATTTTTAATTTTAGTTTTCTTTTTCCACCATCTCTTATTTTCATCCTGTATTCATTAATTTTATATCCACAAAAATTTACACCTTGTTTTCCTTTAAAAATTTGTGTTTTATCATTTAATTCTAGCTCTAATTTTTCCTTTAAAAATTTTCGTATTAATTCTAAAAGTCTTTTTGCCTCTTCTTTGGTTTGAACAATTAAAATACTATCATCTAAATATCTAACATAGTATTTTACTTTGAGTTCTTTTTTTATATATTGATCAACCTCATTCAAATATATATTAGCAAAAATTTGACTTGTATAATTTCCAATTTCTATACCTTTATCTCTCTTTTGTGCATATAAAATTTCATTTATTAACCAAATTAATTTATAGTCTTTTATTTTTCTTTTTAAAATATTTATTAAAATCTGTTTATCTATACTATTAAAATAATGAGCTACATCTGTTTTCAAAATATAATAATCATTCCATTTAAGCTTAGCTTTTTTCATATAATCTTGTACACAAAAAGCTGCTCTATGTACACCTTTTCCCTTTAAGCACGCAAACGATGTTGGAATAAATTGAGTTACAAAACCTTTAATCAAAAAGTTGTTAACTAACCAGGTATGAACAATTCTATCTATATATCTAGACTTTTCTATTTTTCGTAACTTTGGCTCTGTAACATAAAATTCAACATATCCTCCATGTTTATAAGTACCATTTTTTAATTGTTTATATAGCCACATAATATATTCTTCTTGTTTTAAATTAAATTTTATTAACTCAGGCTTTCTGTTTTTTCCTCGTCTTGCACTATTATGTGCTTCTAATAATTTTTCATAAGTCAAGTATTTATCAAATTGATTTCGTATTGTTTTTGGCATAATATTTTATTAGTCCTCCTAATATTTTCCCTGTTTCATATATTTGCCCCATTGCCGTATTGAACTTCTTGATATCAATCCAAACAAACTTCTTCATAATTCTTAAAAGAATTCTTTGTGTATTTAGTTTTGCATCAATTCTATTTAAATACATTAATCTTTGTGATTTTGGTAATTTTGAAATATACATTATATCTTCAAGAGTTGAATACATTACCTGTTTAAAATCTGTTCCTATACTAAACCTCTCTGTTCTAGGTAATTTTACTAATGTTTGTAGCATGTACTCCATGTAACTTTCGTATACTGGAATCAGTTGTAATTCATTTTCACTATTCATATATCTTACCTATTTCAACCTTTGCACTTTCTAAAAATTCATAAGCTTGTTTAAATGTTATATTATTCAAATCCATTTCTTTAATGTCTTGTATTATTTTCTTTATTTTACAATTATTCATATAGTCGCTGTAATTTTCAATTTTTGAATAATCACCATCTACGATTTCAAATTGTAGATTTCTATTATTTAACTGTTCTATATAGAATTCTAGTCTTGATATAGGGAAACCACATTTATTAACTTGTTCATTTAATTTTGTTTGCTTAAATCCAAAAATTTCAGATAATTTCTCGCAATCTTTGTCTAACGCAATATAAAACATTCCACTTTTAAATAAATATATTTTCTCTTTATCTTCATTTTTCAAATTTAAGTATGATTTATATAATTTACTCATTTTTATTCCTTTCAAAATCACATCTTCACATTCGAGCAAAATGCGGACCTATATATTTTTAAATATTATTATGTCCGCTTTTGTTCGTTATTGAATTTTTTCTTAACTTCTAATACTCAACTTAACCCTTTTGCTCAACTCATTTATATGTATCGCAATTAGTGGTCAGTGCTACTTTATATAAAGTGTGAGACGAGAGCCGATACCGTAGCTGGTGTAAGTAGGGTAGTAGTCGTAGCGATAGACCGCGGTACCAGTATCACCGGTACTGTAATAGCCACCACGATTAGTACGGTACGCAGAAGAATTCGCCTCTACCGTCCACTCTCTAACATTCGAGCTTAGGTCGAAAATGTTATTCATTATATCATTTGGATATTCTCCTGTAATAGATCTTGCTCCTGAATGATTTCCTGTTCTTAATGTTACCTTTGTTTTATCTGAACCTGTTAATAAGTAATTTAATGCCGCATCATATTGGCTTCCCCAGATCATACTTGATGTTACACTTGTACTTGAAGAATATGGGTTTGACTCATAATCACTACTTGATTTTAGATACATATTATACCAATTTGTTGTCGCCATTGGTGTTGCTCTTGCTACTGATTTTATTACTTCTCCTGTATTATCTTTATTGCTTGTTGCTCCTGAAACCCAACTGCTTGTCTCATATCTTCCTATGTAAAATCCTTTATTTTTCTTTACACTTTCTACCATTTCTGTATATTTTCTATTTAAGTATTGTCCAAATGTTGCTGGCGAAGTAATATTGCTATTTTTTAATCCACTTAATTTACTATAATTATCTGCATCATATTGGGTTCCTGCTGTATATTGCCATGATAGATTCGCTGTACTTCCAGTTACTAAACTTGGTTCTCTATAACTTGTTGTTCCTAATCTATAATTTTTTATATCATTATTTATAACCCAAGATTTTACTCCGCTATAACTATATAATATTCCTTCATAATATATTCCTGTTGTACTTTTAGCATATCCTGACTGTTTCCTTGCCATTGGTTTATATGTTGATGTATTGTTTGAAAATGCTACTGTTGTCGTTTCATCATATACTGCATTTTCTACTGGCACCCATACATATTGGTTTCCTGCCTCATCTTCTATTACTAACCCTTTTGATATTGTTTTATTTAATGATGAAGTTCCATATCTAAATCCTGCTGGTATCACTGCTGTATTACCTTCGTCATCTGGATATTCATAGTTTTCTTCCATTATTTCTGAATACGTTTCTAACTCACTTATAGTTGTTGTTTTATAACTTAAAGAATTATTTTTTCCATCTGCTATTCTTGTATATATTATATCTCCTGTTGATAATCCTTTTACAATACAACCATCTGTGAATGTTTGTCCATTATTATTTACTTTTGCACTTGTTTTCCATCCTGAATTACTTGGTGTTTCTCCGTCTTTCAATATTTGATATTCTATGTGATAATTCTCTGATTTATATGTATCTGATAATTTTAAATATGATACACCATTTCCACTTTTTCCATAAGTTTTTTCTAGTGTTGTTGGATTTTCTGTTAATGTTAATAGTTCTGTTTGTATTTTACTTGAATAGTATGTGCTTGTCTTTCCTGCATTATTGGTTACTTCAACTTTTATATAATATATTGAATTTTGAGTTAATCCAGAAAACTCATAAGCCCATCCAAAGCTTTCTTCTGTTTTTACTATATAACTTTCTGAAAAATCTTCTGCACTAAAATCTTTTAAACTTATAGTATACTTATATTTTTTTATACCTGATTCACTATCTACTGCTTGCACTTTTATTTTTATGTTATTAGTTCCTGTTTCTATAGTTTCATTTGTTGCATCTTCATCTATAACTGGTGCTGTTGTGTCATCTGTATTATTTATATACAATGACATTCTTGTTCCTAGACCATAAGTACTTGAGTCTCCACCTGTATTTGTTGGATTTGTATATATGGTTGTTATTGTAGGTGGTCTCCAACTACCTATTCTCGCATTTGCTCCATATATTCCATACTTATCTGTTGTTTTTAAGAAAGAACCTCCTCTATAATTTCTATAATTATTAGAAGTTGCCTCCTGTGTCCATTCTACAACATTTCCTGATAAATCAAATATATTTTTGGCTAAGTCATCTCCATATTGACCTGTATTTGAACGTGCTCCGGTTCTATTTCCTACTATACTTGTTACAAAATCTTTCGTTTTTTCATCTTTTAGCATCCAGTTTAACATTGCATCCCATTGACTTCCCCAAATCATACTACTTGTTACACTTTTGCTTGTATAATATGGATTTGATGAATTCAAATTGCTATCCTGATAGTAAAAATCGTGATACCAATTTTGGTTATATATTGGTACTTTATTAGTTTGTGATTGTACTATTGCAGTTGCTGAAGTTAAATTACTTACTGTACTCGTTTCATATCTTCCTACATAAAATCCTTTATATTTATCTACACTCTTTATCATATTACTATATTGTTCATTCATATATTGTCCAAATTCTGTATATGTTCCAAATCCTTTTGCTCCACTTAAATTCAAATTTGAATAAAATGCTAAATCATACGTTGTACCATTAGCTTTTCCATTCTCTATATTCCAAGTATCGTCTGATGTTGAACCTACTGTTATTAAGCTTGGTTCTCTTGTGGCTGTTGTGTTCATTCCTGTGGCTGTTCTTTGTTTTGACGAAGTCGTTCCACTAAAGTTATATAAAATTCCTTCATAATATTTAGTATTACCTGTTTGTTTTCTTGCCATTTCTTTTCCTGTTGTATTTGAAGATGTTTCTACTACTGTTTCAATTGGTACCCATACAAATTCATTTCCACTTGTATCTTGTATTACTAGTCCTTCATTTACTTTACTTGTTGTTTCTCCTGTTCCTACTTTAAATCCTGCTGGTATTGTCGCTGTATTTCCTTCGCTATCTGTATATTTTACTGTTTTAGTTTCTGATGAGTTTCCTTCTGTATCTATATAATATTCAAATCCTTCTAGCCCTGTTATTTTTATTGCTAAATAATCTGCTGACCTATTTATTCCATCATACAAACTTGCATATATTATTTGATTATTTGAAAGTCCTGTTACCAGTTCTCCAGTCTTCCAATTTGCTTCCTCTAATGTTTGGTCACTTGCTATCTCACTTGATAGTACTTGATATTGTATATAATATCCTTGGCTTGAATAGTTGGTACTACTTTGTGCTAGTTGTATTACTCCTTCTCCACTTTTTCCATATTTGTTTTTTACCTCTATATTGTCTTTAGCTATATTTCCTAATTCTTGCGTTTTTACAGTTGTAGTTGTTGCTTTTCCAGCATTCCCTGCACCATCTGTTGCTACTATTTTTATACTATATGTTGTATTTTGTTTTATATTTGTATATGTATAATTTCCTGTTGATGTACTAGCAACTTCTTTCCATTCTGTTGTATCTTCTGGATTTGAACTTTCCTTTATATAATACGTATATTTACTTACTCCTGTTTCTTTATCTTGTGCTGTTGCTTTTACTGTTATTTTGTTTGATGTTGAACTTGTCCCTGTTATCGTGATTACTGGACCTGTTGTATCGCTTGTACTTATTATATATAATTGCAGTCTTGAACCAAATATTGGTCCTCTATCTGTTGATGTTACTTCATTTCTTGAACTTGGCAATGCTGTTTTTGCTTTATCATATCCTCCACCACGATATATTCTATATGTTGTTCCACTTGCTTCTTGTGTCCATTCATAAGCATTTGAACCTAAATCATATAAATTATTTATAATATCTGTACTATCTTCTGCTGACTTACTCAATGTATTTTTTGGTGTTCCTGTTTTTGCGGTTATCTTACTCTTATCATCATTCTTCAATATGTAATTTAACATTGCATCATATTGACTTCCCCAGAGCATACTTGATACTACGCTTTTACTTCCATAATATGGATTACTTGTATATTTTCTACTATCTTGAAATAAATATAACTCATACCAATTATAGTTTGATAAGATTTCATTATTTGACTTTGAACCTATTACTATATTTCCAGTACTATTTATACTTTTTGTTGTCTCATACCTGCTTACATAAAAACCTCCAAATGAATCTACTGATAATATCATATTATTATAATTATTTGCTATATCTTCTCCTAATTCTGTTGATGATGTGAATCCTAATATTTGATTATAATAATTACTGTGTGCATCATTCGTTATTCCTTGAACCTGACTTACATTCCAGGTATATCCATCTTTTGTACTTCCTGTTATTAGACTTGGTTCTCTATAACTACTTTTTCCAATTCCCGTATTACTTGTATTTCTAAATGATATTACTCCATTAAATGTGTATATTATTCCTTCGTAATATCCTGTATTTGAACTTTGTTTTATTGCCATTGGTTTATATGTACTACTACTTGCTGTTCCTGCATTTGTTGGTATTACTGTATTTTCATCATGTATTGCATCATTTACTGGTACCCACATATATTCATTATTTTGTGCATCTTTTAATATTATTCCCTCTGACTGTTTATTTTCTCCTGTTGTATTTGATATTTTAAATCCTTGTGGTACACTTACTGGATAACCAGCTGCTGTATTCTCTTTAGTTGCATTATTTCCATAGCCTTCTTCTCCTAATTTTCTTGTCTGTAAACTTTGGCTATTATCTATGTATGTTTTATTTCCTGTATATGTCGTATTTGTTGTAGCTTGTGTACTTGCTATTAATGTTGCTGTGTTCTCACATCTTGTTACTTTTCCTTCTGAATTTATTACTAATACCTTTATTTTATATGTTTGATTTGCTTTTATATCTGTTATCGTTACTTTATCATCATAATATGTATTACTTGATATTAATTTGTAACTATCATCATTTATATTTTTGTAATAATAATTGTATAAACTTGCCCCTTCTATTTTTTTATTTATTTGTACTTCCATTTTATTGCTTGATGTTGATATTGCTAATATTTCATAGCTTGCTCTTTCTACTTTTGCAAATTCTGTATCACTATACCCTTTTACTGCCACATTACTTATTGTACTTGATGCATATCCTTTACTTGAATTTACTCCATCTGTTAGTCTTGCATATATTATATTTCCTTCTTTTAAATTATCTATATTACTTGTTTTATCTGTTATCTTTGTCCATTTCGTTTTATCATTTATATCTGGAGCTGTTGTACCATCTTCTTTTACTTGATATTCCATATCATAATCTGTTGTCTTGTTATTTATTGTTATTCTGGCTATTGAATTTCTCCATATTATATTGTTAAATTCTATTTCTCCTGTTGTGTATAGAAATTCTTCTGTTGTTATTGTTATTTCTTTTGAGCCTATATTTCCTAACTTGTCTTCTACTTCAACTTTTATATAATATTTTTTGTTTGATATTAATCCTGTAAATTTATAAGTTTTCTCACTTGTTTCTATACTTGTGTACTCTATTTTTCCTTCTGCTCTATAACTATATTTATATTTTACATTTTCAGCAATTCCAATACCTGTATCTGTTGCATTTGCACTTACTGTTATTGTATTTATATCTTTTTCTACTTCTTGTACTGTTACTGTTGGTCCTTCCTTATCTATTTTTGTAATATCTATTGTTTCTGTCTTTGTATTTCCTGCTATATCTCTTACTTTTATAATTATTCCTGTTGTATTTTTCTCATATTCTTTTGTATTCTCTACTTGCCATGTTGTTCCTCCGTCAAAGCTATATGCTTCATCTTGTAATCCACTTTCTGTATCTTCTGCAGTTATCGTTATTGTTACATTTTCCTTTGTCCATTCTTCTGGATTTCCTGATATTTTTACAGTTGGCTCTGTTATATCTTTTATTTGTTTTCTTACCATTGGACTATTATTGGTTCCATCTGTTAATCTTACATAAACTGTATAATTATTTAATAAATCACCACAATTTATTTCTTTGACTGTTGCTTCTTTTGTTATCCATCCATCTGTTGTTGGTTCATCTGTTTCATTATCTACAACTTGATATTGAAGATTATAGTTTGAATTATTTGTTATTGTTACACTTGCTTTTTTGTTTTCCCATATTACATCTGAAATTGTGAAATCTGTTGCTATACTTCCTGTTTCTGCTGTTATTATCTTACTTGTTGTATTTCCTAATTTATCTGATATTTCTATCTTTATATAATATGTTATTCCTTGAGTTAAACTTGTATATGTTTTGCTAGAGTATTTATTTATTGTTGTATCGGTTTCTTTCTGTGCTGTTGCTAACTCTTTTTCGCTTTTAGCTATATAATAATCATAGTTTATTAGTTCTTCAAATTGTACTCCTGCATCTTTTAAATTTGTTACATTTACTGTTATTGAACTTGAGGTTGATGTTGTACTTACTTCAAATTCTGGTCCTGTTTTGTCTATATTTGTTATATTTATTGTATTATATGTGGAAATATTTCCTGCTTCGTCTCTTACTTTTATTACTATTCCTGATGTATTTTCTTGATATGTTTTTGTATTTTCCGTTTGCCATGTTGTTCCTCCGTCAAAACTGTATGCAGTATTTTGTAATCCACTTTCTATATCTTCTGCATTTATTGTTAATGTTACATTTTCTTTTGACCATTCTGTTGGTGTTTGTGTTACTTTTATTGTTGGTGCTGTTGTATCTTGTATTGTTGTGGTTGAATATTTTGTATAGTTTGTTCCATCAAATAATCTTGCTACTACAATATAATTATTTTTTAAATTTCCAACAGTTGTAGTTTTTTCAGTTGCTTTTGTCCAAGCTGAATTTTCTTCTTGTATGCTTGCTCCTTCTGGTATTACTTGATATTGTAATTCATATTCTGTATTATTTGTTATATCTATACTTGCTAATTTATTATTCCATTTCTTGTTACTTACTTCTATATTTCCTGTTACTAAGTCAAATCTAGGCGTAATAATTTCTAAAATTCCCTCTCCTATATTTCCTATTAAATCTTTAGTTGTAACTCTAATACTATATTGTTTATTTGCTGTTAAACTTGTGAAAGTATATGTATTAGAAACTTGATTTTCTGCTTTTAAAGCATAACTTTCTGCTTCTATCTCTTTTATATAATAATTGTATTTTATGTTCTCTGGCATTCCTGATATACTATCTCTTGCTTCTACACTAACTGATATTGAATTTGTTTTATTCTCTGTCTTTGTTATATTTACTATTGGTCCTTCATTATCTTCTACTTTTAAAACATAATCTTGTCCATAATTTCTACCATCACTAAGTGCTATGTATATTGTTTCTCCATTTGTTAATGTTATTTCTCCTGTATACTCTTTCCAGTTTGTTTGATTTTCTCTATTCATTCCATATTTTATTGTATATGCTGTATCTGTACTTAGTTTTATTTTTGCTTGTGCTGTTTCTGGTGTTTCTGTTTCTATCCACTGTATTTCTTTTGTTATATTTTCTTCAGCTGATGGTACCATTAATGTTCTTACTTGTATTGTTATGCTTCCTTTATTTCCAGCTAAGTCTTCTCTTTCTACTTTTATATAATATGTTAAATATGCATCTAACTCTTTAAATGTATATATTCCTGTTGTATTACTTCCATTTACACTTGCATTTTCTATTCCATCTAATGATTGTGCTATATAATATTTATATGGCTTTTCATCTGCTAATCCACTTTCATTATCTACACTTGTTGCTTTTATTGTAATAGTTTTGGTAGTCGTTTCTGTTGCAATTGCAGTTAAGATTGGTGCAACTGCATCTGAAATAATACAACTTGCGTACTGTGTATATTTTTCTCCATCATATAATCTTGCTATTATTTTATCTGCATATTTTAGATTTTCAATTGTAATTGTCTTAGGATTAACTGTTATCCAACCTTTCATATCTGTTTCATCTATTACATCATTTACTCCTACTATTTTATATTGCAAACTATATGTAGAATTATTTGTTATTTTTACTTTTGCTTTATTTGAATTCCACTCTGGATTTGAAAATATTATTGTTCCTTCTGTATAGCTTATTTGGTTTTCATTTGTTATTATATCTGTCCCTTTTTCTATTGTTCCTTGTGTTTTCTTTATAAATGTTACTTCATATGTATTTCCTTTTTCAAATCTGGCTTTTGGTATTGTTAATGAATCCATTGTTGTTTGTGTTAATATATATATATCTTTTAATATATATGATGACTTATCTAACTCTAATTTTGTATTGTCAAATTTTATTCCTAAGTCTTTTTCTGGATTATTTACTTTTATATTTAATTTTACATATTCTCCGTTTTCTGCTTCAACTATATTAGTAACATAATTAGAATTTATATGTACTTTCATTTTTATATTACTTGTTATTTCTTTTGTATATGGTGATATTGCTTTTATTTTTAATTGTATATTTATTATTTTTCCGTTTTCTATTTTATCGCTTTTTGATGTAACTACTAATTTATATTGATTTTCTTTTAATATTTGCTCAGCATTTTCTGTTTTTGAATTTAAAACTAAATTTTCTGCATAACTTATTTTGTTTCCATTAGTATCTTGTTTTTCTTTTGAAATATTATTTCCGTTTTCATCTTCTATTTCTATTGATACTAAGTCTTCATCATTTATATTATCTCCATCTTCATCTATAATTTGTGCTTCTATATCATACTTTATTTCTTCATCTGTTACTTGAACACTGTCTATATAATTCTTTACATTAAACTTTATATCCTGTGAATCTTTTCCATTCCACTCATTAATTCTATATTCTTGTTCTTTTAAATTACTATCAAAATAAAAAGCAGTAGACTCTTGGACATGTGTTCCTTTCCTTTCTATTACATATCTTGAAAATGTTTTTCTTATAAATAATGTTCCTATTATTAATATTATTAAAAAAATCATTATTACTAAATTTTTCTTTTTCATTGATTTGTTTCCTTTCATAGTATTTTTAATCCATTTGTTCACTTTTTAAATTTATTTGTACATAATCTACTACTTTTGCATATTTATAATCATTGCTGTTATCTTGCCATTTTATTTTTAATTGATATTCATGTTCTGAACTTCCTAATTTCATTGGAATATTTTCCGTTATATTATTATTTAGCAAATTTGTTGTCCCTGCTTGTCCATTTTCATACTTATACAATTCAAATTCCAAAGGTAAATTATCTAATGTCTTTATTTGGATTGTATATTGCATTGATACTTCTGACTTTTTCTCTTCATCTGCATTACTTACTTTAAATGTATAAATTTTTTCTTTTTCATTTGGATTTATCCTTAAAGTTATTGCTTCTGTATCTAATAATTTAATTATTGGAACTGCAACTTGTGCTGTATTTGTTGCTGTATATTTTTGCTCATATCTTGCATAAGATGTTGCTAATGATATTATTAATACTAAAATTATAATTATAAAAATCAAAATTAGTATTATCTTTCTCTTCTTCATTTGCTTTTCCTCCATTAATTTATTTTTTATCTTGTTCTTGTTCATAATGTTTTCTAGTAACTTTTCTTTCCTCTCTTTTTTTGTCTTTAAATCTTACACATGAAATATATAAACAAAATATAATTACTATTATTATCATTACTAGTTTTCCTTGAAACATTAATGTTAATTTTCCAAGTTTTGGAATTTTAAATATTACCTTTCCTACAATATTTTCATCTGTTATTGTTCCACTATCTTCAACATTATTATTATCACCTTTGGTTTGATATATATTTTGTCCATTTTCTTGTGTTATCTTAAATATCCTATGTGTTACTATACTTTGTCCTTGCCAAAAAGATATAATGTCTCCTTCTTGTAGTTTTTTGTCTTTTTTGGAAATTACGATATCTCCTATATTTAATTCTGGTTCCATACTTCCTGATACTATTACATATCCTCTTATTCCTAAAAAATTAGATGTTTCTTTTGAGTTTGCTAGTGCTTGTAAAATTACCAAAATGTTGTATACAAGTAATGGAATTAAAATAATATATGCTATTATTTTTATTTTTTTCTTTATACTTTTTTTCTTTTTTTGCCTAGCTTCTATTTCCTCAATAGTATATATCATTCTTTATTTCCTCCGCTTTTATTGTTCTATATATTCTTTTGCATTTATTTCTAAATTTAATTTATAATACTGTTTTTCTTCTTGTTCTCCTATTGTTGTATCATTTTTGTCATCATCTTCCCAGTACCATTCAAGTGTGTAAATATTTATAGAATCCTTTGGGACTCTAATTTCTTTAATATTTATACTCTCTAAATTTTGATATGTTTCTTCATTTCCTTTTATATATACATTGTCTAATTTTAATTTATATTTCATATTGACTTTATATTGCATTTCATCTTTAAAAGTTATGTCATAGCTTATATCTCCATTTGTTTTATTCTTTATACAAAATTGAAATTCTCCTTTTGAACCTGGAGCAATTATTTTTTCCCCATTAAATTTTTCATTATTGAAAATATTTAATAATGTATCTTTCTTAATTTCTAAATCGCCTTGTAATACATCTATAATTATATCTGTTGTATTTTGATTATCATTTTGACCAAAATTATCTTCCGGTTTTGTTACTGTGTCTTGGTAGTTCTTTATTTTTCCCACTCTATACCCTAAAATGTAACCCAAAATCAACATTAATATAATTAAAATTATTAATATTATATTTAAGCTCTTTGATATATTATTTTTTCTTTTTAATTTTTCTATTTCTCTATCCATACATTCTATTCCTTTCCTTATATACTCATTAAAATAACTTAATGGTTACTTTAATCAATATATTATTTCAGAAATAGGCAAGTTAACTTGCCTATTTCGTATATATAAAAATAATTTAAAATGTTAAAATATTTTTATTAATCAACTTGTGTAAATGTTGATGATACTTCTACCGTTAATGTTGGTGCAGTAGTTGCTTGTCCTAGTGCTGTATCTGTTGCATCTGTTTGTGCTGTTGTGTAATTTGTACTTGCTGAACCATCAATAGCCCATCTCCAATATACTGTTACACTTGCTGTTGTTTGATTTGTAGATCCTATTGCTAATTGTCCTTTTGATGTTGATAAATCTGCAAATTTAGATGCTGTTACATACGTTTTTCCATCTAAACTATATTCAACTGGTATGTTTGATGTATTTGATGTTTCTTTTAATGTTAAAGCATAATCTACTGTTACATCTGAATCATTTGTTAAATCAATTTTGAATTTTCCTCCTGTTCCAGGTGCAATTTTTCCTTCTGCTACATCTGAATCGGCTGTTGTACCATCAGCTTCTTTTACTGCTGTTGTAAATAAATCAAATGTTGAACTTGTTGTGTTTGATCCAACTTTAAATTTAGCTACTGTTGCAGTATCTGTTCCTGATATTGTCGTTGTATATCTTGCATAAGATCCAGCAATAACAATTAAACCTATCATTGCAATTAATAGTGCTATAAGTACTACTTTTGTTAGTTTGTTATTTTTCATTTTTTCACCCCCTTGTACAGTTTTTTCATAAGTTTTCACTTATAAATCTATAATAACGGTTTTCACCATTATAAACTATTTTCTTTTAGCAAATTCTTCACTTTGCCTCTTTAATCTTTTTATTTCTTCTATCATATCATTTAATTCTTTTTCCTTTTGTTCTACATATTCTTTTTCTTTCCTATTTTCATCTATGTACATTATTAATAGTAATATTACTGGTGTTGATATTAATGCTATAGCTCCTAATGGAGTTTGAATAAACATAGCAATATTTCCTAATTTTATTATTTTAAATTTATATATACCTTCTATTTGCTCTTCTTGAACTTTCCCTTTATCTTTAACATTGTTATTGTCTCCCTTAGTTATGTACTGTATTTTTCCGGCATTTTCTTCTTTTTCTATTATTCTGTGTATAATAACAATATCTCCATTCCTAAAAGCTATTACATCTCCTTCTTTCAGCTTATTCGTTTCAATTTCTTTAACTACTACTATATCTCCAACATTTATTTGAGACTCCATTGAACCTGAAAGAACTATAAATGGTTTCCATCCAAAAAAAGATGGAATTTTATCTTTATGTATATATGAATCTATTGTTATTACTAAGCTTATAAATATAATTGGCGTTAACAATATTAATATTATAATTAATACAATATTTTTTAACTTTTTCATTAGCTTCTCCTTTGAGATATGATAAAAGGGTTATGTTCCATACTTATGTTAAGTATGGAACATAACCCTTCCCTCTATTATTTTTTAAATTATCTATTAAAATATGTTGTGTGTGTGTGTGTGTGTGTGTGTGTGTGTGTGTGTGTGTGTACAGTACCAACAGTTACAAGCTCTACCATTTTTATTACTCCCTTATATTTTTTCCTTTTTAACTTTTATCCAATCGTATCATATTGCAACATTTTTGTCTATATTTTTACCATTTTCTTCCACTTTTCGTATTTTTTTTACGTTTATCGTTCTTTATTTGTATTATTTTCTGTATATAAAATAATTAGTTATAATTTTATAAACTTTTGAATTTGACATACTAAAACTTGTACTAATATAATTATAGCAATTGCAATAAACGTTCCATAATGACTAATAAAAGAAAGACTAGGTCTAGCTACCTAGTCTTTCTTTTATTAGTCATTAAATTGATTTAAAATTAAGTAAATCACTTATATTTATTTAGTTGAAATATGTATATCATTTACCTCTGCATTTAATTCTCTAGCAATAATATTCTGAATTTGAGCTATCTCCTCTTGTGATAAGCTTTCTTTTCCTATTATTACACTTATGCTCTTATCATTTACAAAAATTATACTTTTATCAAAACCTTTTGCTAATAATAAATTCTCACAAATCATGATTGCATTTTGTGTTTGTGTAACCCTAGTTATTTCTTGTGTTGTAATTGCTCTTTGCTCTTCTGAAACATTTTGACTGTCTAATACTTTTTGATAATTTGCAATTGTTTGTGAATACATATTTGCTCTTTCTAATTTGGATGTTACAAAATATGAATCTTGACTTGAATTTGTTGTATCTTTTTTATCATTATTTGTTTTGTTTTCATCTGTTTTTACTGTAACTTGTGTCGTTTGCTCTTCTGTAACCGCTTCCCCATTAACTAAAGTTGCATCTCCTGTTTTTCCTAATTCTTCTGTTTCTAACCCATCAGTTTTTGCAACCTCATCAGTATTATTATCTACTATTTCCGTTGACGCTTCTTCTGTATTATTTATTTTTCCTATGTAATCTAAATATCCAGCTGTTACTAGCATAAATGCTATTACTAAAACTGTTAATTCGTTTTTCTTAATAATCTTCATAACCATTCCTATCCCCTTCCTAATTCATTTCAAATACTTGAACTTTATATGTAGCTAATCCTGTTATTGCTTCAACTGCTGATACTATATTTGTTTTCACCATTGCATTTGAAGCTCCTTCTGCAATTACAATTGCACCTTGAGCAATTGGATTCTTTACAGTTTGTGTTTCCACTTTATTCCCATTAGAATATATTACTTCTTTGCTTGAATCCACTTGCTCGGTTGTTCTAGTTCCACCATCTGAATCTGTTTCATTTATTTTTGATGATTTTGAGGTTTCATTTTGCATTGGAACAATTTCACTACCTTGTGAATAAGTAATCATTACACTTACTTTTCCCACACCTTCCATTTTAGATAAAATCTGTTCCAACTTTTTTTCTAAATCATCACTTTCATTAGTCTCTGTATTGTTATCTTCTATTGCTAGCCTTTTATAACCAGATACATCTTCACTTTCTTTTTTATCTTTATTATCACTGCCATTCCATATAGTGTTTATTATAACTATAGTTACAATCAATATGATTACAAAAACAATAAGATTTTCAATTTTTTTATTTTCTCCATTTTTTTCAAGCTTTTCTTTTAACTTTTCTATTTTTTCCTTAATCATCTTTTTCTCCTTTCATCAATTTATATTTATCTGCTCAAATTTAACACCATATTCCTGATTAATAAAATCTTTAATTTCTTTTTGTTCATTTTCTTTAATTGTATTATTATCCTTAGCATTTCCAATTTTTATTTTATTAACCTCAATCTCATTGTTTTTGTTATCTTCGTCATTTTTCTTTGATAATCTAATTTCTAATTTTGTTATATTTCCATATTCCTCACTATTTTCTTTTAAATTCAAATTCATTTTTATATTACTTACTATATACCCTTTTTGCCTTAGTTTTTCTTCCATATCTTGCTTCAAACTTAATTCATAAGTTTCTTTTAAATTGTCCTTTTCTGCATTCTGCACATTGCTTTCTAATTCTGAATATATTTCTTCATTCTTAAAATAGCTTTCATAATCTACATTTGCAAAATTTATTTCTCCTCCATTTATTAACTTTAGCCCAGGTGATATCATTACATACATTACATATATTCCAATTACTGTTTTTATATATTTTGTATTTTTGCTTTTAGGAGGTAATATCATTTCTAATATAATAGAAACTATAACCGCCATAATAACTTCTCTTGCCCATATGCTTACATAATTTACCATTCTATTTACTCCTTATTAAACACTTGAGACTTTTATAACAATTGTTACACCTATTATCAGCATTATTGATATTGCACTTACCATTCCTAATAGTACTTTGAAAGTATCTCTCATTTGTTCTATAATGCTTATTATTTTTTTATCTGCTATTGGTTCACAAATTGCTGATAATATTTGATATAAAGCAGTTAGGACACCTAACTTTATAATTGGCATCGCACAAATTCCAATTATTACAATTACACCAACTAGTCCAACTGCATTTCTTAATACAATTCCGCTTCCTAATACTGTTTCAGAAGCATCACTTAAAATTTTCCCAACCACTGGTATAGCATTAGTTACTATTGCTTTTGTTGCCTTTGTAGTTATTCCATCAACTTTTCCTGTTAAAGAACTTTCTAATGATAAAACTCCTGTAAACACTGTCAATACCAATCCTAATATCCACACTGTACTTGATTTAAAGGTCTTTGCAAGTTTATCAATTTGAACTTTGTCAGATATTTTCGATATAATTCCCAGCGCCGTTCCTATTAATACCATTGGCAATAAAAAATTTGATATAAATGTTCCTATAAAAGTAATCATTAATAATAAAATAGGTTGTACAGCTCCTGCTGATACTAAATTCCCCGTAAACATCATTAGTGAAATCAATAATGGTATTAGAGAGTATGAATATCCTACTAAACTTTGTGTTGTATCTTTTATATTCATTACTATTTCTGAAAAGCTTTTCATAATTAAGGTTACAATTAATATATATTGTACAAAATATGATACTTTGCTTATTCCTTCATTTTCTAACCCATCACTAACGCTTTTTAATATACTATGAATTACAATTATTACTATTATGCTTCCAATTAATGTAAGTTGATTTCTTATTTCTTTTCCTAATATATTTAATAATTTCTTAGCTAGTGTTGAATTATCTATTTTTCCAGTAATAGCTGAATTTAATACCTCTGAAAAATCAATATCTTCAAATACTTCTTGACTAAATTTTTCTGATTCTGATATGAATGTTGAAACTCCCAGCATTTCTTTGGTTGATTCCATTATTTGTTCTGTTGCACTTATTTTGCATGGAAAAACCATTAATATAATTATTGCTAAAAAAATTATTTTTTTAATTTTCATTTTTTCAACTCTTTTCTATATCAATTTCTTTTGCTATGGTAAGACTTTTATTATTGTTTCTAGGAGTGTTGAAATTATTGGAATAGACATAGAAATTATTACAACTTTTCCTCCCAAATCTATTTTTGATGCAATTGCACTTTCTCCTGAATCTTTGCATATACTTACTGCAAATTCTGTTATAAAGGCTATTCCTGTTATCTTCATCAAAATAGTTAAAAATCCATTATTGTCACTTACTTTATTTGAAAGTTCAGTTAATATTCCTATTATTCCACTCATTTTGTTCATTACCAATGTTAATATTATTGCTCCTGCACATAAAGAAATATATACAGCAAATTCGGGTCTATACTGTTTAATTATGATAATTAGAATAAGTGCTATTAGACCTATTCCTGCTATCTTTATAATTTCCAATTTTGTACTCTTCCCTTCTTGATATGTATTCTATAAATTGAATATAGTTCTTACTGTTTCAAATAATGTACTTATTTCCTTTATAACCATTGTTAATACAATAATTAATCCAGCTAAAGTTGTCATCATTGCTTGGTCTTCTCTTCCTGCCCTTACCAAGACTTGATGCAGTACAGCAACCAAAATTCCTATTGCCGCAATTTTAAACAACAAATCAATATCCATAATTATTTCCTTTCTTACAAAATCAGATTAAAATAACAACTAAACCAGCGCCTGTTAAAATTCCCAATGTTCTATATAATTTTTTGTTTTTGCTTTCTTCATTTCTTGCTTCTTCTATCTGTTTATCTAAAAAATTTAAAGTAAGTCTCGTTTGATTAATTTGTCCTTGAAAATCAGTTTGTCCTAAAGTATTTCCAAATTTATTGATTATTTCTAAATCTTGTGCATTTAAATTTGTCTCTGATAGTTTAATAGAATATTCCCATGCGTCTTTTGCTGATAGTTTTTCCATTTTTAATGCGGAAATTCTAAATATTCCGCCTATTCCTGACTTTATATTATTAGAAATCTCTATAAATATATCTTTTAAAGGTTCATAAGTGTATTCTAACTTCGTGATAAAATAATTTAGAGCTTCTTTCATTTCGCATAATTCTGTTGTTCTATCTTTATATTTGTTAGATATTTTGATTCCAATTATTGTAGATGTTGCAAAAATTGATCCTAAAATTAAAGTTTTTAATATTATCATCTTACTCATCCTTTCCTATATAATTTTATCTATATATATACATATTCACTGCTTGTACTTTTTAGAACTATCTTTTTCTGTTTTGTCTAAATAATATATGTATTTAAGCTTTCCTTTCTTAGTTTTATCAAGGAAAAATATTCTTTCAAAAATATTCAAATTTATTAACTTTTCTAGATAAATGTTTGAATACAAATCATGAATTTCATCACCATGCGCTGTAAATATTCCTTTAACTCCACATGATGTAGCATAATTTATAGCTTTTACATCTTCTATATTTCCAATTTCATCTGCAACTATTATTTCTGGTGCCATTGACCTAACAATCATTTCCATTCCAATTGCTTTTGGAACTCCATCCAAAATATCTGTTCTAATTCCCACATCATTTTGAGGTATTCCTTTATACATTGCGGCTATTTCTCCTCTTTCATCCGCTACACCAACATTTTTTCCGAGGCATTATATTGTCTATTCCATTGCTAAGTTGTCTTATTAAATCTCTTAAAATTGTAGTTTTTCCCGCACCTGGTGGAGAAACAATTAGTGTAGAATAAATTGTTTTATTTTCATAATTTATAATATTTTTTATAATTTCATTTGCTGAACCTAATTTTTGCCTTGCTATTCTAAAATTGATACTATAAATATGTGAAATATTTATTACTTTATTATTCTCAATTACACAATTTCCTGTAATGCCAACTCTATGGCCTCCTATAACAGTTATATACCCTTGATTTATTTCATTTTGATATGCATATATAGAATTCTCGCATATATATTGTAAAATTTCTTTTGTGTCTAGGTTGGTAATTTTTTCATAAATAATCTTTTCTCTTTGATTTAATTTTAAAATTATTGGACAATTTACTCTTATTCTAATTTCTTCAAGTTCATTTACTACTTGTCCTATTTCCTTCTGCAATTTATCTCTTATTCTTAATGGAAAGTATTCAATAATATTCATTTATTTCTCCTTTTTATAATATATATGCTAAAAAAATAGAATTATTACATATATTTTTATAACATAAAAAAACAAGTAGAAAATTCTAAATTTCAAATTTTCCACTTGCTTGTTTTTTATTATTTTTTATACATTTTTAATTTCATCTACAATTGCTTCTGCATCAAGCTTGAAATAATGTATTAATTCACTTGCTGGTGCTGATGTTCCAAATCTATCTTTTATTCCCATTCTTGTTACTTTTGTTGGGTACTCTTCAGAAAGTACTTCACACACTGCACTTCCTAGACCTCCTATTATGTTGTGTTCTTCTATTGTAATTATTCTTTTAGTTTCTTTTGCACTTTTTATAATTATATCCCTATCAATTGGTTTTATTGTATGTATATCAACTACTCTTATATTGATTCCTTCTTTTTCTAGGATTTCTTTAGCTTTGATAGCTTCAGAAACACATACACCTGTTGCAATTACAGTTGCATCTGTTCCTTCTCCTATTTGTATTCCTTTTCCAATCTCAAATTTTTGATTTTCATCATAAATAACTGGTGTTGCATATCTTCCAAGTCTTAAATATACAGGACCATCAATCTTTGAAATTTCTTCAACTGCCCATTTTGTTTCTGTATCATCTGATGTGCTTATTACTGTCATATTTGGTAATCCTCTCATTAGTCCTATATCTTCTAACATTTGATGTGTTGCTCCATCTTCACCAACAGTAACTCCTGCATGTGTTGCACATATTTTTACATTTAATTTTGGATAACAAATACTATTTCTAATTTGATCATAGGCTCTTCCAGCAGCAAATACTGCGAAACTACTTGCATATGGAATCATTCCACTAGCAGCAAAACCAGCAGCAGTTGACATCATATCTTGTTCTGCAATACCCATTTCAAAAAATCTATTTGGAAATTTTTTTGCGAATAAACATGTCTTTGTAGATTCTGATAAATCAGCATCAAGTACTACTATCTTGTTATTTTTCTCTCCTAATTCAGCCAGAGCTTCTCCATAGCTCTGTCTTGTAGCAATCTTTTTATCTAAATTCATATTACTTTCCTCCAATTTTATACTAATTCATTTAAAGCTTTATGATATTGCTCTTCATCTGGGGCTTTTCCATGCCATCCAACTTGATTTTCCATATATGATACACCTTTTCCTTTTACTGTTTTTGCAATAATTGCTGTTGGCATATTTTTTACCATTTTAGCAGTCTGAAAAGCTTTGATTAATTCTTCTATATTGTTTCCATCTACTTCAACTACATAAAATCCAAAGCTTTCAAATTTTTCAGTAATTGGATATGGATTTTTTACATCCTTTATATTTCCATCTATTTGTAAATTATTATTATCAACTATTACACATAAATTATCCAAATTATATTTTGATGATGTCATTGCAGCTTCCCATAATTGTCCTTCTTCTAGTTCTCCATCACCTAATAAACAATACACTCTTATTCCATTTTCATTTAATTTTGATGTTAATGCCATTCCATTTGCTGCTGATAAACCTTGACCTAAGGATCCAGTACTCATATCTACTCCTGGTACTTTTTTCATATCTGGATGTCCTTGTAATTTGCTTCCTAAATGTCTTAAAGTCTTTAATTCTTCCTTTGGAAAATATCCTCTTGTAGCAAGTGTACTATATAATGCTGGAGCTGCGTGTCCTTTTGATAACACAAATCTATCTCTTGCTTCATCTACTGGTTTTTCAGGATTTATATTCATTTGATTAAAATATAAGACTGTTAATATATCTGCACATGATAATGAACCTCCTGGATGTCCAGATTTTGCATTATAAACTTCTTCAATAATTCCTCTTCTGATTTCTTTTGAAATTTCTTTAAGTTCGTTTACATCTTTGATTTTCATATTATATCTTTCCTTTCCGAAAAATAAATTTTCTCAATAGAATGCTTTAATTATATAACAAGGGTTGCATTAAATGCAACCCTTGTTTTCTATATTCTTTTCTTTATATTTTTATGCTAAAAGTGTACATACAATTACTATTATTCCTAGTATAACTCTGTAAACTGCAAATCCCTTGAAGCTTCCTTTTTTTAGGTAGTTTAGTAAAAATTTAATTACTAATATTCCTGTTATAAAACTAAATAATACTCCCACAAAAAATGCTGGGGTAAATACGAAATCTTTTATACTTACAAGTACAGCTGCTAGAATAATTGGTGTTGATAATAAGAAAGAATATTTTGCTGCACTTTCTCTATCAACTTTTAGAGCTCTTGCTACTGTCATTGTAATTCCTGATCTAGATGTTCCTGGAAATGCTGCTGCTATTGCTTGAGATAAGCCTATTAAAAATGATTGTTTAAAAGTTAAATTTTCAAGTGTCACCTCTGATGCTGATTTTTTATCAACTACATATAACACAATACCCAAAACAATAAGTGCTATTGCTATTAATATCATTTCTATTCCGAATTTATCACATATATATTCTGAAAATTTGTCTAATATCAAGCTAACTATTCCTGTTGGTATTGTTACTGCAACTATGTACCAAAATAATTTTCCTTCCTGTGATTTTTCTTTCTTTACTACTTGTTTATATCCTCCTTTTATAAGATTCAACCAATCTTTAAAAAAGAATAATGTTATTGCAAAAAGTGTTCCTAAATGTAATGCAACATCAAAGCTTTCTGGTATATCCCATTTCATAAACCATGGTATTAATTTCAAGTGTGCAGAACTTGAAATTGGTAATAATTCTGTTAGTCCTTGTACTATTCCTAATACAATTGCTTGAAAAACTGTCATTTTAATCTTCCTTTCTTTTATTGTTCTCTTTCGTTTGCCTTATCTTTTTCTTCCTTCTTTTTTTGTCTTGGCATTCGATTTTTAGTTATACTTAACATATCTACAACTTTGAATGTTTTTTCTAAGTGAACCCTTACTCTTTCTTCATTAGGAGTTAAATTCTTCTTTTTCTCAACAATATCTTCGTCGTCAATTATTGGGAAATCAAATTTGCTAGCTACTGGAATAAATAATGGCTCCTTCATAGCAATTTTTATATATGTTTTATCTAATTGTATACTTAAGTTTACAAACTTAACTGCATTATCATAATCTCCCCTTAACATATATATTTTTCCCAAATGATAATAGGCATCTGCTTCTAAGTCTTCATCGTCAAGTGCTTTTGTAAAATACTTTTCTGCCTCTTCCAAATCATTAGAGATAAAGTTAATTTGAGCAATATTATAATATGCATTGAATAATAAATTATTAATTATTGCTGCTTTTTCATAACATATTTTCGCATTCTTGAAATCATTCAATAATGTATATGCCATTCCCATGCTATACAATAAATTATAATCGTTTGGTGCATATCTTAATCCACTTGCATATGTATTAAGTGCTTCTTTATATTCTCCAATATCACAATATATATCTCCTAATAATATTGTAGCATTTAAGTAATCTGGTTTTTTAGATAATAAATTTTGCAACATAACTTTTGCATCATCTTTTTTTCCTAATTCATTAAGTAAAAAAGAAATTCTATAATAAGAATCATAATCTTTTTTATTTAAGTCCACTGCTCTAACATATTCGTCTATTGCTTTTCTCATACCGCCTTCTTTTTCATATACTTCTGCTAGATATCTGTGTGTTCCATAACTTTCTGGATATTTTTTTGCTAATTCTAATAAGATTTTCTTAGCTAATTTTGTATTATTCAAATTTAAAGCTATTCTAGCTATTAATAGTTTTACTCTTTCTGCAAATATTTTTTTCTTTGCTTCAGTTACTATTATATATATAGGTAATATTATAGATACAAAATATATTGCACCTTTTACCACCATATTAAAATTCAAAGAAAAAATTATCTCTATAAAATTTAGTGCTATTCCCAATGCCTGTGCTACCAACACCGCTATATAAATAGTATCATTTCTTCTAATCATTTTAAAAAACATTATTACAAATAAAGAGAATGCTATTATGCTAAATATTATTTTTTCCGCTATTATCATATAATTTCATTCCTTCTTTTTAGGCATAATTTTTGGGGTAATATAACAATTCTCCATTTTATTCTACCCCTTATAATTTTCTTCTGTATTTTATAACATATTATAAAAAAAGTCAACGAAACTTTCACTCATATTAAATAATTGGAATATTATATTTTTTTCTTCATACTTTTAAAATAAAGGAGTTTTTCTTATGTTTGTTTTTAATTTTAAAGTAAATTCTAATCTTTTATTAAAAGTGTTTTTAGCAGTTCTTCTCGCTATTGTGCTTGGTGTTGTTGGTATTTCAATATATAAACTTGTTTCTAGTTCTCCAGATCCCTGTACGGCTCCGAATGAAGTTCATAATCTTACCACCAATAATTATACAAATGTTTTAAAGGCTGTTCATAATAATCTTGATACCTATGTAGGTCAACAAATCAACTTTTCTGGATATGTTTATAGAGTTTACGATTTTGATAGTACACAATTTGTTTTAGCTAGAGATATGATTATTAGCTCTGATAGTCAAACACTTGTTGTTGGGTTCTTATGTCATTATGCTAAAGCCTCCTCTTTTAATAATGGATGTTGGGTTAATATAACAGGTACTATTCGTAAAGGTAATTATCATGGAGATATCCCTATAATTGAGATTGAAAAAATAGAACAAATTGAAAAGCCTTCTGATGAGTTTGTCTATCCACCAGATGATGGTTTTGTTCAGACTTCCACAGTTTTATAGACTTAATTTAATTTATATTATTTTAAATTCATCTACTATGGTTAATTAATTACTGCCTAATAAATATTTAAGATTTATTTTATATAGTATTTGTTTTTATATACAGTATATTACAAAAAAATAAGATTTTCTAAGTGTTCACTGACACTAAAAAATCTTATTTTTTCTTATTATTCATAAACAATTTTATCAATTAATGTAAATATTATAAATAATATTAAGTTAACAATTACTATCATTGCTCCTGTACTTATACTATAAATATATGAGAAATATATTCCTATCAAAAATGATGTTACACTTATTATTCCTGATGAAATAACCACATTTTTAAAAGTTTTAAATATCCTCATTGAAGTTAATGCTGGGAAGATTATTATACTACTAATTAGCATTGTTCCCATCATTCTCATTCCAACTACTATTATTATTGCAGTTAAAATTGCAATTAAATATGTATACCATTTTACATTCAACCCACTTGCTTTTGCAAATGTTTCATCAAATGTTACAGCAAATAATTTTCTATAATACACAATAAATAAAATTGCGACGATGATACTTACACCCACACTTAATATTACATCACTTTTATTCATTGCCAAAATACTTCCAAACATATAATTCCATACATCTGTATTAATCCCTGTTGAAATTGAAGTTACAGCCACTCCTATTGCTAAACTACTGCTTGCTATTATTCCTATCGCACTATCACTTTGTGTTTTACTTTTACTGCCTATTTTTAATAATAATACTGCTGCAATTGTAACTACGGGTATTGAAACATACAATGGACTCCAGCCCATTGCTACTGCAATTGCAAGTATTCCAAACCCAACATGTGATAATCCGTCACCTATCATTGCATATCTTTTTAATACCAAGCTCACACCAAGAAGTGCTGCACACAAGCTTACTAATGTTCCTACTAAAACTGCTTTTCTTATAAAAGCATATTGTGCCATTTCTATAATAGTACTAATCATGTTTTTTCTTCCTTTCTAAATATTTGTATACTTTTCAGGTAACCCATCGAAAGATACTTTTCCATTTTTTATCTCAATAACTCTTGAAGCATATTTTACAGCTCTTTCTATATCATGTGATACCATCAAAATTGTTAATTTTCTTTTTTTGTTCAACTTTTTTAATGTTTCATATATTTTTCTGGCAATATTAGGATCCAATCCATTAGTTGGTTCATCTAATACTATTATTTTATTTGTAGCACACATTGCTCTTGCAATAAGTACTCTTTGTTGTTGTCCACCTGATAAATCTCTAAAACACTTTTTTCTGATTTCATATATGTCTAGTTCTTTCATTATTTCTGTTGCTTTTTCTTTGTCTTCTTTTGTATACCATATTTTTCTTATATTATTTGAAATTGTTCCACTTAAAACTACTTCCTCAATTGATGCTGGAAAATTTGCTTGAATTTCTGTTTTTTGTGGTAAATATCCTATTTTTTCATTAATTGTAATAGCTCCTTCTGGAACTTTATTAAGACCAACTATACATTTAATTAATGTACTTTTTCCAGAGCCATTTTCTCCAACAATACATAAAAAATCACCCTCATTAACTGATAGGCTTACATTTTTTAAAGTGTCTTCAACATCTCTAGCTTCATATCTAAATGTTAATTTATTTACTTTTATTAATTCCATCATTTTATCCTTTCTTTATTGATAAATTATATACTATTTTTGTATTTTTTGTCAAATTAAACACTAAATTATTAATATATAAAACGCTCAGACATTACCTCTGCATAATGTCTGAGCAGATGAGTTCTTATAATATGAACTCGACAAAGCTGTTGTTTTTCATAAGTCCTATAAGCTCCGAAGCTCTCGGTGTTTTCTCCTTCAAATTGAAAGCAAGCCACATATCAGAAATGTTTGAGCTTTTTTTAGCCTCCACATCTCTTACAAATATTAAAATGCTAGAAAACGAAGGTGAAAAATTTTTTTCTCGAATAACCACAATGCTGCAATTTTTTTCTTTAGCTTCATTTAAGATTTCTTTTAACCATCTCTCCCTATATTTTTTTTCAAGCTCTCGTCTAAACTTATCAAAGTCTGCTTCATAGATAAGTCTCGCTGCTTTATTAATTATGTCGTGTATTTCATGAAGATTTTTTTCTTGACTTCCAGAAAACATTCTCTCAATATCTAATAAGCATGGAATCTCATATCCCCAATCCCTGAATATTTCTCCACAAAATTCATTGTACCTACAAGCATACCTTTTATATTCTCTTTCTAAGTTTTCGTAACTATTTCTTAGAATATCTAAGTCAAGATAAAATTCTCCAAGTGATCCTTTATTATAATGTGAATTAGTATCCCGCAAAAATTGAAAACTATAGACATCTGAAAAATCCGGAAGATACGAAGCAATCCTACCATCACTATTCATATTTTACTCCTTTTCTTTTGTAAATAACTCCAAGTGGGTGTAGCTTACGCCACACCCACTCAGTTTTGTTTTAGTCGGTCTCCAACTCAGCAAATACCAAGTTGGCTTTCCAGCCTCGTGAGTTGCTTACCCTCCAAACTGGCTGGCCGATTTCATCGAATTCTTGCGATTCGATGAACCAGTCTCCTTCTGGATCTTCAAAGATTGCTTCCACATAGCTGAAGCAATCAATCGGATGTTCATCCAGTCCCGGAATGACAGTGGCGTCGATTACAACAGTAATCGATGTCCCCCTTCCAATTTCGACCTTCTTCAGAAGACCTGTTTCCTGCAGATCTTCTAGCCATTTCCAGTCTTTGGGATAGGCACAGGAAGTTCCACAACCGTCGATTTCAGCTTCCGCCTCACAGACGATTGCCTCTTCAGGTACTACAACAGTTTCCTGTTTTTCCTGTAAAGTGCAGTTGTTGTTCGTGACAGCCATGATAATAGCTATCACAACGGACAAAAACATCGTACTCATAACTCATTCCTCCTGAGTTGTTTTTCAGAGAATTAGCCTTCTCTGAAGTTTGCTTTTCCCCGGCTAAGGGTAATCCCACTTTGGGATTTATATTTATATTATACCATATTTTTCTTATTATTACAATTTTCTCTATTAAAACAAATACAATGATAGAAAATAGGTATTTTTATAATTATTATTTTTTAATTATTTGTTCTATTTCTTTTTCTGTTATCTCTCTACACTGTCCTAATTTAAGGTTACTTGGCAAAATAAATTCTCCCATTTGAACTCTATTTAACTCTATAACTTTTGCACCATAGCATCCAAACATTCTCTTTATCTGATGATATCTTCCTTCTGTTATAGTAACATCTGCTGTATATTCTCCTGTAATTTCTAATAAAGCTTTTTTACATTCTCCGTCGTTTAGTTGTATACCTCTCTCAAATCCAGTTATCATTTCTTTGGTAACTGGTATATCTATTGTTACATTATATTTTTTCTTTATATGTTTCTTTGGTGATAATATATTATGTGCAAATTTACCATCATCTGTTATTATCATCATTCCTGTTGTGTCTTTGTCTAATCTTCCAGCTGGGAATAATGCTCTATGTTGATATTTTTCTGGTACTAAATCTAAAACTGTTTTCATATTATTATCTTCTGTAGCTGATATATATCCTTTTGGTTTATTTAATATCAAATATATATTTTTTTTAATATTTAATTCTTTACCATTAATTTTTATAACTGCATTTTCTTTTATCTTTTCATCTGCTGATTTTATAATTTTTCCATCAACTTCAATCTTTTTTTGCGATATCATTTTTTTTACATCTTTACGTGAATACTCTGTTTGAGCTGCAATTATTTTATCTATTCTTTCCAACTTTTTTCCTCTTCTTTGTCAAGTTTTGATGTACAATATGGACATCTATCTGCTTTTATATTTATTTTGTTAAAACAATGTGGGCAGATCTTTGTTTCTTCAACTTTTGGTGCTTCTTCCTTTTTATTTCCCAAGCTTGCCAATTTATTCATACATTTAACAATTATAAATATTACAAATGCCATTATAATAAAGTTTATAACATCTGTCAAAAAGGCTCCATATGTTAAATTTAATTTTCCTATTTTTAATACAAATTCTGAAAAATTAACACCACCAAAACATCCTAATATTGGCGAAATAATGTTTTTTGTAAATGATGTGACTACACTTTGAAATGCAGATCCTATTAATACACCTACTGCAAGATCTAGTACATTACCTCTTAATGCGAATTCTTTAAACTCATTAAAAAACTTGCTTTGTTTCTTTTTTGCTTCTTTTATTGCTTTTTTAGTTTCCTCTTTTAATTCATCTTTTTTCATAGTTTTTACTCCTTATTGTTTCTATTCTACTATAGTTTAAATAATAAATCAACAGCCTTTTTTTCAAAGCATATATGTATTTCAATTTCCATTTTAGCTTTTATTTTTAATAAAAAATTTCATAGATGACTTTCCTAAGAATATAAAAAATTATTTTCCCATAATATGTAATAAATTCTATGTAAAACAATTTACATAGAATTTACTTTTTTATCTATCTTTCTTCCCCTTTTTGATTTTCTTGTAAGTTTTCCAAAGCCTTTGATACTGCTTTTTCAATTTCCATTCTTTCACTCTCACTTATTTTTCCATCTTCATTATCTAAAATTGTTTTTTGTGCATTTGTTGATAATTTTAAATTGTTTAAAATAGCATGAGTCATATCAATGTTTGTCCATCCAACTTGCATATTTCCACTTGCTAAATGTGCAGCCACTATTTCGCAACCAGGATAATTTTCTTTTATTTTGGAATAAGTCATTCCATCTCCATTTTTTAAGTTTATCTGAACATTTTTTCCTTCTGCTGTTACAATATTTATACGAGTTATCTCAAATTCATTTCCGTATTTAGTTGTAAAGTTTTCTAAATCATAAGACTTTCCTGTTCCATTTGGATCTGCATAGTATTTTCCTTGTGTTAAAATAACTTTCGTTCCAATTCCTACATTATCTTCAATACTTTCAGTTAAAGTATCTTTTAATTCAATATCTTTTTTCTCTACTGTTGGTGTTTCTTGTTTATCTTCTATTGTTATTTCATCATCTTTATCTTCACTATCTTCTTCAATAAATACTACTGATGAAGCTTCTTTTCCTTGTTTATTTTCGTTATCAACATTTATCGTACTTGCCTTTGGCATTGATGTTAATGTTCCTGCTACCATTACTCCCATTAACCCTGCTACTGCTATTTTTTTAGCTACTTTTTTTCTAAATTCAGAATCTTGAGCTTTTGCTTTCATTTTTTCAAATGTTTCTTTAGTTGAAGTATATGTTCTTACAACTTGTTTTTTTCCTTCTTGAGCTAAGTCACTTATTTTCTTTTTAGCATTAGCTTTAACATTATTTATCTCTGCTGTAACATCTTGTGATTTAACTTCAAGTTCACTTTTCGCTTTTTTAGTATAATTGTTTAATTGCTCACTAGTTTTTCTAAGTGTACTTTTAGCTGTTCTAATTATTTTTCCTGTTCTTTTTCCCATTAAATATGCTAAAGATTTTTTGTAATCATTTTTTTCGTCAGAATTTAATTTATTCTCTATTTTTGTAACATCACTATCAGTCTTTTTAGATTCACTTACTGTTTTCTCAAGTTTTTTTCCATCTTCTGTTGATTCTTTTTCTGGAGTTTCAATATCTGTATTTTCAAGTGCACTTATTGGTGTCTCAAATTCTTCTTCATCTTCTGCTGATTCTTTTTCTGGAGTTTCAATATCTGTATTTTCAGGTGTGCTTATTGGTGTTTCAAATTCTTCTTCATCTTCTACCGGTTCCATTTCTGGAGTATCAGTATCTGTATTTTCAGGTGCACTTATTGGTGTTTCAAATTCTTCTTCATCTTCTATCGGCTCCATTTCCGGAGTATCAATATCTGTATTTTCAGGTGTACTTATTGGTGTTTTAAATTCTTGCTCATCTTCTTCTGGTTCTATTGTTAGTTCTTCTTCTGATTCATAGTTTTCTTCTTCATCTGGTATAGGATTTTCTCCTCTTACAAAACTTCCAATTTCCATGCTTGAAATATGTTTATTTTTTATAGAATCTATTATAATCTTAAATTTAGTTAATAATGGCATTTTACTGCTAAAAATTCCTCTTAGGTCATAGTTAATAAGAATTCCAGCTTGTTCCAATTCTTCAGCTTCTTCTTGTTTTACTCTTTGTTTATATTGTTTATTGGTTTCATCTGGCATTTTTTCTCTCTTTTTTAGCATTATTTCAACATATTTATTACAATTTTTATTTTCATTAAAGAATGTATGTGTTGCTGTATCATAGTATTTTAGCATTCTGTATATATTCGTATCTATTTTTTTATTTAATTCATTCCATAATTCATCTTTTTCGTCATCAGTCATTGCTGTTTCACTTGTCATCATATAAAAAATTGTATTTATTATGCCCATTTTCGCTCTTTTATCATATAAATTTTCTCTACTTCCTGTTGGTTGTACTCCATCAAATTCTATTAGTGGCATCACTCTATAGTCTTCTTCATTATCAAAAACTTCCATTCCTTTTCTACTAGCTAATATATTTATTATAATCTTTTTATCCATTTTTTTCCTCCTTACTAACTCTTTTATTATACATCATTTTTGATATTTTTGCAACAGTTTATGTAAATTGTCCTTTGTTTTACTAAATTAAAAAAAGCAAAAATAATATTTTCTAAAAAGACTCTGTATTTATAGATGACTTTCCTAAGAATATAAAAAATAGAAGAACCAAGTTCTTCTATTTTTTAATATTATCAATTATAATTAAACTTTTAATATTTTTCCTAATACTGTTGTGTTTTCATCTTTTTGTGTTCCAGCAGTAACTAAAACATCACCTGCTTCTAACATACCATCTTTCTTTAAACTTTCAATTGCTGTTTTTATCATTTCACAACCACATTCTTTAGATTCAACATATACTGGTACTACATCTGAATAAACTGACATTTTGTGATATGTTTTCTTGTCGTCAGTAACAGCTATTATTGGGCAAACTGGAGATAAACCATTGATTGTTCTAGCTTCTGCACCATCTTTTGTATAAAGGATGATAGCATCTGCATTTACATTTGCTGCTGTAACACATGTCGTATATCCCAATGTTGTTAATTCATCAGCTGTTTCTGGATTATATCTATTTTCGTAGAATCTCTTTTCATAATTTATATGCTTTTCTGTTTCTTCTGAAATTTTAACCATTGTATCAACACAAAGAGCTGGATGAGCACCCATTGCTGATTCTCCTGATAACATTATTGCACTTGTTCTATCATATACAGCATTTGCAACATCGCTAACTTCTGCTCTTGTAGGACGTGGGTTCTTTGTCATTGATTCTAGCATTTGTGTAGCTGTTATAACTGGTTTACCAACTTCATTACATCTCTTTATAAAATGTTTTTGAACAGCTGGAACTTTGTAGTATGGTATTTCAACAGCCATATCTCCTCTTGCAACCATAATACCATCTGATGCAGCTAATATATCTTCAAAATTGTCGATTCCCTCTTGGCTTTCGATCTTAGAAATAATTCCTATTTTTTCTCCACCATTTTCATCAAGTAATTTTCTTATAGCTTGTACATCTGATAATCTTCTAACAAAAGATGCAAATATATAATCAAATCCTACTTTTGCTCCTTTTGTTATATCATCTATATCTTTTTCAGCTAATGCTGGTAAATTAACTATAACTCCTTGGATGTTAACTGTTTTTCTACTTCCTAGCATTCCTGTATTCATTGCTTTACAAACAACGTCTTTTCCAACTACTTCTTGAACTTCGAATTCGATAGCACCATCATCAACTAAAATTTTAGCTCCTGGTTTAACATCTTGATATAAGTTTTTATAGCTTATTGATGTCTTTGTTTCATTTCCTATTATATCTTCGTTTACGAAAGTAAATGTTTGTCCTTCTTTGATTTCAACTTTTTGATCTCCAGATTCTTGTTTACCTGTTCTGATTTCAGGACCTTTTGTATCAAGACACATAGCTATTGGCTTATTTAATTCATCTCTTACCTTTTTAATTCTTTCAATTTTCTCAGCATTTTCCTCATATCCACCATGTGAAAAATTTATTCTTGCAACATTCATACCTGTGTTAATTAGATTTTTTAACATATCTTCTGCTTCAGCTGCTGGTCCAATTGTACATGTGATTTTTGTTCTTCTTACATTTTTCATTTAACATTTCCTTCTTTCTCTTTTTTCAAAATTCGGTAATAGTATACCACAGTTTTATATGTTTGTATACATTTTTATTAATTTTTTTGAAGTTTTTCTACTTCTTTTGGCGTTAGGTATCTCCATTCTCCAATTTTCAAGTCTTTTACATTAATATCTCCAATTTTTGTTCTGTGCAATGCCATAACATTTCTTCCAATGGCTTCACACATTTTCCTAACTTGGCGATTTTTTCCTTCATGAATTGTTATTTCAATCCTTGAGATATTTTTTTCAATATCAGTTTTCATAATTTTGACTTTTGCTGGTCTTGTAGTGTAATCGTCTATTTTTACACCATTCTTCAATTTATTAACTTCTTCTTCCGTTATTATACCTCTAATTGTAGCAATATATGTCTTATTAATTTCATGACTTGGGTGTGTAATTTTATATGTAAAATTTCCATCATTTGTTAGTATTAATGCTCCTGATGTATACATATCTAAACGTCCTACTGGTACAACTCTCCCTTTTACATTTTTGATTAAATCCAATACGGTTTCTCTATTAAATTGATCTTTAGTTGTTGTAACATATCCTATTGGTTTATTTAATAAAATATAAACGTTTTTTCCTTCATTTTCAATTTTTCTATTATTAAAATAAACCACATCTTTATTAGGATTAATTTTTGTTCCCAATTCTGTAACAATTTTTCCGTTTACTTGTACCTTCCCATCTAAAATATATTCTTCAGCTTTTCTTCTTGAGGCAACTCCACATTCTGCCATATATTTTTGTAAGCGAATTTCTTCTTCCATTAATTTTCTCCTTGATTTAATTTTTCTATAATTTCATTAAAATAATCTGGTACAGGTGCTTCAATTTTCATTTGCTCTCCTGTACTTGGATGTTTAAATTCTATTTGTTTTGCATGAAGCATTTGTCCTTCAACTCCAAATGGATTTTTCCCATTTGAATATATATAATCTCCTACAACTGGATGTCCAATTTCCGCCAAATGTACTCTTATTTGGTGCGTTCTTCCTGTATCAATCTTTATTTCTAATAGTGTATAATTATCATATCTCTTTATAACTCTAAAATGCGTTATTGCTTCTTTTCCATCTTTTGTAACAGCCATTTTCTTTCTATCTTTTTTGCTTCTTCCAATTGGCATATTTATCGTTGCTTCATTTTCTTTTATAACTCCTCGAACTAAAGCAATATAATATTTTTTGGTTTCTCTGTTTTTTATTTGATTACTAATATTTACATGTGCATTATCATTTTTTGCAACTATCAACACTCCAGAAGTATCCTTATCCAATCTGTGAATTATTCCAGGTCTAATTTTTCCTCCAATTCCAGAAAGACTATCTCCACACAAATTCATAATTGCATTTACGACTGTCCCATCTGGATTTCCATTAGCTGGATGTACTACCATTCCCTTTGGTTTATTTACAACAATAATATCTTTATCCTCATATAAAACATCAATCGGAATATCTTGTGCCACAATATCTATCTTTTGTGGTTCTTCCTCTTCAATAGTTATTTCATCTCCCACTTTTGTTTTATAAGATACTTTTACGCTTTTATTATTTACCAATATTTTTCCATCATTTATTAACCTTTGTACAGTCATTCTTGATAAATTAGAATCTATCATGCTTAATGCTTTATCAATTCTATTTCCAGAATGTTCTATATCTATTACATACTTTTCCATATCGTTTCACCCTTATTTATACATTTCTTTTATATAAGCAGAAATAATCATCTCTGTATAGTTCTTCATATTTATCATCATGTTCTAGTAATTTATTTAAATTTCCATCTGTATACGTAATTACATGTGTTATTCCATATTTTTCAAATCCATCTTCATAATACATTGAAAGTCCTGATATATTCAAAACATCTGAGAAAATATCTTGTCCATTAAATTCTGGTGTATATAAATCACACCTTGAATCTATAATTACAGGTATATTTTTATAAAGTAAATAACTTCCAAAATTATAATGATTAAATAATTTCATATTTTTTATATCTACATTATCTAATATATATTGTGCTGCATCTACTGGATATGAACTCTTGTCTACAAAATCATCTTTATATTTAGTTCCAAAGAAAGATATTCCACACAAAACAAGCAATAATGTAATTACTAAAATAGCATAAGGTGTAGTTAGCGGTTTAATTAACTTTTTATCTATTCCTTCCGGTTCATATTTATTTATAAGCTCTGTAATTATAATGTTTAAGGAATATACTCCTACCAATGCTAATATAGATATTTGGCGTCTTGACATTAATGTTAAGATAATCAACCCACCCAACATAAATAAATCTTTTAATGATATTTTCGCATCTGTAAAGATTAATAATGCACCTAGAATTACTAGTACCAACATTGCATCAACTGATTCAGCAAGTACTATTGGTAAATGTTCTGATATACTTGCAGTTGAATTTCCTTTTAATAATTTAAAGAAATGAGTATAAGGTTCATAAGAGGTTTGAGGTGTTAATAATCCTGAAAAAGCACATAATATCAATACTAAAACTAATAATTTAATATTTTTTCTTTTAATATAATTTATCTTCTTTGAGTTCTTTTCCATTTTTTGTACAGCTACTGTACATCTTTCTTTATACCCTAGTAAATCTTGCTCTTTCTTTTTTAATTTTTCTATCTCACTATTTATTTTTTCTACCTTAGACTCTGGGACTTTTTCTAATTTCTTCTCTTTCTTTTTTATTTTATTTGCTAAAAATCTAAGTTCTATTCTAGCTGATAAATTTGATTCCATAAACCAAATTACTACTGCTTCTCCAATATATGGCAATGCTAATATAAAGAACATGTACCAAACGGCAGCATGAAGATTTGCAATCAAAGTTGCAACAGCAAACAAACCTATAATATATCTCTTTTTGGGTTTTCTTAGAAATTGCTCTATAAATAAAATTTCCAATACAAATAATGAATATGATACTAATTGTGCTCTAGCTGCAATAAAATTTTTTAACAAATACATTGAACCAAGTGTTAAAAGTAAAGATATTACTTTATTATTACTTATTTTTTCATTTGTTATATATATTAATGCTCCCATTATTGTTGCAAAAAGCATTGTTGAAATATAAATCGCTGTCATTCCACCTTGTTCTGCATTTTGATTAAAATGATTAGCAATGTTTTCACCAGCATTATAAATTAAATATATACTTGTGTCGTACAACCAATGTGGATATGTGTAAGTCAAATTTTCATGCCAAGAAAATGGATCTTTCATATCTATTGACTTTGTTTCCACTATATGTTCCCCTATTTTTATTGTATAGAAAGTATCATTTTGCAATGTTTTTTGTGCCAAAGTTATCCCAAATACTAAAATACTTACAACTACAATTATCTTAAATATTATATTACTTTTTTTATTCATCATTTTCTCATCCTCATTAATTATAAATTTTTGCATATTTCCACTGCACATTTTATGCCATCTGCACTTGCTGACGTGATACCACCAGCATATCCAGCACCTTCTCCACAAGGATATATCCCTCTTATGTTTGATTGTAAAGTTTCATCTCTTATAATAGTTACTGGTGACGAACTCCTTGTTTCTACACCAGTTAATATTGCATCAGGATTAGCAAAACCTTTGATTTTTTTATCAAAATACATTATTCCCTCTTTTAAAGTCTCAGCAACATAGCTTGGCAATATTTCATTTAAATTTGAATAGGTCACTCCTGGTAAATATGTTGGTTGAACTTCTCCAATTTCTTCTGTTTTTATATTTTTTAAAAAATCTTCTACCCTTTGAATTGGAGCAAAATAATTATATCCACCTAATTCAAATGCTTTTTCCTCTAATTCTTTTTGAAACTCTATTCCCTTTAATGGATTATCACCTGTTCCAACATCCTCTGGTGTTATATTTACTAATATTGCACTATTAGCATTTTTCCCATCACGTGCAAATTTACTCATACCATTTGTTACGATTGTTCCTTCTTCGCTTGATGAAGCTATAACTTCTCCTCCGTGGGCACATACAAAAAGTATAACAAGAACGTCCATTTTCCGAATGATAAGCTAATTTATACTCAGCAGATGGTAACTTAAGTTTTGTTTCTGTTCCATATTGTGATTTATTAATCATGCTTTGTAAATGTTCGATTCTTAGCCCTACAGAAAAGTTTTTTCTTTTCATTTCTAGATTTCTTTCATATAATTTATAAAATGTATCTCTAGCACTATGTCCTATTGCTAATACCACTATTTCAGTATTTATTACTCTCTTGTCTGTTATTACTGCTTTTATTTTCTTGTTTTCTATTTCAAAATCTATAACTTTTTCGTTAAATAAAAATTCTCCACCTAATCTTATTATCTCTTCTCTTATGTTTTTTATTATATTTACTAAATTATCAGTTCCAATATGTGGTTTGCTTGTATATAAGATTTGTTCTGGAGCTCCAAATTCATAAAAAATCTGTGCAACTCTTTTAGAATATATATTATTTACATTTGTTGTTAATTTTCCATCTGAAAAAGTTCCTGCTCCACCTTCTCCAAATTGTACATTACTATTTATATTTAATCTTCCAGTCTTTCTAAATTCTTCAACATCTTTAATCCTATCTTCTACTCTTTTTCCTTGTTCTATAATAATTGGTTTTATTCCATTTTGTGCCAAAATTAATCCGCAAAATAATCCTGCTGGTCCTGCACCAACTATGACAGGTCTAATTTCTATTTTTTTATTACAAATATTTTTAAATTCAATGTTTTCCCTTTTTATTTCCTTTAATTTTTTTAAAACCACCTGTGTTTCAATTTCTATTGTATAATTGTAAAAAATGTCATTTTTATCTCTTGCATCCACTGATTTTTTAGTAATATGCCAAGATATAATGTCCTTTTTGTTTATTCTATACTTTTTACAAACACCTTCAAGTAATTTTTCTTTTTCTATATCTTCTCTTATTTTTATATTTTCAATTCTATATATCATTTTTTCTCCATTAATTTTATGATGTAAAAATTTTATCACATTATACGGCATAATTCAATTAGTATTATTGACTTTTTTTACCGTTTTGTGTATGATATTGTTATATATGTAAATTTTATGGAGGTCCAAAAAATGAATAAAACATTAAAGATTTTATTATTATTGCTTATATTAGTCGCTTTTGGTTTGCATTTTAATAATGTAAATGCTTCTGGTATTAATATGAACTTAACATCTAACAATACAACTAGCACATCAAATAGTACCCTTACATCAAATACTACTAATGTTAGTGCAAGTAACACAAGCAATACAATAAGAAATAGTTCTGATTCTACTACATATGGTTCTAAAAATACTGTCAATACTGTAACTCCAACTCCAACAACTTCTTCTGTTACTGTTTCAAATTCAGCAGCAGAATCAAATGAAGGATTAACTGTTTCTGATATGATTAATATAATTTTATGTGCTATAGGTATTGTTATAATTCTACTAGGTATCGCAATTTTAGTTCGTCAAGGTTCATTAAATTAGTAAATTATTATTTAGCAAAAAGAAGAATAATTAAAAAATTATTCTTCTTTTTTTAATATTTTATCTACTTCATCTTGTTTTATATATCCATGTGCTACCATTGCATCAGCTACTTGCTTTTGTCTTTGTTTTGCTAATTCAGGATTCTTGGTTGGTGCATATACACTAGGAGCATTTGGAATCCCTGCTAACATTATGCTCTCATAGTCAGTCATATCTTTAGCTTCTTTATTAAAATATCCCTTTGAAGCTTCTTTAAGTGAATAATATCCATTTCCAAAATAACATGTGTTAATATACAACTCTAATATTTCATCTTTTGTCAAATTCTTTTCATATTCTCTAGCCATAAAAATTTCAGAGATTTTTCTTGACAATTTTTTCTCTTGAGTAAAATAAGTATTTTTAGCTAATTGTTGTGTTATTGTACTTCCACCTTCTGCAAAACTCCTTGTTGTTATATCTTTATATATAGCTCTTCCAATCGAAATAATATCAATAGCACCATGACTATAAAATCTATGATCCTCAACAGCTAAAACTGCATCTTTATAAATTTGTGGTATTTCCTCTAATTTAGTATAATTTTCTTTGCTTCTTATCTCGCTAATTTTTTCTTCTATTGGTATTTCTTCAAGTTTTTGTTTATACATCTCATGTGCTTCATATACAAACTTTCCACCAACAATTCCTACTGCAATTAAAGCTATTACTATTATTATAATTATTAACTTCTTTATTATCTTCATTTTATCCCTTCTTTACTACTTCATTCTTTTGTTTCCTCTGAAAATATTTTAACATAAGTTTATAGTCTTATCAATAAAATTAATATTACTTTAAGAAATTAAACTTCATTTGTTTTTTATTAAATTGACATAATTTGAGTGTTATGTTATAATACTTGTTACATATTGGCAACAATATGGCCGGAAGTGGACGAAAGTTCACTATTTATATTGTAAAATTTCTTTTTCTAAAAGGATTTTTGCAATATAATAATATTTCAGTTTTGAAATACTATAAAAAGGAGTGTGCTATTTTTTGTACGACTATTCAAACTAAACTTAAAGAAACGAGGATTTAAACATTATGTCTAAGAAATTTTTCATCATCGGTCAAAATCTGCAGTCTTCTATTTGTCTCAATGGTGCATCTAATCTAAACACAATTGATAAAAGATTAACTGAGTTCGGTTGGAAATCTACCGAAAATTGTCAGAAAGCAGACGCAATCATTGGTTCTTTATGTGTCATGACTTCTGAGGAAATCAAAGAGGCAGTTCAACTTGTTAAACGATACTCCTCTTTCTCCGCACCTATGTACATTTGTGGTTGCATTACTAAAGTTCCCGAAATTATAGTTCCATTGCAAACACGTTTCAAGTTTTCAGCATTTTCTACTCCAGAAGAATTGATTTGTCATCTTACAAACACAAAGGTTAGTTCAAAAAAGACTTTTGAAATTATTAACAATCAGTTCGTAATAAACATCTCAGCTGGTTGTAACAAACGCTGTACCTTCTGCAAAACAAATTATATGGAGGCTACATACCACAGCAAACCTATTCAAGACATTATTAACGCAATCAATGACGGCATATCATTAGGTTTTAATTTCATAGTTTTAAATGCTATGAATTCAACTGAGTATGGTTGCGATTTTGAAGTGCCAACAACTCTAAATACGCTTTTAAAAAAATGCTTAGAGATTCCTAATGTTGTGTATCAAATTAATGGTTTAGTAGCTTCTGAACTTACACCTGAACTAATTGAAACTCTATCTGATCCACGTTTTATTATTGTACAATTAGAGACCCAATCATTCATTGCTAATGTTAGAAAAAATATGGGAATTGGAGATGAACATTCAAAAATTCTAAAAAATGCACTAAGAAGTTTCAAAAGCAAAGTTATTTTCTCTAACATAATGATTGGATACCCTGGGGAAAGTAATAAAAAATTCGAGGAAGAACTAAATCTCATTAAAAGAGAAAATTTCTGGTTTCTTACAGTCAATGCTCTTGAAGCTACCCCTGGTACACCAGTGATGTATATGGATCGTCCAGAAACATCTAATGTCAAAAAGCGTATCCAAAAACTTGAAGATGTTATTTACGATTTGCGCATTGCAAAATCGAGATCTTTGTTAAACAAGACTGTAAGAGTCCTTGTTGTGTCAAAGGTTAATAATCTGTTTGTTGGAGTATATCAGGGAATCTTTGTATACATTCATAATTTTGATTCTTCTATCAAAATTGGTGATGAATATGATGTGGTTTTAAGAAGTGTTATTTCACATTTCAATATCCAGCAGCAAATAGAGATGAGTGATCAACCCCAAAAAATCACCACTAATAATGATAAACCTACAAGCACTGCATGGATTAATGGACTTCCAAAGGAATTTCAAAATAGAGCAAGAAGTATTGTTGCCCAAGACAAAGAAGATCCATTTAAGACATTAATGCAATTAAATGATCTGATGGCTGATATTCTTGCCCCACATTTTTCACTATCCTCTTCTGTTCCAGAATATCTGAATTTAAAAGATTTTGTGGTTAGCCTCATCTAAATAGTACACAATCCCCATTACTTCATAGACTTTATAGTCTATTGAGGTAATGGGGACTTTTAATTATTTTTTATACATTCCCTAATTCATTAACAATATCTTCAACTTCTTTTTTCTCTTCCTCTGAAATGTCATCATTTTCATCTTTTTCCAACCATTTTACTAAGTTCAAATCAGCTGGTTCCAAAAGCATTTCATTTTTAGGCATTACTCTAAATGTGTATCCATAGTCTCCACCAGTTTTTAATTCTATTGAACCTGTATATAAGTTTTCCTCTTTTGGATTTCTTACCATTGTTGATATTTGTATATCTTCAAAAGAACCATCTGGCATTATTTTAGCGGAATATACTTGAACAGATATATTGTCTGGATTAATATTAGGTAATATTACTTTGCAACCTACTTCAATTCTATTTCCAGCATCTATTGTAACATCCCTTAAATTGTTCTTTTGGATTATTCTTATTTTATGCCATTCTTGCTCAGCATTTGATTTCCATTCATTAAATCCTATAACTCTTTCAAGGTTTGTAAAATATTTGTTGTGTAAATTACATAATGGTAAATATATTTGTTCAGTGTAATCAACCAACATTCTAGCTGTGCTGTATACTCCAGCACAAGAACTTATAGAATTTTTCATCATTTGAACCCAATCTTCTGAAAATTCTTCTTCATATCCTCTATTATAGTATGTTGGTATTATTTTATTTTCAAGTGTATTATATATGCTTTGACAATCAGCATCATCTTGAACATCATAAGATGGATATTCATCATTTGTTCCAATAATCCAACCATTTTTCTTATTATATCCTTCAACCCACCAGCCGTCTAAAATACTGAAGTTTATAACTCCATTAACAGCTGCTTTTTGTCCACTAGTTCCTGAAGCTTCCATTGGTCTTCTAGGATTATTTAACCATACATCTACTCCACTTACTAAATATCTTGCCATTTCAATATCATAATCTTCTAATAAGAATAATTTACCTTTAAATTGTGGTTTCATAGATATTTCATGAATTTGTCTTATTAATTCTTGTCCTTCAACATCACGTGGATGCGCTTTACCAGCAAAAATTAGTTGAACAGGTCTATCTTGATTACTAATTATCTCTGTAATTCTTTCTAAATCTCTAAATATTAATGTTGCTCTTTTATATGTTGCAAATCTTCTTGCAAATCCAATTGTAAGAATATCTGGACTTAGCTTTGAAGTCATTTGTGTTATTTGATCATAAGGTACACCATTTCTTCTTAATCTTCTTGTAACATTTTCTTTAACAAGTTTAATTAATTTTTGTTTTCTAACATAATGAGCATCCCAAAGTTCTTCATTTGGAATATCTTGTATCTTTTTCCATGTTTCTGTTTCATGAATTTTATCTTGCCAATAAGGTGTTAAATATTCATTATATAATTCCTTCAATTTTGGTGCTAGCCAAGAACATGTATGGACACCATTTGTTACATGTGTTATTGGAGATTCATTTGCTGCAATATCTGGCCATACTTCTGAGAATAATTCTCTTGAAACTTCTCCATGTAATTTACTAACTCCATTTCTTTTTCCTGCAATTTTTAATGCTAGAATTCCCATATTGAATCCACTTTCAATAGGTTGTTTTGGTGCTACACCTAATCTTAGGAATTCCTCTCTTTCAATTCCCAAAAATGTCCAGAAATTCTTGAAATATTTATCCATTAAATCAATTGGGAAAATATCATTTCCAGCTGGAACTGGTGTATGTGTAGTAAATGCTGTTTTTGATGTTACTATATCTTTTGCTATTTTAAATGCAATCTTCTTTTCTTCGACTAATTGTCTTGTTAATTCTAATAACAAGAAAGCTGAATGCCCCTCATTCATATGATATACAGTTGGATTTAGTCCTAATTCTTTTACAAGTTTAGTTCCAGCCATTCCTAAAACTATTTCTTGTTTTATTCTCATTTCCTGATCTCCGCCATATAAACGTTTTGTAATTTCTTTCATTTCATCATCAGTGTTTTCAGGTATATCGGAATCCATTAAATATAATTTAACTCTTCCCACATTAATTTGCCATACCTTTAAATATACTCTTTTTCTTTGTATCTTTTCAGATATAATTAAATCATTTCCATTTTCATCTTTTACAGATATTATAGGTAAATTTTCAAAATCTATATCATTATATACAGACTCTTGTCTACCTTGTGCATTTATTACTTGATGGAAATATCCATTTTTATATAATAAACCAACACCAATTAAAGGAATACCTAAATCACTTGCAGCTTTTAGATGATCCCCTGATAATATTCCTAATCCTCCTGAATATATAGGAAGTGTTTGATCAAGTCCATATTCAGCAGAAAAATATGCAATTAAATCATTTTTATTTTCTGGATATTTTTTATTGAACCAAGTTGATTTACTGTCCATATAATCTTCAAAATTTTCTACAATTTTATCATATTGTTTTAAAAAATTTGAATCATTTGAATACTTCTCTAACTTGTCTTGTGAAACTAGTTTTAGAAATTTTACAGGATTTTTTCCTATTTGTTCCCATAAATCAATGTCAATTTCTTTAAAAAGTTTTAAGAAATCTGTATTCCAAGACCACCAAAGATTATGAGCAATCTCGTCTAATTTATTAATCCTCTTAGGTAATTGAGGATTGACTTTAATTCTATTAAACATATACATATATATGTTACCTCCTTTTGTATTTTGCAACTCTTTAGTATATTAGTACATTTATTATCCATTAATTTAATAAAAATGTCAAATGTTTTTTCATATTTCTTTAATTTTTTTCCCTAACATTATTATACTTTTTTTACAAATTTTACGTAAACTCTTCCATTTAATGCAAAAATATAGTATAATTAAGGTGTTGAGTAAATTTTAGAAAAATATTGGAGGGTTTAAAATGATACCATTTATTATATTTTTAGTAGCAGCAGTTTTATTTGTTGCTTTTGTAATATACAGTTCTGTTAAGGTCGTTAAACAAACAGAAGTATATGTAATTGAACGTTTAGGTAAATTTCATAAGATTGCAGATGCAGGTCTTACAATAATTATTCCTTTTATCGATAGAGTTAGTTTTATAGTTAGTTTAAAACAACAAACTTTAGATGTAAAACCACAAGAAGTAATTACAAAAGATAATGTTACAATCAAAATTAACACAGTTGTATTCTATAAGATTACAGATCCAGCAAGAGCTGTTTATGAAATTCAATCTTTAAGAAAGAGTATTGAATATTTATCTATTACAACAACACGTGATATTGTAGGTAAACTAGACTTAGATGCAACCTTTAGTTCAAGAGATTTAATTAATGACCAACTAAGATTAGTCTTAAATGAAGCAACTTCTCAATGGGGTTGTAGTATAGAAAGAGTGGAAGTTCAAGATATTACTCCTCCAGAAGATATACGTACAGCAATGGAAAAGCAAATGAATGCTGAAAGAACAAAAAGAGCAGAAATTTTAAAAGCTGAAGGTGAACGTCAAGCTAGAATTTTACAAGCTGAAGGTGCTAAAGAAGCTGCAATTCTTGCTGCCGAAGCTGAAAAAGAAGCAAAAATTAGAAAAGCCACAGGTGATGCTGAAGCTATTAAAAAAGTTGCAGAAGCAAAAGCTATGGAAGTTCAAATGGTATATTCAGCTATGAAAAAAGCAAATCCAGATGAAAGATTAGTTCAATTAAAATCTCTTGAAGCTTTAAAAGAAATCGCTGATGGTGATGCAAATAAAATCTTTATTCCATTTGAATCAGCTACATCAAATTTAGCAGATTGGGCTTTACGTGGAGAAATGTTTAATGAAAGTCAAAATAATAAAGAAACACATAATAAAAAGCAAGATTAAATTTCTTACATAAAAAATATATTATAAATAGCAAATTTTATATTTGCTATTTATTTTTTTTATTTTTTAGAATATAATGTCTTAGATATTATCCGATATATGATTATATATGGATTTTTAGTTTAAATTTATGCCTTAAGAAAGGATGAATTATTATTATGAAAAAAATTATTTTTAAAGGCTGTGGAACAGCTATTGCTACACCTTTTGATGAAAATGGTGTAAACTTTTCTGAATTTCAAAAATTATTGGAATTTCAAGTTCAAAATGGTGCTGATGCGATTATAGTATGTGGTACTACAGGAGAGTCTTCAACTATGACTGATTCCGAAAGAAAAGAAACTATAAAATTTGCTATTGAGGTTGTTAATGGACGCATACCTGTTATAGCTGGAACTGGTTCAAACTGTACTGCCTCTGCAATAGAAATGTCTAAGTTCGCCACAAATGTTGGTGCTGATGGAATTCTTATTGTAACTCCTTATTACAATAAAGCTACACAAAATGGTTTAATTGAACACTATAAAGCAATTGCTCAAGCAGTCCCAAACACACCTATTATTGTATACAGTGTTCCAAGTAGAACTGGTGTAAATATTTTACCAGAAACCTGTTTAGAACTTTCAAAAATTGAAAATATTGTTGCTATAAAAGAAGCCTCTGGTAACTTATCTCAAGTTGCAAAAATCGCTTCACTATGTGGAGAAAATTTAAACATTTATAGTGGTAATGATGACCAAGTCTTACCTATTTTGTCATTAGGAGGTATCGGTGTAATTTCTGTATTCTCAAATATAGCTCCTAAAATATTCTCAGATATGATTAAAAACTATTTTTCAGGTAATTTAAAAGAGGCTACTGCCACTCAATTAAATAGTATTGAATTAATTGATGCTTTATTTTGTGAAGTCAATCCAATTCCTGTAAAAGCTGCATTAAATTTAATGGGATACAATTTTGGAGAACCAAGACTCCCTCTTACCCCTATTTCTTCTTCTAATATGATTAAATTAAAAAACGCAATAGCTCCATATTTGAATTAGAGTTCATTTTGTGGTATAATTATCTTTAGGAGTACTATAGAAAAAGAGATGATGAACATGTTGAAAATAATGGAAGAAATAAACAAAAACGAAGAATTTAATGAAATTATATCTGATATTGCTAATAATGAGATTGTACTTAAAATGCGTAATTTTAGACAGCATTACAATACTTCTTGTTATGAGCATTGTAAATATGTTGCATATTATACATATTTAATTTGTAAGAAATTTAATTTAGATTATATATCTGCTACTAGAGGTGCTATGCTTCATGATTTATTTTTATATGATTGGAGAGAAAAAAATAATCGTGTAGGATTACATGCTTATACACATCCATATACAGCTTATAAAAATGCTTCACAATTATTTAATCTTAATGCAATAGAAAAAGATGTTATTATAAAACATATGTGGCCTGTAACCTTGAGATTTCCAAGATATAAAGAGTCATTTGTAATAACTCTAACAGATAAATACTCTGCTTTAGTTGAAACAATGGAAGGCTTACAAGATACAAGTACATATAAGAAAGTATTTAGATACTCTTACCTACTTCTTGGTATTTGCGCTTTTAGATATTTCTTATAGAAATTGAAATTTTATTTTACTATATAAAAATATGTAACAATAATTTTGATGTCTATTGTATATAATTTTTTTATATACAATGTAAATTCTATTATGGGAAGTTTTAATGACCTACCTATAATAGAATTTTTAACTTTAATATAATATGAAAGGAATTGATAAAAATGACTAATGTTTTTGTTAATGGTTGTAATGGTCGTATGGGACGTACTGTAATTTCCCAAATAGAAAATTTTGAAAATCTACATTTAGTAGGTGGATTTGATACAAAACAGGATGATACTGCAAATTTTCCTGTATTTTATAATCTTGATGATATAAATGTAAAAATTGACGTAATTGTTGATTTTTCTTATATTACAGGAACTCTAAATATATTAGAATATGCTAATAGACATAATATTCCTGTTGTTATTGCAACAACTGGTTTTTCTAAAGAACAAGAAGAAAAAATTAAAGAATATAGTAAAAATATTCCTATTTTCAAATCTGCAAATATGTCTTTTGATATTAATTTAATGGCTAAAATTGTTGCAGAAGTTGCAAAAAAACTTTCTGACGCAGATATTGAAATTATAGAAACACACCATAATCAAAAGAAAGATGCCCCTAGTGGAACTGCTTTACTTCTTGCTAATGCAATTAATGAAGTCTTCGATAATAAAAAAGAATATGTATTTGACAGACATTCAAGAAACGAAAAACGTTCTAATAATGAAATTGGTTTTTCTTCAATTCGTGGTGGAAATATTGTTGGTGAACATACAGTTCAATTCTTCAGTCCTTATGAAACTTTTGAAGTTAAACATACTTCTTATTCAAGAAATGTTTTTGCAGATGGAGCTTTAAAAGCTGCTGAATTTTTAGTAAAACAACCAAAAGGCTTTTACACTATGAGTGATCTTACATAAATAATAAATAACTTCACTAATAAAACCAAAAGAATAGATTTTAGAATAAGTGTATAATACGTAGTTGAGTTTGAAATTCTTATAATTCCTTATGGTAATAGTTACCGTCGAATTGCTTTAGCAATGATGACTAAGGTAAAAGAGCTCATAAGGAATTATTTTAGAATTGCAACGAAAACGGAGTGGGATTACACTATTCATTTTTTTCTTTATTTTATAGATAACTTTGCTAAGAAAATAAAAATAATAAAATTTGAGAATAAGCGTATAATACGCAGTTGAGTTTGAAATTCTTATAATTCCTTATGGTAATAGTTACCGTCGAATTGCTTTAGCAATGAGGACTAAGGTAAAAGGACCCATAAGGAATTATTTTAGAATTACAACGAAAACGGAGTTGGATTACGCTATTCGAAAATTTTATTATTTTTATTTTCGAAATATATTATATTATTAACTTAATTTTCTTCTGCTTCCTCACTTTGAGAACTTTCTAAACTACTTTTATTCTTCATGGCCGTCTCAATTTTATTTATAATTTCCGGAGTATAATCCAATAACTTATCCAAAGTAGACACATGATTAATAGGTAATATCTTTACAGTATCTGCTTGCACAACTAAAAAAGCTACAGGATTTATATTTATAGTTGCACCACTACCTCCACCAAAAGGTAATCTATATTGCACTTGCTCCTCTTTTTCTTTCCTCATATATTCATCTACTGTTTCCCCTTTAAACTCACTTCCACCAGCTGCAAAACCAAACACAACCTTAGAAATTGGTATAATTATACTCCCGACTGTTGTTTCAATAGGTGCACCAATTATAGTATTCACATCCACCATTTCTCTAATACTACTCATTGCTGTATTCATAAGATTTTCTATTGGATGATTTTGTTGACTTGAACTTCCTTCCATTTTTTATCCTTCCTTTCTTTTTCAACATAAAGCTTGTATAAATAATATGTACCAAATTTATATCTACTATACCTTTTAGTCTTAAATCAATCAAATTTCCATTATTATAAATTGGTGCTACACTATACTCTATGTTTTTCCATTGTTTTCTAATCAAGAAAGGTATTATAGTTGAAATTAAAGTAAATGTATATATCAACAAATTTACATCCTCTATTCCAAAATTAAGTACAAAATTAAAATCCTTTAGTTCTAATTTCATATTTTTTATAAATTTTAATAATTTTCCAATTTCTTTAGTTGATTTGTTTATTTTCTTTAATCTTGGTTGAACTTTTTCAGTTATATTATTAGTAACTCTTTTATTTATAAGTTTACTGAATATTTTAATATAATTGAAAATATATAATTTCACTATAACTCTATGTTCTAATTTTATCTTTTGATGTTTTCCATTTTTATCTATATTAGAAATTACAAATTTCTGTATATCTATTCTTATTTTTAATGTTAAGATAGCTGTTATTAGAAATAATAATAAAAAAAATAAAATTAATAACATAAATTTCTCCATTTCTTGAAATTTTATATTATTAATTTTTTCCAGTTATTTCATAATTATTCAGTTTTTCTTCTATTTTTTTGAACCTTTATATCTCCAAAAAGCTCATCTTGTTCTGTTATAACTTTGCTCCTTCTTGATAGTTCTAATAATCCAGTAAAAGCTGTTACAACCTCTTGCTTATTACATTTATTTAATGTATATATCTTATTAAAAATGAAACTTGGTTTATGTAATAATTCTCTAAACATTTCTTTAACTTTGTCATGAACTGTATATGTATCAACTAATGCTATCTTTTCAATATTTCTAGCATTAACATTTGCCTTTTCTTCATTTCTATATAATAACTCTTTGTATTTTTCAACTATAATACTAGGCTCATATTTAACATCAATTTCTTGTTTAGGTAATTGTAATTTTTCCGCAAATCCAAAATATCTTTTTGAATTAATTTCATAATTACTTTTTAAATTACTTGATATTTCTTTGTATTTTTTATATTCAATAATTCTTCTAATCAATTCTTCCTCTGTAAGTTCTTCTTCATTTTCTTCGTGTTTTGGAAGTAATTTCTTTGATTTTAAATATAAAAGAGTAGATGCCATAATTGCAAATTCACTAGCAACAACTAAATTCATATCTTCCATTTTTCTTAAATAATCTATATATTGTTCCGTAATCTCTGAAATCTTAATATCATAAATATCCATTTTATTTTTATCAATAAGATGAACTAAAAGGTCAAGAGGACCTTCAAAATTTTCAATTTTAATTTCATATTTACTTCTTTCTAATGTCATTGTATTTTGCATTTTTATTCCTTCCCTTACACAATTATTTAATCCTTATGAAACCCTTTTTTGTATAAATAATTTTCTATTTCTTGTTCTGTCATTGATGATGATTTTTTTGCAATTATGTTTTCTCTAGAATTTCTTTCGTATTCTTCTAGTTCATCTCTATGTTCATAAACATAGTCCTCAATATCATTTCTCGAGATTCCCTTTGTATAAAGTTTATTCTTAATTTCAAATATTGAAAGATTTTTTAATGCCATAATTTCATTAACAGTTCTATCTATATAATCCTTATCATTTAAATAACCTGCTTCTTTTATATAATCTATAATTTTTTCTAATGTATCTTCATCAATTGTCTTTGAAAATTTTTGCTTTACTTCAAACTCTGTCCTTTTTTTATACATTATATAGTTCATAACTTTTGTTTTTTGTTTTTCGAACTCTTCTAATTCTTCCCAATTACTCAAATTTGTTTTCTCCCTAACATATGTATTTTTGAGCTAGAAATTATTTTTTATTTCTAGCTCATTTATAAATTAATTACATATTTGTATTCATAATTTCGTTAAATTCTCTTTCTGTTATTGTTTCTTTCTCTAAAAGAACTCCCGCAACTCTATGAAGTTTATCAATATTATTATTTAAGATTTGTTGTGCTCTTACATATGCTATATCTATGAATTCTTTAATTTCAGCACCAATTTCATCTTCTATATCATGTCCAAACAATCTTAATTCCTCTGGAGAATCTACAACTAATGATATTGGTCCTAATTTATCACTCATTCCATATACTGTAATCATATTTCTTACTATTTTTGTAGCTACTTCAATATCATTACTTGCACCTGTAGATATATCATTTAATATTAATTTTTCAGCTGCTCTTCCACCTAATAATGAAATTAATTTTTCTTCCATTTCTGTTTTAGATATATAGTATTTATCTTCATCAGATTTATACATTGTATATCCACCAGCTACACCTCTTGGAATAATTGAAATTTCCTTTACATTTGTCACTGTTGGTAAAAACCACCCAACTACTGCATGTCCTGCTTCGTGGTACGCTGTTAGTTTTTTATCTTTTTCTGAAATTAGTCTTGTAGTTTTTTGCAATCCAACTGTTACTTTTTTTATTGCTTCTTCTATATCAGAATGTTCTATTGCTTCATGATTATTTACGGTTGCAATTATAGCTGCTTCATTTAAAATATTGCTTAATTCTGCTCCTGTAAATCCTGCTGTATCATCTGCTATGTCTTTTAAATCTACATCCTCCGCAAATTTCTTATCTTTTGCATGAATTTTTAATATTTCTTCTCTTCCCTTAATATCTGGTGGTGCAACTGTTATTTGTCTATCAAATCTTCCTGGTCTTAATAATGCTTTATCTAACATTTCAGGTCTATTTGTTGCAGCTAATACTATTACAGCATTATCCGTTTCAAATCCATCCATTTCAACTAATAATTGATTTAATGTTTGATTATTTTCTGATTCTGCTCCACTTCCACCTGTTCTTCTTGAACCAATAGCATCAATTTCATCTATAAATATAATACAAGGAGATAATTTCTTTGCTTTTTCAAAAAGTTTTCTAACACGTGAAGCACCTAATCCTGCAAACATTTCAATAAATTCTGAACCACTCATAGCTATGAAAGGAACTCCAGCTTCACCAGCAACAGCTTTAGCAAGTAAAGTTTTTCCTGTACCTGGTTTACCACACAATAAAATTCCTTTAGGAATTTTTGCTCCCATATCACTAAATTTTTTAGGATTTTTTAAAAAGTCTACAACTTCAACCAACTCATGTTTTTCTTCTTCAAGTCCAGCAACATCATTGAACTTTACATTGCTTTTATTCTCTTCTCCATCATATACAACGCCCTTATCTCCTAGACCTTGCATTTGATATATCATTACAAATAATGCAACCATTAAAATTGTTGGTATTATTGACCAAATTCTACTAGATAAAGTCGCTATAGTACTTGGTTGTTTTACTTCTAATTGGAATTCTTTTCCCTCATTATACTTATCCTGTACCATTTCCATAAATGCTTGTGTGCTTGATATTATTGTTTTTTCTGTGTCTTCCTCTTTTTCTCTGTCTTTTAAAGTTACTTTTAAATTTGCTGAGCCTACTACCAATTCTATTTTTTCAACATTATTATTATCAATTTGTTTTATTAATTCCGTATAAGATAAATTTTCCTTATCATTTTTAGCTACAAAAGATAAAATTATTCCTGTTACAATAACTAGGATTATTGATATAATTGCTAATATTGCTATAATCATTTTTTTCTTATTTAGTTTGTTTTTTTGTGGTTCTTTATTATTTTTTTTCATTATCAAGTTCCTTTCAAATTCATTTTATATTATCCATCAGTCTGCTCTTTTAAGTTCTTATCATCCTCATTTTCATTTTTATCTTTTGTTTCTTTTTCTTCTTTCTCTGGTTCGTCAATAATTATTTCTTTATTTTCTTTTATTGATTCTTCCTCTTTAATTTTCATCATTTGTTTTTTCAAATTTAAAAAATCAGTTTTTATCATAAGAATTGCTACACAAACATAAATATATGATATTGTTGTATACATCCATGAAAAATATTGCATTACTAAACCTGTTGTTAAATTTAATATAATATATAAAGCTTCTAATATGGTTGGTAATGTTAAAGCATATATTCCCATTATATAACCTGATTTAAACGAAATTTTTATTCTTAATATCAATGCAATAATTTCAGCAACGATTGCTAAAACAATGGCGAAGAATAATACGTAAACAAAATATTGTATAAACTCTACTATGAAAATAGCTACTCCGATAGTAAAAAATACTTTTGCATTATTAAATAAACTTAATATATCTGTTTTGCTCATACTTTCTATTCCCATCTGTGAATATTCAGCACTTTCTACTTCATCCGCATTTGCAGTTACAACTAGCATTTTATTTTTTAGTATAATTAATCCATAATTATATAATTTAGCTTTTTCTCTATATTCATCTAGATTAGGCTCATCACTTGTATCAACAATAATTACAGGTATTAAACCTTCTTCAAAAGTCGTTGTCTCGCCATTGTTAAAGGAAAGTATTCCATCTTCAAAACTAATATCTTCAATGTTTTCATCTAGATATTTAGCTCCTTTTGCTACTTCATTTCCAAATTTTCCTGCATATGCTACACCAATTATTAATGAATATATAAAAACTAAAATAGCTAAATATTTTATAGCTTTTGATAATGGCTCTTCCGAAAATTTGCTGTATGCATCAAAATCTATAATTGATCTATATACTCTTTTTATAAAACTTAATTTGTTTTTATTTGTTTCTTCCATCGTTCTATCAATCCTTCCACCATAAATCCTTATGCCTTTGTAATTTCAGTACCATTTTTTGTATCTTTCACTATATATCCTAATTTTTGTATTTCATCTCTTAAAATATCAGATTTTTCCCATTCTTTAGATTCCCTTGCCAATTTTCTTTCTTCAACAAGTTTCATTACCTTGTCTGGTATTACATTATTAGTATTTTTATCTTTTTCAGCAATTTTTAAACCTAAAACCTCATCAAATTTATCTAATAAATCTGCAAATTTTTTAGATTTTATTGGATATTTTATTATATCCCAAACAATTCCCATTGCCATTGGCATATTAAGATCATCATTTATAGCTTCTTCGAATTTTTGTTTAAAATCATTTACTACCTTTTCATCAACTTGTTCTGTTCCTTCTCTATGTTTATTATATCCCTCTTTTAATCTTGCATAAGCTTTATTAGCTGACTCTATTCCTTCAAATGTAAAGTTAATTTTATTTCTATAATGTGATGAAAAACAGAATAATTTAAATGCTAATGGATTTATTCCCTTCTCAATTAAGGTTGATATTGTATAAACATTGCCTAAACTCTTTGACATTTTTCCACCATTTACTTGTAAATAATTACAATGCATCCAGTATTTTGCTGGAATCTTTCCTGTTGCTCCTTTAGATTGTGCAATTTCATTTTCATGGTGTGTAGGTATATGATCTATTCCTCCAGTATGAATATCAAATTCATCACCTAAATATTTTCTACTCATTGCTGAACATTCTATATGCCATCCTGGATAAGAAAGACCCCAAGGGCTTTCCCATTTCATTATGTGGTTTTCCGGTGCTTTTATCCACAAAGCAAAATCTTCTGGATTTCTCTTTTCTTCATCAACAGCCACCCTTGCACCTGCAATTTGTTCATCTATTTTTCTTGTTGAAAGAACTGGGTATTTATCTAATTTTGATATATCAAAATATATACCCCTACTTGTTTCATAAGCATATCCATTTGCCATAATTTCCTCTACATATTGTAACATTTCTTTTATGTGATCTGTTGCTTTACAGATAATTTCTGGCTTATCAATATTCAATAACTCAAAATCTTTAAAAAATGCGTCTGTATAAAATTTTGCTATTTCATACGGATCCTTATGCTCTTTTTTAGCAGCCTTTAACATCTTATCTTCGCCTTCATCAGCATCTGATTCTAGATGTCCAACATCAGTAATATTCATTGCATGTTTTAATGTATAGCCATCATATTTTAAAACTCTTCTTAATGTATCCATAAAAATGTAAGCTCTAAAATTACCTATATGTGCATAGCTATAAACTGTTGGTCCACAAGAGTATATTCTAACTTCTTTACCATTATTAGGTTCAAAATCTTCTTTTTCTCTTGTTAATGTATTATAAATTCTTAATTTCATATACCTTTCCTTTCTATTGTTTCTCTTTAAAATATATGGGATTAAATTTCCCATATATTTTAAATTTCTATATTATTTTCATTTTATTCTGTTGCAGGTGTTGGTGTTACTGTTGGTTCTGGTTCCTTAGTTGGAGTTGGTGTTGTACTAGGTGTTGGTGTTACCTCTGTTTTTCCTGGTGTTACTGTTGGTGTTGGTGTAGGTGTAGGAGTTGGCGTTGGTGTTGTCTTTTCTTCTGTACAATACTCTGTTGGAACCATTTGTTCAGCATCATTTGCTTTTTCCCAAGCTGTTGAATTTTCTCTATCTTCTCTTGTAATAAATATCTTTCTTTCTGTTGAAGTACAATGTTCTCCTGCTAATAATCCCGTATTCTTACATATTGTTGCTTCTACATGTGTTTTACATTTTTCCTTTGGTACAGTTCCTTCTGCAAAATACTCTGTATACACAGTTCCTGCTTCACTACATAAATCAGTTGCTAATAATCCTGATTTTTTACATACTTTTGCTGTTGTTATACCACTTGGTTGTTCAAATTTTTTCGCTTCTAGTCCTTTATGTATTGTTTTCATAATTCCAGCCCAACGTCTTGCTACAGTACCACTTCCTGGTGCTTTTCCTATAATCTGTGAATCATATCCAAAATACATTGAAGCCGTATAATATGGTGTAAATCCACAAAACCATGTACTTGTACTCTTATTTGTTGTTCCTGTTTTACCACAAATCTGATAATCTTTACTAAATATAGCTCCTGAAGCTGTTGGTGTTCCTTCTTTTGCTATACCAGCTCCTGTTGGTTCTACAAGTAGTGACTGTAATAACCATGCATTTTGTTCTGAAAATACTCTATGTGTTTCTTGTTTTTTCTCCAATACTGTATTGCCTGATTTATCCACTATTTTTATATAGAAAGCTGGCTCTATATATACACCATTATTAGCTATTGTTGCATAAGCTCCTGCCATTTCTAGTGGACTTATACCATTATCTGCTCCGCCAAGAGCTAATGCCAATCCTTCTTTTCCAGAAAGTGAAGTTATTCCCATTTGTTTTAAATATTCTTCTGATTTTGCAACTGTTAATTTACTCATCATTTTTACTTCAGGTATATTTCTAGAAACTCTAAGTATATATCTTATATTCATTAATCCAAAATATCCTGCTGTATCATTTTTAGGAGTATATGGTTTTGCACCTCCAGGATATGATACTGGTGTATCATCAACTACACTTGCTGCTGTTATCAAGCCTTCTTGAAGTGAAGGTCCAACAACTGCAATAGGTTTTATTGATGAACCTGGTTGATGTTGAGTGGCTGTCATTCTATTTAATCCCCATGCACTCTTTTCTCCTAATGCTCCAGCTCCACCTACAACATAGCCTGTAGAGTGATCAATAATTACCATTGCAGATTGCATTTGTTTTTCTACTTTTACATCTTTACCATCAGCATCTTTTTCTTTAACTTTTGTTTTTGTTATCCAATCTTTATTATTTTCATATGCTTTTTCTACTTCTTCTTGTATACTAGTATCTTGTGTTGTATATATTGTGTATCCACCACCATATATATGCAATTCTGCTTCTTTTTCTGTCCAATTATTTTTTGCCATTAAATCTTTTTTGATTTGTTTTATAGCCTCTTCAGTATGGTAAGAGAACTCTGTATTACTTGTTGTGCTTCCTTGCTCAAACTTAATTCCTTCTTCGACTACTTTTAATGCTTCTTTATATTCTTCATCGCCTAAACGTCCTAATTGATTCATTTTATATAAAACATCAGTTACTCTTTTATTTACTCTTTTAGTTTTAGCTTCATCTGTTCCATAAGCATTTGAACTAAATGGGTTATATGTACTTGGTGCGTTTGTGATTCCTGCTAAATAAGCTGCTTCTACAACTGTTAACTCTTTAGCAGATTTATTGAAATATTTTCTTGATGCCATTTCAACACCATAAGTATCTCCACCTAATGGAATTAAATTCATATATAATTCTATTATTTGATCTTTTGACCACATTTTTTCTAGTTGATAAGCTCTTGACATTTCCTTTACTTTTCTTATAGCACCTTTTATTCCTTTATCGTCACGCTCATCAGTTAAATTCTTTATAACTTGTTGTGTTATTGTACTTCCACCATAAGAAGATGAGCCTTTATGGGTTACGAAAGAAAGTACAGCACCTACAGTTCTTTTTAAATCTACACCTTTGTGTGTTTCAAATCTTTCATCTTCTATTGAAATAAATGCTTGTTTTAAGTAAGGAGACATATCTTCCATACTTACAATAATTCTGTTTTCACTTCCACTTAATTTTCCAATTTCATTTCCATCTAAATCCAATATCGTTGAATTTTGATATTCTATTGATAAATCATCGTTTGATAAAGACCACTCACCTTTAACTAATCCTGATATTACTGCTACTGCAACTCCTGCCCCAATGGTAAATAAAACAATCATTATTAATAAAAGTGATAATAGTACTTTTTTTAATTTTTTATGCCCTTTTTTCTTTTTCTTAACTTCTTCTTTATTCTTTTTCTTGCTACTCATATCTTATCCTCCTTTTTAGAATAAGTCAATTCTTTTTGTAAGGTCAAATATTGTATATTATATTACAAAAAATTTAAAATTTAAAGTGTTTTTAAATAAATAAGGAAATTTTAATTTTTCTTATTCTACTTAAATAAATCCATTATTTCATCTTCTGTTAGCTTACTAATAAACGTGGTTTGTGTATCCAGAATATTGTCTATTAGTTCTGCTTTCTTCTGCTGTAAATTATCTATTTTCTCCTCTATAGAATTTTTTGTAATCAATTTATATACCTGTACATTGTTTTTTTGTCCAATTCTATAAGCTCTATCTGTTGCCTGATTTTCAACAGATAAATTCCACCAAGGATCATAATGAATTACAATATCTGCTCCTGTTAAGTTTAGTCCAGTTCCACCTGCTTTTAAGGAAATCAAGAATACTTTAATTTCTTTATTTTTATTAAATTCATCAACAAGTTCAATTCTTTCTTCTGTTTTGGTTTGTCCTGTTAACTTAAAATATTTTATTCCTTCTTTTTCAAGTTCTTTTTCTATAATTCTAAACATCTCTGTATATGTTGAAAATAATAGTATTTTGTGTTCACCAGAAATTGCTTCTTTTATCAATTCCATACATTGTACCAACTTACTGCTTTCACCCTCATAATTATCCAAAAATAAACTTGGATGGCAACATATCTGTCTTAGTCTTGTAAGTAATGCTAAAATTTGTATTTTTGATTTCTTTATTCCATTTAATCCAACTACTCTTGCAACTTCTTTCTTGGTTTGAGCTAGATATGTTAAATATACCTTTTGTTGTTCTTCGTTCATTTCATTTTTTACAACACTTACTGTCTTTTCCGGAAGCTCTGTTAATACTTGTTTCTTAGTTCTTCTAAGTATAAATGGTTCAATCATTGACTTTAGTCTTTTCATTTCTCTTTCTTCATGTTCTCTAACTATTCTTGTTTCATAGTCTCTCTTGAATCTACTGTAACTAAACAAATATCCTGGCATTATGTAATCAAAAATTGACCATAATTCAGCAAGTGAATTTTCAATTGGTGTTCCTGTTAATGCAAATTTAGTTTCAGCTGAGATTGCTTTTAAAGATTTTGCATTCTGAGTATTGCTATTTTTTATGTATTGTGCTTCATCTGCAATTTGATATTTGAATTCAATTTTATTATCTAAATATATATCAATATCTCTTTTTAATAAATCATATGATGTTATAACTAAATCATATTTATTACAGTTTTCAATAAGCTCTTTTCTTTGGCTTGCATTTCCATTTATCACTACTGTTTCTATATCTTTTCCAAATTTTTGTACCTCATTATTCCAATTCAAAGTTAATGAACTTGGACATACTACTAGTGATGGTTTATTTTCTTCAGAATTCTTTTCATCCTGTAATAAAGTAATTACCTGAATCGTCTTTCCAAGTCCCATGTCATCTGCTAAAATTCCTCCAAATCTGTATTTATCTAAAGTTTTCAACCATTTATATCCTGTTTGTTGATATGGTCTTAAAATTGATTTTTGTTCTTTTGGAATTTCTATATTCTCCATTCTGTTCGTGTCATTCACTAGCTTTTTAAATTTTCCATCTTCAACTACTTGAACGTCTTTCATCTTGCCTAATAATCTGTTTAAATATAAACTTCTGTTGACTGGTAATTTTATTTTACCTTCAATAATACTCTTTGTATCTATATCTAAACCTTCAGTTAAATCATTTAAGAATTCTATATCTTCATTCTTTTCTAAATTTAAAAAGCTACCATCTTTTAATCTATAATATTTTTTCTTTAATCTATATCTATTTATTATTTCTTTTAATTCATCTTTGTCAAACTCAAAGCTTGATAAATCTATATTTAATAAATCATTTTGAATTCTAACGCCAACTGTACTTATTTTAGGTTGCTTTATTTCGTTTTTCTTAAATTCTTCTGTTACAAGCACCTCAAATTTTTCCATGTATTCTTTTACAGAATATGCTAGAAAATTATAAATTCTTTCTTCATCATGTAATACATATACTTTATCATCTCCAAAATGATAAAATCCATCTTGTTTTATTCTTCTTAAAGCTTCATCTTCTTTATAAAAATCTCTTGGAATATCTGGTATATTTTTTACATCTAGCGGATTAAATTCAATTGTTCCATAACAAAATTGTGGATTTAAAATCACATTATCTTGGTTATCCACATCCAATAAAATTTTAACAATCAGTTTCTTTGGTATATATCTTTCTACTTCCTCTTTAGGCATTTCACTAACATCTACTATTTCTTTAACTTTTGGCAACATTTTGTTTACAAATTCTAAAAGATATTTTTTATTAAATCTATATTCTTCAACATCTGATTTATTGTATATCTCTATCATTTTTACTAAATTAGCATTTTTATATCTGTCTAATTTATAAATTAGATTATCCTTTAATATGTATACATTTTTTATACCCTTTACAATAAGTATCTTTGAAAAATTGGCTGACAATTTATAATTATCTTTATCTTCTTTTTCAATTTTAAATTTAATATCTGGTTTTTTCTGTGTTAATTTAAAGCTTATTTTTTCTTTATTATATTCAATTGCATATTCTTCACTATCATTAAATATATCAAAAAAGTCATCTGCTGCACTCCCAGTTAATTCAATATTTGATTTTGAAATTTGTCCATTTCCATAATAATATTTATTATTTTTTAACATATTATTAGCATAATCTATAGTTTCTGCATATTTTAGTATAAATCTTAAAAATGGCTTAGCCTTACTTGAGAAAGCTTCTTCACAATGAACAAAACTTAATTTTGCTCCATGGTATAGAGTTTCTCTATTAGTATATGCATCATAAAATCTTGTAATGTCCTTTATTTTATAAAATGTTTTTTCTCCAATTTTAAAGTTTATTATTAATCCTAATGGATATCCATCATATTTTAATTCAGGTATTATTTTTACAGTTCCATCTGGAATGTATTCATATTCGTCTTTTTCTTTTTCCATTAGAACTTCATTTTCGTCAGAGAACTCATTCATAAAATGGCTAAATTTTTCTAATTCATCTTCTTTTTGTTTTTCATTTATAGCCTGCAAAGCTTGTTTTTCGTATCTCTCATCTTTACAAAAAAGTAAGATACATGCTAATGTATGTGCACATATTTTAGCTGAATAGTAATTACACTGGCAATGGTATATTTCTATATTTTGTTCTTCAACATCTATTGTAAAATTCACATTTAATTTTCTATATCCATCTACAACTTTAGCATATACATATATATATTGGCATTCCCACCCTAATTGAAATTTTTCAATTACAATTTTGTCATTTTTTAATATTTGATTTGCCTGCTTATATACTTCAGTTCCTGCTCGTTCTATAAAATGTTGCAAATTTTCTTTGCTAATTAACATATTATAATTCTCCTTTTATTAAAATTCTGCCTTTGCTATACTATATTGTATATTATCCCCCAATAATTTAGTTGCTTTTTCTTTAAAGTTGCTATCCATATCTGTTAAATATATTTCAACAGAGCCTTTTTTTTCATCATTTTTTATATCATTATCTTCTATATATCTACTTACATAATATGCAACTCTTGTTCCTGTATTTATAATTTCTGTTTTTCCTTTTAATTCTTTTTCAATCAGTTCTTTAAATAAAGGATAATGCGTACATCCTAATATTAATTTATCAATTTTCTTAAAGCACTTCATATATTCTTTTACTGTGTATTTTGCCACCTTGTTATTTGTCCAGCCTTGTTCTGCCATTGTTGCTAATAGTGGTGCATCTTCATTAATTACCTCTACCTTTGGCATCTTTTCTTTTATTTTTTTCTCCCAAGCTCCACTTCTTATTGTTCCTGATGTTGCTATAACTCCTATTCTCGCATTTTCTTTTTTTATACTCTCTCTTAAATATAGAACTGTTGGTTCAATAATTCCTACTATTGGCACACTATATTCCTTTTGTAATACTTCTAAACTTTGGCTAGTTGCTGTTCCACAAGCAATTATTATCATTTTTACATCTTTTGAAATCAAGAATTCTACGCATTTTCTTGATATCTCAATTATTGCTTCCTTAGATTTAGAACCATAAGGAAATCTTTTTGTATCTCCTAAATAAATTATTTTTTCATTTGGTAATGCCTTTTGAACTTCTTTTAATACTGTAAGTCCACCAATACCTGAATCAAACATTCCTATTGGTCTATTATCCATTATAAGTCTTCTCCTTTTACTTTAGTTTTAAGTTGTTCTACTAATTCTAGCCAAGCTTTATCTCTATGAGTTAAACCTAATTCTTCTTCTGTTAAATCATTCATAACTCTATCCATCCCATTTGGCATTAATACTGGTCCATAAGTAAGTTTTCCCATACTTCCTGGCACTTTTACAATTTTTCCTTTTGTCTCTCCTCTACATGTGAGCACTTCTCCATCTGGTAATATAGCTGTTAATACACATGCAAAAGTTGCTCCTCTCTTTTCGTCTGGTACGTCTTTTAGTTCTCCTAATAGTTTATTTATACATACTTCTTGTGGTGCATGGTCTCCTGCATATCTTGCTGTGTGTACTCCTGGTCTTCCATCTAAAGCATCAACAAATAAACCTGCATCATCAGTAACAATAATTTCATTTATATTATTTTTATTACAATAATTTTTTATTGCTTTTGCTTTAATTAAAGAATTTTCTTCAATTGTTTCTCCATTTTCAATAATCTCCTCATTAAATCCAATATCCTTTAATGAAATAAAATTAATATTTATTTTCTTATATTCCATAAATTCTTTTACTTGGTCTATCTTTCCTTGATTTGTTGTTCCTAATATTATCTTCATTTCTTCACTTCTCCCATCTTTTATTGAACATTTATTTTATCATAAAATCCCTTTATATGCAATATTTTGAGCTTTATAAAAATTATTAAAATTAGTTCATTTATACTTGACATTTATAAAAATTATATGCTAAAATAAGTAAATGTAATTGGCTCCTTGGTCAAGCGGCTAAGACGCCACCCTCTCAAGGTGGAGTGATGGGTTCGATTCCCGTAGGAGTCACCAATTTACATCTATTTATATTTTTAAATAGATACATAAAACACCCCTAGATGTATATCACATCTAGGGGTTAAATGTTTTAGTTCTTCTCCATGTATTCTTTCAGGTAACACGTACAATCATTTTTCTTAGCCCACTTCTGCAGTTTCTCAACATTTTCTACTACAAACTGCATATATGACTTTTCTTTTATTTCTTCATATCTGTACGAGCAACAATGTTTGGCTTCTTCAATTTTATAAAAGTCTTCTTTTTTATATTGTCTCACACTATAAGTATCAAATATCCAGCCATTATTTTTAAAAATCACATGCATTGTATATTTAGGCAGTTGAGATATATCTTCATTCTTATAATAGAGTTCCCTAACAGCTAATATTTCTATCTGTCCTTTTTTTAGATTTTTACATAAATTAAAGCAGGATGCATAACACCGTCCTCGACATTCTTGCTCTACTATTACATAGTACATCAAATCATGTCTTTTCTTTAATAACTTAAAATCCTCTTCTGTAATTGCTTCTCCTCTTTTAGTAATTAGGTGAAAATAAGTTTTTAATGCTAATGAAGTGCATAATTCTCTACTCCTTTTATTACCAATCCACATATTAATTGCTAAAATTACAATTTCTACTATTGCTCCTCCCCATAATATTGCTTGACTCTGTTCTTCATAGATATTGCAAAGAATCAATAAAACCATTGCTATTCCAATTACCAAAATAGACCAAAAACTATCAAATAGGCCAAAAATAATTCTATAGTATAACTCCAATTGAAACCGAATCTCCTTAGTCTCTTCAGTTGCATGACTATACCATAAATCTTTCAAAAAACTTTTCAACATTTGTTAAAACAACCTTTCTTGAATTTTTGTTTCCATATATTTTACCACGTTTTTTTATATAAATCAATGTTTTATTTTCAATAAGTCAATTTTTGTTTTTATCGTATTATTTACTCCTCTCCATATATATAAATTTTCTCTAAAACACAAAAAAGAATAACATTTTCTAAGTACATAAAAAATGTTATTCTTGTCTTTTGTAATTTTTTAGCAATTTATTTTTAGCATTTTTTCTATATCCACATTTCTAGTATGTTCAATCTTTTCCCATTTGCTGTTTTGATTTAATAAAGCAGCTATATTAATTGGAATCCATGTTAGCATAAATATTGGTAAAGTAAAAATCCCTTTTATATATGTTTTAATTTTCTTATTGTTTACTTTTATGACCATAACTGATAGTGCCACACTCATTAAATACATAAAAGCTAAGCTTCCTACTTGATTTATCATCCAAGTATATGAATCACTTACAATGCATGCAATAATATGTGCTATAAACACTGCTGCACTCGCTAACTGCAAAAAAGGTGCCAATAAAAAGACTAATGAATCCAAACATACAAACCTTCTCTTTGTAATAATTGTCTTTAAAATTGATTTTCCATATAATCCTAAACATTGTATTGTTCCTATTGACCATCTTTTTCTCTGTTTAAAAGATGCTCCCATATTCACTGCTTGTTCGTCATATGTAATTGCATCTTCCACAAAAGCTATTTTACAATTATTTATAGAAGACTTAACTGTAAACTCAATATCTTCTGTCATAGTATGTGCTTCATACCCATACTTTTCAATAATAGCTTTTGAAATCATAAAACCTGTTCCATTTATAAAACTTGACTGCCTTATATTCATTCTTGATAAATTTACAAATGTATTTTGTATCATATAATGTAATGAATATGAACAAGATATCCATGAATCACCTGGATTCTTACTATCTCTAAATCCCTGAGCCACTCCATATCCATTATTCAAACAAGAATTCATTTCTTTTATAAAATCTGGATGCACAATATTATCTGCATCAAAAATTAAATATGCTTTATAATCACTTTCTTTTAATTCATTAAATGCATACTGTAAAGCCTCTCCTTTTGATTTTACTTGATAATTACATTCAATGATGTTCGCATTTTTGCTCAAAGAAATTTCCTTTGTATTATCTGTACAATTATTAGGAATTACATACACATCATAAAATTCTTTAGGATAATTTTGCCTATTTAAACTTTCTAATAAATTTCCTATAACTTTTGCTTCATCTCTTGCCGCTATTAAAACCGCAAACTTATTCTTTATTTCATACTTCTTTACTTGTCTTCTTTTAATAAAAGCAAATACTCCTGTAACCATATAATATAACATATATAGCATTATAGAAAAATCTATTATTTTAAAAACCTCTTTTACCATATTTTTTCCTCTTCTATTTGATTTTTGTAAATTCTAATTCTACTTTAAATAAATCGCCATCTATTTCCATATTGAATTTTCCATTTTGAAGTTCTGTTAAACTTTTTGAAATTGATATTCCTAATCCGCTTCCTTCTGTATTTCTTGACTTATCCCCTCTTACAAACCTTTGCATCAATTCATCAACTGAGATATTTAATTTATCTTTAGAAATATTCTTTATTTCAATTTCAACTGTTTCTCCCTTATCATAAATATCTACATAAACTCTTGAATTTTCCAAAGCATATTTTGATATATTACTAAATAAATTTTCAATTACTCTATACATATATCTATTATCTGCTTTTACATATATTCTTTCATTAGGCACATTCATAACTACATCTAGTTTATTATTCTTAAATCTATCATCAAATTCTCCTATCATTTGTTTAATTAGTTCACATATATTAATACTCTCTAAACTTAATTTTACATTTCCAGTTGAAACTTTAGAAGCCTCTACTAAATCTTCTATCAATTTTTTTAATCTTTGTGATTTTTGATCCAGAATATTTATATATTCTTTTGCCTTTTCATTTTTTATTTCTTCATGTTTTAGTAAATCCACATAATTAATTATTGATGTTAAAGGTGTTTTAATATCATGTGATACATTAGTAATTAGTTCTGTTTTTAACCTTTCACTCTTCATCTTTTCATCTATTGCATTTTCAAAACCATTTGAAATATCATTTATGTATTTAACCTGTTTTTTTAATGTATTTGTGAACTCTTCTTCCTTTAATTTTGTACTATTGTTACCATCATACATCTCTTTTAGTTTTTTGTCAATTTTATCCATACAAACACATTCTTTAAGTATTCTATAAACAATAAAACTAAATATTGCAAAACATAAAATTATAGATAAACCTGTTGAGTAAAATACTACATATACAATAGCAGGAATAATAATAGCCAATGCAATATAAACTATAACTTTAACAGTTATATTGGTTGAATAGTTAATTAGTTCCCATATATTTCTTAATTTTCTAAAAATAAATCTGTTAATTCTTATTAACCAACACGTATCGCCAAAAGTTTTAGATTTTATTCTCTTTATAATAGTATTAGCGGTAATAGCCAAGACATAATATATTAAGAAATATGCTGTAATTATTACTGATACAGTCAAATCAGTTATTTTTTGATTAATATCTGCTATGAAAATGTAACAGCATAGCATTATTACTATCACAATTATAGCACTACATAGCACAATTTCAAGAGGAATTTTATCAAAATCATTTAAATCTATTCCTTCAACACCTTTTTTATATCCTATTGCAATAACTAAATATGTTATTAAAGCTATTAACATTATTGCTGAAACTGGTAATATAATATATATTTCATTCTCAAAAGGTTTCACTATTGAGGCAATTTCCATAATTTGATACCTAGTTGATTCTTCAGATAATTCTTCAGTATAAGCACCATAAAATTCAACATCATAAAAATCAACATTATAATATATTCTCATACCAGAGTCATCTGTATTATAATAAGTCATATTTTTCTGATATCTAGATATTCCAGCTTTTGCTAATACTTCAGAATCAGTACTTAATTCTCCATTAACAATCTCCACTTTATGTGAATTTTGTACTTGGTTAATAAAATCTTTAATTTTTTCTATTGTATCATATTTAGCATTTACATTTGTAATTGCTTTATTTTTATAAACCAATAAATAATAATTATTTTTTAAATCCAAATTATTATATTCTGTATATAAAATTCTATTTTCTCCATCATTTTTTTCTAAATAATAATCATATTCATAAATTAAATCTGATTTTGCAGATATTAAAACTGAAAAATAATCACTTGCAAATTCACTTGATTTAAAATACTCTTCCTCATCAAAATACTTTTTTCCTGTCTCATAAGTTACTGATGCACATATTATAAGAATTAATATTGGAATTAATATGTATGATAATAATTTTAAAGCTCTATTTGACCTCATATTTCACTTTCCTTTCAAAAAATATTATAAATTTTCTATTTTATATCCAATTCCCCAAATAACCTTTAAATATTTAGGTTCCTTAGGATTGATTTCTAACTTTTCTCTTATATGTCTTATGTGTACAGCAATTACATTCTCAACTCCATAAGCATCATCGCCCCAAACATTTTGATATATTTCATCTATTGAATATACTTTACCTTTATTTTTTATTAGAAATTTTAAAATATTAAATTCTGTTGAAGTCAATTTTACGTCTTTACCATCTACTGAAACTTTTTTCAAATCATCATCTAATATCAATTCTCCTGATTTATATATATTACTCTTCTTAGTTTCAACTGTATTTAATTTTGTATATCTTCTTATTCCTGAATTAACTCTTGCAATTAATTCTAATGGGTTAAACGGTTTTGTTACATAATCATCTGCGCCTAAGTTTAAACCATTGATTTTGTCCTCATCTTCTGATTTTGCAGACAACATTATAACTGGTATTGCCTTTTCTTCTCTTATTTTCTTTATAGTTTCTATTCCATCCTTAACAGGCATCATTATATCCAGAATGATTAAATGTATTGTGTTATCTCTTAATACATTTAAACATTCTTCTCCATTATAAGCCTTTAAAACATTATAGTTTTCTTTTGTTAAATAAATCTCTATTGCCTTTACAATTTCCTTGTCATCATCACAAACTAAAATATTATACATAATTATTCATCCCTTTATTATTGATACAATTATTATAACAGAGATTTCTTAACAAAAAATATATAAAACCTTAATTTTTTATTAAGATTAAACAAATTCCTCCCATACAAGATTTGCAAAATCTAATCCTTTATCAGTTAATCTAATCTCATTAATACCTATTTCAATTAATTCTTCATTAACCAACTTATTTAATTCTTTTTTAAAAAGATATATTGGATTATTTACAAATTTATTTTTAAACTCAGATATATTTACTCCCTTAATTGTTCTAAGTCCTAATATCATATATTCTTTTTCTTCATCCAGCTTGTCCTGAACTTCATTTATATTCTTATTATTAAAATCTTTTATATACTCTTCTATTTTTTCCTTATTAGAATATCTTTTCTTATCCATATATGAATGTGCAGCAGTGCCTAAACCTATATACTCCTTTTGTTTCCAACAATCCATATTATGTTTGGATTCAAAACCATTTTTAGCAAAATTAGAAATTTCATAATGAACATATCCCTTTTCTTCTAAATATCTTTTTACTAACCAATACATTTTTCTTTCAGTATCCTCATCTGGTAATTTTAATTCACCCTTTTCTACTTTTTTCTCTAAAACAGTTCCTTCTTCTAATATTAATGAATATACTGATATATGCTCTGGGTTCAAGTCCACTATTTTTTCTAAACTTTCTTGAATGTCTTCTATTTTTTGCTCTGGCAAAGCTAGCATTAAATCAATATTTATATTTTCAAAACCTACCCTTCTTGCCATTTTATATGTATCTAAAAACTCTTCATATGTATGTATTCTTCCTATTCTTTTTAGTATTTCATTTTGTGTTGCTTGTAATCCTATACTAATTCTATTTATTCCCGCTTCTTTGTAATCTTTTAATTTTTCAATATTCACTGTCCCAGGATTCACTTCAATTGTTACTTCTTCAGCATTAGATAAATCAATTTCACTTAATAGCTTTTTAATATACTTACTTTCTACAAAAGAAGGAGTCCCTCCTCCAATATATACTGTTTTAATTAAAAAGTCCCTATTATAAGAATGATACTCTTGTATAAGAGTATCAAAATATTTTTCTATTAAATTACATTTATCTGAGTATGAAATAAAATCACAGTAATAACACTTCTGTTTACAAAATGGAATATGTATATATAATCCAATATCTTTCATTTTACTTTTCCTCTCAATTTTAATTAATTAATGTTCCAACTCTATTAGTAAAAATTGACTTAATAAAAATTGGCACATAATATTTTTTTGCTATTTCAATAGATTTATTTTGTAATATTTTCGCTCCTGAATTTGATAGTTCTAGCATTTCATCAAATTCAAGTCTATCAAATTTTTTAGCATACATATCTATTTTAGGGTCATTATTATAAACCCCATCAACATCCTTATAAATTTCACATTTGTCTGCATTGAACTTTGCAGCCAATGCTACAGCAGTTGTATCAGAACCACCTCTACCTAAAGTAGTTAAGTTGTAGTTTTTGTCGATTCCCTGAAAACCTGTAACTATTACTATTTTCTTTTCAGATAGTTCTTTTTGAATTCTTTTCTTTCCAATATCTAGTATTTTTGCATTTCCATAATTCGAGTCAGTATATATTGGTACTTGAAACGCATTTAATGATATTGCTGGTATTCCATTTTTTCTAAATGCATTTGCCATTACTGATACTGATTTTTGTTCACCAGTAGCCAATATCATATCCAGTTCTCTCTCATCTACTCCTTCATTGATTTCTTTCATTTCTTTTATTAGCTTATCTGTTTCATTTCCTCTTGCAGATAAAACTAAAATTATGTCATTACCATTGTTGTAATCCTCACTACAGATTTTTACTGTGTTAAAAATCCCTTCCTTTGTTTCTAAAGCTTTTCCTCCAAATTTTTTTACTATTAACATAAGTTGTCTTTCCTCTCATGCAAATTCAAAAAAGAAGACAGTCGTCATTCTTCCTACAACACTAAGTTGTATACTTCAATATATATTTTAATATATTATATGCTTATTATGTTTATTTATTGTTATCGTTTGATGTAATATATTCCATTGTACCAGGTATCATTACATCTGTCAAAACAACTCCATTTAGATGATCAATTTCATGTAATAATGCTTGTGCTAACAATTCTTTTCCTTTTATCGTAATCTTTTCTCCATATTCATCTAGTCCTTCTACAACTACTTCGTTTGGTCTTTCTACTTTAACAAATTTATTTGGGAAACTTAAGCATCCTTCTTCTACTCTTTGCTTTCCTTTTGCTTTTATAATGACTGGATTTATTAATTTTATAATGCCATGTTCATCACCTATATCTATGACTATCGCTCTTTTTAAGATTCCAACTTGAACAGCAGCTAGTCCAACACCGTCATATTTATGCATAGTTTCAACCATATCATCTAATAGTTCTCTTATTCTATCGTCCACATCTGTAATTTCTTTTGATTTCTTTTTTAGAATTTCGTCTCCTTCTTGTCTTATACTTCTTATTGCCATCTCTTATTCTCCTCTCTTTTATATCATACTGTTTGGATTAACATCTATTGTAATTCTAGCTGTTTTGCTTTTTATTCCTTGTATACTATTATTTACCATATCTATAATTTTATTTGAAAATCTACATCTTCCAATTATTCTCCATCTATATCTATTTTTTATTTTATCTATTGGAGAAGGCATTGGCTGATATAATATCATTTTATTTTCTGTATTTTGCTTTAGCAAATTCTGATATATTTGCATAGATATCTTTGACACAGAATTTATACTTGTATCATTAATATCGATTTTTATTATATCGCAAAATGGTGGATATTTCAACATCTCTCTAAATTTTATTTCCTCATCATAAAACATTTGATAGTTTTGCAATTTAGAACATTCAATTGCAAAATTTTCAGGATTATATGTCTGAATAATAACTTGTCCATCATCTCCTTCTCTACCAGCTCTTCCTGCTACTTGTGTTAAAATTTGGAAAGTTCTTTCATTACTTCTATAATCATCTATAAATAAACTACTATCTGCTGCAATAACTCCAACCAAAGTTACATTTGGAAAGTGGTGACCCTTTACCACCATTTGAGTTCCTATTAAAATATCTATATTTTCATTTTTGAATTTATCTAAAATCATTTCATGTGAATTCTTTTTAGTTACTGTATCTACATCCATTCTTATTGTTGAGGCATTTGGAAAGATTTTATGAATTTCAGCTTCCAGTTTTTCAGTACCTGTACCAAAATATCTAATATTTTTACTACCGCACTCTGGACAAACCGTTACATTTTTTCTCTCATATCCACAATAATGACATTTTAATCTATTATCATCACTATGGTATGTCATGGTAACATTACACTTATTACATTTTACTGTATATCCACAATCTCTACACATAACAAATGTAGAATAACCTCTTCTATTTAGAAACAATATTGTTTGCTTTTTTCTATTTAAATTACTTTCAATTGCTGAAAATAATCTTCTACTTAACATACTTCTATTTCCATTAGCCAATTCTTCTTTTAGGTCTACTATTTCTACATTTGGTAATTTTGAATTATTTGCTCTTTTAGTTAGAGAAATTAAATTAATTTTATCATTTAATGCATTGTAATATGTAGTTATGTCAGGTGTTGCACTTCCTAAAACCAATGGTATGTTATTTCTCTTTGCCAAGAAATTTGCAATTTCTTTTGCATTATACCTTGGACTTTTATCTGATTTATATGATGAATCATGTTCCTCATCTATTATTATTAACCCTAAATTTTTTATAGGTGCAAATATAGCTGATCTTGCTCCTATTACTATGTTTACCTTCCCACTATCTATCTTTTTCCATTGGTCAAATCTTTCTCCAACAGATAATTTACTATGCAAAACAGCTATCTTTTCTTCCCCAAATCTTGCAATAAATCTTTCTACCATTTGTGGTGTTAATGATATTTCTGGTACTAGTACAATGGCTACTTTATTTTTCTTTATTACTTCTCCTATTAATTGTAAATATATTTCTGTTTTTCCAGAGCCTGTTACTCCAAAAATCAAAAATTCTGCAAATTCATTATTTATAATTTTTTCATTTATTTCATCAAATGCTTCTTGCTGTTCATTTGTTAATGTTAAATTATATGTTTTTTCTATATTTTTGTTTGAAAAAGGATTTCTATCAACTTGCTTTTCTAATACTTCAATATATCCCTTATTTTCTAATGTTTTTATATTTGCACTGGTTGTTTCTGTAAAAGTTTCTAAATCTACTGTTGAAACTTCATCATTCTCTATTAAAAATTTAAGAATTCTTATTTGCTTGTCTGATTTCAATACTTTATTTTCTATATCTTCATTAATTTCTTCTTCACTTTTTAATAAGTACACAAACCTTGCTGATTTTTCTTTAATTCTATTTTCAAAATTTGTTGTAGTTGTACCTGGCGGTAACATTAATTTTATACAATCAGAAATATTGCAAAAATATTTTCTTGCCATCAATCTTGAAAGTTCTATTTTTTCAGAATCAATTGGGCTATCAGTTAATACTTTTAATATATCCTTTATCTCATATTCCGATTTATCTTTAATTCCAATAATAAATCCCTCTTGTGCTTCTTTTAATCTTCCAAAAGGTACTAATACTCTTCTACCAATTACTATATCCTTTTCCATGTCATTTGGCACATTATAATCAAATATTCTATTAAGATTTTTTACATTACTATTTATTATTACTTCTACTACCATAATGAGTATAGTATATCAAAATTGCAAAAATTTAACAAGTATTTTATATTCTAAGAAAACTCACTATTTCATAGATGACTTTTCATAGAACAAAAGCGGATATTCATAACATTTTTGTTAATCGAAGCATTTTAAAATCCGCGTTTTTGTTCTCGTGCCAAAATTACCTAGTAATTTTGTGTGCAATGTATTTTATATACTAAGAAGTTCAGAGAACTTCTTAGTATATAAAAAAAGACTTTTGTTGACCTCCAACAAAAATCCTACTCGTTAAAAACTAATTATTCCTAAATGTTCTAATAAAATCTTAGTTCCTAATAAAACTAAGATAATTCCTCCTATTAGTTCTGCTTTTCTTTCATATTTGCTACCAAATTTATTTCCAATTTTAGTTCCAATTACAGATAATACAAATGATACTATACCAATAAGTACTATTGCTAATACTATATTTACTTCTAAAAATGCAAATGTTATTCCTACTGCTAATGCATCTATACTAGTTGCTATAGCTAATATTAGCATTGTTTTAAAACTTACATCATCATCACTTTCGTCTTTTTCATTACTTAAAGCCTCTTTTATCATCTTTCCACCAATGAAGCCTAATAATGTAAAAGCAATCCAATGGTCTATACTTGTAACTAAACTTTCAAAAGCATTTCCTAAAAAATAACCTATTGTAGGCATTAAAGCTTGAAAACCTCCAAACCATAATCCAATAATACATGCTTTTTTCCAATCCATTTTTTTCATAGAAATGCCCTTGCAAATGGATACTGCAAAAGCATCCATTGCAAGGCCTATACTTAATAGTAATAATTCAATTGTCCCCATGTTTTCACCTCAAGCTAATTTCTCACATTTAATTTCTTCTACTATTTCTACCTAAAATTGAAACTAATCTTATAAATATATTAATAAAATCTAAATATAAATCCATAGCACAGTAAATATATAATTTATCTGGTTCACAGCTAAATGATTCACTCATTACTTTTATTTTATTCACATCATAAATTGTTATTCCACAGAATAATAAAAGAATAGCCCAATCTACTACTATATCTAGCATCGAACTTCTTAAGAAAATATTTATTACTGAAAATACAATTCCAACCATTAAAGCTATTCCTAAAATTGTTCCCCAATTTGTTAAATCTTTTTCTGATGAATGTCCATATACTGCTAAAGCTCCAAATAAAGCTGCTGAAGTTATAAATGCCACAAATATTGTTGTCATCTCAAATGCAGCAAAAATAACACTCATTGTAATCCCATTTATAAAAGCATATGTGTAGAACAATGCACTTACAACTCCTGGTGATGCTTTTCTATATAATAATGAAAATGCAAAAACAACAACTAACTCTAAAATTGCCAAAATAGAATATGACATTCCCGTTAATACTGTAATATATGCTCCTGAAAAATACATAACAAGAGCTACAATAGCAGTTACTGATAATCCAGCAAACATTCTTGTGAAAGTTTTTACCATTAAATCATTTACTTGTTTTCCTTCAAAATGATATTCTAATCCATCCATATAAAATATCCTCCTTCTTTTTATGGTACTATTATATACCATATTATATATTTTCTACAAGTAAATTTTTTGTGAATAAATAATATATATATTATTTATAATTTTCTTATGTTTTTATCATCTATTACTTTTTTGTAAGATTGACATAATATTCGAAAGATAGTATAATAAATAGCAAGCATTTTGTATTTTATACGGAGGAATTTTCATATGTTGATGACAATCATTAAAGCTATCCAAACAATTACACTTGGTCAGATTCTAAAATATACCATCTATTTTGTTATCGCTTTGTTTGTGAGCACCATAGTTAGTGTATTTATAGAGATTTTCCTTGAGAGTTTGAAAGGAATATGGATACACTTTTTCAATTACAAAACAACAGTAGCTTTTGAACGGTGGTGTGAAAGGAAACGCAAAGATACATATCATGAAAACTCAATGTTAGAAAAAGGAGATACAATAGATATTAGTAGTCTTCTCTCAGTTACCCCTAAATTAGTAATAAAAATCAATATTTATACTGGAGCTGTTCGTATAGAAGACCTAGTTATTAAACCACGTTTAACTGAAAAAATCTTATCACCTAAAAAAACATATTCAAAAAGAAAAAAACTATTTTTAGAAAGGGCAAATGTACCAAAAGAATATGTGTATTGTCAGTCAATAATTAATTCCTTGAACTTGAGGTATTTCAATTGGCAGAAAAATAATCCTGAGTTAATAACTCTTCTTGAAAAAGATGAAATTGTTGACAAAGAATTAGTACAAATTTTTCTAGAGAACTTCAAAGTCTAAAAAACCAGCATCCCGCCGGCTCTAGTTGAGCTAGCGGGATGCTGGTTTTTAAACTCCTAAAAGTTGGACACTACCTTTTTGCTGTTCCAACTGTTCTTTAGGAGCCCAATACTGTATACCCTTGATCCAATTTTTCACAAGATCTCTTCTACAGGTTTTGCTTTTCGACAGCAACCTGACTATTTCTGGATTAAGTTCACGCCACATATATAACGTGTTGTCTAACTTCTCCATTAACATAGCTGTAGAAATAATTGGTTCTCCATCCATTGATATTCTGTGTGTTATAAGATCCTTGTCATAGACCTTTCCAATTTCAGGAAGCAATGCAATGCTTTGATCAAGTAAAGGTGTCGCATCAATTGATGCTAGATACTGTTTTTGCTTATAGAACTGCTCCATATCTGTCAAATCAAGCCGGACAACATTTTTTTCTGTCATAAGTATCTTTCTCCTCTTATAAGTTTTTATGAATTTTATCATAGCGGACCTCTATAAGTATATCACAAACACATTGAAAAATCAATATTTGCACTCTCATATCAAAAAAGAGGTATTATATACCTCTCATTTTATTCTCCTCTTCCCTCTGGTAAACCTGTTGTATCGATAACAATTCTAATTCTAAATACTAATGACACAGCTCTTCCTACTTTACTTTCTTTTATTCTTTGCCATAAAGATTTCTTTTCTGGTACTTCAACTTGTGTTTCTTCTATGTATTCTATATCTTCCTCTTCATCTTGTTGAGCTTCAATTATTTCTTTATTTTCAACTACTTTTTCTTGTTTCTTTATAGCAGCAACATTTGCCTTAGATTTTTCAGCTTTATTTACTTCAACTTTTTCATTTTTAACTTTTACAGTTTCAGCTCCAGCTGTAACTTTTTTAGCTTCTGCTTTCTTAACATTAGCTTTTTTAGCTTCTTGTTTTGCATTTGGTACTGGTATTTCTTTTAAAGAGTCTGCAATCTCAAGACCTATATAACTCAAAGCCTTTGATCTATCTTCTATTCTTTCCATATCTATTTCAATATGTAAATTTGAATCTAAATTTGAAATTCTAGCATTTACTAATCTTAATGCTGCATTATATTGATCTGTTTGTTTTTTTCTTGATTTTCCAATTACACTTAAGGCAGATACAATGTCTTCTCCAACTTCTTCTTCAACACTTTGTATCTCGTCTTTCCATCCTTCTTTTTTATCTTGAACGTCTTTTAATAAGTCTTTTAATGTTGTTGCTCTTGCAATGTTTGCTTCTCTTTGACGTATCAATTCTTCAATTTGTTTTGTATTCTCTTCGAATTGGTTAGTAGCAAATTCAACAAGTTCATAAGCTGCTTTATAAACTGATTCTGGAAATGTCTTTTTATTAGGATATTCAACTAAATACATTTTTATTGATTCAACTAAGTCTTTAAAATATGTATCGTCATCTAATTGAACTATAGTTTTTTTACTATTTGGATCAATTAGTTTTTGAACTTTGCTAATATTAGATAGTATTTTCTCCTCAGTAATTACCATCTTTACGTTTACTATGCCAGACTTTTTCTTGTTCCAAAACATCGTAAACATACCTCCTTTGTCTATCTTCCGTATTTTATTTTGATTATACATCATTTTTTCACATACCACAATAGAAAAAGCGTTTATTTTTTATTACATTTTCGTAACATTTCTGTAATATTTGTGTAATTTTCAACATTTTTCATTTGTAATCTTTTTATTTCTACAATTTATTACTTTTTTTCTGCTAAAACTTTCTTCATTTCTTCATGTCTTTTTATTTTTGCTGTTGTTGTTTTTATTAATTCTTCTGTGGTAATGCTTACTTCTTTTATGTATTTATATGTAGGTATCGTCTTATTTATTTCTTTAATTTTTGTTGTTAGGAAATTTTGTATTTCATCTCTATTTTTTATATTATACATTTCTTCCATAATACTTGGATCATAAACAATCTTTACACAAACTTTTGGATCTCTTTCATCTCCATCTTCTGGTTTTCCATATACAAAAGATTCTTTTACTCCCTCTATTCTATTAACTAGATTTTCAAGTTCCTCTGGGAACACATTCTTTCCATTTTTCAATACAATTACACTCTTTTTTCTTCCATATATAAATATAAATCCATCTTTATCTATTTTAGCTAAATCACCTGTATAGAACCAACCATCTTTTAATACTTTCTTGGTTTCTTCTTCATTTTCGTAATATCCAAGCATTATATTTGGTCCTTTAGCAACAAGTTCTCCAACTCCATTTTCATCCATATCTTCAATTCTAACTTCAACACTTGGAAGTTTCTTTCCAATAGAACCTAATCTATAATCAAAGTCAGAACCAGCAGCAATAACAGGAGATGTTTCAGTTAAACCATATCCTTGTGCTATTCTTATTCCCAAGTCATTATATCCTTTTTCAATTTCAGGATCTAGTGCTGCTGCACCACTTATAAATAATCTAACTTGTCCTCCTAATTTTTCATGTATTTCTTTAAATATTTTCTTTCTTGCATCAATGTGAACTTTTAATAAAGCATTACTTATAGCAATTCCCTTATTTACTGTTCCTAATTTTCCCTGTTTTTCTATTGCTTTCATCAATCTTCTATACATCGTTTCAAATAAAATTGGTACAGATACCATTACACTTATATGGTATTCTTGTAAATTCTCTTGAATGTGTCTTAAACCATCACAGTAAGCCACACATGCTCCTCTATATAATGGATATAAAAAGCCTGTTGTACATTCAAATACATGATGTAATGGTAAAAAAGACAGCATTATATCATTATAATTTACATCTAATATAGATGCAATATCCATAATATTTGATACAATATTTTTATGTGATAACATAACAGCTTTTGACATTGCTGTTGTTCCTGAAGTGAATAGCATTATTCCCATTGACTCTGCATCAATTTTTGCATCCAAAAATCTTCTATCACCATTTTTTATTAGTTCTTTTCCTTTTTCTTGTAATTTTTTTAATGAATAAACACCATCTTTATTTTCTTCTTGGTCCATTGAAATTAATTTATTTAACTTTCCTACACCTTTTGCTTTTATTCTCTTTAATGCTTCTAAATATTTATCTGAAAAAATTATAGCTTCAGCATTTGAACGAGCAATTAAACTTTCAATTTCATTTTCAGGTAAAGATTTATCTAAAGGAACTACAATTCCAGTTCCAGTTGCCACTGCTAAATATGACAAGCCCCATTCATATCTATTTTCTGATATTACTGCAATTCTTTTTCCTTTTAATCCCATCTCTATTAAAGCTGTACCTAAATTATTTATATTTTCTCTTGCTTCTTTATGTGTTATTATTTTATACTCTCCAGGAGTTTTTGTTTTCAATTTATATGCAGGTTTATCTCCATATATTTTCCCTGATTTATCTAACATATCTTTTAAATCATTTACTTTTAATATTTTATGTAATTTTTGTTTCATTTTCTTAGTTCCTTTCCTTAAAGATGACCTTATTATACATTTAGTATTGAATTTTTTCAAGTATTTTCAAATATTTTTTGTCATTTATTAAAACTTTGTTTTGTAGTCTTTAATACCAGTTCAAGAAATATATTGCATTATTTTTATAAAATCCTTTAATCTTTACCTAGTTTAATTAAATTTTTTTCAATCTTTTTTCTTATTTCTATTGAATTTATTTATTTTTTGATATATGATAGGAAAAAATAAGAATGTAAAAAATTATTATTACTAAGGAGGAAGTAAAATCATGGCAAGAAATACTAAAAAGGACAAAGTTGATGAAGTCATTTCTGAAGAAAAGGAAACTAAGAAAAAAGCTTCAAAAACTACGACAAAGTCAAAAAGTTCATCTAAAACTACTGCAAAAAAGGTTGATGAAAAGAAAGGAAGTTCTACTGCTAAGAAAACTACTAAAAAGACCACTACTAAAAAAAGCACTACAAAAAAGACATCAATCAACCCATTTAAATCTATTCTTTCTAGACGTTCAAGAAAACCTAAAGCACCTGTTAAAGATGAAATTAATCTAGAAGATGACCTTGATTCTACTATTGAAAAATCTACAATTTTAGAATACTATGATTTACCATATAGATATAATCAAACTACAGTTAAAATATTAGCTCAAACCCCTTCTATCTTATTTGTATATTGGGATATTTCTGATGAAGATAGAGCTAAGCTTTCAAACAAATATGGAGATGGATTCTTTAATGATACTAAGCCTGTTTTACTAATTCATAATAAAACAAAAAATTATTCTTTTGAAGTTGATATTAATGATTTTGCAAACAGTTGGTATTTACGTATGCAAGAACCAAACTGTGAGTATTCAATAGAATTAGGAAGAAGAAATATTCAAAATACATCAGAATATATTTATTTAACCTCATCAAATGATTTAATATCTCCTAATGATCATGTCTTATTTGAAAAAACAGATTTTACAAAAGTCAAATTTAAAAATGTAAATGACGGACATATTGAAACTAAAGATTTCGGTAGCTTACGTCTTTTATCAAATATCGGAAAAATTTATAACAAAGATCATAAAGTATTTGCTTTTTATAATAATTTTTATAAAGATGAAGTACTAGAAAATACAACTATGTTTTCTAATCCTTCTTCTGGTAATCCAACATCAGGAAATTTTAGAAAACAATAGAATTTTATGGGTTGCAAAAATGCAACCCTTATTTAATATTTTACGAAAGGAGTTGTTAGTTTTTATAACTAACATAAATTAACTATGACAAATTCAGAAAAAGGATATGTATGTTTTGTGTTACATGCTCACCTACCATTTGTATATCACCCAGAAAGCGAAGATTATCTTGAAGAACAATGGTTATTTGAAGCAATATCAGAAACTTATATTCCATTACTTAAAAATTTCAAGAAATTAGAGGACGAAAAAGTCAAATTTAGAATAACTATGTCTATGACTCCTCCACTATTATCTATGCTAGATAATAAATTATTACAAAAAAGATATATAAAATATGTAAAACAACACATTGAACTAAGCCAAAAAGAATTAGTTCGAAATAAAGATAACCCAGACTTAGTTAGACTTGCTCAATATTATCTTGATAGATATTCTGATGATTTACATGTTTTTAAAGATATCTACAACTGTAACATTATTCAAGGTTTTAAACATTTTCAAGATGTTGGACTACTTGAAATTATTACTTGTGGTGCTACTCATGGTTACTTCCCTATTTTATATGTAAACGAAAAAACAGTTCGTGCACAAATTGCAGTTGGTGTTCAAACATATGAAAGATATTTTGGAAGAAAACCTAGAGGAATTTGGCTTCCTGAATGTGGATATATTCCAGAAGCTGATAAATATTTAAGAGAATTCGGTATTCAATATATAATTACAGAAACTCATGGAATTTTATATGCAAACCCTACTCCAGTTTATGGTACATTTGCTCCTATTGTTTCTCCTAATGGAATTGTTGCTTTTGGTAGAGATATTGAATCTTCTAGACAAGTTTGGAGTTCTATTGATGGTTATCCTGGAGATGTTAATTACCGTGAATTTTATAGAGATATCGGTTATGATGCACCTTATGATTATATAAAACCATATATAGCACACAATGGAGTTAGAGTTAATACTCAAATTAAATATTATAGAATTACAGGAAAAACAGAAAATAAAGATTATTACAATCCTCAATGGGCTATGGATTCAGTTGAAAAACAAGCCGGACATTTCTTTGATTGTAGAGAAAAACAAATTAATGATTTATATTCTCAAATGGATGGAAAAAAACCTATTATAGTATGTCCTTATGATGCAGAATTATATGGTCATTGGTGGTATGAAGGTCCAGATTGGTTATATATATTATTTAAGAAAATATATTATGATAAATGTGATTATAGACTAATAACTCCTGGTGAATATATTGACTTATACCCTGATATTCAAGAATGTACACCTTGTAGATCAAGTTGGGGTGCAAATGGATATAGTGAAGTTTGGTTAAACCCTTCAAATGATTATGTTCATAGACATTATCATGTAGCTGGAGACAGAATGGTTGAACTTGCAAATCTATTCCCTGACGAACCTCAAGATAGCTTAAGAAGAAAAGCTTTAAATCAATGTGCTAGAGAACTTTTACTTGCTCAAAGTAGTGACTGGAACTTTATTATTACAAATGGTACAATGGTTGATTATGCAAAGAAAAGAATTAAAGATCACATAGGTAGATTTACAAAATTGTATTATCAAATAAAAGATGATAAGATTGATGAAGAATTTCTAGAAGATATTATGAAAAAAGATAAAATCTTCCCTGATATTGATTATATGATTTATAAATAAAAAGCCACCCAAATGGGTGGTTTTTTTAGTGCTTTGCACTTAATTTAATTAATAAATCCATATTATCATCTTCTGCTGCTTTATTTTTTCTTATTGCTCCACATTTTTTGCATTTAAAAATTATTACATATCCTTTTTTATTGCTCATTTCTAAACCTATTGGTTCTAATAATCCATGGCACTCTTCTTGCCTATCTCCTGGATTAATATCAACATGCTTTGAATATAAACATACAGGGCAATGATTTCTACAGGTATATCCTAATTTTGAAACTTTACTTCCACAATTTTCACATATAAAATCTTCATCTATTTTTGTAAATCTACTTAACATTTTAAAATTCCTTCCTAATATACATCAAAAGCACTTCCACCAATAAATTCTCTCATTAATGATGTCTTTGGTATAAATTCGTCTGATATGGTATCAAAATATTGTAATAAATTACAAAGTCTTGTTGCTTCTGCACATTCTGGATTAGATTCATCTATTTCCTTTAATAGAGGAATTGCATAATCCTTTAATACTGATAATTCATATATTAATGAAGAGTTGAACATAACATCTGCTTCCTCTTGGTATGGGAATATATATTTTCTCTCTCCTCTATTTACAGAATACCAAGTTTTTATAGTTTGTAATGCTGGATAGCTTCTAAATTGATTATCTCTAACAATTCTTCTAATTAATCTTGTATCTGTTGTAGAAATTCTATTATAGTAATCCAAGTTTAAAACTGTTAAATCACTTATATAGATTTTAAACTTTTGCTCTTTTGGAATTGAATGTGTTAAAGCATTATTCAAGCAATGTATCCCTTCCATTACTAATATATCATCTGGTCCTAATTTTAATGTATTTCCTTTATAATTTTTATGACCAACTGAGAAATCAAATGTAGGTATTTCTACTTCTTCTCCATTTAATAATCTTAAAATATGGTTATTAAGTAATTCAACATCTAGAGCTTCTATACACTCAAAATCATAGTTTCCAAATTCATCTTTTGGATTTTGCTCTCTTTCTACAAAATAATTATCAACAGATAATGTTACTGGTCTTTTACCATTTAACATTAATTGTATTCCTAATCTATTTGCAAATGACGTTTTTCCTGAGGAAGAAGGTCCTGCAATTAAAACTACTCTTGTTGATTTATTCTTCACAATTTTATCAGCAATATCTGATATTTTCTTTTCATGTAAAGCTTCTGAAAGAATTACAACTTGTTTTCCCCCATCTTTTTCAACTTGTTTATTTAATCTATATACAGTATTTGTTTTTAATAATTTATAAATATCATCATATTCATTTAATGTAGACAATAATTTTTTAGTTTCCACAAAAGGAACTATCTCTTCTGGTTTATCAATTGGAGGATATTTTATTAAAAATCCAAATTTATATTTTTCTAAATCAAAAGTTTTCATAATTCCTGTTGATAATGGCATTACACCATAAAAATAATTATAATAATCTTCACAATAATATAGAGATACATTATCAGCCTTTTTATCTACCTGTAATATTCCTCTTCTTGATTTTTCTTTTTCAAAAAATTCTTTTGCTTCTTCTTGTGTCATTGTGACTTTTCTTATTTCAATGTCTTTATTGATAATTTCTGTCATTCTAGCCTTTACATTTCTTATCATTTCTTCTGTAATTTCTGCATTATCTGCTTCACAAAACATAGAATTTGAAAGTTGATAGTTTACTGTTAATTTTACTTCTGGATATAATTCGTTAAAAGCTTTACCCATTATGTATAAAATTCCTCTAATATATACTCTTCTTCCTTCTGTATTTGTATAATCAATTAGCTCTATTTTGCAATCTCTTTTAACTATGTGATTTAGACTTTTTACCTTATTATTGCAAATACTTGCAATAATTGGTCTTTCAGCATTTGCTATTTCATCTTTTAATATATCTTTTATCTTTTGATTTTCACTTACTTCAATATTTTTATCTTTATAGTTTACTATCATTTTTTTCCCTCTCTTTTTATTATTATATTATTTACAATAACCTAAAATTCATAAAAAGTCAATATTTTCATTAGCCAAATGTAGCAATTATATTTTATTTGAATAACATATATAAGTATATTACATTTAATTTTTGTAAATAATATTTATACATTAATTCTTATTACATAAATTTTTGAGGAAGGAGTTATTTTTCTCTATGAAATCATTTTGCATAAAAAGTAATACAGCTGGAATTATAAACTATTTGCTCGATGAATTCTCAGCCTTAAACTTAGAGAAATTATATATTTCTTCTAATTCTTTTAAAATATACGATAATGTAATATTACATTACAACGGTAATGATATAAATCTTTTTTATAATTATTTTTGCAATATACTTTCAAAAGCAATTATAAAATTTTATGAACCTTTAAAAATAAAACAAGAATTAAGCAAAAATTTCTTTTACTTTAATCACTTGGAAAAAGAACAAATACTTGAAATATTTGATAATGAATTAGAAAATCAAACTAATTCTTTAGTATTAAATAGATTTACAGCAATATATAAATCTCTTCTTAATTATATTAATGAAGGGCATCATTCTGTTATTTTTAATGGTTTTTGTAACTTTAGGTTATCTTCATATAATGCAATTCTTGATTGCTTATTAAGTAATTGTGTAAATCGTTTTTTACTTGAACGTGAATACCTTGAATTTATAAACTTATTAAAACTATATATCAGCTCCAATAGTCCTAAAGAAAGCACAATTCATTTAATATATTTAAAAACAAATTCAATCTTATTAGATGATAATAAACAAATTATTGATATAAAACACTCTGATTTACTTAATGCAAAGTTCTTATCAGATATTACTTTTTCTGATAATGATTATATTTTAAACTATTTATTAAATGCTCTTCCAGCTCAACTAGTTATTCATATTCCAAATCTCTCTTATTTCCAAGATGAGTTTTTAAACACTCTAAGATTAATCTTTGAAAATCGCGTTTGCATCTGTACTGATTGTGTAATTTAAAAATCAAAGGTCAAATAATTTTTACCTTTGATTTTTACAATTACTTTTATGATTTGTGCTTTTTTTATATTTTATCGTTATATCATATCAATATAAATTTCATCTTTTACCACAACTACTGTATAGCTTTTTAATTTTGGTATCATTTTTATTTCTTCTTTTTGAATATAGCTTCTTATTTGTTCTTTTGCTTCTTGCTTTTTTATTTTTAATAATTCAGGATTTTTATTATACTCTTCTTGTTTTATATATTTGAATTCTAATAATATTCCATATCTTTCTTCTATTTTTTCTCTTGGTATCAGCAATATGTCTGCATATTCTCCTCCTACCTCTAATTCTGATTTTACATATACTGCTCCTAACATTCTACAAATCGAATAAAATATTACTTTTATATATTTTTCATCAAATCTTTGATAATCTCTATTTGATAGATTTCTTAAGAATTTTCCTAATACTTCCATCGCTTTATCTATTTTTCCATATATTAATATTTCTTCATTAATTTTTTCTGTATCTATTGTGTCTGTTACTATATTTGCTTTTCTTCCTATATATTCTATAAAATAATCACTATATATTTTTCTTATAACATCATTTGGTATTTGGAATTTACATTTACTAAATCCTTTTTCCTTTATTGTTAAATATCCTAAATAAAATAATAATGATACTAATTCTTTTTCTCCAAAACTTATTTCTGCATTAAACTTTTCCGTTAGCTCACTCTCTATTAATTCTCCTGAGATTATTTTTTCTAATAAATCTATCTTGCTCATGTTTTTACACAAATCCATAAATGCTTCTATTTTTTTATAATCGCTTATTATATTTGTATCTATTAACTCTTCAGGAATTTGTTTTTGTTCCTGATATGCATTTAAAAAATATAATGTCATATTAGGGTTATACATTCTATATTTTTCATAATCTTCGCTTATCATATTTGAAAATACATACCCGTCATAATTAGCTTTTATTATTGGCAATAATTCTTTTTGCTTTTCTTCTAATATATCTAATTCTTTCATCAAATATATTACATCTTCTTTTCCAAATCCAAGCATATCATTAAATTCTATATCTTTTGTTATATCTCTTGCTATATTAAATCCACTCGTTGTACTATCTAATGTTACCGGTGCTACACCTGTTATAAATATTCTATCAACGACTGTCTCAGTTCCTTTTTTTAATATTTCATACCATTTTCTTATTTTACCATTTTTTGCTACTAGATTCTTAAACTCATCTGTTCTAAATCCTAATAATTCATTTGCAAAATGATCATATTCATCTATTATTACATAAATTCTATCATTTGCTCTTTGAATTTGAAATGCTTTAAATAAATTATTCAATATCATTTCTGCTTCATCATCTTTATTAACAAAAAAATCTAATTTGTATTTTGAAACAAATAACTCAATAGAGGTCGCTACTTCATTTTTAAATCCTTTTATTGTATCTTCTAAAGTTTCTGTACATATACCTGAAAAATTAAATCTTAGTATATTATATGAATTCCTATTCTCTGTTGGATTTTTTCCTATATATGTATTTCCAAATAATTCTTCAAATTTCTCTTCTCTATTCTTATCATAATAGCACTCTAATGTACTTGTAAATAATGTCTTTCCAAACTTTCTTGGTCTTAAAAACATTATAGTTTTATCTGCTAAATTCTCCATTTTTTCTATATATTTTGTTTTATCTACATATATTCTATTTTCTCTTACTATTGTCTCATAATTACTTATTCCATTTGGTAATTTTCTCATTTTTCTTACCTCTCTTTTTGCTAATTTGATATTATTCAAATTAATCTTATATGTGTTTATTTTACTATATCAAGAATAAAAATGCAATAAAATACTTCCTACATTTAATAAAAAGGTAAATCTTTGAATTAAACTTCGAAAAGTTCACTTCAAAAATTTACCTTTTTATTTTCTTATATTTCTTCATTATGTAAGACCTTTAATGCATTTGCATTTGAGATATTATCAAATTCCTCATCTGATACATATCTCAAAATATGATCAATATATTTTTGCGTTTTAGTATACATTGTCTTCTGTCTATGTGTATCTGTTCCTAAGAAGGATATCATTTTTTTCTTTAAAAGCTTAATCGCTGTCTTTTTAGCTTTTAATCCATAAAAGCCATCTATACTAGCATAATTCATTTGCAATAATGCACCATTCTCCACTAAATCCTCAGCAAACTTCAATTTTTTTTGCACATATGGATAACGCTCTGGATGTGCTACTATTGGAATATATCCATTCTTAACTATATCTTTAATAATATCAATTGAATTAAGCATCGGCTCATCTGTCAATGGAAATTCCATTAATAAGTATTTACTATTATTTATGGTTGTTGCCTTTTTTTCAGAGATAAATTTGCAAATATCTTCATGTGCATATATTTCATTTGCTTGATATAAATTGACCCCTACTCTTCTAGAATCTATTTGCAAATCCTTTATTCTATCACTTACATATTTAACATCTTTTTCATAAAAGCCCATCATATAATGGGGTGTACATATCACAGTATCAAAACCTGCTTTTTTTGCCTCATATAATAATGCTACACTTTCTGAAAAACCTTTTGAACCATCATCTGTATCATTTATAATATGTGAATGAAAATCAACCATTAAAATTATTTCTCCTTTACTTTACCTTTGGATGTATATCAGCAGAGTAATAATAGTATCCTTTTTCATATCTTTTTTCAACTTTTTTAATTCTATTTAAAGTAACACCTATTACTTTACCGCCTACATTATCTATTTCTTGTTTTAATCTCTTTAAATCTTCTTTTTTTGTTTTCTTATATGCTGCAACTATAAGTGTTGCATCTGCATCTTTAGATAATATTACAGAATCTGTAACAATACTACTAGGTGTTCCATCTAAAATGACTAAATCGTATTCGTATTTTACAGTATCCATTAGCCATTTCATTCTTTCTGAACATAATAATTCAGAAGGATTTGGCGGAACTGTACCTGCTGTGATTACAGATAAACCTTTCATTTCAGTTTCATTTATATATTTATGTATATCATTGTCTCCATCAATTCCTGAAAGATAATTAGACAATCCCATATCACTACTTTGTTTAAACAAAAAAGCTTGTCTTCCTTTTCTCATATCTGTGTCTATTAATATTACTTTTTTTCCAGCTTGAGCAAAAGCAACTGCTAAATTAGCAGCTACCCAGCTTTTTCCCTCTCCAGGCATTGTACTTGTAATTAATAATGTTTTAAAGTCTTTATTACTGTTCATAAATTGTATATTTGTTCTTAAAGTTCTAAATATTTCTGATACTTGTGCTTTTGGTGAATGAAAAGTTACAATCTCACTTCTCATATCTTTTTCCTCCTTTTTGTTTTTTTGCTTCTGGATCTTTATATTCTGGAATTGATGCTAATACCATTGAACCTAAATCGTTTTCGATTTCTTTTGTACTTCCAATTGTATTATCCAACATATTTAAAAATAGAATAACTCCTACTGCAATTACTAATCCAACTATTGCAAAGATAGCAATATCTTTAACATGGTTAACATTATATGGAGTAGAACTTGCTTTCGCTTCATCTATAATAGCTATATTACTAATTTTATAGACTTCTCTTACTTTTACATCAGATGCTTTTACTAATTGATTTGCAATATTCATTGCTGTTTCTGGTTTACTATTATTTACAGTAATTTTTAATACTTGTGTATCATTTACTGCTGAAACAGATATATTTTTTCTTAAACTTGCAACCGTATCTTCTATTCCTAATTCATCAATTACTTGTGATAATACAGAATCACTTGTTATTATTTGAGTATATGTATCTACTAATTTTTGGTTTAAATTTATATCACTTGCATTAATTGAAGTTGAATTTCTATTTTCATCTTCAACATCTGTAATCTGTGATAATACTATTTTAGTTGATGATTGATATTTTGGTTTTACAAAATTAAATGAGTAAATAGCTCCTATTAATATTGCTACCAAAATGCAAATTATTATTAAAACTTTTTTACTCCAAAATAATTCTAATAAATCTCTTAAATCTATCTCTTCCATTTGTATCTCCTTTTTATTTCTATCCTTTTGTTATTATATATTATATTATATTTTTTAGCAAGGATATTGTATATTTTTTGAAAACTTTTTCCATAATTTTATATATACTTATCCAAATGTTTACATTTAATTATATTATTAATGATTCCTTCTCCTTCTTGCAATTTTTATAATAATCTAATCTTAATTCAGCTATAATTTATATGTCTTAATAACCGTTCATTCATATACTAGTTACTCAAGTTATCATTTACTTAACTATAATTATATTTATTATTCTTTATCCTCATTTTTTTTGCAGCATTTCAAAAATAGCTTTTTTATTAACTCATTAATCAAATTTGTGTAATATTTAAATTCATCTGTTCTCCTAAAAATAATAAAATATATTCCATTAGCGACTACCGTTATTACAATAATTTTTACAAGCATTTGAATTATTAAATTACTTATATTAACAATTATTAATACTTTATATGTGATATATATAGCTATGATTGGAGCTACAATATATGGTAAATAATCTTTAATATATTGTGAATAATTTCTTTCGAAAAGTTTATTATAAACATATTTATAATATCCATAAGCAAATAAAATTGTAGTGCTAAATATCGTGCCCAAAAATACACCAGCTAATCCCTTTATCTTGACAAATATAATAGATAATATAATATTTGATATTGCTTCTACAATTGGCATCCAACGATCTTGATAAAAAACACCATCTGCGTTCTTAAAAGTTAAACTTGTAATTCTTAAACCTTGTATGTAATAATTTATAACTAAAATTATTAATACGCTAAAATCTAATAAGTATTTGGATCCAATCCACCACGATATAAAAGGTTCTAATATTCCTAAAATTCCTGCTGCTGAATACATATAAATCCAAGAATTCATTAATAATAATCTTTTATAAGTTTTATAACTTTTTTCTTTGTCATTTTCTATCAATAAATTTCCTATACTTGCTGTTATTGAATTATATACCTGATTTATTAGTGATTGTAATTTATTAATTATTAGATAATAATTATCGTAAAATCCTACCGTACTTACACCTAAAAAAACAGAAATTATAATATTATCAGTTCCTAAAACAACAAAAGAACCAATTTTATGAAATAACAAACCTTTTATTTTAGAAATAATATCATTTTTAGTTGTATTTGAAATTGTTCCTTCTGTTTTTTCTCTAATATATGGATATTTTTTGTCAACAATTAAATTAATAATTAAATTCTCCATAATTCTAAAAATAATTTTTATTATTAAATATAATACATAATTCTGAAATTTAATTAATGCTATAATTTGCACTAAATTCATAAAAAATATATAAAATATATGTACAATGTTAACTATATATGTCTTTTGATCTGCATATAAAATTGACCTTTTATACGTTAGCCAATAAGATACTACAACATCTAACAAACACCATATATATATCATAGTTAAATTATCCTGTATTGCAACTTCCCCAACAATATATTTTAAAAATGGAATTAGGCTTATCCCTAAAATTAATATTACACCAGAAATAATATAATATCCTTTTTTATATAATTTCATCAATATTTTTATTGAATAGATATCGTTTTCAGCTAATGGTTTGTATAAATTATATACTATAGCAGAGCCCAAGCCCAATTCTACAATTGAAAGTACTGACAAAATATTTGAAAATAGTCCATTTATTCCTAAATACTCAATTCCTAATGTATTAATGAAAAATTTTTGTGAAATAAATCCTATAATAATTGTCACAAAATTTAACAATAAAACAATTATTATATTCTTTAAAGAATTTAATGTTCTCAAACTAACCTCCTAATTACCCTTTGAAATCAAAATTTTTATTTTAAAGAAAATATATGTAAGCAAAAACATTTTATATTTTAATAATTTTGCAAATATATTATAATCTTTTCTCTCTAAATTAAATCCTTCTAGCCCCCAGACCACTATATTATTTTTTCTATACTTTCTTATAACATTCTTATATTTACTATATGAAAATTTTTTTGCATATTCTCTAAAGAATGCATGTATCTTAACTAGACATTCATTTTTTAAAAATAAATTATCATAATTTTTATTATACATAGAGTCGCAAAACTTTCTCTGTTCTTCTATTAAATATAATGAAATATCTAATCTATCCTCTCTAAATTTTCGATTTAAAGATTCTTCATTATCCAGACATACATTATATAAACAATCTGATATACAAATTATTATTTTAGTATTTTTCAAGTACTCTAAATTAAAATACATATCTTCACCTGCAGTTAACGTATTCTCGAATTCTTTTTTTATTAAATCTTTTCTATATAATTTATTACATGGTGATGCAAATACCTTCTGAATATACTTAAAATCTTCTACCGAATTGTGAATCCTTATTTTTTTTCTTTCCAAGTGAGGATTTCTTAATAAAACATTATTTTTAAAAACATTAAGACCACATATTACTAAATCAGCATCATTTTCTTCTAACTCTTCTTTTAATTTCTGACAACAGTTTGGTTCCAAAGTATCATCGCTATCTACAAATTTAATATATTCTCCACTAGCCATATTTAATCCTACATTTCTTGCTACAGAAACCCCTGAATTTTTTATATGCTGCACTTTTATTATTTTCTTAAATTTCATTGCATATTTATCACATATTTCTGGTGATGAATCTTTAGACCCATCATCCACTAATATTATTTCAATATATTTATATGTTTGCTCCAGTATACTCAATATACATTTTTCTAACCATCTTTCTGAATTATATACTGGAACAATTATACTAATTAAACTATTAATCATTTTTTTTCTCCAATTTCTTTATAAACTCTAAAGATTCATTTCTTATTTTCATTAGCCTCTCATTTACATCATCATAGTTAATATCACTTAAGTTTACTTTTTCATCTTTTATCTCTCTGTCAAGTAAATTTAATTTTTTTGCCAATGAAACTAATCTTGAATTGTTATTTTCTTTATTTTTATCTAATTCAAACAAAAAATTTTTATTTAGATTAACTGAGAAACACATTCCATGAAAAGAACTCGTAAGTACTATCTCTGCATTTTTTATATAATTAACAAATTCAAATGGTGTAGTACTGCTTAAATTTTTCATTCCATGATATCTCCTATAACCATTGTGAAAACAAATTATCTTTAGATTTTTCTCTTTAGCAATTTTTTTTGCTACATCTAATATTTTAGGGGTACTTGCTATCAAATAAACGAAAATATATTTTTCTTCAAGGAATAATTTTTCATTTTCGGCATATTTTATCCATTCTTCTTTTGATAATAATAACGTTGGATCTAATACTACTTCAACTTTTTTATTTGATATAAAACGTTCTATAGTCTTTTTTCCTTCTTCTTCACGCACTGAAATATGATTTATATTTTTTATTTCATTTTGAATTTCAACTGATAATTCCACATCTTTACTTCCCAAACTTGCAGCATATGAATTTCTTTTTTTAAAATCTTTTACAAACTTTAAATAATAATTTAAATCCCCCATGTGTAGTCTAGGATTCCAAACCTGATCACTCCCAGTGATAAATATGTCATATAACTCATTTGTTTCTTCAATATTGTCCTTATTATATACTTTTTTAGATAAATTGTAATAATTGCTTATAAAATCTGCCCTAATCTTTTCAAATTCTTTATTTTTTCTAAAAGTTAATAAAAATTTTATTAACCCCTTTATACTTGATACTTCCTTAATACTTTTGCATCTATATATTTCTTCTATATACTCATTTCTGTAATCTATTATTTCACATTCAGTGAATTCATTTTTTACAACATGTTGCAAAGCGAAAGCTTGCAATAAAGCTCCTATATTTTTAGCTCTATGAAACGTCAAAATTCCTACTTTCATCTCATTCCTCCTCTAAATTATATATTATTGCAATTGATAACAAATATGGCATAAGAAAAATATGACTATATAAAGGGTTTCCCGTACAACTATAAAAAATAAAAATAGTTTGCATACTTATAGAAAACAATATATAATATATTTTTTTCCTCTTGGCCTCTATCTCTGAATTATATTTTTTCAATTTTTTTATAGAACATTCTAACGATTTAAATACAGCAAGAATATATAGAAATATTCCTATAATTCCTATTTCTGCCATAATCTGAATATATACATTATGGCTATAATCTCCTATAATATCAGCTATTGTACCAATTCCTATTCCTGTAAATTTATTATTATCAAATATTTGCATACTTTTATTCCACAACTCTTGCCTTCCATTTAATATGTCATTATCTCTACTTAAAAATAAAAATTTATTCATGATAATACTAGTTTGAGGAATATTTTTAAGTAAAATTATAATTCCTCCTATACTTATAATAAAAATTAAAATATATTTATAAAAATGTTTTAAGTCATTTAAAGATAAAAAAATATATATAAGAAATACTGTAATACATGTAAAAATCAGCATTCCCCTTTTTCCAGTTAATATCAGTGCTAATAACCCTAATAAAAATAATATAATATATATTTTTTTATTTTTTTTCTTAAATAACATATCCAAAAACGATATAACTATAAATATAGTAATAAAAAAGGCATTAAGTCCGGTTTGTCCAGTTATTCCAGCATACGCGCCATTATTAAATAACAGTACATTTAACTCTAATTCACTTGGTTTTAACAAAATTGTATTTATATTGTAAATAAAATTTGGCATTAATAGTTGTAATATTGTAAATATTACATACACTGAACTACATATATACATTCCTTTAACAAAAGTTTTCTTCCAATTAATACAAAATGATTTTTCATAAAATATCTTAATTAAAACTCCTAATAATATCAAAATTATAATTCTGATTGAATTTACTATATCTATTGAAAAATAAGATAAAACCATACTATAAATTACAAAAACCAACCACCAAAAAGAGTCTTTTTTTATTTCTATAACTGACTTATTTTTTTGTGTACCCATATAACTAATTATTACAAATATCAGTGCCATAATTTGTAAATAATATAGATTAGTAAAATAGTTCCCAAAAAAAATCAATATGATATTAAAAAATATTGAAATATTAAAAAAAATATTATTTTTTTTCATTTATAACTCCTTCTATTATTTTATCAAAATTACCTATATAATTTTCTAATGAAAATTTCAATGAATCAATTGTCGCATATTTTTTTAATAATCCAATTTTTTCTTTGTCCATTGATAAATATTTATTTATTGCACATTTTATGTTGTCTTTTAAATTTCCATCATTTTTAACCATAAATCTTGATTTATAAGAAGCAACTTCCTTCATTCCACCCATATCACTTATAATGACAGGCTTTCCTGAAGCTAAAAATTCCAAAACTACAAGTCCAAATGCTTCATTACATTTTGAAGGAATTATTCCAATATCGGCTATTTTATAATAATAATTAATATTTGAATAATCAATATATTCTTTATATATTATATTCAAATTATTCTTTATTATTTTTTTTATTACTCTCAAAAACTTTTTACTACTTGGTTTTCCTATGATTACAAGTTTTGCATCTTTTAAACTTAATTCAACAAATGCTTCAATTAATTCCACTACTCCTTTTTCAGGTACTATTCTTCCAGAATACATAAATACAATTTCTTTTTCTTTTATCTGTAATTCACATCTTAATTTTCTTTGCTTTTCTTCGTCAACATTTCTGAACTTTTCTAGCTCAATACCATTATATAATACCTGTATTTTTTTATTTTTTCCATCTATTTTTTCAATTTCATACTTTAAAGCATTACTAATTGGCAAAATTTTATCATATGATTTAATAGCTTTCATGTTTAATTTTGATTTTTCATTTAAAAAATCATTATGTAAGTGCAGAACAATTTTCGTTTTTGGAAATGATTTTCTAAGTACAATCCCAAATAATGGATCATTTTCCACAATTATAATATCATATTTTTCACAATTTTTTTTCATTTTTTTTATAACACTATGTATATACTGATTTCCTATATATACTTTTGGAATACTATTGATTATTTTGCGTAAGATTCTTTTCACCTTAAAACTTATCTTCTTATCATTAATACAGTGAATTTTATATTTTTGATGTTCTTCATTTTTAGAGTTGTATACAGTATAAATGGAAATATTATTATTTTGATATAATTTTGTATTACTAATAAACATATCAATAAGTGTTTCAACTGCCCCACCCAAAACCGATGGAACTGGTAATAATCCTGGTGTAATAATAACTATATTTGCCATAACTTGCTCCTTTATTTTTTTATATATTTTTTTCTTCGTATATTTAATATATTTTCAACAAAAATAAAAAAACTAAAAGGAAAATTTTCATATATAAACTTTCTAATTTTGATTTTTTTGCTTAGTGGCTTATTTTTTAATTCTCCACCGTTTTTTAAGTATATATCTAAGAAGTTATTTTTATATGGATGAGTACATTCATAATACCATGGTCTATTATAAAATTTCTCAAGGAAATGAATAATTTTAGGGTGATTTTTAGCATAATCTATTTCATCATTTGAATAATACTCCTTCAAATGATATAATTTTTTTATCTGATCAGCATTCATCATCAAAAATTCTGGCATCACATTATTATTAGGTGGCAAAATATATATTTTTCCATTGCATATTCCATTCAAAATTCCCTGGTCGTGATGAACCACATTATATCTATGACACTTAATATATTCTAATACTTTTTCTTTAAAGTTCTCTTCTCTCCATTTTTTTAAATTAATCAACATAACTCCAGAATTCACATATTTGTCTTCTTCTTTCATTTCAACAGCTTCTTTTAAATAATATGGAACAGTATCTAGGACAGCTCCAATGTAATTATCCTTTATATCAGTGTTCCATAATTTACTTAAATCGCTTACTATTATTGTATCAGCATCTATATAAAGAATCTTATTTGTATCAACCTTATCCTCTATAAATAATCTAGCATAAGCTGCAATAGAAAACTCGTTATTCTTTTTCATATCTTTGCATATTTCTTCACAAGAAATAAATGAAACCGTTGCTTTATAGCTATATATTATTTCTTTCAATTCATTTTTCATTTTTTTTGTTAAATTATTTTCTATAATATAAATATTAACATCCTTATTATATTTTAATAAAGATACAATTGATGTTAAACATATTTTTAAATATTTGTCATCTGTAGAATATAATACATTCATTTATCATCCACCCTCATACAATTCTTTGATCTTTCTATAATATTCTTTTTCATTATTTAATTTAATAGATTGTTTTAAAGAATTTTTTACTTTTATATCATAATATTCCTTATCAGTTAAAAGTTTCTCTATTTCATTTACATAATCATCAATTTCGTTTGGATTGCATAACTTTCCACAAGTATCATTTATTATTTGATTTATTCCACCAACGTTGCTGACAACACAAGGAACTCCTAATGTTATTGCTTCATATGTAACTAATCCGAATCCTTCCCAATCAGATGTCAATAAAAATACCTTGGACTCATTTAAATATATAAAAGGATTTGCTTTAAATCCAATAAACTCAATCATATCTTGTACATGATATTTTTGACATATTCTTATTACTTCATTTTTAATCTCACCATCTCCAATCCAAATTGCTCTAATCTTTATTTTTTTTTCATTTAATATTGAAATAATTCTAATAAATCTTTCTGGATTTTTTTGAGGTGTTAATCGAGCAATACAACAGACATCATATATCTTTTTTACATTTGATATATTTGATATTTTTTCTAATATTCTTTTTGGTTCTAATGGATTACCTATAACATGTACTTTGTTTTTTATTAATTTTGAAAATACAAATTCACTAACAACAGATTCAGATACTGCTATAACTCTATCTGCATATTGGCCTATTATTAAATATATAAAAGAATTTATACATATTTTCCTTAACCATGGTGGATTATTATGCAAGTGACAAATTATCCTTGTTTTTTTATTTTTCATTAATATAGAAATCAAAGACGCTCTAAAATCATGTGCATGAATTACGTCTGGTTTATATTCCTTTATTACTCTTTTTAATTCTTTATTACATAATTTTTCAATAGGAATATATTTAACATTTTCTTCCCTTAGCCTTTCTTCTATTGGACCTTTTGGAGATACATAATAGCATTCATAGTTACTATCTTTTTCCAATTGTTTAATTATAGTTATTGCCACATTCTCTGCTCCTGAAAACGATGAAGAATTTAAAACATGTAAAATTCTCACTTTTGTTCACTCCTAAAATAGATTTTTTTCATATCTTTAATTACATTATCTAAAGTATACTTTTTTATTTCATCCTTTGATTTTTTTCCAAACTTTTCTCTTAAATTTATATCCTTAATTAAAAGACTTGTATAGTTATATATATTATTTTCCATTACATCATTTTGTGGAACAATAAAACCATTTTCATTATGTATTACTAGTTCTCTATTCCCTCTACAATCTGTTGCAACAATTGGTAATTCCATATACATCGCTTCCATAATATTAACAGGTAATCCTTCTTGTCTAGCAACTGAAATTGCTATATCAGATATATTTAATATTTCTGGTATATCTTTTCTGTATCCTAAAAACAAAACATTTCCATCTATTTTTAACTTTTTTGCTAATTTCTGACATTTTCCGTTCAGACTATCGCTACCTACTAGTAATAGTTTTACATTTTTGTTATTTTTTATTATTCTTTGAAATGCTTTAATTAATAATTCCTGTCTTTTTCTTTTTGATATTTCAGCTGTATACACTACCACAAAATCATTCTCTTCTAATCCTAATTTTTTCTTTAAACTTCTCTTTTCTTCATCAGAAATTTCTACGTTAAACTTTTTTTCATCAAGACCAACTCCATGGACTAAATGTAAATCTTTTATTTTGAATTTCTTCTTTGCTAATTCATAATCCTCTTGTGTAATAGTTATCTGTGTATCTGTGTATTTTGCCAAATATTTTTCTACAGGATAGAAAAACATCCAATTCTTTAATGGAGCTCCTTTGAAGAAATGATATCCATGTGCCGTATATATTACTCTTGTACCATTTTTTCGTGCTTTTTTTGCTGCTAATCTTGCTACCACACTTCCCATTGGTGTATGGCAATGAATTATATCAAATTTTTCTTCATTACATATTTTTTTTAGTTCTTTTATTGCTTTAATATTACTAATTTTAAATGGACTTCTTTTGATGCTAATTTTATGATGCACATCACAATATGGAATTTCTACATCATCATCTGTTGCTACATGTACTTCATATCCGTTATCTTTAAATAGTTTTAAATATGGTAAATGAAATGTAGTTATATGCTTAGTTATTGTTGCTACAAATAATACTTTTTTCATTTTAAATTTTAATTTCCTTTTCTGTTTTTATTTTTGCTGGTACTCCAATATATATATCACTTTTTACTAAATCTTTTACAACTACTGCTCCTGCTCCTATGATACACTCTTTGCAAATTGTTATATTGTTTTTAACAGTAACCCCTACTCCTATATGTGTTAATTCTCCAATTTTTACAGTTCCAGCTAGTACTGCTCTTGGAGATATGTGTACATAATCCTCAATGATATTATCGTGTTCAATTATTGCTCCAGTATTTATTATACAATTTTTTCCAATAATAGCATCTGCATTTATACAGGCATTTGCCATTATTACTGTTCCTTCTCCTATTTGAACTCCTTTTGCTATCACTGATGTTGGATGTATTGCTGTATATAATTGTAATTCATATTCTTCATAAATTTTCTTCCTAAGTAAATTATTTCCAATAGCAATTATAAAATAAATGTCCTTTGATGTAAAGGTTTCACATTCACTAATTTTTCCTATAACCTTATATCCATAGATTTCTTGATTTTTTTCTTTATTATCATCAAGAAATCCTAAAACCTTATCATTACTTTTTTCTATTATATCTGCTATTACTTTTGCATGACCACCTGCACCAATTATAATAACATTTTTAGACATTCATTTTGTCCTCCTTATTTCCTGTAAATTTTTCCATTGTTGCATTTCCTTCTTGCGATATTCCTTCTCTTTTTATAACTTTTAAAGCTGTTTTTAAAACTATTTTTAAATCTTCAATAAAAGTAATATTTTCTATGTACATTAAATCATCATTAAATTTTTCTTCCCAACTAATTGAATTTCTTCCACTAATTTGTGCATATCCTGTTAACCCAGGTCTTACATTGTGTCTGCATCTCTGTTTTTCATTATATAGTGGTAAGTATTCTACTAATAATGGTCTTGGTCCTACTATACTCATATCACCTTTGATAATATTTATAAGCTCTGGCAGTTCATCTAAACTAGTACTTCTTAAAAATTTTCCAAACTTAGTTAATCTTACTTCATCAGGTAGTAGCTTTCCATTCTTGTCTTTTTCATCTGTCATTGTTCTAAATTTGTATAAAGTAAATATTTTCTCGTTTAAGCCTGGTCTTTCTTGTTTAAATATTATAGGACTACCTAATTTTATTCTTACTAATATTGCTAATACTAAGTAAATTGGTGATAAAATTATTAATGCAATAAGGCTAAGTGTAAAATCTAACACTCTTTTTATGTATTTTCTGTACATCCTTGTTCTCCTTCTATTCATGAAATAAGGATAAGTTTAACTTTTTGCTTACCCTTAGTCGCTTTATTTTTCAAATAAAGTTTTTATCGCTTTGATTACTCTTTCCATATCTTCTTCTGTATTTTTTGTGTCTGAAGGTAGACATACTCCTCTTTCGAATAAATCTTCTGATACTGCTTTATCTTCTACTTTTATAAAATCATAAGCTTTAAATACAGGTTGCAAATGCATTGGTTTCCATACTGGTCTTGTTTCTATATCTTGTTTTTCTAACGCTTCCATTATTTGTAATGGTGTAACTTTAGAGTTTTTCTTTAAAGTTATTACTGATAGCCAATGATTTGGTCTTGTATTTTCTCTCATTGGTTGCATTTCTATTTCTTCAATATCTTTAAATGCTTCTTTGTAGGTTTCATATATTTTGTTTTTTTGTTCTATTCTTTTTTCTAATACTTTTAATTGTCCTCTTCCAATTCCTGCAACTATATTGCTCATTCTATAGTTGTATCCTATTTCTTCATGTTGATAATGTCTTGCTTTTTCTCTGGCTTGTGTTATCCAAAAGCGAACTTTTTGTATTCTTTCTTCATCGTCTGAAACTAACATTCCTCCACCAGATGTAGTTATTATTTTATTTCCGTTAAATGAGTATATTCCGTATTTTCCAAATGTTCCTGTATGTTTTCCATTATATGTACTTCCTAAGCTTTCTGCTGCATCTTCTATTAATGTTGTATTGTGTTCTTTACATATTCTTACAATTTCATCTAATTTTGCTGGATTTCCATATAAATGTACTAGTACAACAGCCTTTGGATTTGGATATTTTTCAAAAGCTTTTTCTAAAGCTCTTGGATCCATGTTCCATGTGTCTGGTTCACTATCTATAAATACAGGTGTTGCATTTTGGTATATTATTGGATTACAAGATGCTGAGAATGTTAATGAAGAGCAAAATACAATATCTCCTTCTCCAACTCCTGCAGCTTTTAATGCCATATGTATTGCTGCTGTTCCTGCACTTGTAGCAGCCGCACTTTTGACTCCTACATAATTAGATAACTCTTTTTCAAATTCATCAACATTTTTTCCTAATGGTGCTATCCAATTTGTATCAAATGCTTCTTTTACATATTCTTGTTCATAACCTTCATCAGACATATGTGGTGAAGCTAATAAAATTTTTTTACTCATTTTCTTACCTTCTTTATTTATATTTTAAAATAACTTTCTCTATATTTCAATGTTATTTTTTTCAATTTTTCTCTTTTTATATTTTATACATATAATGCCAATTTTGCAAGTAATTATTGTAAAGTTTTACATTTTTCTGCTATTATTTTATTTTCAAACTTTATATACAAAATACAGCATATAATGGCACTGATTTTATATTATTTTCAAAGCCAAAATTTTTTTCAGAAATTCTTATTGCATATCTTGGATTATATTTTTTCATATACATATCTAAACTTCTTGCTTTAGTATGTATACTTGTTTTTACTTCTATTGGAATTATTTCTGTTTCTTTTTGTATCATAAAATCTAATTCGGCCTTTCCATCTGATTCCCAATAATATGTTTCATATCCTTTTGTCCTTAATTCATTTGCAACATAATGTTCTGTAAGTGGTCCCATTGAAATCATTGTTGGTTGTGTACTTAAGTCTATTTGATATAATGGATATTTAGCTTTATTTACAAATAATCCCACATCACTCATATATAATTTAAATGATGTTAAATCTTTGTACATCTCTAATGGCAATTCTGCCTTAGCTTTATATACTTGATTTACTATTCCACTATTTTTTAACCACATTATTGCTTCTCCAAATATTCCTGAGGATCCACCTTTTGCAATCACTTTGTATTGAAATTTTGGATTGTCTTTTGCTAATTGAACTGGAATTGAATCAAATGCAGCTATTATTTTATTTGATAAACTATTATCTGCATACTTAGTCATATCTCTTTCATAAGATTCTAAAATTTCAGCTTGAACATCTATTGTTGATATTACTTTTTGTTCATCTAAATACATTTGAACAACTTCTGGCATACCACCAACAACTAAATATGTTCTATATAGTTTTAAACATAATTCGTGAATATCTTTATCCATTCGCTCATCACTATTAAAATGTTCTTTTATTTCCTCTATTAGATTTTCTCTTCCAATTGCATTCAAAAATTCTTTAAAGGATAATGGATACATGTTCATCATCTGTACTTTTCCTACTGGAAATGAATATTCTTTTCTATTTATTGCAATCCCTAATAATGAACCTGCAGCAATTATATGATATTCTGGTGCATCTTCATAAAAATATTTTAATGATGTTAATGCTCTTTCATTTGCCTGTATTTCATCAAAAAATATTAATGTTTTTCCAGGAATTATCTTTTCTCCAAAAAATAATTCTAATTTATTTATTATGTATTTTGCATCTATGCTATCTGAAATTTGTAAGCTTAGTTCTTGGTTTGTTTCAAAATTTACATATATTAAATTATCATAATATTCTTTTCCAAATTGCTTAATTATATATGTTTTTCCTACTTGTCTAGCTCCATGAACTATTAATGGTTTTCTATTTTCAAGCGTCTTCCATTTTATCAAATCATTTATAATTTCTCTTTTCATAAGCATTACCCTCCATAAGCAAATTATACCGTATAAGTTCTAAAAAGTCAATTGTATATCATATTTTTTTGAACTTATACGGTATTTTTGCTGATTTTATTAATTTTTATTTTACTTTTTCATTTACTTCTTTTGGTTCATGAAATGTTGGTACTGCTTTTTTCATTTTATTTTTTATTTCTTCATAAGAATGATGTTCATCTTGTATCAATTCTCTTAAACTTGCTAATTTTCTTTCTATTTCAGTTATATCCATATCCAATGGTTGACCTATAAATATTTTTTCGTGTTCTGTTCTTGTAAGTCCTTCTTCTCCCATTAGTAATTCTTCATATAATTTTTCTCCAGGTCTTAATCCTGTAATTTTTATTGGAATATCTACTTCTGGTTCATATCCTGAAAGTTTTATCATACTTACAGCCAAGTCATAAATTTTTACTGGTTGCCCCATATCTAGTACAAATATTTCTCCACCTTTGGCATAAGTTGCTGCTTGTAATACTAATTGTGCAGCTTCGCTTATTGTCATGAAATATCTTATGATATCTTTATGTGTTACAGTAACTGGTCCACCTTTTTCTATTTGTTCTTTAAATAATGGAACAACTGAACCATTGCTTCCTAATACATTTCCAAATCTTACTGCTGCATAGTCTGTTTTGCTTACTTTGTTCTTGGTTTGTATTATCATTTCGCACATTCTCTTTGTTGCTCCCATTATGTTTGTTGGATTTACAGCTTTGTCTGTTGATATTAGTACAAATTTTTTAACATTATATTTATCGCTTGCATTTACCACATTATATGTACCAAATATATTATTTTTTATTGCTTCTAATGGACTTACTTCCATTAATGGTACATGCTTATGTGCTGCTGCATGGAATACTAAGGTTGGTCTGTATGTTTCAAATACACTTTCAACTTTCTTAATATCTCTAACGCTTCCTATTATTGCTTTTAAATCAAGTGTTGGATAATTTCTTTGTAGTTCCATTTGAATGTTATATGCATTATTTTCATATATATCGAATATTACTAGTGTTTTTGGTTCGTATTTTGCTATCTGTCTGCATAGTTCTGAACCTATTGAGCCTCCACCACCTGTAACTAATATTGTATTACCTTTTATTAAACTTCCTATATTCTCATTATCTAGTTTAATTGGATCTCTTCCTAAGATATCATCAATTTCTACATTTTTTAGATTTTCTAATAAATTTTTATTTTTTATTATATCTGCTACACTTGGTAATATTCTTACTCTTGCTTTGGTTTGTTGGCAAATATGTAATATTTCTTTTTTGTTTTTTGAATCAATATTGGCTATTGAGAAAAATATGTCTTGAACTTGTTTTTCTTTGCAAATTTGAGATATTTGGTTTCTATCTCCTAATATTTTTACTCCTGATATTTGATATCCTATTTTATCTTTGCTATCATCAATAATACCGACTATATTATATCTATCTTTCATATAGTCTTTTATTGATTTTATCATTACCTTTGTGGCATCTCCTGCACCAATTATTAATAAATTTCTTTTGTCTCCGCTTATTGTTGCATTTGATCCTTCTACTTTCATTCTGTCGCCTTCATAGCTCAATATTAGCCTAATAGCTACTCTATAAGATATAATACATACAGAAATTAATAATGCTACTGCTAAATTATGTTTAAATCCTAATAATCCTAATTTAAATATTGAATTTAATGTAGACAATATCACTGTTGAACACATACATCCAAAAAAATATACTAGGTAATCTTTCCCACCTTCAAATCTAGTTATGTTATTATATACTCTAAAACTTACTAAAACTATTGCATATACTATTACTGCAATAAAGGTAGTTTTTGATATTTGTAAAATTTCGTTTTGATTGAAGCTTAAAGTTTCTCTTATGAAACACTCGCAAAATACATATGATATTATTACTAATAATATATCTACTAATAATAGAACATATCTTCTATTTTTTCCTAATTTTCTAAGTGGTATCACTGTTATCTTCTCCCTTTTTATTTGTTTCTATTATTTTACCTTTTTTTCCTTGTTATTTCAACATTTTTGTATATTTATTTACATTGTTCTTCTTTTTTCTTGCATCCAAGCACAGAAAAAAGTATTCCTCCCACTATTCCAGCTACTGAAGAAACGTACAAAATATTATATGCTTCATTTATGAAAAGTTGAATTATCACTGATAAATTGTCATTTAAAACAGTTAAACTTTGTATATCTAGGAAATGTTTCTCTAATATAATTCCTAATATGCTTAAGCCTGATATTGTAAATACAATTACTGCAAAGTAATTTAATATTTTTCTTTTATTTTTTATATTCACTATTATTAATAATATTACATTAAAAATAGTTGCACCTATTACTATGTAGAATACTGTTGGTAATATTTTGTTTACCATATTTATAGTTTTCCCAATTGTTTTTACTATTGTTGTTGAATATGCTACTGAGTTTTCGTAAGTATTAATTATAGTAGTTTCAAATGTTTGTATTTGATTTTCTACTGTAGGATTTACAGCTAGATTATTCTTTTTGATATATTCTCTAATATTCGCATCTAATTTTTCTTTTATGTCACTTGTATCTAATTGGATTTTTCCATTGTTTAGCATGGCTTCTATTAGCATATTTGTATCTTTTTTTAATCTCTTATTATCATATATTCCTTCAAATATAGTGTTATCCATTCCTGATTGCATTATATAGTTTTCAAAGCCTTCATTTATGGTTGTAGTTAGTTTTTCATAATATTCGCTTTGTTCTAATTTATTTTCTATGTAATTTGCATTTAAAATTTTGTTTTGTACAAATGTTATCATTGTTGTTAAAATTATTAAAATAGCTAACAGAAATGATAACATATATGATATTATATCTTTAATCATTAATATATCTCTCCTTCTATTAGTTTTGAGTATGTTATAAATCTATGTGTAGCATGTCCTATACTATTTGAAGGATAACATGTATATAGCATTAATATTTCTTCATCATCTTGTAAATAAACAGCATCTGTTTCTGTTTGTTTTACAATTTTTGTTTCATATATTTGATATGTGAATTTGCCATAGTCTGTTTCGATTTTTATTTTATCTCCAACATTGACTGTATATAAGTATTTTAAAAATCCACCTGTATCATGTGCCATACATATTATTGAACCGCCTTCACCTGGGAAATATGAAACTGATTGTCCGACTCCTTTTCTTAGAGTGGCTAATGAATCTCCATAATATAGTCCTAATTTTACATTTATTGAATCTATATATAATGTTCCATATTTATTTCCCCAAGTTGGGTATTTTGTTAATTTCTTTTTTTCTAAATCTATTTTTAGGTCTGTGTTCTCACTATCTTGTGTATTTTCACTTACTGACACTAAATTTATTAGTGCAATTGCCTTCGTAAGTTCATCTCCTATGGTTATCTTTAGAGTTACACATATTATTACTATAAATATAAAAGCAACTATTAGATTTGTAACAGTTGCTTTTAAAATATTATTTAATTTCTTCATGTTATTTTACTGTAACTTTTCTTACTACTAGTACAGCAATGGCAATTAATGCTATTCCAGAAACTGCTATATATGGAACATAAGAACTTCCTGTTTGAACTAAGCTTGTACTTTCACTAGCTTTGAATTCAATTAAAGTTTTTCCATCAGCATCTGAAACGTGAACTGTGTTATCAGCTGATGTATATGTTAATTTTACATTAACAGCGTTTTCAATATTTTTAGCATATGTGCTTATTTTACTTTGAGCACTTGAAGATAATTTTGATACATTTGTTGTTTTTTCGCTTTCTACAACTTTGATTGCATTTGTTATATTTTCTTTAACAGTTGTAACTTGTGCATCTGTTAATTCGTGTGAATCTAAATATTGTTTTAAAGCTAATAATTGATTATCATTTGCCTTATATTCTGTTCCTCCTACATTTATTCTAGCATCTTTGATGAATGTGTATAATGTGTCGTTTGCTGATGCAGCATTTACTACTGATGTTAATGCTACTAATACCATTGCTATCATAGCAACTACTAATAATGTTTTTCTTAGTTTCATTTTATATTCCTCCCATATTTATTTGTTATTATATTACCATTTATGAATTACTTTTGCAATAGTTTTTTTAAAATTTTCATTATTTTCCATTTAATTATTGGTAGTAATATCCATTTTCATATTTTTTGTTTTTATTTTTAGTTTTATTTAAAATGCACCCCTTAACTTTGCCTCCAACATTTTCTATTTCTTGCTTTAATCTTTTTACATCTTCTCTTTTTGTTTTTTTATATGCTGTTACTATAATCGTTGAGTCTGCATATTTTGAAATTATTACCGAATCTGTTACTATACTGCTTGGCGTTCCGTCTAAAATAATTAAATCGTATTCTTCTTTTAGTTTTTCTAACATTTTTTTCATTTTATCTGAACATAATAATTCTGATGGGTTTGGTGGGGTTAATCCTGCTGTTATAATGTTTAAATTTTCTACTTCTGTTTCGTATATGTACTTATGAATGTCTTGTTCTCCATCTATCTCTGATAGATAGTTTGATAGTCCTTCATAAGTATCTTGATTAAATATATTTCCTTGTCTTCCTCTTCTCATATCTGTATCTATTAATAGTACTTTTTTTCCTGTTTGTGCGAATACTACTGCTAAGTTTGCTGATACCCAGCTTTTTCCTTCTTCTGGCATGGTGCTGGTTATCAATAGTGTTTTTATTTTTTGATTATTATTCATAAATTGTATATTTGTTCTTAGAGTTCTAAATATCTCTGAGATTTTTGATTTTGGTGAATAGAATGTGATAATTTCTTTTTTCATAGTTTCCTTTCTGTGTTTTACACATTGATTATTTTATTATCCATTCTATTTATCAAATTTTCTTTTTATGCTTATATGTTCCTTTTTATTTTTTCTTTTTTTGTGGAATTTATACAGCTATAACCTTATTAAGATTTTTTTGTTTTTTTCAATGCATTTTTATTTTCTTTTTCTAATTGTTTCAAACTTTTTTTCGGTGTAGGCATATCTTCTGGCATAGTTCCTCCAAGCTCTTTTATTGTATTTCTTATTTTTATTCCCACTTCATAATGAGCCTTATTTGCTTGTTTTTCGTTCTGTACTTGATCTCTTTTTAGTTTTTGCTCAGTTTGAGAAATTCTAAATAAGTTTGCTATTAGTTCATCACTTCCCATATTATCCAATATATCTTCTCTATATCTTAATCCTTTTCTCTTTGCTATGTCATCTGCCGTTTCACCATTGTATAACCCTCTATATCCTGCATTGTGAAATCTATCAAAATTTTTAACTCCTGCATCTTTTGCTACTTGATTCAGTGAATAGTTTCCTTTTTTTGTTAAATTTCTTTGATAAAATCTTTTTTCATCTTCTGTTAATAAATTATACTCCTTTTCACTAATTTCCTGCTTTCTTGTCTGAACTGCAAAATATGTTTGTGCAAGAGCAATAACTTTTAATCTTGGATTTGCATTCTGTGCTATTAAATAACATGCATACCTAGTAAGTTTATAATCTTTTTGCGCTCTTTTTGCACCAGACCCTATTTTAACCATTTTGTTGTCAACAACAAAATGGTCATTATCACTCATTTCTGAATTATTACAAGCTGTCTTTGCTTTTTCTATTACTGAATCAAAATATCTCCAATCCTTATAACTTAATACCTTCATGAGCTCTCTAGCATACCAGTATTCTTTTCCATTTTCGTCAATATGCTTAATATCTTCAAATGTTTGGTTTTCTTTATTTATAGCCTTCATTTACATCAACTCCATTCAATTTGTATAGTTATTATAAAACATAAGTTCGTTATTGTCAATTAGTTTTGATTAATTTTATAAACATTCAAATGACCTTTTTATTTCCACTTTTCTGAGAATAAATTGTTTTATTGAAACGCAATAAAAAGCAAGAATAAGATATTGTAAATTCCTATTTGGCATTTACAATATCTTATCTTTTAATAATTTCTAATAAAGCTTACCTGTTATAGTTAGCTTTTTAGAGTTTGAAATTATTCTGCATTTTTTGTATTTTGTCCACAGTGACATATATTTTGTAATGTTTTTTCTGTCTCTGCTGACGTTACTTTTGCGTCATTAATTAAATTTCCTATTGTTAGGACTCCTACTATCTTACTGTTTTCTGTTACTGGTATCCTTTTTATCTGCATATCGCTCATTATCTTTTCTGCTTTATGCAATTCTTCATTTTCATCACAACAGCATACTTGTGTTGTCATTATTTCACTTACTGGTGTTGTTGCAATATTTTTTCCACAAGCTACACCTCTTAGTACTATATCTCTATCTGTAACTATTCCTACTACATTACTATTGTTATTACAAATTGGTATACATCCCACATGATTTTGACTCATGTTTTTGGCTACATCTTGAATTGTTGTTTCAGGTGTACAGCTACATACTGTATTTGACATACAATCTTTAACCTTCATAATATCAATTCCTTTCATTAGAGCAAAGTTTTTCTTTGCCACTAATTATTATGTTCACCCATCAACAATTTATGCTTAGCAAATTTTATCTTTTATTTGCAAATATTTTCTTGAACTGTTTTTTGTATTGCTTTTATGTATGCTTCTTGATTATTTATCATATTATTTAAATCTTTTTTGTTTATTATATATCCTAATTCTATTAAATAACTTTCTACACCTATATCTGATTGACAGTATTCGTTTTTGCCATATCTTTTGTTTCTTCCATCAACATATGCTCCTGTTGTTTTTCCTCCTACTTCTCTTATCATATATAAATATGGTGTATTTGTTGTTATTGGATATGGTTCATAGCCTGCTTTTTTTGCACTTTCATTTGATTTTTGTATTTCTTCATCTGTATATGTTCTAACATATACTCCGTTTGATACTTTATCTATACTTCTGGTTGAATATGTAGTATTTGCCATTTTTACTATGTTATCAGCAAATGCTTGTGCTATATCTAAGTTTGCATTATTTGGAGCATAGATTTCAGTACCGCTTATAGTCTTTACATCTAAACTATTTAAATGAATAGATAGATTATATTTTGCTTTTGATTTTCCCACTAAATTTACTCTTCCATCTTTATCATATACACTGTAAACGCTAAATTTGCTATCTTCTGATGTATCCTCTGTTCCATCTCTTGTTAGCATTACTTTTAATCCTAATTCTTCCAATGACTTTTTTAATGCTAAACTATATTTCATTGCAAATTCCGCTTCTTTATACTTTCCATTCATAGCTCCTGGATCACTTCCTCCATGCCCTGGATCTATAGAAATATCATAAACTTCGTCTGGTAATTTTGTATCTGTTGACTTTATTTGTATATATGGTATTTTTTCGTATTTTGAAAAAGCTATATTTATTTTTCTATTTGAATTTTGCTTTGTAATTGTATAATATTCCAAATCTTTACACTCTGATTTATTTTCAAAAGTATAGTATTTGGTTTGATTGTCCTTTGTTGTTATTTTAAGTAGCAAAACATATTTTCCCTCTGCTATTTCTTCTAAATTTATTCCTTCATTTATTAATTTATTGGATTTTATTTTTATTGAAGTACCATCTGTTTCCTGTATTACAGGATATTCCTTTTCATCTTCTTTTGATTTTCTTATTACTAAATTAGTCTTTGTAATATTATTTTTTTCTATTCCTGAAATTTTTCCTTCGATATTAAAATGTATCCCATAAATATAATATTTTTCTAAGCTAACTTTTTCTTCTTCCACATCCTCTAATATGTTATTTTCTTGTTTTACCTTTTCTTTTAGTAATATTAAAAGCAAAATTATAATAAAAATATAAATTATAAACTTTAATCTTTGTTTTTTCTTTTTATTTTTCATATTTTACCTGACTTCTATATATGCAAATATTATGAAATATTATTTATCTCATATTCATATGCACATATTGTTTTTGTTCTTATATTGTATTCATCAATTCTTATATTTACTCTAAATAATTTTTGTCTTTTTAATTCTAGTTTTAGTTTATTCATATCTAAAAGCACTTCGTCTGATACATTCATTCCTAGTGGTAAAGTTTTGTTTAAATTATCATAGTAAATTATATTTGATAATCCTACTGCTGGTGTATTTGAGTTCAAATATATTGAGTACAAACTTATTCTGCTTTCTTCTTTCATTTTGTTTAGTGCTTTTTCTGGATTGATATCAAATATTTCGTATTCTTTTGTGTTTAATAAATCATTTGAAGCTTGATATACTTTTATTTTCATGCCTAATGTATCTTTGCTAAATATTTTTTCCAATGTATTTAACATTCCATGTAGTTTTGAAACAAAGCTTATTGTATCTGTTTCTTTATTTATATCTAGGATTCTGTATTCGTCTTTTTCTCTTTCTCTGTGTTTTTTATTTCCTAATATATCAATTCTAGTTTTATCTTCAACTGAATTTCCAAATATATCGTATTCATCTGTTCCAAATAATAGTTCTAAACTGCGTAAATCGTTTTTTATTTCTTCTAATTCTGAACTAAAATTATATTGTTTGTTTATTTTTATTGCATTTATTGCATTTAATAATTTACTTATTGTTAGATATATACAGTCTGTTTCTTCTTTTGTTAATATTTTTCTTTGCAATTCATCTATTTTTATTCCTATTTCTTCTTTATCCTCTACATAGTCGAAATATCTGTCTCCTTCAATTTCTGTTTCTTCTTTTTTCTCTTCTATATATCCTGTTTCTAGTGCTAATTGATTATCTTTATTGGCAAATTTCCAGAATTCGAATATGCTTTTTTTGTGATTATCTATTTCTTCTATGTATTTTGTAGCATTTTTTATTTTTGCTTTTAATTGATTGTTTTTTATTTCTAATGCTCTTTTATCCATTCTTATGTTTTTTACATTTGTTAATACTTGATTTAATTCTTTACATACATTGATTAAATCTTCTATTGTATAGAAATCTCTTTCATATTCTTGTTTTTTATCTTCTTCATCTATTTCTATTTTTGCTTCTGTTGTTTCTGTTTTTGCGATTTCTTGTTTTAATTTTCCCTTAAAGAAATATCTTACTCTACCAAAAAATGTTTTTCTGCATTCTAGGTATGTTGCTACTTGATTTTGCTTTAATAAGTATTCTTTTTCGCTTTCTTCTTCTACTTTTTTTAAATTATTTAATACATTTGTTAGTATTTTTTCTTCTTTTTTTATTATTCTTAGTGTTTCGCTTTTCTTTTTATATTCTTCTTTGATTAAATTTCCTAATGATTCATAGCTTACTAATTTGTTATTGTATAGAAAATCAATTCCTCCGTTTGAAGCTATTTGTATTTCAAAATGATAATCATTTGGAAATTCTGTTTCTAATATAAATAATGCTTTTATTAGTTTGAAAAATTTTGTTGCGATTTCTCTATTATCTAGTTTTACCTTGTATATGCTTTCTAACTTTCCATATACTATGGTTTTTCCGCATATTTGTACTGATGGTTTTTCTTCTTTATCATATACTTCATATATCATAGGCCATTCTTTTGTAAATTGCCATATGTATTTTTCTAAGTCTTTAAAATCGTCTTTTCCTATTATTTCTCTTGAGTAATCTAAATAACTTATTGGAACATATATCTTTTTATTGCTATTTTTTAATTTTTCTTTTAATATATAGAAAAGACTTCTATAGTCTTTATCTTCTGTGTTTACTAGCATAAAATATTTTTGTAAAGGTTCTGAATAATATATTTCCCATATATAATCTCTATCATAGGTTACTGAAAACGGCTCTTTTTCTTGAAGTTTTTCTTGTTCTTCTGATATTTCTTCTATTTCTGGTATTTCCATATCTTCTACCATTTTTAAGAATTTTGCGTGATTTACCATGTCTTTTTCTGTTTGTGGTTTTATATATGAGCATATTGGACTTGCATTTTCATATTTTTCTTGAATTGAACTCATTTTGTTTGCTTTTGTTACTATTATTTCTATTTCATTTATCGGAATATATTTATATACTTTATTTGTTTCTCCTGAATATGCTCGGTCTGGTCTAAAATCTATACTTTCTGTTCTTATTAAATTTTCTGGTATATTGTTTAAGTCTAAGCCTAAATATTTTAGCTTTGCTTCTATTTGCCTTATTTCTTCATTAGTGGTTTCTGTCATATATTTATTGCCTCCTATTTTTTAATATAAAAAAGTATATCATAAAGTTTTATATTAAACAATAAAATTTTCTTAACTTTATGTATATTATATTTACAAAAATTTAAATATTGCTTTGCAAATATGCGAAAAGCAGAAATTTGAAATTAATCAAATTTCTGCTTCTATTTTTAGTTCAAACTTTTATATTTCTTGTTCTTCTCCTGAAGTTTCTGCTTCTGCATAAGCTTTTCCTGCTGCCGCTAAGCAATCTGGAATAAATACTTCATTTATTGCTGGATCATATGGAGTTCTTACTACTTTTGCTTCTTGTTCTGACATTGTTCCAATTCTTACACAATAATCTATAAATCCTTTATCATTAAATTTATATTCTATATATCCTAATGCTAGTTGTGATGCTATTCTTTCATCTTTTTGCAATAGTAATGGTTCTCTTCCCTTACTTCTTCTCATTTCATTTATTCTATTTAATATTTGAACTACTTCTTGTTCTGAATAATTTTTTCCATCTTCAGGGTCTGATATTCCTTCTGCTGATGAATACATATAGTTTAATATTCCTTGTTCTATTTCGTCAGAACCACTGCTTGCAAATTTTCCTGTTTCTCCACTATATTTTTTTCTGGCACTTATTATTTTTTCATTTAACAAACTTATACCATATTCATGTAAATTTGCTTTTATAAATAAATATTCTTCTGGAGATGTTTGTAATATATATTCTAAGAAATCTTGATATTCTGGTGATCCCTTGAAACTTTTTCTAACATAATTTTCTAGTTTTTTTCTTCTTGGATCATCATTATCCATTCTAAACACAGCATTCAAAGTTCTTTTAAACATTTTATCTTCTTCTATTATTTGATCTGCTAGTTTCGCCATCGTTTTATACCAAGCTCTTTGTAAAATTTCCACTTCTTCTTTTCCTGATGTGTATGGTAAATATTCTGCATATGTTGGCATTCTTAATCCTTGTTTAATAGTCTGAGCTGTTTTTCTGTCTTTTTCTCCATACATCCAAGGTGCTAAATCCATTTGTATCATTTTTTTGCTACTGCTATTTACTAAGCTTTCAATTAATTTTTCTTGTATATCTTCTACTAATTTATTATTTTCTTCATCACTTCCATGCATTCTTTTTAATGCTTCTTCTTGTGATATTCCTAGAATTTTTGAAACTGGTTCTGCATAACTAGCTGGAATTTCTAATACTAGTCCACCTTTTTTTCCATCTATCATATCATAAGGTATTGATGAAATTTGGTCTGATATTTTAGCTATTGCATCTATCATATTAGCTGATTGCATTTCTTTATCTGCTCCTGGATATGCAAAACATCTTTCAAGTATTTTACCAAATTCTTCATATGTTATATCGTAATTTGGTAAGATATTTGCTGTTCCTCTTTCTCCATTATGTCTTCCTGCTACCATTGCTAAGGTTCTTACCGCTTCTTCTTTTTTATCTTCTAATTGTTTTTGAACCATTTCTATTTTTTCTTTTAATTCTGGTTCTTCTCCTTTTTGTAATCCTTCTTCAATTACCTCTACTGCTACTTCACGTCTTTTAGCTTCTTCTGCGATTTGTTCTTCTTTAATTCCTTTATCTATTCCTCTTTTTATTTTTGGTGATAGTCTATATAGAATTTCTGCTGCCCCTGTGGCATTATGTGGTCTTGGTCCCCCTTGATTTCTTTTTGATGCTTTTGAAGAAATATCTTCTCCATCATGCCCAAATGCAGGTTGTCCCATATCATGCATTAGTGTTGCAAGCCCTATTCCTGCGGCTACTTCCTCATCTTTAAATATTCCTTTTGCTATACTATATCCTATATAACGGGCATTATATATGTGTGTTCCTCTTGTGCTTACAGGTCCTAATGTTCTTTCACTATGTACCATCATTGTTGTTCCATATAATCTTCCTATATCATCTTGTATTTCTTTTTCTATATATTTATCATATTTACCAATAAATCTTGCTATGTCTAAGCTGGCTAGTCTTCCCTCTATTTCTTTATTTTGTTTTTGTAAGAATTCAATGTATTTTTTTAATTCTGCTTTTCTCTCTTCTGAGATTTGCATTCCTTGAGTTTTCTCATTTTCTTTTTTTATTGCTACCTCTTTTGCTGTTTCATTACCTTTTACTCTGTACCTATTAAGAAATTTCTCTTTTTTTGACCCTAAACTTTCTTCCATTCTTTACAAATGTTAGATTTTTTTCTAACATTTCTCCTTTCTTAAAATTATGAGCTTATTAGCATTTTATTGGTTTTGTTTTTTCAAAACTCATTATCTAAATTTTAACACATTTATGTTTACTTGTAAAGATTTGGATATTTAATTTTCTTTTTTAGTTTTGCTTTGTTTCTACTGCTTTATTAATTATTTCTGCGACATATTTCATACTTGCTAAACATTCTTCTAATGTATTTCCTGTCGCTCCTACTTCTATTATTGATGATGCATTTGTTATTTGTTGATTGTATCGCGCATTTCTTAATATTATTGGTCTAAATAATCCTGGATACATATCATTTGCTATTTTTTGTATTTCAATTGCATATTGTAGATTTTTTCTCCAGTTTGGATGGCTTAGTCCTGAACCATCTGTTCCTATCACAAACATTACCTGTGCACATATTTCTTCTCCTATTTTTACTCTTGGTGCATAATCACTTTTACTTCCTACAGCGTCTCTATGTAAATCTATTATAATATCTGTATCCTTATTATTTTGAAATATGTTTTGTACTGTTTTTAATGACCTTCCATATGAACCATTATATGATGGATAGTCATGATATGTTTTATTATGCATAACTGTAAAACCTTTTTGTTTTAATTGTTCTTCTAGTTCGTCTCCAACTCTTGCTACTGTATAGCTTAAATCTGTCGTTCTATATGAGTCTGTCATTGAATAATTGTATTTTTCTGTTGGTGTGTAACTTTCACAAGTATGTGTATGATAAATTATTGCTTTTTTATTATTATTGAATGAATATGTTGAATTGTTAATTACCTCTGTTATGTCAAAACTTGTTTGATTATTTATTTCAATGTTTTCGTTTTTATTCGTGTATGTTGCTTTTATGTTTTTGTCACTAATTACTTCTGTTGATTTATTTTCAGTGTTTTCTTCTTGTTTTGTTTCTTCGTTTTTAGGTTCTTCTACTGTCGGATGTTTTTCCTCTATATCCTCCTGCTCTGGTTCATCGTTTGTTTCATTTTCATTACTGGGTAGTGTGATTATATTATTGAATAAACTTACCTGCATTGATAATATTTTTTCATTTAAACTTTTTTTGTTTTTTTCTTCACTAAAATTTTTGGTTATTGGTATTTCGTATTCTAAACATTGAATTAATGATATGTTTTTTACTTTTATTTTTTTTGTGTCTTTTGTTCTTATTTTATTTATTATTACTATCAATAAAAAGGCAATAAAAAAAATGAATATATATTTAGTTATTTTCCTAAAATTTATAACAGTAATTTTCATTCTACTATTTCTTTCCTTTCTTAGGTCACATTGCTGTGAAGTAGACAAGTACTATTATATATATATTCATTCTTTTTTATTTTATTACATTTAATTAATAACCTCTTGGTTCTAGTTTTAGATATATTGGCTTTTCGTCTCCAATTTCTGTAACTGCACCATGTCCTGGATATACCATTGTATCATCTGGTAATACTAATAATCTATTTATTATTGAATCCATTATGTCTTCTAGGCTTCCTGTTGGTAAATCTGTTCTTCCCCAAGTTCCTTTGAATAATGTATCTCCTGAAAATAGCATTTTATATTCTTTACAATATAGAGATATTCCTCCATTTGTATGTCCTGGAGTGTGAATTACTTGTAGTTCTATATCTCCTATATGTAATAAATCTCCATCATCTACAATTCTAACATCATTCAAAATAATTGGATTCATTCCTATATATTCTGTTAGCATTATTTCTTGGTTATTTATATTTTGTGAACAAATTCTGTGTATTAATATTGTTCCTCCAGCTCTTTCTCTAAGTTCATTTACTCCTCCTATATGATCTCCATGACAATGTGTTAATACTATATATTTTATTTTTGCTTGCAAAATATCTAGCATTTCAACTATTTTATCAACTTCTCCTGCTGGATCTATTACCATAGTTTCTTTTGTTTTTTCATCATGAATTATATAGCAATTTGTTTTTGCTTTTAAACAATTATTTATTCTAATCGTTTTTAATATCATTTATATCGCCTCTTGTTTTTTATATTCTTAAGAAATTCATCTATGCAATAGTGAATTTCTTTAGAAGATAGTTATTCAAAAATTAGATTTTTCTAAGATTTACGTTTTACTTCATAAACACTATCAATCTTCCTTAATGATCTAAATAGTTTATTTAGTGTCTCTAAATTTTCAATTTCAGCTGTAACTTCTGTTATTACTATCTTTTCTTTTGTTACCTTTGAACGTACATCCATCATACTTACTTTTTCATTTCCAAATTCTCTTACAATATCTGAAAGTAATCCATTTCTATCATTTGAGTATATTTCAATGTCTACATTGTATGATGTTTTAGCTTTTTCATACCAAGAAACTTCTATTATTCTATCTTCTTGGTCTAACAACTCTTTTAAATTTATGCAATCTGCTCTATGTACTGAAACTCCTCTTCCTCTGGTTATATATCCTATTATTTTGTCACCAGGAACTGGATTACAGCATTTTGCAAATTTAACTAAACAGTTATCTATTCCTTTTACTATTACACCTGAGCTAGATGGTTTTGCTGTTTGTACTTTCTTTGCTGATAATTCTTCTATTTTCTTTTCTAACTCTTCTTCTTTGTGGTCTTTTGAATATGAATCTAGCATTTTTGAAATTACTTTTCCTGCTGATATTGCTCCAAATCCAACTGCTGCTTGCATTTCTATTATGTTTGGATATTTGTATCTTTCAAGTGCTGAATTTATGTATTCTTGTTTATATATTTCTGATTCTGTAAGTCCAAGTCTTTTTATTTCTTTTGATAAAAGTTCTTTTCCTCTTTCTATGTTTTCTTCTCTATTTGCTTTTTTGAACCATTGTTGAATTTTGTTTTTTGCTCTTGTGCTTTGTACAAATTTTAACCAATCTCTACTCGGTCCTTTTGCATTATCTGAAGTTATGATGTCAACAATATCTCCATTGTTTAATTTTGTTACTATTGGCATCATTTTTGAATTTATTTTGCAACCTGTCATTGTATTTCCAACTTCTGTGTGTATACTATATGCAAAGTCTATTGGTGTTGAATCTTTTGGTAACACTTTTATATCTCCGTTTTTTGTAAATACATAAACTTCATCTTCAAATAATTCTTTCTTTAAGGTTTTTAAGAATTCATCTGGGTCATTCATATCTTTTTGCCATTCTAATGATTCTCTTAGCCAAGATAATTTATCATCTTGTACTACTACTGTTGATTTTTTAAATCTATTTGCTTCTTTGTATGCCCAATGTGCTGCAATACCAAATTCAGCAATTCTGTGCATATCCCATGTACGAATTTGTACTTCAACTGGTGTTGCGTTTGGTCCTATTAATGTTGTATGTAGTGATTGATACATATTGGCTTTTGGAACTGCTATATAATCTTTAAATCTTCCTGGCATTGGGTTATATAATTCGTGTACTACTCCTAGAGCTGCATAGCAATCTTTTACTGAATTTACAATAATTCTTAATGCGAATAGGTCATAAACTTGGTCTAATGTTATATTATCTCTTTGCATTTTTCTATATATACTATATATGTGTTTTGCTCTTCCTGTAACATCTGCTACTATTTTTGCTCTTTTTAATTCTGCTACTATTTGTACTTTTATTTTGTCTACAAATGATAGTCTTTCTTCTCTTTTTTCGTTTAACCCTTCAAGTATTTCTCTATATTCATCTGGATTTAAGTATTTGAATGCTAAATCTTCCAGTTCCCATTTTAGAGAATACATACCTATTCTATTGGCTAATGGTGCATATAAATCCATTGTTTCTTTTGCTATTGCAAGTTGTCTATCTCTTGTTAAATATTTAAGGGTTCTCATATTATGCAATCTATCTGCTAGTTTTATTAATATAACTCTTATATCTTTTCCCATTGCTAAGAACATTTTTCTATAGTTTTCAACTTGTTGTTCTTCCATATCTGAATATTGTAATTTTTGTAATTTTGTTACACCATCAACTATCTCTGTAACCTCTGTTCCAAATTCTTTTATTAGGTCATCTCTTGTTACATCTGTATCTTCTACTACATCATGTAATAGTGCTGCGCAAATTGTTGTTGCATCTAGTCCTAAGCCTGCAATTATGTTCGCAACATTTAATGGGTGTATTATATATGGTTCTCCTGATTTTCTTTTTTGCTCTCCATGGTGCATAAATGCGTAGTTATATGCTCTTGTTACTAATTTAATATCTACTTTTTTGTTGTTTTTCTTTATTGTTGATATTAAGTCTTTTAATGATATTGTGTCTGTTGTTTCTTGCATCTTTATCCCCTCCTCTTTTTCTTTTGGAATTAGATATTGAATTAGAATTTTAATTTTTCTTCAATCCAAGTTTTTAATTCTGCTATTGGTAATCTTATTTGTTCCATTGTATCTCTATCTCTTATTGTAACTGTTTCATCATTTAATGTATCGAAGTCTATTGTTACACAATATGGTGTTCCAATTTCGTCTTCTCTTCTATATCTTTTTCCTATGCTTCCTGCTTCATCATAATCAACTGAAAAGTCTTGACATAGCATATCATATACTTCATTTGCTTTGTCTGATAATTTCTTTGATAATGGTAAAACAGCTACTTTATATGGTGCTAGTGCTGGGTGTAGGTGTAGTACAACTCTTGTATCTCCTTCTGCAATTTGTTCTTCATCATATGCATTGCATAAAAATGCTAAAGCTACTCTATCTGCTCCTAAAGATGGCTCTATACAATATGGCACATATTTTTCGTTTGTTTCTGTATCTAAATATGTCATATCTTCTTTTGAGTATTCCATATGTCTTTTTAGGTCGAAATCTGTTCTATCAGCAATTCCCCATAGTTCTCCCCATCCAAATGGGAATGCAAATTCTATGTCTGTTGTTGCATTACTATAATGTGATAATTCTTCTTTTTCATGGTCTCTTAATCTAATGTTTTCTTCTTTCATTCCTAATGATAATAACCATTTTTTACAATATTCTTTCCAATAAGAATGCCATTCTAAATCTGTTCCTGGTTTACAGAAAAATTCTAGTTCCATTTGTTCAAATTCTCTTGTTCTGAATGTGAAGTTTCCTGGTGTTATTTCGTTTCTAAATGATTTTCCTACTTGTGCAATTCCCATTGGTAGTTTTTTTCTTGTTGTTCTCATTACATTTTTGAAGTTTACAAAGATTCCTTGTGCTGTTTCTGGTCTTAAATATATTTCTGCTTTTGCATCTTCTGTAACTCCTTGGAAGGTTTTGAACATTAAATTGAATTTTCTAATTGATGTATAATTTAATTTTCCGCATACTGGACAAACTATATTATTATCATTTATGTATTTCATTGTTTGTTCATCAGACCAACCATCAGCTATTACACTTTTTCCATTTTTTGTTGCCCATTCTTCTATTAATTTATCTGCTCTATGTCTTGTTTTACATTCTTTACAATCTATTAATGGATCTGAAAATCCTCCAACATGTCCTGATGCAACCCATGTTTGTGGATTCATTAGTATTGCTGAATCTAATCCAACATTCATTTTATTTTCTTGAATGAATTTTTTTCTCCAAGCTGATTTTACATTGTTTTTGAATTCTACTCCTAAAGGTCCATAATCCCATGTATTAGCAAGACCTCCATATATTTCTGAACCTGGATAAACATATCCTCTGGCTTTGCATAAATTTACTATTTTTTCCATTGAATCTAACATTTAAATTCTCCCTTTCATACTATTTTATATTATTAAATTTAGGGCAAGAGTTAACTTTGCCCTATTCTTTCGTTTATTTATTTTCTGTTGCGTTTAATTTCATTGTATTAAATATTAGTGTCGCTATGAATAGTAACATTGCAAATACCATAAATAAATCGTTTACTGGTATTCTTGCTATTGCATATATACCCACGTATACTGCTAATACTAATATTGTACTTAACATTGGTATTAGTAAGCTTTTTACAATTCCTTGTTTCTTAAATCTTACTGCTGAGTATACTAGTACTAATATAAATATGATAACAGATGGTGTAATATAACTTGATATTATATCATACATATTTGTTTGTGGTACATTCATTGTTACCACATCTTTTTCTTTATCTATTTCAATTTCATATTTTTCATTAAGTTTTGTTATTAAATTTTCTTTTTGTTCATCTGTAATTTCACTTGCAGTAATAGATGCTACTGTTCCAAATAAGTTTCCTTTTCTAACAATTATGTTATTACCTAATACTTCTTTTGCAATTTGTTCTACATCTTTTATTTCAAAGTCATTTTCAAAATATATATTTAATCTTTGTGTATTTGAATATAATATTCCATAATTAAATCCTTTTACAGCTATCATAGCAATTCCAGCAATAGCAATGATAACAGCTAATATAATTAATATTTTTTTAAATATTTTCATAGTTTTAGCGATCCTTCTTTCTTTATTTTATAGTCTTATTTTTTTCTTATTTGCATTGTTAAAGCTAGCTTTGTAAATAGCATATTCATTAATACTGCTGTAATTACTCCCCAGAATAATGTCATACCTACATTTGATAATTTTGTTAAAGAACAATATGTTAATACAATTGCAGGAATTAATGTAACTAATACAACATCAAATAAAGCTTTGTATGTTTGATTTAATTTTTTCTTTCTTTCCTCTGCTGTATCTTCTTTAGAAATATTTTTTAATACTTTACAATTGATGTAATTCATTAATATTAATATTATTACTGCAGATACTGTTGTTTCTATATTAATTTGAACACCTGTATATCTTATTAAAAGTGTAAGCACTGCTATTGATGCTATATATACAATTGAAGCTGATAATCCAAGTGTTTTATATCTAATTATCATATAAATTACAGAGATTAAAGCTATTCCTGCTAAAATTCCTAATACTACATATATAACTTCTTTTGTGTATATTGATGTCATATATTCACTAGATTCTACTTTATATGTTAGAGGTAATTCTCCATTTCCAAGTATTGTTGCATATTGTTGTGCTGTTGTCATATATTCTGATATTGTATCTGTATCTTTACTTGCTTTTCCTATTGATATTGTTAGTTCACCATTTGTAACTGTTTGTGAGAATGATGTTGATAAAAATTCTTCACCATCTATATTAATTGTTACAGTTTTTTGTTTGTTTTCTGATGATTCTTCACTTGAACTTTCTTCTGATTTTTCTTCTGATGAAGTAGCAGTTAAAGTTGCATAATCTTTACTTACTTGCTCCATTTTCTTTTTTCCTTCTTTTGTAAAGTTAATTTGTAAGTATGTTGTAATTCCTGATGTAGTTGTATTATAGAATACTCCAACATCTTCTATATCATTTGAATCCATAAGAAGTGTTTTATCATCAGTATCTATCATTTCAAATTTTCCAACTGTTAATAATTTTGCTAATGTATTATCTGTGTTTTTATTTTCTGTTGTTTCAACATATATATTTCCTGTTTCTTCATTTACTCTTACTTCATAATTTGAAATACCTAGGCTTTTTAATCTTTTTTGCATTATTTCTTTAGCTTTTTTATAATTTTCTGCTGTTTTATTTTCATCTGCATTTACTGGTTCATCTTTTTTTGTGTATTTTCCTTCATCTTCTCCGTCTGGAATTTTATCAACTTTATTTCCTTCTGAATCATATATCACTTCATTTGTTGAATCATCTAGTTTAAATGTTGTTTCTCTTAATCCTTCTATTTTTGTTCCTAATTCATAATCTGGTATTATGTTTTTAAACTTTCCTTTTTTTTGTACATATATTCCACCAAATCCTATTAAGCAAATTAATACCATTATTAGTGTTATCAATGTTATTTTTAATTTTTTATTCACCTTACATACTTCCTTTCATTTTATAATAATTTTGTATCATTAATAATAAGTTCAAACCATATTTTTAAGAATTTTGCTGCAAATTTACTCATTATCATTCTATCTATAAATATTTCAAAATAATCTAATACTGGACATATTTCTGTATCTATTTTTATATCTAATGTTATCTTTCTTTTTTCTTTATCTAATTTCAAATTAGCATCTGTAACTGCATAGTTTACTTTGTCATGTTTATCAAATGTAGCTATATTAGTCTTTATTACTCTATTTCTATGAACATCTGATTTATCAGCTAATATCAATGCAGCTGAAATATCGCTTACAGCTGTTCCTGTTTGTTCATCATGATTTCCTATTGCTGTCATAATTTCTGTTCTGGATTGTACATCCATCCCCATATCTTTTAATATATTGTAAGCAAGTATTGCTCCGCTATGTGCATGATCTTGTCTATTTACACAGTTTCCTATATCGTGTAAATATCCAGCTATTTTTGCTAATTCTACTCTATCCTTTGAATATCCTAAATCTTCTAGTATCTTTCCTGCCCTTTCTGATACAATTGTTGTATGTCTAACTGAGTGTTCTGTATACCCTAATACATTTAATTGCTTTTGGGAACCTACAACAAGAGCTTGTACTTCAGGATTGTTTTTTACATCTTCCAGTGTTATCATATGATTTTCTCATTCCTTTCTCTTGAAAATAAGTATATTCTTATTAACTCTAGCATTTTATAATAAATGAAAAGAAATTTCAACCCTTTGATTGAAATTTCTTTTAAGACTATACTAAACTATTAAAATTCAAAGATATTAAGTTTTATTACGCCAGATTTATTTATATATATTATTTAAAGACTTCCGTTCTTCAAGGCGTTTAAGATACTGAATATTCCTATTACAAATACACACTCTACTTAACATATTTTAATAAATTGGTCAAGGTCGAACTCAGTTTTAAATAATATATATAAATTCTGGCGGACTAAATTACTAAATTATATCTTTGAATTTTAAAAACTTTGACTACTTAATCTTAATATCTCTATTGCTTTGTTTAATTGTGCGTCTTCTTTATCTTTTTCGTATTCTACTTCATAATCTGGTTTTATTCCAACTTTATTTATTTTGTTTCGATTTGGAGTAAAATATTCTTTTATTGTGATTTTTAACCCACTTCCATCACTTAATGTATATAATTCTTGTATTACACCTTTTCCATATGTTGTTTTTCCAACTATTGTTGCTTTTCTTGTATCTTGTAATGCTCCTGCTAACATTTCAGAAGCACTTGCTGTTCCATCATTTACTAAAACTACAATTGGTAATTTTACTATTGGTTCTTGTTTTGCTTTTGTTACCTCTTCTTCTTGTTTTTTATCTACTGTTATAAGCATTGTTGTATCTTTATCTAGTATATAATCAGCAATCTCCATTGCTTCATCAACTATTCCTCCACCATTATCTCGTAAATCTATAATTAGTGATCTTATTCCTTTACTTTGTATTTCTTGATAAGCTTCTTTAAATTGTTCTGCACATCCATCGTCAAAACTTGAAATTTGTATATATCCAATATTATTATCTAAAATTTTTCCTTCTATTGGATATAATTCAACACTTTTTCTTTCAATTGTAAAATTTAAGGTTTGACCCTCTCTTATAATTTCTAATTCAACTGTTGTTCCTTCTTTTCCTTTTATATCTGTTGACATTTGTGTTAATTCCTCTATTGAATAAGCTTTTCCATTTACTTTTGAAATTATATCTCCTGATTTTATTCCGGCTTTTTCAGCTGGTCCATTTTTAATAGGTGAAGATACTTTTATTACATTGTTTTTTGTATCTGCTTGCATATATATTCCTATACCAACATAATTTCCTGATGTTAATGTTTGAAATTTTTCCATTTCTTCTTTTGTAAAATATTCTGTATATTCATCTCCAACTCCTGCAACATATCCTTTAATAGCATATTCTATCATTTGTTTTTCATCCATATCATATAAATATCTATCTTTTAGTAATGATCTGAATGATGATAATGTTGCACCTAGTCCTGTTGTATCTGCTTTTGAAACTGTTATATATCCTATTCTACCATTTTTATACATTAATACACTTGTGATTGTGAATGTTATTAATGCTGTAATAATTACAATCATTATTTGTCTGTATATTTTTGACCATTTTTCTTTATCCATCTGTATTATTCTCTCCTTTATCAATTGGTATCTAAAAAGATTATGAGCGGAGATGGTTCCCCGCCCCTATAATTTATATTCTATTTTTTCTTTTATATTCCTATATATGGTGCTGGATCAACATATGTTCCATTTAATAGAGTTCCAAAGTGTAAATGGAATCCACTTGAAGCTCCTGTTGAACCTACTGTTGCTATTGTTTCTCCTCTTGTAACTTTTTCTCCTAATCCAACATTTATTGATGTACAGTGTGCGTAAACCGTTACTAATCCATTTCCGTGATTTACCATTACATAATTTCCAAATCCTCCACCACATCTACAGCTTTTAGATTTTCCGTAATTGTGTGTACATGTTTTGCTTACTGCTATTACTGTTCCTGATTCTGCTGCAAGTATACTTGTTCCCATAGGTGCTGCTAAGTCTACACCTTTATGATATGTTGAACCTCCCGCAAGTGGTGCACCTCTTGAACCAAATCTTGATGAAATTCTAGAAAATCCTGGACATGGAAATTGTAGTGTTCCTCCTGAATAGTTTCCTCCACCATTATTTTTTGATACAGCTTCAGCAATTCTTCTTAATTCAGCTTGTATATTTTCTAGTTCTTTGTAATATTCTTCTTTTTGTTGTTGTAATGCTGATTCTTGACTGTTTAATTGACTTACCATTTTTTGTTTTGTACTTTTTTTATTAGATAATGATACTTTTTGTTTTTCAACTTGTTGTTTTTCTTCATTAAGTTTGTCTTTTTTATCTTGTAATGTTTGTTTATCTTCTGCTATTTGTTGTTTTTCTTTTTCCAAATCATCAAGTAATTCTTGATCTACTGACATTATTTGTTCAACAGTATGATAGCTATTTAAGAAATCTGTAAGACTTGAGGAATTTAGTAAAACATCTAGGAAAGTAATTTTTCCATATTTATATTGTGAAACAACTCTATCGCAAGCTATTTTGTATCTTTCATCATAATCTTTTTCTGCTTGTTCTAGTTTTTTCTCTAGCTCACTTATTTCATTGTTTAATTTTTTTAAATTTGCTTGTAATTTTTCTAGGTTATATTCTACTTCTGATATGTCTCCTTCTAGCTCTTGTATTTCTTTCATTGCATCAGATAAACTGCTTTCTACTTTTTTTATTTCTTCTTCAGTATCATTAATTTGATTTTTAACATTCTCTGCATCTTTTTGTGTAACAGCAAATGTACTAGTAATCATTGAAACCACGAGTATTGTTATGCATGATATTATTAAAATTTTCTTTGTTTTTTTCATTTTTTCCTTTCCTTTCACAAGTTTCTTATGTTTTATACTTGTAAATATTTACGCATTGAAATTGAACTTCCTAAAATACCTATTCCTGCTCCTGTTATTAGGTAAATTGTTAATATTAAGCTAAACATATCATTAAATGAAACTAAACTTATATTTAGTTGTTGTAATAAAGATGTTTGTACTGCTTTTGCGGCTATTGCATTATATGCTAGTCCTACGATTAAAATAGTAATTAGTGCAGAAACGATACCTATAATTATACCTTCGACTATAAATGGCCATCTTATAAATCCATTTGTTGCACCTACATATTTCATTATTGAAATTTCTTTTCTTCTAGCATGTACGCTTAATTTTATTGTGTTTGATATGATAAATATTGATATTACCATTAATGAAATTAATAATACTAGTATTCCTATTTTTAGTCCTTTTGCTATTGATTCTAGTGTTCCTATTGTTTGATTTTGTGCTACTATTTCTACATTATCTTTTCCAACTTTATCTTTTATTTGGTTCTGTACTTCTTCATTTAAAGATAAATCTGTTAATGTTACTGTAAATGATGGTTGTATGCTATCTTCTGGCATTCCTTCTGTAAATTTTTCAAATGATTCTATATTTTTTAATTGTTCTTTAGCTTGTCTTAAAGATTCTTCACTTGAAACATATTTTACTGTGTTTACACCATTTATTCCTCTTATTTCTTCCTCAATATTTCTTATTTCTTCATCTGTTATTTTTTTATTTAGTAAATATACTTGCATTCCTTGTTGTTGTTCTATGTTTTTCATAACATGATTAACATTTTCTCCTAGTATAAAAAATACTCCAAACATTATCATTGTTAAACACATTGTTGTTATAGATACTACTGTTGATTTTTTGTTTTTAAAGAAATTTCTAAATCCTTCTCCAATTAAATAACTTATAATATTATACCTCACTGTCATACCCACCTTTTTTATCGTCTCTAATTATTACGCCTTTATCTATCTGAATAACTCTTTTTTTCATTCTGTCTACTATGTCTTTGGCATGTGTTGCAACAACTACCGTTGTTCCTCTTAAATTTATTTCGTTTAATAAATTCATTATATCCCAAGCTGTTTCTGGATCTAGGTTTCCTGTTGGCTCGTCTGCTATTATCATTGATGGGTTATTAACTAGTGCTCTTGCAAGTGCTACTCTTTGTTGTTCTCCTCCTGATAGTTCATTGGGGTACATCTTTGCTTTTCCACTAAGTCCAACTAATGATAATACCATTGGTACTTGTCTTCTTATGTGTCTTGGTGTTGCTCTTACTATATACATTGCATATGCAACATTATCGTATACAGTTTTATCTGGTAATAGTCTAAAGTCTTGAAATACGACACCCATACTTCTTCTTAAATATGGTACTCTACTCTTTTTTAAAAACGTTGTATCTCTTCCATTTATTATTATATTTCCTGAAGTTGGTTCTTCTTCTTTTAATATCATTTTTATTAGTGTTGATTTTCCTGAACCTGATGTTCCAACAAGAAATGCGAATTCTCCTTTTTCTATTATAAAGTTTGCATTTTTTACAGCTGTTACACCTGTTCCATATACTTTTTTTACATTTCTAAATTCTATCATTTTTTATCCCTTACACGTTAAAATATTATACATATATATCATAACAATAATTAGTTTTTATTTCAAGACTTTTTATAAGATTTTATCTCAAAATTGCACAAAATCTTTTATAAGATTCCCTTCATTAAGTCTTGTTACGCCAGATATATTTATATATAATATAAATATTATATATAAATTCTGGCGGACTAACTTTTTGTATCTTTTAATATAAAAATCCCAAATAATCTTTTCTAAGAAAGCTCTCTATCTTATAATTATTCTTCTTTTAACTAAAAAATAAATGTAAACACCTTTTGCATTCACATTTATTTCTTTTTATTATATTCACATCTCTATACTAATTTATCTATAAATATTGCATAACCATCTAATGAATCGTTTGTATTAACACAATTTACTGCTCCTATTAGTTTGTCATTCTGAACTAATGGTGCTCCACTCATTCCTTGTACAATTCCTCCAGATAATTTTATTAATTCTTCTGATTTTACTTCAATTCTGATATTTTGTGTTTGAGCTAAATAATTAATTTGTTTAACTTCAACTTCATATTTTTGAATTCCTCGTCCATCTACATCAATTAGAATATAAGCTTGTCCTAATTTTACGTCAAATCTATTAGCCGTTTCTATTGATTGATATTCTTTATCTACTGTATCTACTTTTCCGTATATTCCATATTGATTTCCATTACTTAGTTCTCCTATTTTTTCATCATCTAATATTCCTGCTATTATTCTTCCTGCTTCGTCTGCTTTAGCTCTTTTTACATGATCAAATTCAATTTTATAGCATTCTCCTTCTAATTCCACTTCATTTACGTTTTTTGAAATTGAATGTCCTAATGCTGCAAATTCTCCACTTTCTTTTTTTATAAATGTCATTGTTCCAACTGATTTTGAAGATGTTTTTGTTGTTTTTTCGTCTTCATCATTAATATTATCATCTAAATTTTTTATATCAAATCCTATAACCTTTCCACTTAGTAACACCTCTGTTGTTTTTCCTTCGTAATAATTATACATTCCAATAAATATAATTGTTATCATAAGTATAGATATGATAAATTTTTTCATTTACACAAACTCCTAAAAATATTTAATATATTTTCATTTGATTTTTTATATAATTCTTTGGTATTATGTAAATCTTAATTATTTTATCATATTTTTAGTCAAATTTCAATGTTTTATGTAAATCTTTTTTAAATTAAAATAGTTCACAATAAAATAATGGTCAAAACAGATCTTTATATATATTATTTAAAAGTTTCCGTTCTCCAAGGCGTTTTATATACGAAATATTCCTATTTCAGATACACACTCTGCCCAATATAATTTAATAGGTTGGTCAAGGTCGAACTCAATTTTAAATAATATATATAAAGTCTGTACATTTAAGTTAAATTTATTGTGAACTATTTTAATTTTATTAATTTGAAGTCTGTAAAATCACAACTAACTAGTTGTAACTCAATTCCTCCCACATTACCTTGTATTGCTTCTTTATGAGCTTCTCCATGTAAATGTCCATAAATGCATTTTTGCACATTGTATTTTTTCATAATTTTAATAAATTCTGAATTTTCCATTAGAATTTCATTCGTTGGTGGATAATGCATGCAAACTATTATTTGTTTATCACTTCCAAATTTGTTTATTCCATCTTTTAATGATATTTCTAATCTTATTAATTCTCGTTTCATTATCTTTTCATTTTCTTCATTATTATTAAAAATCGTCCATCCTCTTGTTCCACTTATAATGTTATTTTCTACTAATAATGAATTATTATACAAAATTTCTATGTTTTTAAATTTATTTTTTTCTAGAAATTCATTTATTTTATTTGCAGTTCCCCACCAATAATCGTGATTTCCTTTTAACATTATTTTTCTTCCTGGTAAACTATTAAGATATTCAAAATCTGGAACTGCTTCTTCAAAATTTATTGCCCAAGAAAAATCTCCTGGTAATAGTACAGTATCTGTTTCTTGTACTTTTTTTAACCAGTCTTCTTTTATTTTTTTATAATGTTCTTCCCAGTTGTTTCCAAAAATATTCATTGGTTTATTTGTATTGAATGATAAGTGTAAATCTGATATTGCATATATTGCCATATTTTTTCCTTTCTAGTGTTTATAATTGTTAATTTTTATTCTCCTATTTTTAAATTTGGCACTGCATTTAATGTTAAATCTGATCTTTTTCCAGCCATAAAATCATAATATCCTGCTGAAGCAATCATTGCTGCATTATCTGTACATAATTTTAGTTCTGGATAATATACATCTATATTTAATTCTTGTCCTAAATTTGTAAAGCAACTTCTAATATATGAATTTGCTGAAACTCCTCCTGCTAAAGCTATTTTATTTATATTATATTGTTTTATTGCTTTTCTTGTATTTGTAATCAACATATCTGTTGTTGCTTTTTCAAAACTTGCACATAAATCTGCTTTGTTTATTTCTGGATCTTTATGGTGTAAATTAAGTACTGCTGTTTTTATTCCGCTAAAACTAAAATCTAGATTATCAAAATATGTTTCAGGTAATTTTATATTTGAAGAACCTTCTTTTGCAAGTTTATCTATTTTTGGTCCTCCTGGATATTCTAGCCCTATTACTCTAGCCACTTTGTCATAGGCTTCTCCTATTGCATCATCACGTGTTCTACCTAAAATTTCAAACTTTGTATAGTCTTCTATGTATACTAGATGTGTATGTCCTCCTGAAACTACTAAACATAAGAATGGCGGTTTTAAATCTGGAAATGTAATATAATTTGCTGCAATATGTCCTTCTATGTGATTTACACCTACTAATGGTTTATTTAATGCATAACTTAAAGCTTTTGCATATCCTACTCCTACTAAAAGTGCACCTACAAGTCCTGGTCCATAAGTACATGCTACTACATCTATATCTTCGAATTTAAGTCCTGATTGTTTTAAAGCTTCTTTGGTTACATCAGAAATATTTTCAATATGTTTTCTTGATGCTATTTCTGGTACAACTCCACCAAATTGTTTGTGTATTTCTATTTGTGTATTTATTATGTTAGTTAAAACTTTTCTTCCATTTTTTACTATTGCAACAGATGTCTCATCACAACTTGATTCTATCCCTAATGTAATTATGTCTTTCATTTTTTACTATTCTCCTTTTATAATTTGAATCCAAATATTAGTGCTACAATTTTCATTATTCCTGTGTATATGGCATTAATGAATGGACTTGTAATTACAGATGCTAAATTTGTTATCCATAATACTAAGAATGCCATATAAAACCACATTTCATGATCATAAATCCAATTTCTTACATTGTATGGCATAAATCTTATAAATATCTTTGATCCATCTAGTGGTGGTAGTGGTATTAAATTAAATACTCCTAATCCTATATTCATAACTATTGCGTATTGAACCATTGTTATTATTACTCCACCAACTGTTGAAGCATAAAAAGCTATGCTTGAAAATTTTAATATTGCACCTAATATTATACTTAATATTAGTGCCATTATAAAATTCATCATTGGCCCAGCAAGTGATACTAATGCTTCTCCATTATTTCTGTATTTTTCTTTAAAATTGTATGAGTTAATTTCAACTGGTTTTCCCCATCCAATCCCACAGAACAAAAGCATTAGTATTCCTACTGGATCTATATGTTTTAATGGGTCTATACTTAATCTTCCTTGTAATTTTGGAGTGTCATCCCCAAGTTTTACTGCCATCCATGCATGTGCAAATTCATGAAATCCTATGGCTATCAATACTCCTGGTATTGTTAATAATGTTGAGACAATTCCTGCTGTTCCTAAATTAACTAAGTTTATTAGTACTATAATTCCTAGAACTATATATAAACTTCTTTTATCAAAACTAAACATTTATATCCTCCTAAAATTTTAATATATCCCCATTTTTATTATTCCTATAACTCATCTGTTTTAAATGATATATATCCTTCATATAAATAGCTATTGTCTATACCTTTCATATATACTTCTCTATCGTCTATCTTATCAGTTAAACTTTGTTTTTATTTAATTTAATGGTTTCATTGTTGGGAAGAATAATACGTCTCTTATTGAAGATGAATCTGTTAATAGCATTATTAATCTATCTAGTCCTATTCCTAATCCTCCTGTTGGTGGTAATCCAATTTCTAGTGCATTGACGAAATCTTCATCCATTCCCCCTGCTTCTTCATCTCCTTTATCTTTTGCTTCTTGTTGTTTTACAAATCTTTCATATTGGTCTATTGGATCATTTAATTCTGAATATGCATTTCCATATTCTCTTCCTCCAATGAATACTTCAAATCTTTCAACTAAGCTTGGGTTGTCTTTCTTTCTCTTTGTAAGTGGTGATACTTCAACTGGATAATCCATTATGAATGTTGGTTGTATTAATGTTTCTTCTACAAAAGTTTCAAAGAATTCGTTTATAATATGTCCTCTTGTATTTTTTAGTTCATCATATTTTACTTCTTTTTCTTGTGCAATTTTTTGGGCTTCTTCGTCTGTTGTAATTGTATTAAAGTCTATTCCTGTTACTTCTTTTATCGCATCTATCATTGTTATTCTTTTCCAAGATGGTGTTAAATCTATTTCTGTTCCTTGATAACTTATTTTTGTTGTTCCTAAAACATTTTTGGCTACTGTTGAAATTAGTTCTTCTGTTATGTTCATCATATCATTGTAATCTTCGTATGCTGAGTACATTTCCATATTTGTAAATTCTGGATTATGTTTTATATCCATTCCTTCATTTCTGAAATTTTTACCTATTTCAAATACTTTATCAAATCCACCAACTATTAATCTCTTTAAGTTTAATTCTGGTGCTATTCTTAAATACATTTGTAAATCAAGTGTATTATGGTGTGTGATAAATGGTCTTGCTGCATCTCCTGTTGCTACTGTTGTAAGTGCTGGTGTTTCAACTTCCATATATCCTTTTTCATCCATAAATTTTCTTATTTCTTTAATAATTTTACTTCTTAAAATAAATGTGTCTTTTACTTCTGGATTTACAATTAAGTCTACATATCTTTGTCTATATCTTAAATCTTCGTTTTTTAATCCATGGAATTTTTCTGGTAATGGTCTTAATGATTTTGTTAATAATATTGCTTCTTTTGCATGAATAGAAATTTCTTCTGTTCTTGTTTTGAATACAAATCCTTTTATTCCTATTATATCTCCTATATCCCAAGTTTTAAAATCTTTGTATGTTTCTTCTCCTAAGTCATTTATACTTACATAGCTTTGTATTTTTCCTTGACTATCTTGTATTGTGCAAAAAGAGGCTTTTCCCATTATTCTTTTTGCTATAATTCTACCAGCTATACTTACATCTTTGTTTTCTAATTCATCATAATTATCTTTTATTTGTTTACTTGTATGTGTTCTATCATATTTTGTTATTTCAAATGGATTTTTTCCATTTTGTTGTAATTCTGTTAGTTTATCTTTTCTAACTTGTATAAGTTTATTCTCATCTACTTCTATTTCTTGATTATTATTTGGTTGTTCACTCATTATAATATCATCCCTTCTTTTTAGTCTAAAATATTTTATATTATATACTATTATTGCTTTAAAATCAAGAGTTTTAGTTGCTTTATAGTATCAAATAAAAAGCAAAATAAACCAGGAGAGCATAGCTCCCCTGGCCCGTCTTTTAAGAAAGGACTTTTTGCACCTTTTACTTATAGCAGTAATAGGTACCATCAATTACCTTCCACGTCCCAGAGCCTTGTGGAAACGTTGCCGCGTAAACCACATTGCTCGGAATGTAGATGGCTTCACCCGCCATGTATTCCAATACATATTGAAATACATTGTTGAGATCTTTCTCCTCCCAAGTCGTACTGGCTTTCAGCTTTCGTGCTTTAGCCATAGACCAGGAGGAGTATTGTTTTGGTGCAGACAATACGCTGAGAATTCCGCCTCCTTTGCCGAATTCTTGATCTTGAGCTCTATTGACTATTACGCCAATCTGAGCCCAAACGTTTTTTGCTAATTCTCCTCCTACTTCCCAATATGCTGTATACACGACATTTAGGATATCAGAGACGGATATATCTCCAATATGCTCCCAGTCATTGCTTCCTGTAGAGCTATTGGTTTTTACAATGAAGATTTTGCTTTCTCCATTGCTTTGGAGTTTAACCAGCAATTTGCCGTCAACATTTTTTCTATAAACGCTGATAGTTCCTTTCTGGCTCGAAATCCAAGACTCAAACTGTTCAGCTCCAACGGCTGAATCAATTTCTTCTTGGAGCATTTGCTGGATGATATCATTTTCCAGTTCAATCTCGGTTTCCTCGTTGAACAACCGAACGATTTCATCCCCAGTGTCAACCCACTCAACAGTTCCATTCGGTGCTGCTGCATGGGAGACAACCGGATTGGTGATCGTAGCAAGCATTAAACTGATTGCCACAATCCGCTTTGTACCACTCTGCATTGGCGGTGGTCTCCTTTCTTTTTTTGATGTTTTGCCTTTAATGTATTTTACATTTTTTGGCAATTTAATTATAGCATTTTATTTTCTTTATGTCAATTAATTTGACTATATCGCACAACAAATCTTGTAGTTGAATTTTGTTATATTTTTTGCTATACTATTTGATTATAAGAATTATGTAAAGAAGGTAATTATGGGATTTGAAAATAAAATTGAACAAGAACACAATGAAATTATAAATAATTTAAAACAAGCTGGTTATGCAAATAAAACTATCCAATACTCAGATTTTTTGAAAATTTATGAGCCTTATAAATCTATTATGAGTGAATTAGAGTTTGCATATCTTTTAGGAATAAACTATGAAAAATTTAGAAATCTTAGATCTAAGGGAACTAAAACAAGAATTTTGGTTCAAGTTGCTTCTCCAGAATTAAAAGAAACTATAATTAATAAATTAAAAGCATTAGGATATACAAATAAAAAAATTAATTATGCAGAATTTTTAGAGCTTTATAAAGAATACTCTACACAAATAACTGAAAAAGATTTTTCTGAAATAATTGGTATAACATATCAAAGATATCGTAATATTAAAAATAAAGGTGGAAAAACTACTATCTTACCTTTAGATATTGATACAGATAAAATAAGAGCTGAAATTCAAGAAAAATATGGAAATATTTTAATAGATTATGAATTGTTTCTAGAGATATATGAGCCCTACAAGTCTCAAATAAATAGTGAATCTACTTTTGCAGAAATTTTAGGTATTACTATTGGTAATTTTAGTTCAATGAAGAATTTGGGTACAAAAGCTAAAATTTTAAAGCCTGATAATGCATCTGAAGACTTAAAAGTATCTATTCGAACTTCAATCATTAATCAAGGATATGAGCATAAATTAATAGATTATTCTGAATTTTTATTACTATATAAACCATATTCTGGCACGCTAACCGAATTACAGTTTGCTAGAATTCTTGGAATAACTAGCACCAAATATAACCAAATTAGGTTTTGTAATACAAGAACTTACGTCTTTGGTAAAGCTCCACAGCATGTTATTGATATTGACAGTCAAAAAGGAATCCTGGATGAATTAATTTCAGCTGGATATTCTAATAGAAAGATACAATATCCTGAATTTTTACAGATATATGAAAAATATAAATCGAAAATTGATGAACTACAATTTGCTAATCTAATTGGAATATCATATTCAAATTTCATGTCACTTAAACATCAAAAAAATGGCGTAATTATTTTAAAGACAGACCATTTATCTGATGAGCAATTACAAAAAATATCTGTAGATGAACAAATAAAAGCAATCACTGGACAATATATTGGTTATTCTCAATTTCTAGAGCTATATGCTACTTATTCTAATTTTATGACTGAATTGCAATTTGCTGAAGCAATTGGAATCTCCCCTACTAGTTATCATAATTTAAAAAGTGGAAATGTTAGAGTTGACAAATTGTATTCTAAAAGAACAAGAATTAGATATGTAACTAGTGAAAGTCGAGTTTATTCTGAAAGTGAAATAGCTGACTTTTGTAAAAAATATGATTGTAATATGCGTGACTTTTTAAAAATTATGTGTCACACTGAAAATGAAGAATTGATAGATGAATACTATATAATTTTACAAACAAAAGGTATATTTGTTGGAAATGTACCAATAGATAATCATATATTAGAGCAATATGGTGATACTATCATAAATTTCATTAATACCCAATGTGAGCTTCTTGGTAGAATTTATAAGCAAAGTATATATTGTGATGATATTGCTAGTGATACTATATTTTATATTACCCAAAAATGTGGTCATTTTTTTAATAATTTTGATAAAGATAGAGCTGTCAGAATTATTAAAATTATTGCAAAAAAATACATAACATGTCTATATCGTTCTCATTTAAGATTAAGAAATTTTTCATTGGACCAAATTGATAAAACCTTAAGTGATCACCATACCTATACATTAGATAAAACACAAGATACTGAATCATCAGCAATTGCTAATATAAAAAATGATAGCCATGATATTTATGATGCTTGTATAAACTTATTGCAATATTATTATGATTTAGGATTTTCTCGTGCAGATACAATAGCTAAGGTTTCTCAGGATTTAAACTTAACTCAAGACAAAATGCTAGAAATAATGACACAATATTTATTAAATAGAAATAAGGTAAAACAAACTTTGTCAGGCGAATATTATTTAAGATAGTTTTTAATAACATAAATTATACATATACCAACAATATTTTAATGACTAAAACATTGTATATACCAAAAAGGAAAAGAATTAATTTCTTTTCCTTTTTGGTTTATATATCTTTTTATTATATTAGTTAATTGTATAAATTATTCTTCATCTTCTTTAAATTCTTCATCGTCATCATCTTGTTCTGTTTCATTTGTTAAACTATTTTCAAATGCTCTATTAAAATTCTCTCTGACTTTTTTCTCTATTTCATCAGCAATTTCTTTATGTTCTTCTAGATATTTTTTAGTGTTATCCCTTCCTTGTGCAATTTTTTCTCCTTTATAACTAAACCAAGAACCACTTTTATTGACTATATCTAAGTTAACTGCTAGGTCTAGGATATTTCCTATTTTAGAAATTCCCTTTCCATACATTATATCGAATTCAGCTTCTCTAAATGGTGGAGCTACCTTGTTTTTTACTACTTTTGCTCTTGCTCTATTTCCTATTACTTCTCCATCTTGTTTTATATTTTCTATTTTTCTTATATCAATTCTTACAGATGCATAGTATTTTAATGCTCTACCTCCTGTTGTTGTTTCAGGATTTCCAAACATTACACCTACTTTTTCTCTTAATTGGTTTATAAATATTAGAACTGTTTTTGATTTATTTATTGCTCCTGTTAGTTTTCTTAATGCTTGTGACATAAGTCTTGCTTGAAGACCAATATGAGAATCTCCCATGTCTCCATCTATTTCTGCTTTTGGTACTAATGCTGCTACTGAATCTACAACAACTACATCTAATGCTCCGCTTCTAATTAATGCTTCTGTTATTTCCAATGCTTGCTCTCCTGTATCTGGTTGAGAAACAATTAAATTATCTATATCTACGCCTAAATGTTTAGCATATACTGGGTCTAATGCATGTTCTGCATCAATAAAAGCAACTTCTCCTTTTTCTTTTTGTGCTTCTGCTATGATATGTAAAGCAAGAGTTGTTTTTCCTGAAGATTCTGGACCATATATTTCTATTATTCTTCCTCTTGGAACTCCTCCAATTCCTAATGCAATATCTAGACTTAATGCTCCTGTTGGAATTGCTTCAACTTCCATTGCTTTATATTCTCCTAGTTTCATTACAGAACCTTTTCCAAATTGTTTTTCTATTTGTCCCATTGCTACTTCTAAGGCTTTCTTTTTTTCGCTATTTACTTCACTCATTATATTTTCATTCCCTTCGATTATTTTAAAACGTATGTTTGTACTTAATATATACTATTAGTTTTTTTTTGTCAACCCTTTTTATTATTTTATGTTTAATTTTTTATTATGTTTTATACAATTTGAAATGTGTTCTTATTTCGTATTCTAGTTATATTTCAAAATAAAACTCCACTCCATTCTCTCTATTTATCACACCATAGTCTTTTCCTATTCTTTCCATTAATGCTTTTACCAATGATAATCCTATTCCAGTTCCTCCATCATCTCTGTTTCTAGATTCATCTACTTTATAAAATCTTTTCCATATTCTATCTATGTTTTCTACGTCAATATTGTCGCCTGTATTAAATACTGATATTCTTGTATTTTCTCCTTTTTTTACAATATTTATGGCAATTTCTTTTTCTCCGTTTACTTCTTTTACATTTTTTAATGCATTTGTAAAGTAGTTATTTATTATTTGTTCAATATAAAATTCATCTGCACATATTATATGTTTTTCTTCACTATTAAATTCTATATTTACTTTCTTTTCTTGTATCATAATATTTGATTTTCTAATCATTTCTGAAATTAACTCTGATACATTAAATTCTTTATCATTGAATTCAAGTTCTCCATACTCGATTTTTATTAATTCGAGTAATCTTTTTACAAGTATATTCATTTTATTAGCTTCATCTAAAATGACTTCTGCGTAAAATTTTCTACTTTCTTCACTATTTGCTACATTTTCTACTAATCCTTCTGCATACCCCTGTATTAATGCTATCGGTGTCTTTAATTCGTGTGATACATCAGAAATAAATTGTTTTCTCATCTCATCTGTTCTTGATTTTTTTTCAATATCTTTTTCTAAGGCTGTATTTGTTGCCTTTAACTGTTTTATTGTATTTTCCATTATTGTAGACATTGCATTAATATTTTTTCCTAAATTATCAATCTCATCATTTGATTTACTTGGCTTGTATTTAGCAGTAAAATCCAATTTTGCCATTTTATTTGTTACTTCATTTAATTGTAGTATTGGATCTGTAAATTTTTTAGATATAATTGTTACTACGATTCCACTTACAATTAGTGTAATGCAACCCATTAGCTGTAAAAAGCTATTAGAAATGTTAACGCTTTCTTTTATAGATGCTAATGGCACCCTTATATATAATCTGTAATCATTATCTAAGCTTGAAGTTAAATAAATAAAATTATATCCTGTTGTTACATCTCTTGCTTGATTTATGGTTATTTTTTCTCCTGAATATATTTCACTTGCATTATATAAAAATTCTCTTTTTATAATAATCCCCATATAATTTGGAATAAAGTTTTGATTTGACATATATACTGTTGTTCCATTTGGTTTTGTTATTAATATTTCAAATCCATTGTTTTCCATTTCTGATGTTTCATTAGAAATATTTATTTCTGTTTCTGGATTTGTATAATAATCGTTGATTTTTTGATAAGCTTCTATTAAATTTTTTTCTTTTGAAAATATATAAAATCTTTCTAAAATTATACTATTTATTACAATTAAACAAATTATTATTATTATTAATGTTATTGCCAATGTTAAAAATAATTTTATTCGAATTGAATTTATTTTATTTTTATTTTTTTTCATCTTTCCAATTCTCCCTGTATTATTTTGTCTCAAATTTATATCCTATTCCTCTTATTGTTTTTATATATTTGCCTTTTTTTCCTAATTTATGTCTTATCTTTTTTATGTGACTATCTATTGTTCTTGAATCTCCATAATAGTCATAGTTCCATACATTATTTAATATTTTGTCTCTAGAAAGAGCTATTCCATTATTATCTAATAGATATTTTAATAGTTCATATTCTCTTAAACTCATATCTATTAATTTTCCATCTACTGTTACAGTTCTAGCTTTATCATCTATTTCTATTCCCCCCATATCAATATTATTTTCTATTTGTTCTGATTTTCCTCTTCTTAAAATTGCTTCTACTCTTGCTACTAATATTTTGGGGCTGAATGGTTTTGCAATATATTCATCTACTCCTAGTTCAAATCCGAATAATTCGTCTTGTTCCTCTCCTCTTGCTGTTAGCATTATAATTGGTACTTGAGATGTTTGTCTAATTTGCCTTAATACAGACCACCCATCTAATTTTGGCATCATTACATCTAGTAATATTAATGAAATATCTTCTTTCATTTGGTTAAATATATCTAATGCCTCTTCTCCATCTTTTGCCTGTATAATTTTATATCCTTTCTGTTCTAAAAAGTCCTTTATAAGCATTCTCATTCTTTCTTCATCATCAACTACAAGTATATTGCAATTTTTCATAATAACCTCCGTTTGTTTTTTATTTATAATATAAACTATTTTTATGTGCATTATGTGAATTTTTTATTTTATTTTTTTGATTTTTTGTATTAAAAGAAAGCCGTTAGCTTTCTATACATGCTCACGGCTTTTTTCTTCATTTTCTTGATTCCAACGTAAAACTTTGATATTTTTGTATATATCTAATATTCTACTATATTTCTGATATTCATCTTCCCATAACATATTAGGCACTTTGTCAAAAGCAGAAAATACTTTTTCCGCTTCCATTAAAAATACAACTTGTTCTCTTTGTGTCATCTTATCATATTGTCTAGCTCCTTTATATAAGGCATCTAATACTTGTGTTGCTTGTACAAATCCCCAAAAATCCTTAATATTTATTCCTGCCATTTTTATCTGCATAACTGCAAATGCACATAATGCAAATATCATTAATATTAGTATATATATTATAATTAATAATTCCACGTTAATTATCTCCTTAACATTTTTGATACTTTTTTATTATATCACTTTTTACCATTTTAGGCAAATCTTACATCTAAATTACTTGCACATTCTTTTAAGAAGAATTTATCTGTTTGTCCTGCCATATAATCTATTACCATTCTCTTGACATCAGTGTTTTGTTTATATTCTTTTGTTTTATCATTAACAAAATCATATAACATTTTTTCTGAATAAGGCATATTATTTGCAATTTCTATGTGATTTCTATAATCTTTTTCTTTTAATTTTTCTAGATAAATCTCATATAAATCATTGAATGCTACTCTTAATTTAGGTCTATTTTTACAAGCTTCATCTGAATTATATATGTTCTTATAATTCCAGTCTTTTAAACTCATCAAAGCATAAAATACACTTTTTGAAAGTCTTATATATTCCATATCTATACTGTTTTTTATTATGTCTAAAATAAGAGTATTTACAATACTTGAATTATTATCTCCTAATATTTCTACTATTGGTTCTGGTATTTGTCTTCTTTCAATCACTCCTAGTGTAATTGCGTCTTCTATGTCTCTTCCTATGTATGCTATTATATCTGAAATTCTTACTACACAGCCTTCTAATGTCATTGGTTTTATTCTTTTACTGTATCCTTCCTCTGTAAATACTTTTTCTATTTCTTCCAAGACCTCTTGTGGTGTCTTTTTCTTATTTGGTTCATATCTATTTATTAGAAGTTCTCCATTATGTGCTAGTATTCCATCTAAGGTTTGTATGCTTATATTCAAATCTTCTATATCTTTCAATATTCTTACACTTTGAGCATTATGACAAAAATATCCTATTTGCTCTCTTTGACATATTTCATCTAAAAATCTTTCTCCAGTATGTCCAAATGGAGTATGTCCTATATCATGACCTAGTGCTATAGCTTCAATTAAATCTTCATTTAATCGAAGGGCTCTTCCTATTGTTCTTGCAATCTTTGATACTAATTGTACATGTAAAACTCTATGTGTTATATGATCATTGTCTGTAAATGAATATACTTGTGTTTTATCTATATATCTTGTATATCCTTGTGAATGAATTATTCTGTCTATATCTCTAAAAAATTCTGGTCTTATGTCTTTATTATCGTTCTTAAGCCTTACACTTTCATTAGATTTACATGCGATTGGAGATAGCAATGACTCTTTTTCTAACATTGTCCATTTTACATCTTCTAGTATATCTCTCATAGCTTTCCTCCTTATATTAATATTGTCTTCCCCAAACTACCATTGTTGTTGCGTCTTTACCACAGCATACACATTTTGTTCCTATTTTTTCTTGAATAAATGGAATACATCTTGAATGTGCTCCTGTCAATTCTTTTATTTTATCTTCACAAGCAACATCTCCACACCACATTGTTTTTATATATCCTTGTTTTTCATTTATATTTTTTACAAATTCATCTAAATTTTGTGCTGTTGTTGTTCTTTCATCTCTGATTTTTTTGCATTGTTCAAACATATTAGCTTGTATTTTTTCTAATAGCTCTTGTATTTTGTCTTCTAATTCATCTAAATTTACTGTTTCTTTTTCTAAGGTATCTCTTCTTACTATTACACATACATTGTTTTCTATATCTCTTGGCCCTATTTCTATTCTTACAGGTACTCCTCTAAGTTCCCAATCATTAAATTTGTAACCTGGTGTATAATTATCTCTTAAGTCTGCTTCTACCCTGAATTTTTTATTTAGTCTTTCGTATAATTCTGTAGCTTTTTCTTTTACGCCTTCTTTTTTTATCATTACTGGTACTATTACTACTTGAATTGGTGCAACTTTTGGTGGAAGTTTTAATCCTCTATTATCTCCATGTGCCATAATAACTGCTCCAATTAATCTAGTACTTATTCCCCAAGAAGTTTGATATCCGTATTCTTCTTTTCCTTCTCTATTTTGGAATTTTACTTCAAATGGCTTTGTAAAGTTTTGACCAAAATAGTGTGATGTTCCGGCTTGTATTGCTCTTCCGTCATGCATTAGAGTTTCCACCGTATATGTTGCCTCTGCCCCTGAGAATTTTTCTTTTTCTGTTTTTCTTCCTTTTAAAACAGGAATTGCTAGTAAGTTTTCTATAACATCTGCATATATATTTAACATTTGTAAAGTTCTTTCTTCTGCTTCTTCCTTTGTCTCATGAATTGTATGACCTTCTTGCCATAAAAATTCTCTTGAACGCAAAAATGGTTTTGTTTCTTTTTCCCATCTTAATACATTACACCATTGATTATATACTAATGGTAAATCTCTCCATGATTTTAACCATTTTGAATATAAATCACAGAACATTGTTTCTGATGTTGGTCTAATTAATAATCTTTCTTCTAATTTCTTACCACCAGCTTCTGTGACAGTTGCTACTTCTGGTGCAAATCCTTCTACATGGTCTTTTTCTTTTTGTAATAAACCTTCTGGAATTAACACTGGAAAATAAACATTTTTTACACCTGTTTCTTTAAATTTTTCATCTGCGTATTTTTGTATATTTTCCCATATTGCATAACCATAAGGTTTTATAGCAATACATCCTTTTGTTCCTGTATAGTCTGCTAAATCTGCTTTCAATACAATATCTGTATACCATTTGGCAAAATCTTCTTCAATATTTGTTACTTCTTTTACAAAATTTTTATCTTCACCTGACATTTTTATTCCTTCTTTCCTTCATCATCTTTTATTAAATCATCTATAACAATCTGTTGATTTTCATCTATTTTGTATTTCGGTAGTTCGGGGAGTTCATCTAAACTTCCATATCCAAACATTTTTAAAAATTCATCTGTTGTTTTATATGACATCGGTTTTCCCAAAATATCAAGTTTTCCAGCTTCTTCTATTAGATTATATTCTAATAGTTTATATACTACTGCATCAGAAGATACTCCTCTTATTGCTTCTATTTCAGCTCTAGTAATTTTAGGATTATATGCTATTATTGCTAAGGTTTCAATTGCAGCCTGAGATAGTCTTGGTTTGTTTCTTTTATCTATAATTGGATATATATATTCATAATATTCTTTTCTTGATGACATTTGATAACCATCATTTACTCTTATTATTTCTAATCCTCTATTTGATTCGTTATAATCATTTTTTATACTATTTATTATATCTACAATTTCTTTTTCATTTAATTCTAAAGCTAATTCAAGTTCTTTTATTGTTACCACTCTTCCTGCACTGAATAATATTGCTTCTATAATACCTTTATATTTTTCTATATCCATTATATTTCCTCTCTATCGTATTAGGAAAAAGCCTATTTTTTTGATTTAAAAATGCTTTTTATTTTATTGAAAAATGTTTCAAAAACATTTTCTTTTTTCTTTATAGTTATAGGCATATTATCTTTTCTATACTTGTTTATTTGTTCTATTATATAAGAATTTCTGTGTCCTATACTGTCTTCTATTCTTAATTCTTGAATAAGTTTGTCCATATTTCCATTTAATTTTATTAATCTGTCTTTATAATAAAATTTTTCTGAATAAGGATTATATTGCTCATTCTCTGCATTCTCTGTATTTTCTTCGTTTTTAGTTTCTTGGATTTTTTGAACCTCTTCTTTTTTCTCATCTACTACTACTGGTTCTTTTGCTTTTTCCTGTGTAGCTTTTTCAACTTTTTGTGCTAATTTATCTATTTTGCTTTGGTAAGCATTTAATTTTGCAATATTACTTGAAACGAAATCATTGTTCAAAAATCGATTTATTTTCTCATATATTTTTTTTACATTTTCATAAGTTGAAATATTTGTATCATCTACATTCATCTCTTGTTCACTTCCTTTTTATTTTATCTTTTTAGAAATATTATTAGATAATTCTTTTAACATTTTCTGACATTCATGTAATTCTTCTAATTTCATATTTTTAAAATCTTCATCCTTAAATCCTATATTGTATTCTTCAAAATAAACTTCATCTTCCATTTTTTTACTTATGTTAATTTATAATTAACATATCCTCCTTTTGTTTTTATGTATATAATCATACTATAAACCTTAAAAGTTTTCAATACTTTAGTTTAAATACATTATATCAATATCTACATCTGCATTGATTCCATCTATTTTTCCTGTATCACACATTTGCCATATGTAATAGTCTCCTGTATAGTTTGTTTTACTGGTGTAGTGTGCAAGCCATGTTTTAAATTCTGTTGGATACCATATTTTTTCCAAATAGTTTTTACTGCTATATAGCATTCCTGTATAATTACCGTTGTTTGAAATTGTTTTCATAAATGTATCGGCAACTTTATTTATAGTATTAAAACTCATATTTGCTTTATTGAATGAAGACCAACTTTCCCAGTCAAAAGCTATTGGTAGATCAATTTTATAATTTTTTATTTGTTCTTTTACCCAATTAGCTTGTTCTTCTGCTTGTGCTGTAGTTTTTGCATAAGAATAAAAATATAAGCCAACTGGTATTCCTGCATTTTTTGCTCCTTCCATGTTTTGTTCAAAATATGGATCAATTGCAAAATCTGCATCATAATCTTTTTGATATCCCATTCTTATAATTGCAAATTCTATTCCTGACTCTTTAACTTTCTGCCAATCAATTTCTCCTTGCCACTTTGATACATCTATTCCTATTTTTGTTTTTTCATTTTTATATGTGTTTATTATGTCTTCAATATTTTTCTTTTCTTTTTCAACAGGTGTAGTATTATTGTTTGAAGGTTCAACAACATGTAACACAAAATCTTTTTTTGTTTCATTTCCACTAGCATCTGTAACAACATAAGTCAAATTATAATCACCTACAGTGTTAAAATCATATTCTCCTACTATTTTTCTTGTTGGTGTATCATCAATATCATCACCACTCATTAACACATTTTCTAATTGCTTATTATAGCCTTTCTTTACTGTATATGATGAACCACTAAAAATTTTAGGTGCTGTCACATCCTTTGTCTCTATATAAAATGTAGCTGTTCTTTTTTTGTTTTTTATATTTATAAATTCAAATTGAACTTCTATTTTTCCTAATTTGTTTGTATCAATTTCAGTATCATTTACCATTGTTCCATTTAAATTTTCAATAAAATCTGATGCTTTCGCTTTTTTTCCATATTCTATTTGCAGATTTTCCTTAAGTGTAACAGCTTCTGCATCAATTCTTTCATTTTCTTTTTTTTCTATAATTATCCATCCAATTGCTATAATAATTAAAATACTCACAATTGTTAATAAAATTATTAAAGTTTGTTTTTTCATATAAACTTTCCTTTCTTTTATCTATTATTGTAATGCTTTTTTTAGCACATCTAGATTTCTTTGCATTAAAGTTACATAATTTTCACCTTTTTCAAAATCTTCTTTTGATATTGTATGTAATGTTTGAATTTGCAATGCCTGTGCTCCTGTTTCTTCTGCAATTATATTAGCTATTTTAGAGTTTCCATTTTCTATATATAGTACAACTGGTATGTTTTCTTTTCTTACTGTATCAATTAAATATGATAATGTTCTTGTGCTAGGTTCTGTTTCTGTACTGCAACCATTAAATGCTCCACTTGCACTTAATTTAAATTCCTCAAGGAAATATTTCATTGGCATTCTGTCTCCAAATATTAATTTTGTTCTTTTGGCATTATTTACAATTTTCCATATTTCATCATCAACTTCTTGTATTTTATTAATATAACTTTCTGAATTTTTCTTAAATATTTCTTTATTACTGCTATCTAATTCTTCTATTTTTTCTTCTATTTTCTGCATTATTTTAATAGCATTTTGTGGAGAAGTCCATACATGTTCATCCCATTCTACATTATCAATTTCTCCTATTTGATGTTCGTGTTCATGATCATGTTCTTCTGCACCGTCTACTACTTCTTCCTCTAATAAATCTACACAATCCATCAATTTTATTAAGCTTGTTTTTGATACATCAAGTGTTGGTATAACTTGTTCTGTCCAATTTTCCATTTCTCCACCATTATATACTAATAAATCTGCTTTTTGCATTTTTATAAGTTGACTTGCAGTTGGTTCAAATCCATGTGAATCTACTCCTGCATCCATTAAATATGTTACATTAATTCCTTCTACATCTTTTACAATATTTCTTACAAAATCGTATCCAACAAATGATGTACATACTATCTTTATTCCATTTTCATTGTCCATTTTACCTTTATTTTGTGGATTAATTATTGCATATATAAAACCTGCTAATATTATAATCAATAATATAGTTAAAAATATCTTTTTTATTTTCATTAAATTCTCCTTTTATTATATTTGTTGATTCTGACTCCCATATCCATTTATTTCTTGTGTCTTGACTGCAATTAGTAATTCATTGCTTTGAACAACATATGCATTACCATTATACCAGTACTTATTTCCTACTTCATACACTTTGTAGTTAAAAATTTTAAGTTTATTCTTTGCTTCTTTGATGAATAAATCAGTTTCTTCTTGTGATAAATTTTCTTTTATTCTCATTTCATAAAAAGTTATTCTTATAAAATTTTCATTTTCTTTTATTTTATTATTTAAAAATAGCGTTATTTCTTTTGAAGTCATATTTTTCATTCTCCTTTTTCACATTGGTGTTTATTATATCATATTTTTCTAGTTTATTCCATAGTTTTTTTATATTCTTAGGAATGTCATCTATGAAATAGCTAGTTTCCTTAGAATATAATTATGTGAGTATTAAATTTTCTTATATGTATATTGTACTCGGAAAATATTATTCTTGTTTTTTATTTTTAATGTAATAAAAAAGGACTATTCTAAGTCATTTAGAATTAGCCCCTTTATTTAATTTTAATAAATTACATATTATAATCTCTTACTTTTTTGAATGTATAAATACCAAATGCTGTAAACACTACCATTAATCCTATTATTATATTCTCATTTGTACCTGTCTTAGGTAATGCTGTTTTGTTTGTATTGTTGTTTACAGTATTGTTCTTTACAGTATTTTTTGCTGTATTGTTTGTTGTATTATTTGTTGATTGATTTAAAGTAGTATTATTTACTACTGCTGTTGGTGTAGGTGTAACTGTATTTAAATTACTTCCATCTCCATTTGTTGAAAGGATTTGATTAGCATCAAAGCTTGTAGCTTGTACATTTTGCATTGTTAAAGCAATCATTCCAATTATTAATAATACAATTCCTATTTTTAATATGTTTTTCTTACTCATTTTTTTCTCCTTCTTACCTATTATTATAACACTATATATAATTTATACTACACTTTTTTACTTTTTGCAATAGTTTTTTTCATTTTTCTAAAAATGTTTACCGGCTTTTGATTTTTTTACAGCTTCCTTTAATTCTGGTTCTTCATTTTCATCAATGTTATTATTAGTTTCAACATTTTTTATCTCTGTTTGTTGCATTAAGACTTTAATCTTTTTACTATATGAGTGCAATTTAATTGCAAAACTTAATGTTAAAATTAGCAATAAAGCTATAATTGCACCTAAAACTGTTGTAACTAAATTGTCTTTTACAATATTTATAACACTACCAACAAGGCTTGTTTTGTTTTTATCTTCATCAATATTGTTGTTATCCTCTATTATTCCTGTTTCTTCATTAGTGATTTGATTATATACATCAATTGTATATTCTACTTTTTTGTCTCCTAGTATTGCAATAACCTTTATTTTATTGTCTCCTTCTTTTAGTTCTTCTGCTCCTTCTATCTTTATTTCTGCTCCTTCTAAATTAGCTGATGCATCTATTTCAAGTTGAGTCATATTTTTTACATTAGCAATATAATTGTACACATCTGAACTAAATGTAGTATTAAGTTCTACATCTTTTATTACTATTGATGTTAATTTTAATTCTTCTTGTTTTGATTCTTCTTGACTTGCCTTTTCATCTATAATATTAGGTTCATTATTTTCTTTTGCAAGTCGTATAATATTCAAAGTATAATTTTTCTTTGTACCATTTTCTGCTGTAACCGTAATTATAAATTTATTTGTTTCTCCTTCTTTTAATGATTTTGTTCCTGTTCCACTTATTGTCGCTTTGCTATTATTTTTTTCAGCATTAATTTTTATTGAAGCGACATCTGCATTAGCTGTATATGATATTGTATTTTTCAATGATTTTCCTGAGTATTTTTTACTTCCTATTGTTATTGACTTTAATGTAGCATCACCTGATTTTGTTGTATTATTTGTATTATTATTCGTATTATTATTTGTTGTATTATCTTTTACTGTTATTGATATTGTTTTCTTATTTGTAATCAAATTCAAGTCTGTGTCTGAAACAGATTCTGGTTTTATAGTTATTGTTGCACTACCTGCTCCCTTTGCTGTTAATGTTATTCCTTCACTACTTGATACCCAAATTGATGATTTATCAACTGATACAACACTTGAGTTTGAAGAAGTTATTGAAAATCTTCCCTCTGCATTGCTAGTTTTTATTGTTAAGGTTGTGGTTTTCCCAATAGTAAGTGAACTTGCTCCAACACTAGCTGAATAGCTTCCTGCCGCTTTTACATTTGAAAATATTGATAATAAAACTATTGTACTTAAGGCTATTAAAAAAATTTTTCTTATTTGCTTCATTTTTTCTTCCTCTCTGATTTTAATTATATCTCTATATTGTTATGCTACCTGTTCCCATTATATGATTTTTTACTTTCATATAATCTCTTGCATCTATTTCACTGTCTATATATACATTTCCTGCAACCTTTTCAGCACCTTCTAAATTTGATGTTCCCATTATATGATTTTTTATTTTCATATAGTCTCTTGCATCTATTTTTCCATCAGCATATACATCTCCTAATACTGCTACAGTATACTCTTTTTCATCTGTTGTTACTTTAAATCCTGTAGTTATTATTTCATTTTTTTCCATTGTTGAATTGTATATATCTTTTACTGAATAATTTGATATTTTTAGTGATTTCATAATTTCTTCTATGGTTTTGTTTGGATTTGCTATTATATATTCATTTTCTATTTTTGCTAATTTTTCTTGATTATCGTCTCCATTGTCTGGTGTTGGTTCTGGCGTTGGCTCTGGGGTTGGTTCTGGCATTGGAGTTGGATTACATTGTGCTAAATATTTATTTGCTACATATCCTATGGTACCATTTCCTAATTCAATTTTTGCCCATTCATATCCATTTGCTGTTCCAGTATTCCATTCTAGTAATTTTACAACTTGATTTTTTTCAAGAGTAGCTAATATACTTGATGAAGTTGTTGCATTTTCTCTAAGTCTTACATCGGTTCCTGTCAAGTAATATGAGCTTGATAAAGATGGATCTATTGTTCCTGGTAAGTTATTTACATTGGGCATTCCTTCATATACTGGTATAATAAAATTTAGTGTTGTTGGTAATAAATTGTTTTTTGCATATGTATTGAATAAGCTTTTTGCTTGGCTTGATGGATCTTGAATATTTGTCATATATTGATGGCTGAATAAATCTTTTTTCTCATTTCCTACTACATCCCATTTGTAAAAATATGCTGTATTTTGTCCTGCATTAGTATATGAATTAGCCATTTTCTTTGCTCCTTCAACTATTGCTGTATATTGGTTGTTCCATCCATTGTCCATTGCATATTTTAATCCATTTGCAATAGCATTTCCTGTATCATAAGCTCCATAATTAAAGAAATTGTAATATCCTGAATAATCTACTCCATCGTCTGTAACATATGTTCCTGATACTGATGAGCTTCCTTTTACTCCTACTTCTTGTATTATTTTTATAGCTATACTATATGGACTCATTTTGCTTTCTTTTGCTGCTTCCATTATGATTTGTGAATAATGCATAGTCTTTTCTTGTCCATTTAAATTAAAGGTTACTTCTTTATTCATAAATGTAGGAGCAATTATGCTTTTTACTCCTTCTTCTGTTTGTGCATTTTCATTGTATGTCATTTCTAAAAACTGAAATATACCTGACTCACTAATGAAGTTTCTTGGGTCAGCAAAATATTTTAATATTGCTTCAGATGCACACATATATCCACTTGCAATCTTCCCACAATCATCTTTCCATAAATCACTTGAAGATTTATGAACTGTATTTCTTAAATGTACTTTTCTTTCTTCTGTTATAAATTCATTCCAACTAATTCCTGTATAATATGCTGTAAAATTCCAATTTGGATATAATTCTTTTAATTTATTTAATTTTTCCTTATAATCTTCTGGGAAGTTTTCTATTCCTGATTTTACTACTTGATTATATGTAGCCGCTTCAGTTTCAATAGGAAACGCAATTAATTCCATTATTAATATTATGCAAAAAAGTAGAATTAATAATGCACCTTTCTTATGTTTTTTTGACATTTATTTCATTCCCTTCTGTAATTTTAGAATATCTATTACTACTTAATATCGCAATTTTAGTATATCATTTTTCGCCTTTTTTAGTCAATGGAAAATTTTATTTGTAATATAATTGTAACAAACAAAGACTTTCTTGATATTTTTTGTCAAGAAAGTCTTTGCTCTTACTTCATATATTTTTTATATTAATACATTCCACCCATTTCTGGATTTGCTCCTTGAGCTCCTCCACAATTACATTTTGGTTCTTTTTTATCTGTTACAATGCTTTCTGTTGTAAGCACCATAGATGCTATACTTGCAGCATTTTGTAATGCACTTCTTGTTACCTTAGTTGGATCTACAATTCCAGCTTTTTTCATATCTACATATTCTTCATTTGCTGCATCAAATCCAATTCCTTCTGCATTTGATTTTACTTTTTCAAGTATTACAGCTGGCTCAAGTCCTGCATTTCTAGCAATTTGTTTTACTGGCTCTTCAAGAGCTTTTAATACTATTTTTGCTCCTAGTTTTTCATCTTCTTGTAATTCTTTTACTAATGCGTCTACTTTTGGAATAATGTTTATATATGCTGTTCCTCCTCCTGCTACTATTCCTTCTTCTACTGCTGCTTTTGTAGCAGATAGTGCGTCTTCAACTCTTAATTTTTTATCTTTCATTTCAACTTCTGTTGCAGCACCAACTTGAATTACGGCAACTCCGCCTGCCAATTTAGCAAGTCTTTCTTGGTATTTTTCTTTATCAAAAGAGCTTTTTGTATCTTCAATTTGTGCTTTTATTTGTTTAACTCTTTCTGCAATTTCTTCTTTGTTTCCAGCACCATCTATAATAATAGTGTTTTCTTTTTCAACTTTTATTTGTTTTGCTCTACCTAATTGTTCAATCTTTGTATCTTTTAATTCTAATCCTAATTCAGATGTAATTACTTCACCACCTGTTAAGATTGCTATATCTTGTAGCATTTCTTTTCTTCTATCACCATATCCAGGTGCTTTAACTGCAACAACATTTAGAACTCCTCTTAGTTTATTTAATACTAATGTAGATAATGCTTCTCCTTCTATGTCGTCAGCTATTATTACTAATTTTCCAGATTGTTGCATTAATGCTTCTAATAATGGTAATATTTCTTGAATATTGCTTATTTTCTTGTCTGTTATTAATATATAAGGGTTATCTATAACAGCTTCCATTTTTTCTGTGTCTGTTACCATGTATGGTGAAACATAACCTTTATCAAATTGCATTCCTTCTACAACTTCAACTTTTGTTTCAGAAGTTTTAGCTTCTTCAATTGTAATAACACCATCTTTAGAAACTTTTTCCATTGCATCTGCAATTAATTCTCCTACTTCTTTATTATCTGCAGATATACTTGCAACTCTTGCAATATCTTCTTTACCATTTACTGGTACGCTTATTTCTTTTATAGCTTCTGTTGCTACTTTTATAGCTTTATCCATTCCTCTTTTTATTGCCATTGGATCTCCACCAGCTGCTACATTTTTTACTCCTTCTTTTATCATACTTTGAGCTAATACTGTTGCTGTTGTAGTTCCATCTCCTGCTACATCGTTTGTCTTTGTTGAAACTTCTTTAACAAGTCTTGCTCCCATGTTTTCGAATGGATCATCTAATTCAATATCTTTTGCTATTGTAACACCATCATTTGTGATAAGTGGTGCTCCAAAGCTTTTATCTAATACTACATTTCTTCCTTTTGGTCCTAATGTTACCTTTACTGTATCTGCTAGTTTATTAACACCATCTAATAATTTTTTTCTAGCATCTTCTCCATATAAAATTTCTTTTGACATTTTAATTCACATTCCTTTCAAATTATTGTATTCTTTTAACTATTAATTGCTAAAGAATAATATTTTTCTAATATGCCCTTATATTTATTATTCAACAACTGCTAAAATATCTGATTGTTTAATAATAATATATTCTTGACCTTCGTATTTTACTTCTGTTCCCGCATATTTACTTGCAATTACTTTGTCTCCTTTTTTGATGAACATTTTTATTTCTTTTCCATCAACTTCTCCACCTGGTCCTACTTCTATAACATCTGCTATTTGTGGTTTTTCTTTTGAATTAGCTGCTAGTATAATTCCACTTTTTGTTGTTTCTTCACTTTCCTCCATTTTAATTAATACTCTGTCTAATATTGGCTTAATCATTTTTTATTCCTCCTTATTTTTTGTCTTAATTACATCATCTTTTTATTATATGATGCATTATGACTATTTATTATATTTTTATTTAGCACTCTTTTCTTTTAACTGCCAATATAATATAATAAAAATTAGCACTTGTCAATAGCAAGTGCTAATTTTTATTGTGAATTTTTTGTGACTTATTTTGCATTGTATACACCTATTGTGTAATCTTCAATATCATAAAACATCAAAGAATTATTTTTTTCTTTTATATCCTTTAACAATCCTTTATCTAAAAATACATATATCGTTTTTTCATCTGTTTCATTATTATGTAATTGTTCAACTATATTTTTACTATAATCTATTGTTTTCAAATTATTACGTGCCATATAGAAATTATTTATATTCATTTTATTGTCGATAGCTAAGTTAGCAATTTTATATATTTTGTTAAAATATCCTCCCACATTATCAGCTGGCAAAAATACTATTTGATTATATTTTGACATATCTATTTTTTCTTCTAATTTATACACATATTCTTTTTCATAATTGTTAACTTTTTCCTGTTTTGATTTAATATATCCTCTTAAATCATATATTTGAATAAATAATATTACTATTATAAAAATATAGATATATTCTTTATCATTATATTTTTTATAAATATTAACTACCGCCATCAGCATAATTAGATAACATGCCATCCATATAAATCTTCCTGTTGCTCTAAATATTGATATAATATTTTCTAATTTGCTAGGAAATGTTATTTTTAATATTAAATGCTGATTTATAGAAAAGCTTAGTGCTGTAGTTATTATAATAGATATGCCACATAAAATCAAACCACTAATAATATATTGATTAGATATTATTGTTTTTTTATCTTTTTCTTTAAGAAACTCATATAATGTTATAATACTTAGTATTATTATCCCACATCCTAAATATCCAAATCCTTCATATTGTTCTTCAAATGTTGGCAATTCTCTAATTAAGCTTCCTTTTATTTCCAAAGAATTAAAAAATGTATTTAAATTTGAGTTATATTTTCCTATTCCATATTCCCCATATTTTATTGATGAATCAAATGTGAATCCTCCTAAAAAATATATTTCTATTATAATACAAAAACATGTCACAATAAATGCTATTACATTTACCTTTATTTTTTTATCTTTAATATAATCAATAGTAAATGTTGCAAGCATTATTAACATTACCATTGGAACAAAATATAGATGTATACTAGCAGACAAAATTCCTAATAATATCCAAAGTACTGATTTTAATATTTGTTTTTCTTTTAATTTATCATTATATGCCCACAAACATAAAGCCATTAATATTATATAGTGACTTGCCAATGCTGTATGAGTATACTCTCTTTGTATAATTGTAGGCGATAAAATGAAAAATATACTTGTTATTACTGAGTATTTTCTATTTTTTACAAATCTATATACTAATAAATATGAAAAAATTCCTTGAAGCATATATGTTATTAGTCCATATATTCCAAAATATTGAAAAGTATCTGGCAAAAATTTAGAAAACGCTTTAAAAATAATTGCAAAAAGTGGAATTGAATCTGTAAAAATTATTGAAGCATTATAGGGATAATTTATGTTATTCATTATCCCTATTTTCCAATTCCACTTAGATTGTCTAAAAAATTTCCAGCCAATATAATGTTGTGATAAATCTCCTCCATTTAATAACCAGTTTTCATTTGTAACATTTAATTTATCAAATCCATATATGAATAAAAAAAATACTATACCTAATATTCCAGCTATTATTATTGCTAATGAATTTTTTAGGTTTTCGTTTTCTTTTAATTTCTTTATATTATCAAACATTTTTCCTCCTAAATAATAATCCTAATTATACTTAAAATTTCATATATTTATCTTCATTGTAGTCTTTAGCTGCCTTTACTAAACCTGCAAATAATGGTCCTGGTCTATCTGGTCTTGACTTGAATTCTGGATGGAATTGACCTGCTATAAAGAATGGATGGTTTTTATTTTCTACCATTTCTACAAGTTGTCCATCTGGTGATGTTCCTGATATTGTAAGTCCATTACTTTCCATCATTTCTCTGTAATCATTATTGAATTCATATCTATGTCTGTGTCTTTCTGATATTTCTGTTTTTCCATATAATTTATGTGCAAGTGTTCCTTCTTTTACAATGCATCTGTAAGCTCCTAATCTCATTGTTCCACCTTTTGCTTCAACTCCAATTTGGTTGTCCATTATATGTATTACTGGATTTTTGCAATCTTTCTCAAATTCCTCAGAATTTACATCTTCTAATTTTAATACATTTCTAGCAAACTCAATAACACTCATTTGCATTCCTAAGCATATTCCTAAAAATGGAATTTTGTTTTCTCTTACATATTCAATAGTTGTTATCATTCCTTCTATACCTCTATTTCCAAATCCTCCTGGAACAACAACACCATCTATTCCATCTAATGTTTCAGCTACATTTTCTTTTGTTATATTTTCTGAATCTATGAAATGAACTTTTACTTTTACATTATTAGCAAATCCACCGTGTTGTAGGCTTTCAGCTACAGATAGATATGAGTCTTCTAGTTGTATATATTTTCCTACAATTGCTATGTTTACGGTTTCATCTCCTATGCTTCTTATATTTTCTATCATTTTTTCCCACTCTTCATTTTTAGGTTCCTTTTTATCTAAGTGTAAATGTTCACATACATCTAATGCTAAGCCTTCTTTTTCTAGCATTAGTGGTACAGCATATAAATTATCTGCTGTTAAATTTTGAACTACATTTTGTTTTCTAACATTACAGAATAAAGCTATTTTTTCTCTCATATTTTCTGGTACTTCAAATTCAGAACGGCATACTAATATGTCTGGTTGAATTCCATATGATTGTAAATCTTTTACAGAATGTTGTGTTGGTTTTGATTTTAATTCATTTGAACCATATATATATGGTAATAATGTTACATGAATATAACATACATCTTCTGGAGCTTTTTCTAGTCCGACTTGACGAATGGCTTCAATAAAAGCTAAGCTTTCAATATCTCCTACTGTTCCACCTAGTTCTGTTATAACAACATCTATATCTGTATCTTCGAATGCATAAATTCTGTCTTTAATTTCGTTTGTTATATGTGGTATAACTTGTACTGTTTTTCCTAAATAGTCTCCTCTTCTCTCTTTTTCAATTACAGATTGATATATTTTTCCTGATGTTACACTTGAATTTCTTGTTAAATTTTCATCGATAAATCTTTCATAATGTCCTAAATCTAGATCTGTTTCTGCTCCATCATCTGTTACAAAAACTTCTCCATGTTCATAAGGACTCATTGTTCCTGGATCGACATTGATATATGGATCAAATTTTTGATTTGTTACTTTATATCCTCTATTCTTTAATAATCTTCCCAAAGATGCCGCTGTTATTCCTTTACCTAATCCTGATACGACTCCTCCTGTTACAAAAATGTACTTTGTATTCATATTTTACCTCTCCTTTAAATAATAACTATTAAAAAAACTAAAAGTAAGAATAATATTTTTTAAATGTCAGCAGACATTTAAGAATTTTAATTATTCCTTAATTATTTTCTAAGAAAAATCACTATTTTTAGATGACTTTCCTAAAAATATAAAAAAATAGATTAAACAAAAACCTTTAGGGGTTTTTTTTTAATCTATCTCTTTAAGACCTTTTAATAATACCATATCTCGACAATTTATGCAAGGGGTTTTACTGATTTTATAATATCTTTTAGAATTTTTCTATTTTTATATATGCATTTTGGGCAGTATTCTTTTATGTAATCTATATTATCTTCTTTTAATGCTTCTCTAATTTTTGTTGCAGATAATCCATTAAACTGATTATCTCTTGAAAAGAATCTAAAATTAATTCTTTCTTTTAAATATTCATCAAACCATCCTTTTATTAATTTAGGTTCTTCTGAACAATAATATGAAAATTTTTTTACATCCATATTTGATACTACATTATAATATACTAATCTTCCCCATTCTGTATCTGTAGTGTTTTTTTCTGTTGACCAGTCCGGTAGTTCCATTATTTTTATTTTTTCCTCATAGTTTTTACCAAATTTTTCGATTAATGCTTCTTCTACTATTTTTCTTCTTATTGTTATATCTAGAGGATTTCTATCTGTTCCTTTTTTATTTGCACTTCCAATCATAATCAGTACTTTATCATTTTCTTTCAATGCATTTTCTATTAACCACAAATGTGCATTATGAATTGGTTGCATTCTACTTAAAAATATTCCTACTTTTTCCATATTTCATCTTCCTATTTTTTGCTTTATTATATCACAGTATATGTTTTTTTCAATATTTTTATTTTCTAAACACCTACAAGTTTGCACACTAATATTCCTATTGTTAATACTATAAATAAATTTATGTTATTTGAAGTTAATAAATTATTAGTAGCTTCTATAACGCCATCAATATTTTCTTCTTTTCTTTCTTTGTTTCTTTGTGATTCTATAAATGTAATTAATTCTGGTATACTTGTAACAAATCCCATTGCTATTCCTATTATTGCTTCTGGTATATTAAATATTCTACTAAAATCGCTTACAACTCCTCCTAACAATTCTCCTATTGTAAATAGTGATATTCCTATTATTATTAAATATATTATGCTTTTAGTAGCTATTCTTCTTTTACTTTTATTTTCAATTTTTTCTATTTCTTCTGTATTTACTTCTTCTAAATACATTTTATGTGAATTTTTATTTATTATATAGAACAAAATAAATAACATTATAAATATTGGCACAAATCCTATATTTAATTCTATTTTATATATAACTGCACATAATGGTATTAAAATTGTTATAATTACCATTACTATATCAGATATTAATGCTTCATTTTGTAATTTTTTTTGATTTTTATTCAAAATGATTGCAAACATATATTGAATAACATTTATAATGTTTGAACTTAAAACATTATATATAACCGTTGTAAACATTCCTTGAATTGAAGTAAAAAATACACTAATTAATTCTGGCATTGATGTTGCAATTCCAGCAATATTTCCAACTATTTTTGAATCCAAATTTAATGCTATTGCTAATTTTCTTATAACAGTTACTAACGCATTTTTTGCAATTACTATAATTAATGTTGAATATATAATAAATTTTAATAAATTAAATACTAATTCCATAAAAACCTCACATATTATAATATGTGAGGTTTTTATGTTTTCTATTCAGTTATGAATTTCTTTTTACATAATTCCAAGAATCAAAGCACATATCTCTAATTCCATATTCTGCCTTCCATCCTAATTCTTTTAAAGCTTTATTTGGATCAGTATAACATTCCGCAATATCTCCTGGTCTTCTTTCTGTAATTTTATAATTTACTTTTACATTATTTACTTCTTCAAAATTTTTTATAATTTCAAGAACACTATATCCATTTCCAGTTCCTAAATTATATATATACATTCCTGATTTCTCTTTTTCCAATTTTTCAAGTGCTTTAATATGTCCTTTTGCTAAATCTACAACATGTATATAATCTCTAACTCCTGTTCCATCTTTTGTATTATAATCATTTCCATATACACTAAGAATTTCAAGTTCACCATTTGCCACTTTTGTTATATATGGCATTAAGTTATTTGGAATTCCATTTGGATTTTCACCTAATAAACCGCTTTTATGTGCTCCTATTGGATTGAAATATCTCAATATGCAAATGTTCCAGGTGTTATCTGATTTATATAAATCTTGTAAAATTTGTTCGATCATCAATTTTGAAGTTCCATAAGGATTTGTTGTTCCTCCAATTTTACATTCTTCTGTTATTGGAACTCTTTCTGGATCTCCATATACAGTTGCTGATGAACTAAATATAAAGTTTTTTACATTAAATTTTTTCATTGTTTCCAAAAGAATAATCGCACCTGTAACATTATTATGATAATACATTAATGGTTCTTTTACTGATTCTCCAACAGCTTTAAAACCTGCAAAATTCATAACTAATTCTATTGTATTATTTTCCTTGAAAACTTCTTCTAATTTTTCTCTATCTAAATAGTTTATTTTATAAAATTTTGGTCTTTTTCCTGTTATTTTTTCTATTGCATCTAATACTTCTATTTTACTATTGGATAAATCATCAACAATAATTACTTCTCTATTTGAATTTAATAATTCAACAACTGTATGGCTTCCAATATAACCTAAACCACCTGTTACTAAAACACTCATTATATCCTCCTTTATTTTTTTACCATTCTTATAGCTACATTACAGTATTTTTTCATGCTTTCTCTAAATTGTTTATCTATTAAGAAACATCCTAATATTACTATAAAACTGATAATTCCATTAACTGCAAATAATTTTATTAAATTTACAATTGTATATTCTGTACTCATATTTAATAATTTTATAAATGCATATGACATCCCTGAACCTACCAATCCTATGGCTGTATATTTTAAAGTTATTAAGAAAAACTTTGATAATTTTTCTTTAAATATATACTTAAATATTACATATGGTTTCCATAGCATTGTAATTGCTATATTACTTGCAACTGTACCTAATACTATTCCCAATATACCAAATTTAAATGCAAGTGCTACTGATACTACCAAGTTTATTATAGATTCTACTATTGGAGAATATCTGTCCCAAAATATTCCATAAGCCTCTTTAAATTTATCTATTGGATTTTTTATTACTCTAAACATTATATTTACGGCTATACCAAATACTACGACTGAAGAAAGTGTTAAATCATTGCCAAAAACTACTCCTACAAACGGATTTGCCAATTGATAAAATAGAAATCCAAATAATACTGTTACAAAGCACATCACAATATACATTTCTTTCCATATATTATATACTTCTTTTGGCTTTTTTTCTATTATAAAATTACCAATTGATGCTGTAATTCCTATAAAAGCTTGTTCTACTAATCCTGTTAATAGTGAATATATTAACATATAATTTGAATATATACCACTATCTGTTAAATTACAAAAATATGAAATCAATATTGTGTCTGTTTGATATACAACAAGTCCACCTATTCTGTGAAAAGCAGTATCTTTTGTTGTTTTTACTATATCTTTATATTTTTTTAATAATTCTTTAAATTTACCTTTGCTTGATTTATACCAAGTATACATTTTTTTTGTTTTATAGTTTGTATACATATATATAACAATATTTGCGCCAATTTCAATTATTACCCAAGCATAAAAGTTTTTTAAAACACTTATTGCTATTAATTGTAATATATTTTTTATTATTTTTCCATCATTTTGTATTTTTACAACAAAGTAATTTTTTTGATCTGCTGATGGTAATACTGTTAAAAAAGTTAATAAATATGACACAACTGTTGCTATCAAATATAATATAAATGATATTCTTACTTCAGACATTGGTATTGTTGTATTAACAAAATGATTGATAAAAATTGTAATAAAAATTCCTATAACCGCCACTACAACAGCAATTATTCTATATAGGTACTTGTACAAACATAAAATTTCATTTATTTTTTCATGATCCCCATCTGCTAATGGCTTATATAATGAGTATCCTATTGCTGTGGATAAACCCAATTCAGCAATATTTAATACTCCTATGATATTAGTTAATAGTGAATTCAATCCTGCATATTCTATTCCTATGTATCTTATAAGTGCTATTCTCATTACAAAGGTAAAAATACTACTAATAAAATAATATACTAATGAAATCGTTGCATTTTTTATTGAATTTTGACTTCTCGTTGACTCTTTTTCCACTTTCATTCCTCCTACTTTTGTTCTATATTAGCTCTAAATATTTTTTAGCTACCCATTCCCATGTAATATTTTCCCTTTTTATTTCTTTATTATAGTTTAATGCTTTTTTTATAGCTGATGTTAATTCTTCCTTTTTATTTATATTAACATAGAATACTCCGTCTTTTTCATAGCTTTCGCTTTTTGTTGTAGTAACTACTGGAATATTTTCATTCAATGCAGCTAAATAACTACCATTTCTATTTGAAACTCCATTTACAAATGGTAATACACATACATCTGTAGATTTTAAATAAATTCCTGCATCTCCTTGATTTACAAATCCCAAAAATATAATTCTTTCATATACACCAATTTTTTTTGATAATTCTATTAATGATTTTTGGTATGCATTTTCTTCTTTTACATCACCAATAAATAAT
>CAKPSH010000002.1 GCA_934183325.1 uncultured Clostridia bacterium
TTTTAAATAATCTTTTGATAAAAGAAATCATTTTTTCTATAATACTCATCTTTCGTCTCCTTCACTATAACTATCTAGGCTTTTATTTGCCGCAACCATTCCTGAACTTCTTGTTAAATCTGCTTCTTCTTTTTCTTTCTCTTTGCTTTCCCATGGCCTTACTCCATTTGATTTTTCTAAATCCATATCATAGCATTCAAATCTTTTTATAAATTCTTCTTCCGGTAATTCTATCATTTGACCTTTATCTTTATCCGCATAATAAAATTTTCTTCCCATTTCATCTGAATCTATATATGTATATACAATTGGCTTTTTATCCTCATCTTGTTTATCATACACTCTGTTTACAACGCATTTATTAAATTGTAAATTTTCATTATTTAACAATACTGCTGACATAATTTCCATTGTTGAATTTTGACATATAGCAAATTCTGGATGCATTTGTGCAAGTAATGCAAATTGTTGTTCTAAATCCTTAGCAGGTTGATTAGTATATTGTTCGTGTAATGCTGTTGACTCTGTAATCATTTCTTTTATCAAAAATTCACCATTTTCATTTGCTAATCCCACACTTGAAAACAAATTTCTTAGACTTTGCTCATCAAGATTTAAAGTAGCATCACTCAATTTTTCATCATTTTTATGGCTCTCATGATCCATACCATTTGAATCAATGTCATGTTTTCTTGCTTCTTCATAGCTTATAAAAAAGTTTTCTGGTTTTCCTCCAAATCTATGTGCTGCTAAATTCCAAGTTGGATCTAATATTGTATTTCCAACCATAGTTCCACCATTTGCTAATGTAACTTCAATATTATTTAATTTTAGAAATGCATGATTTCCACTGCTTATTATTTCACTTTCTATTCCTATTTTATTTAAAATATAATGTTCTACATTTGCTATTCCATTACAAACACCATATCCAGAACTTATTATTTTCCACAAAGCTCTTGAATCTCTTATTGAAAACATCTCTGTATCAAAATCCGGGCTATAACTAATCTTTTTTCCTATTGCATTATCTATAATTGCTATTTTTTGTGCTGTAGAATATTCTGGTTTTAATTGTGCAGTTACAGAGTCAATCCATGTTTCAGCTTCTTTATATTCCTTAGCTGTTGAATATGCTCCTATAATACTAAATTGACTGCATTCTACACTTCCTTTTGGGCATATATCACAAACCTTCATGAATTTTTTTCTTTGTTCGTCTGTATATCCTTCAGGATTAACTAAAATTAAATTATCATATCCTTTATAATCTTCCGGGCTTCGTTCAAAGTCCATCACCATATAACCATATTTTGTTTGCATATTAATTGCTTTTCTGTATTCTTCTGGCATCTGTGATGTATCAACTTTTTCTTTTACTTCAGGGCTTAATGTTGCTAATATTTCTTTTTTCTCTATTTGTGTTAAATTTGCTGAATCTATGTATTGTACAAACTTTAGCTGTTCTTCAGCGCTCAATTCCATTATAATATTATACACTTTAATTTGAGATTCTTCTATGAATTTCTTATGATCATTAAAAAAAGCTATTAATGTGGTTGTATCTAAAGATTTCAATACCTTTACTTTATTGTCAGAGTTTAAACACTTACTTTCCATTAAAGTCTTTATTTTTAAATCTGTATTAAAACTACTAATAACTTTTGGCATAGGTATATCTGGATACATATTTAATAATTTATTTCTAGTTCCTTCATCTGAAATTCCTTCTATTATACTATCTAAATTTGACTTTTCTAATTTCAATTCATTAAGCATAAAATCTGTTTCCATTAGTAATTCAGCTCTATTATTTTCGTCTAAACTTACTATTATCGCTTCTAATTCGCCTTTACTTAATTTACATGCTTCTATACTTATCTTATCTTTTAACAGTCTTATCTTTATTCCATCTTCTAAACCTACTATTATTTTTTTCCAGCCATTACTGTCTATATTCAACTGTGTTATATCTCTTCCTTTTAAGATCCTTATTTTCGCTTCTTTGCTCAAGCTCTCTGCAATCTCTCTTAAGTCTGAATTGTTGATCTTATATATCTCCTCTTCTCTTAATAACTTTAACTTTTCTTCATCATTCAAGCTTTTAGCAATTCCAGCAAGACTATAACTACTAACATCAAATACATCTATAAAATTAACATTATGTAAAAATTTTTGTTTATCACTATCTGTCAAATAACTCTCTACGATTAGGCAAATATAATATTGGCTACACCCATTCATAATCATCTCATTATCTCTTATTTTCAATAGCACTTCTCTGTTAGAAATACTACTAATTACCATTCCTCTTACAATTTCGTTACCTTTAAAGTTTTGATAATTTGAATTCTTTAGCAACTCTAATTTTTCTTCATCACTTAAAAACTCATTAATGATATTGCCTAAATCTAAAATATTTTCTTCAAATTGTTTTATTATATTTATATCTGTTAAGATTATTAATTTGTTATTACTTTTCCTTACTAATTCTCTAATTTCTTTGAATTCTTCTACAGTCATTTTGTTTTCTCTTCTCCTTTGTACTTCTCACTTACGAAGTAATTTTTCCTTGTATACCTAGTCCATCTCCTACGCAAATTAAAGTTTCAATCTTTCCTTTTGACTTTTTCTTTTTATTTACTGCATCTTCTACTTTTAAATAATTTAAGAATTTTTCCTTTTTCTTATCTTTTTCTTCATCTTCTACTTCTATTGGTGCTTCTATCAATTTTATTTCTTCTTTTTTAAATAATCTTTTGATAAAAGAAATCATTTTTTCTATAATACTCATCTTTCGTCTCCTTCACTATAACTATCTAAGCTTTTATTTGCCGCAACCATTCCTGAACTTCTTGATAAATCTACTTCTTCTTGTTCTTTTTCTTTACTTTCTTCCCATGGTCTCACTCCGTTTGATTTTTCTAAATCCATATCATAACATTCAAATCTTTTTATAAATTCTTCTTCCGGTAATTCTACCATTTGACCTTTATCTTTATCTGCATAATAAAATCTTCTTCCCAATTCTTCAGATTCAACATACACATACATTACAGGTCGTTTTTCTTTATCTTGTTTGTCAAACACTTTTTTTACAACTAATCTATCAAACTGTAAGTTTTCGTCATATAATAAATCATCTGCTATAATCCTTATGCTTGAATTCTGGCATGTAGCAAATTCTGGACATACTCTTGATAACAGTTCAAACTGTTGTTGTATATCTTGTTCTGGACTTGTTGCATATTTTTCGTGTAATGCTTTTGATTCTCTTAGCATGTTATCAATTGGAAACACTCCTTTTTGATTTGCTAAACCTACACTTGCAAACAACATTCTCAAGCTTTTATCGTCTAAGTTTAAAGTAGCATCACTTAATTCTTCATCATTCTTATGGCATTTATAATCTTTTCCCTTTGAAATATCATGTTTTCTTGCTTCTTCATAACTTATAAAGAAATTTTCAGGTTTTCCTCCAAACCTATGTACTGCTAAATTCCAAGTTGGATCTAATATTGTATTTCCAACCATAGTTCCACCATTTGCTAATGGAACTTCAATATTATTTAATTTTAAAAATGCATGATTTCCACTGCTTATTATTTCACTTTCTATTCCAGCTCTTTTTAAAATATAATGTTCTAAATTGGCAACTCCATTACAAATTCCATATCCTGAACAAATTATTCTCCATAATGCTCTACAATCGCCTTCTGAAAAAATTTCTGTACCACTATCTGGGCTATAACTAACTCTATTTCCAATTTCATAATCTATAATTGCTATTTTTTGTGCTGTAGAATACTCTGGTTTTAGTTTACTAATTATTGATTGAATCCATTTTTCTCCTTCTATATATTCTTTTCCTGTTGATATATAACCTGTAGTAAATTTACATGAGAAATAATTACTTTCTACAGATAAGTTTGGACAACTCAAACATATTTGAATAAATTTATTTCTTTGTTCTTCTGAATACTCTTCTGGGTTAACTTTTATTAAGTCATCATATCCTCTATAATTTTCTGAATCTCTATCTAAATCGATAATAATTCTATTAGCCTCTGTTTGTAGGCTTAATGCATTCATATATTCATCTGAAAATTTACTTGTATCTATTGTGCCTTTTATGTCCTCGTTCAAAAAAACTAAAATTCTTTTTTTATCATCATTATTTAAATCTGCTTCTTCTAGAAATCTCTCAACAAATATTTTTTGTTGCTCACCATCTAATTCTTTTATAATTTCAAATGGTTGTATTTTATTTTTCGCTAAAGCCTCCCTATATTCTTTAAAAAATAATGCTAGGCTTTCAACTCCAAAGTTCTTTAAAATTTTTATTACTCCACTTCTTGCTACTTTACTATTTAGTATTGCTTCTATTTTTCCTTTTTCGCTAAACGTATTTATAACTTCTACTTTATCGCTATCTAGCATTTCTACTCTATCAATAATTTTTGCTTTTAAGCTTTCACTTGTTATTTCTTTTATTAAGTCAATAACAGAAAAAAATGGTATGGCCTCGCTTATTTCTTTTTCTATAAATGATGTATCTAAGATAATTTCTGCTTTTTCTTCATCTTCTAACTTTTTCCACTCTTCTTGTATTTTCTCTTCATTTTCCATTCTCTCAAAAATATCATCATTTGCTAAATTTAGCTTTCTTACATATTCTTTGAACTCTTGAACATTCATTTTTTTGTTTTCATTCGAAATATCACTATTTTCTTGATTGGATTCTCCTTTATTTTTTAAAAACTCTTCGAACTCCATTCTTTCGTTCTCCCAATTTTATTTCACTTTTTTATTATATATTATAATTATTTTCGGTTTATATTCTTTGTTTAACAACCTCATACATAACAATTCCAGCTGATACAGATGCATTTAAAGAATTTATTTTTCCCATCATAGGTATTTTAACTAGTCCATCACAATTTTTCTTTACTAAATCGCTCATACCATAGCCTTCACTACCAATAACAAGTGCAATTCCATCTCTAAAATCTTGCTTATAATATACTTGTTTAGCTTCTCCATCTGTTCCATAAATCCATACATCATTATCTTTTAAATATTTTATTGTTTCATTTATATTGCTTACTCTTGCTATTTTTACATATTCTACTGCTCCAGCAGATGTTTTAGCAACTGTTGCATTTACAGCAGCTGCTCTTCTCTTTGGGATTATTATTCCATGAACTCCTGAAGTTTCAGCTGTTCTAATGATTGATCCTAAATTATGTGGATCTTCAATTCCATCTAAAATTAAAATGAAAGGCTTTTCATTTTTCTTCTTTGCTACTTCTAATATGTCATATACATCACAATATTGGAATGGTGGCACAATTGCTATAACTCCTTGATGATTTTGAGTTTCAGACATTTCATCTAATTTTGATTTTTGCACTTCTACCATTACAATTCTTTTTTCTCTTGCTTTTGCTATAATCTTTGTTATTGAACCATTTTTTTCACCTGCTTGTATAAATATTTTGTTTATGTCTTTTCCTGATTCTAATAATTCTAAAACTGGATTACGTCCTTCAACAATGTCTTCATATAATTTTTCTTCATCTTTTTTATTTTCAACTTTTCTATTGTCTCTTCTATACTCATTTTTATTGTATTCTTTTTCTTCAAATCTTCTATTATCTTTTTTATATTCTTTTTTCTTAAAATCATTGCTTCTGTACACATTCTTTTTACCACGAAAATCGCTTCTATCATTTCTATCAAATTCTCTTGATTTAAATTTTTTATTATTTTTTGAATTTTTGTTAAATCTATTATCTCTCATTTTTTCTCCCTTCTATTCTTCCTCATCTAATTTTAATACTGATAAGAAAGCCTCTTGTGGAACTTCCACATTTCCAATTTGTCTCATTTTCTTTTTACCACGTTTTTGTTTTTCAAGTAATTTCTTTTTTCTTGTAATATCTCCACCATAGCATTTTGCAAGTACATCTTTTCTCATTGCTGAAATTGTTTCTCTAGCTATTATTTTTCCCCCAACTACTGCTTGTAATGGAATTATAAATAATTGTCTTGGTATTACTTTCTTTAACTTTTCAACCATTTTTCTTCCTCTATCATAAGCACTATCTTTAAATACTATAAATGATAAAGCATCAACAGGTTCATTATTTACATGTATATCTAATCTAACTAATTCTGAGCGTCTGTATTCCTTAAATTCATAGTCAAAAGAAGCATAGCCTTTAGTTTTTGATTTTAAATTATCAAAAAAGTCATATATTATTTCATTTAAAGGCATATCATATATTAATGTAACTCTATTTTCATCAAGATATTTCATATCAATATATGTTCCTCTTCTTTCTTGACATATTTTCATTAGATTTCCTACATATTCTTTCGGCGTGTAAATTTCTGCTTTTACTATTGGTTCTTCTATAAATGAAATTTTTTGTTGTTCAGGTAAATCTGTTGGATTATATAAATCTATAACAGTTCCATCTGTTTTATGAACTTTGTATATAACTGATGGTGCTGTTGTGATTAGCCCTAAATCAAATTCTCTATCAAGTCTTTCTTGAATTATCTCTAAATGTAAAAGTCCTAAAAATCCGCATCTAAAGCCAAATCCTAATGCTGCAGATGTTTCTGGTTCATATTGAAGTGCTGCATCATTTAATTTTAATTTTTCTAGAGCCACTTTCAAATTTTCATATTGACTTCCATCCATTGGATATATACCACAATATACCATTGGATTTACTTTTTTATATCCTGGTAAAGCTTCTTTTGCTGGATTTGTATTAACAGTTATTGTATCTCCAACATGGATATCTTCCAAATTCTTTATGCTTGCAGCTATATATCCAACCTCACCAGCTTTTAATTCTTGTGCTGATAAATATGTTCCTGGTTCAAAATATCCGACTTCTGAAACAGTAAATATCTTATTTGCTTTCATTAGTCTTATTTCATCACCAACTTTAACCGTTCCATCAAATACTCTTACATATGCTATTGCTCCTTTATAATTATCATAATATGAATCAAAAATTAAACATTTTGCTGGTGCATTTTCATCTCCTTTTGGTGCTGGAATATCTGTTACTATTCTTTCTAATACTTCTTCTACATTTAATCCTGTTTTTGCAGAAATGCAAGGTGCATTTTGTGCTTCTATACCAATTATTTCTTCTATCTCATTTTTTACTTCATCTGGTCTTGCATTTGGTAAATCAACTTTATTAATTACTGGTATTATCTCTAAGTTGTTATCTATTGCAAGGTATACATTTGCTAATGTTTGAGCTTCTACTCCTTGTGATGCATCAACAACTAATACTGCACCATCACAAGCTGCCAAGCTTCTTGATACTTCATAGTTAAAATCTACATGTCCTGGAGTATCTATTAGATTAAATATATAATCTTCTCCATTTTTTGCTTTATATACCATTCTAACTGCCTGTGATTTTATTGTTATTCCACGTTCTTTTTCAAGCTCCATATTGTCTAATACTTGTTCTTGCATCTCTCTTTTTGAAAGAACACCTGTCATTTCAATAATTCTATCTGATAATGTAGATTTTCCGTGATCTATATGTGCTATAATACTAAAATTTCTTATATGTTCTCTATCCATTTCTTTTCCTTTCCGTTTTCACTATTCTTACATTTTAGCATATAAGTCTGCAATTTTCAACTATAATTCAGTTGTAATATTATGTTCTATATTAAAAGATTTATGAATTATAAAATAAAGAATTATTATATAAAATTCATACAAATAGCATAGAAAACCAGCCCTCTCACCATAAGAGAGCTGGTTTCTTATATTATGCTTTTTTGTCGTTTACGAGGTGTTCGGTGCCAATCGTTATGGCTGCAATTTGGTCTAGGAACACGATTGTATACTGTCCCTTTTCTTCCACATAAAGAGTATATCTCTTTACTGCCAGACCATCACGCCCCATAGTTCTCATATCAGAGACTCTGTCTACTTTGCCTCTGATCACATGGCCTCCCACCATGTACACTGTGATAAGTTGCCCTATCAATTCATTTGGTTGCATGTAACCTCCTTGCTGGTATACCAGCATTGCGAGCAAATGCTCATGCGTTTATATTCGTATATTAATAATATCACTTTTCCATAATTATGTCAATTTATTATTCTGTATCTAATATAAATAATTGAATATCTAATATTCAATTTAGTTTGCTTAATTATTTAGCATTTGTTATAACTAACATTATAATTTACTACTTTTTCATTTTCATCTATTTCAAAGTCGATTTCAAATTGCCAATTTATGATTTCATCAACCGTTGAAAATGTTAAAGCATATTCTCCTTTTTCTAATTCATTATACTTATCTGTCCAATCATATTCAATTTTTGTTGTGCCACTTTCTGTTTCATCATAAAATTTACTATAATTTTTTTCTAAGTTATTACTTCTTTTATCATTTTTCTTATATAATACATATTCATCATCAAATTTATATGACAACTCATTTGTATCATTAATTATAATTGATAAATTTTTATTTGAAATTTTCTCTATTGAAACATTAACATTATTTATTGAATTATAATAATGCCTTAATACACAATCCGGTATAGTTTTTTCACTGTTTTCTCTTATAATTTCAATTTTCTTTGTTCCGTAATATTTGTAATGGATATGTCTGTTCTATCATTCCATCGTAATATATTAATACCTCTTGTCCTTTCTGAAATCCCATATTTCCTTCATCAGCAAACTTTACACTGCATAAACCAGTATATTCTAATTTTTTATTGTTTTCATCTATAATCATAGTATCAATTGAATTTTCATTTACCTTTATTACCACTGCATTTAGCTTTGAGGTTTTACAATTACTATATATTAATATTATAAACATAATCATTGCTATAATTAATATTCCACTTAATAATATTCTTTTCATTTATATTTCTCCTTATCATTCATCATTTTATATTATCATATCATATTGTTTATAATAATAACCATTATTGTATATTTCTATGATTAATTTATTCTAATTCTTTAACTTTTTTCTCTAGATTTCTATAATTTGTCCAACCTAGTATTATTCCTAATATTGTTCCTGCAAAAATGCTTTCTAATATATTAATAAAAAATACATCCCATCCATTTAATATTAAATCAATATGACTTACTATACCAAAAACCAACAAATCAAGAATTATATATATGTATTTCTTCAATATATATTTTTTTCTTTCTTTTCTTCCTTGTTCATTATTTTTCATATTTATAATTCTTTCATCATTATCAAGTAAATATCTTTTTATTGAAAATACCATGTAAATAAATGTTATAATTACAACTAATATAATTAAGCCAATTGCATAATCCAAATTAGGAATTACTTTTATTAGAAAGTTTCCAATTGATACATTACAAGCTATTGCAAGAACTATAAAAGCACCAATAAACCAACCCAAATCATTAATTCTTTTTTTTAGTCTATTTGTTTTTTTACAATCAATATCTCCAATTAGCGAATCAACTGATATTGAAAATATGTATGCAATTTCCTTTATTTTTTCAATATCAGGTAGTGAATTTCCACTCTCCCATTTCGTAATTGACTGTCTTGATACATTTAATTTTTCTGCTAATTCTTCTTGAGTTAAATTATCTCTTTTTCTTAAGTATTTTAAATTTTCATTAAATTTCATTTTTTATTCCTCCTTGAATTTACTTTCTATATTTTCATTATACATTTTTTGAATATTTAAACCAGCAATTTTGCTTTACATCCATGCTACTTTTAGTTGCGTGGGTGATTTTTAATGCATAATAATACTTTTTTCTTCAATTATAGTCATATATTTATAAAATTAATAACAACACATCATTTACTATTGCTAGCTGAAATAATGTGTTGTTAATTTTTCTTAATAATATGATTTATTATATTATATATCATCATTCTATAAAAAGTCAAAATGAAGAAACATATAATTCTGAATTTACTCAAAATTATATGTTTCTTCATTAAACCACATTTCCTATATCATTCATCATTACAAAGATTGATAATCCTATTATAAATAAAAAACCTGTCATTTGTATTGCCATTTCTGTTTCTTCTTTTAGTGGCTTTTTTCTTATTGCTTCTATTAAATAAATTACAATTTTTCCTCCATCTAGTGGTGGAATTGGCAATAAGTTAGTTACTCCTAAAGATAATGATACTGCTGAAATTAAATAAATATAGTCTGCTATTGCTGTTGTCTGAACTATTACTGTTGAAATACCAATAGGACCCATTAAATCATCTATACTTGTTTTTCCTGAGAATAAAACTTTTAAAGTTTCAACAATTGAATATGCAAATTGTCCTACTAATTCCATTGCATTTTTTAATGGGTATTTGTAATAAATTATGACCAATAAGAAAAATACTAATATAGCAAAAATTATATTAACTAAACCTCCTGCAGCTACAATTAATATTTTTTTCCATATTTTTGCTTGACTAAAAGAACCTTCTACTTCTGATGGTGTTTCTTCTCCTTCTAACCTTACAAATCCACCTAAAGGTATTAATCTTAAGGCATATTCTGTCTCTCCCATTTTTCTTTTCCATAAAACTTTTCCAAAGCCAATTGCAAATTCGTTTACCTTTACTTTGCATAGTTTTGCTACTATAAAATGTCCTCCTTCATGAATAAAAACTAATATGCCTAATAAAAAAATTATCTTTATAGCATTTATAATAAAATTAATCAACTAGTTCACCTCACTTATAAAGTTAAGAATTTCTAAATAGTTTTATTACTACCTAGAAATTCTTAATTATAATATAACCATATATAATAAATATGCAAATGGAGCAATAAATATTACACTGTCCATTCTATCTAGCATTCCACCATGACCTGGAATTAAATCTCCAAAATCTTTCATTCCTGTATATCTTTTTATACTTGATGCTGAGAAATCTCCTATTTGGCTTAATATACTTAATATAACTGTTACTAAACTCATTTCCAAATAAGATAATTGTATTTTAAATATCACATTACAAATATATGTGTAAATTACAGCAATCAAAAGTGCTCCTACTGTTCCCCCAATACAACCTTCAATAGATTTATTAGGACTAATTTTGCTAAATTTATGTTTTCCCAATTTAAATACTTTTCCAATTAAATATGCAAAAATATCTGTTCCCCATGCAGCAATTATTATATACCATAAATAGATTTTACTACTTACATTTCCGCTTATTAAAGGAATAAATAATATAAACAATGAAATATAACATATTCCAAATAATGTAATTGAAATATCTTTTATAGTATATTTCATCTTTGTAAATAAACTTTGCATAAACAAAATAGCCACAATAAACGGTATCGCATAGGTAACATATATTAAATTAAAGTTAGGTATTAAATGTATAAATGCGATCATTACTGCACTTAAATATCCTAGCCATTTTACTGGATTTGCTTTTTCCTTTAAAGCATTAAAATATTCATACATTGAAATCAAAGCAACAATTGCAAATGCTGCATCAATAAAATATGTATTTCCAAATGCTAAAACTAATACTACTGCTGGTAATCCTAATACTGTTGAAAGTAGTCTTTTTATACTCATTTATTAATTTCCTCCAAATCTTCTGTTTCTTCTCTGATATTCTTCTATTGCTTTATCTAACTGTTTCTCATCAAAGTCTGGCCAATTTACATTTGTAAAATAAAACTCTGAATATGAAGCTTGCCAAATTAAAAATCCACTAAGTCTTAATTCATTACTTGTTCTTATTATTAAGTCTGGATCAGGAATATCTTTAGTATATAAATATGATGATACCAATTTTTCATCAATTTCTTCTTCCTTTATTTTACCTTCTTTAACATCTTCTGCTATGTTTTTCATTGCTCGAATTATTTCTGCTCTTCCACCATAATTAATAGCAATGCTAAACACTGTTCCTGTATTGTCTTTTGTTCTTTCCATACATTTTCTCATACTTTTCTGTAAATCATTATTAAATGCTGATATATCTCCCAATATATTTACTTTAATATTTTCTGTATCAGCCCTTTTTGCGTAATCATCTAAATACATTTTAAAAAGAGTCATTAAACCTGTTACTTCTTCTTCTGTTCTTTTCCAATTTTCAGTAGAAAAAGCATATACAGTAATATATTTCAAACCAATTTTATTTGCATATCTTACTATTTTTTCTAGATTTTTAGCTCCCTCTTTGTGTCCAAAAGCAGCATTTTTTCCTTTTGCTTTTGCCCATCTTCTGTTTCCATCCATTATTATCGCTATGTGATTAGGCATTTTCTCCGTATCGAACCCCATTTCATTTTCATTCCCTTCTAGATTATTTGTTTCTATCTCTAATATATGTTGCTAATTCCTTTAAAAATTCTGCTTTTGTTCCATATTTTTCTATAGATTTTAGTGCTTCCTGTGTAATGTTTTCTAGATATTCTTGTGCTTTTATTAAACCAAACTTTGTAACATAAGTTACCTTGTTTAACTCTTTATCATTTCCAACAGGCTTTCCCATTATTTTTGCATCACCAATTTCAGATAAAATATCATCCTTTATTTGAAATTCTAATCCAATTTTCTCTGCATAATTTGTTAATTCTTCTATGTCATTTTCTGTTGCTCCTGCAAGTATTGCTCCTGCTCTAACACAATATTTGAAGAAAGCCCCTGTTTTATTATTATGAATATAGTCTAACTGACTTTTAGAAATTTGTTTTCCTTCACAAACAGTATCTAGGTATTCCCCAATAATCATTTTATTTACAGCAGTAGAAAATTCATTTAAGACTCTGGTTTTTGCTTTCATTTCATCTATATTTTCTGCTTTAATTATTTCCTCAGACATAATCATATACGAACGATTTAATAAAGAATCTCCTGATAAAATTGCTGTGGCTTCATTATATTTTTTATGATTTGTTAATCTTCCCCTTCGATAATCGTCATTATCGATTCCAGGTAAGTCGTCATGTATTAAAGAAAAAGTATGTGTCATCTCCATTGCAACAGCAAATGGCAGACATTTTTCATAATCTGCCTTAAATAATTTATATACTTCCATTATTAATATTGGTCTTATTCTTTTTGCTGATGACATTAAACTATATCCAATAGCCTCGTTTAATTCTTTTTCTTCCTTTTCTTCTTTTATAAGATACTTCTCTAATTCTCTATTTATTATCTCTTGATTTTCTTTTAATTTTTCCTTAAAATCCATAGATTTTTCCTTTTCCGATCATAATCATATTAAACTTTATTTTAAACAGACATTATATCTTTTTCTTTTTTAGATGATATTTCATCAATCTCAGCAACTTTTTTATCTGTTAATTTTTGAATTTTGTCTTCTGCTTGTTTTTCCTCATCTTCGGTCATATTTCCATCTTTTTGCTCTTTTTTAGCTAAATCCATAGCATCTCTTCTTATTGAGCGAATAGCTATTTTAGCTTCTTCTGATAATTTTTTTATATCTTTTACAATATCTTTTCTTCTTTCCTCTGTTAGTTCAGGGAAAGTTAATCTAATTAATTTTCCATCATTATTTGGATTGATTCCAATGTCTGATGTTAATATTGCTTTTTCTATTGCTTTTAATATACTTGCATCCCAAGGTTGTATAACTATCATTCTTGCTTCTGGAACTGATATTCCTGCGACTTGATTTATAGGTGTTGGAACTCCATAGTAATCAACTTTAATTTTATTTAATATAGCTGGATTTGCTCTTCCAGCTCTAATTTCTGCATAATTTTCCTCTAAGTTTGCTATTGTCTTTTCCATTTTATCTTCAATTTGATTGTAATCCATATCTAAATCTCCTTTTTATAATTTATTAATGTACATAAGTACCTATTTTTTCACCTTTAATAATTTTAACTATATTTTCTGGTTTTGCAATTTCAAATACCATTAAAGGTATTTGGTTATCTCTACAAAGTGATGTTGCTGTTGAATCCATTACCTTTAAATCTTTATCTAAAATATCAATATATGATATTTCATCATATTTAATAGCTGTTGGATCTATTTTTGGATCAGCTGAATACACACCATCAATTGTTTTTGCTAATAATATAACCTCTGCATTGATTTCAGCTGCTCTTAAAGCTGCTCCTGTATCTGTTGAGAAATAAGGGTGTCCTGTTCCACAAGCAAAAATTACTACTCTTCCGTTTTTTAGATGTTTTTCTGCTTTTCTTTTTATATAAGGTTCTGCAATTTCTCTCATTTCTATTGCTGTTTGTACTCTTGTATTAACTCCTCTAGCTTCTAAGCAATCTTGTAATGCTAATGCATTCATTGTTGTTGCTAACATTCCCATATAATCTGATGTTGTTCTCTCCATATCATGACCATATCTTCCACGCCAGAAGTTACCTCCTCCAACTACAATTGCCACTTCAACTCCTAGTTCTACAACTTTTTTAACTTGATCACATATACTTCCTATAACATCTGCATATACACCAGTTTTGTTATCTCCTGCTAAAGCTTCTCCACTTAGTTTTAAAAGTACACGCTTATAAACTGCTTCACTCATTTTTCTCTTCCTTTCATTTTTTATAATTTATACTATTCTATCATATATTAAGTAAAAATTGTTAATTTTTTTTAATTTTTTTATTTTTTTTATTGACTTGCCACTATCTTTGTTTATTAAAGTACTTATTTGAGGCATTTGCTTTAGTTTTTCTTGTTATTTTCGTCAGTTTGTGCTATAATTTTTATTAATTCGCATGGATATTGCGAAAACCATAGAGAATTTCAGAAAGGAGATTTCTATGAGCAGAAAAAAGCCTAGCAACGATAAGTTGCTGACATCTGGTGGTCAGGGATTGTATTCCTTGACTTTTCCGATTTCGGCATCTTACTATGAGGTATGGTTGTGTAATTCTCACAACGATATACCTCTGGTAATTTATCGAAGTAATGGAGATCGGCTTTTCATCAAATTGAATGTTCCTCATTTTGCCTCTTTCTGGGCTGAAAAGGCTGAAGATTCGATGGGTCGTAAAATTTTGATTATTACCTCCGTTGCATCGCCTAGCTACAAAACCCAGGCAAATATTAATGGAAAAGATTACTTCTTCTAATCCATTACTATAAATCCCCCATTCATTTTCACATGAGTGGGGGATTTTATTTTATATCTCAGTAATATCTACAATCTCTATCTCTTCTTCAGAATTTTTATCTCCTATTGCATCATATAATGCATTTGCTGTATCTAATGATGTAAAGCATGGTACTTTGCATTCTACTGCTAAACGTCTTATTCTAAATCCATCTCTATTAGACTCTTTTCCTTTTGTTGGTGTATTAATAATAAAGTTTATTTTCCCTGATTCAACTAAATTTGGTATACTTTCTGCACCTTCCCAAATTTTTTCTAATACATGTGTTTCAATTCCATTTTCTTTTAAGAAATTAGCTGTACCTTTTGTTGCATATATTTTAAATCCTGTATTATGTAATTTCTTAGCTAATGGTAATACCTCTTTTTTGTCTTTATCTCTGACAGTAATTAATACGTTTCCTTCTTTTGGTATTTTTACTCCACTTGCTATAAAAGCTTTCACAATAGCATCTGAAAAGTTATTTGCTATTCCTAGTACTTCTCCTGTAGATTTCATCTCAGGTCCTAGACTTGTATCTGCATTTTTTATCTTTTCAAAAGAGAATACTGGCATTTTTATTGCAATATAATCACTACGTTTATATACTCCTGTTCCATATCCAATATCTTTTAATTTTTCTCCTAATATTACTCTTGTTGCTATATCTATTACAGGTAAGTTTGTTACCTTACTAATATATGGTACAGTTCTACTTGAACGAGGATTAACTTCAATAATATATACTTCATTGTTTTGTAAAATGAATTGTATATTCATCATTCCTATAATGTTTAATTCTTTTGCTAATAATTTTGTATATTTAACTATCTTATCTGCTGATTCTTTATTTACGTTTTGAGTTGGATATACAGATATGCTATCTCCTGAATGTACACCTGTTCTTTCAAGTAACTCCATTATTCCTGGTATTAATACTTCTTCGCCATCACATATTGCATCTACTTCTATTTCCTTTCCCATTATATATTTATCTACCAAAATAGGGTGTTCTTGTGCAATTTTATTTATTTCATTTATTAATTTTTCTACATCTGTATCATCATAAGCAATTTCCATTCCTTGTCCACCAAGTACATAAGATGGTCTTACAAGTACTGGATATCCTAATTTATTAGCTATTTCTTTTGCCTCTCCTACTGTATAAACAGTTCCTCCTTGTGGTCTTGTTATGTTGCAATTATTTAATACTTCATCAAATAATTCTCTATCCTCTGCTCTGTCCATATTTTCTTCAGATGTTCCTAAAATTTTTACTCCCATATCTTTTAAAGCTTTTGTTAATTTTATTGCTGTTTGTCCTCCAAATTGAACTATCGCTCCATAAGGTTTTTCTACTCTCACAACATTTTCTACATCTTCTGGTGTTAATGGCTCAAAATATAGTTTATCTGCTATATCAAAATCTGTACTTACAGTTTCAGGATTGTTATTTACAATTATAGCTTCATATCCTTTTCTTTTTAATGCCCATACTGCATGTACACTACAGTAATCGAATTCTATACCTTGTCCAATTCTAATTGGTCCAGAACCAAGAACAATAACTTTCTTCTTATCTGTTTTAATATTTGCTTCATTTTCATCATCATAACTTGAATAATAATATGGTGTTTGAGCTTCAAATTCTGCTGCACAAGTGTCTACCATTTTGAAATTTGCATAAATGTTATTTTTTTCTCTTAATTTCTTTACTTCATCAATTTTTAATTTTGTTAAACCAGAAATTACTTTATCTGTATATCCATATTTTTTAGCTTTTTTAATTAATTCAACAGTTAATTTTTGACTTTGTAACTCTTTTTCAACTTGTACCAAATTGTTTATTTTACTAATAAAGAACTTATCTATTTTTGTTATTTCATGAATATGTTCTATAGACATTCCTCTTCTTAAGTTTTCTGCAATTACCCATATTCTTTCATTATCAACATCTTTCAATTTTTCTCTTATTTCTTCATCAGAACATGTTGTAAGCTTTGGTAATATCATACTGTCTACATTTTCCTCTAAAGACCTTATTGCTTTCATTAATCCTGCTTCAATAGTTGGTGCAATTGCCATTACCTCTCCTGTTGCTTTCATTTGTGTTCCTAATTCTCTGCTTGCAGTCAAAAATTTACTGAAAGGCCACTTTGGAATTTTTACTACTACATAATCCAGTACAGGTTCAAAACAAGCATAGGTTTTTCCTGTTACCGCATTTTTTATTTCATCAAGTGTATATCCTATTGCAATTTTAGCAGCAACTTTGGCTATTGGATACCCTGTTGCTTTAGAGGCTAAGGCAGATGAACGGCTTACTCTTGGATTAACTTCGATTACTGCATATTCAAAGCTATTTGGATTTAATGCAAATTGTACATTACATCCTCCTTCTATTTTCAAAGCTGATATAATCTTTATTGCTGAACTTCTTAACATTTGATATTCCTTATCAGATAAGGTTTGTGATGGTGCTACTACTATACTATCACCTGTATGTACTCCAACTGGATCAATATTCTCCATATTACATACTGTTATACAATTTCCCTTGCTGTCTCTTATAACTTCATATTCTATTTCTTTCCATCCTGAAATACATTTTTCTACAAGTACTTGATGAACTCTAGAAAGTCTTAATCCACTTTCACAGATTTCTTTAAATTGTGCCTCTGTATGTGCAATTCCTCCACCTGTTCCGCCTAATGTATATGCAGGTCTAATAATTACTGGAAGTCCTATTTCTTTTGCAAAATCTAATCCTGATTGCAAATCAGTAACAACTTTGCTTGCAATACAAGGCTCATTTATTGATTCCATCATATCTTTAAAAGATTGTCTATCTTCTGCGTTTTTTATTCCCTCTGGAGATGTTCCTAATAATCTTACATTCTTTTTCTCTAAATATCCTGACTCTGCTAATTCCATAGCTATATTTAGTCCTGTTTGTCCTCCTAGGTTTGGTAAAATACTATCTGGCTTTTCTTTTTCAATAATCTTTTTTACAGTAGTAACTGTTAATGGTTCTATGTATATCTTATCAGCCATATTCTTATCAGTCATAATTGTTGCTGGATTTGAATTTACTAATATTACTTCTAGCCCTTCTTTCTTTAATTCAACGCATGCTTGTGTTCCTGCATAATCAAATTCAGCAGCTTGTCCAATTATTATTGGTCCTGAACCTATAACTAAAACTTTTTTTATCTTTTTATTTTTTGGCATTTTTTATCTTCCTTTCTTTTATCTACACATATTTAAAAATCTATCAAATAAATAAGCACAATCTTGTGGTCCTGGGCAAGCTTCTGGATGAAACTGTACAGTAAATATTTTTTTGTTTTTATAGTCTAGCCCTTCTACTGTTCCATCATTAACATTTATGTAAGATACTTCTGCAATTTTAGGATTTATCGATTCTTCTTTTACATAATATCCATGATTTTGTGATGTTATGCATATCTTTCCTGTTTTTATTTCTTTTACTGGGTGATTTGGTCCTCTATGTCCATATTTTAATTTTGCAGTACTTGCTCCTGTTGCTAATGCCATTAATTGATGTCCTAAACATATTCCCATAATTGGTACATTTGAATTATATAGTTTCTTTATATTCTCAATTGCTATTTTGCAATTTTCAGGATCACCAGGTCCATTTGATAATACTATTCCATCAAAATCTTTTTCTAGAATAGTTTCTGCGGAAATATCTTGCGGAAATGCTGTTACAGTACAATCTCTTTCTGTAAGTGATCTTATAATATTTTGTTTGCATCCAAAATCAACAAGAGCTATTTTTGTTTTGCCTTCACCAAATTCTCGAATATGTTTATTTGATACTTCTCCTACAACATTTGGAAACGTATATTCCTTTATTTCAGCTAATATCTTATCCATATCTGTAATGTCAGATACTAGTTTTCCTCTCATGGTTCCATTATCTCTTAGCATTTTTGTTAATTTTCTTGTATTAATATCTTTTAATCCAGGAATATCATTTTCCTTTAAATAACTGTCTAAATCTGTTTCTGTTCTAAAATTACTAGCAACTTCAGCGAGTTCATGAATGAATAATGCTTTTATCCAAATTTTTCTTGATTCAACATCACTGGTTATTATTCCATAATTTCCAATTAATGGATATGTTAAAGTAACACCTTGTCCAGCATAAGATGGATCTGTAAATATTTCCAAATATCCTGTCATTGATGTATTAAAAACTACTTCACATATAGTATCCTTTACTGCACCTATTCTTTTTCCTTCAAATATTTCTCCATTTTCTAAAATCAAATAACCTTTTTCCATTTTTTTATCCTTTCTATTTATTTTTACTTTATTGTTCTTTACATAAATTGTTACAAAAAAAGAAGAGTATCACTACTCTTCTAAATATTAATTATTCAATTGTTTTTGAACTTCTTCTGCAAAATTTTCTTCTAGTTTTTCAATTCCTTCACCTTTTTCAAATCTTGCAAACTCTAATACACTTGCTTTTTTAGAAGCAAGTAAATCTTTTATTTTCATATCAGGATTCTTAACAAATGCTTGTTCAACTAAACAAATTTCTTCATAGAATTTTCCTAATCTTCCTTGAACTATTTTCTCAGCTATAGCTTCTGGTTTTCCTTCATTCATAGCTTGTGCTTTTAAGATTTCCATTTCTTTGTTTAATCTTTCAGCTGGAACATCTTCTTTATTTATATATTCAGGTTTAGCTGCAGCAATTTGCATACAAACATCTTTTGCTAATTCTTCATCAGCATTTTCCATAGAAACCAATACACCAATTTTTCCATCACCATGTATATATTTTTCAACAATACCGTTTGATGTAAATCTAGCAAATCTTCTAATAGAAAGATTTTCACCAATTTTAGCTATTTTTTCTGTTAATACATCTTTAACTGTTTTTGATGAATCAGAAATTGAAGGTTGTTGTAATAATTCTTCAACATCCTTTGGATTGTTTTCAACTATTTGTTTTGCAACATCTTCTGCAAATCCTTTGAATTCTGCGTTCTTAGCAACGAAATCTGTTTCAGCATTAACTTCAACAACTGCTCCTACTTTTTTATCTTCTGAAATATATGTTGTAACAATTCCTTCGGCTGCCACTCTGTCAGCTTTTTTAGCTGCTTTTGTGATTCCTCTTTCACGTAATAATTCCATTGCTTTTTCCATATCTCCATTAGTTTCTGTTAAAACTTTCTTGCATTCCATCATTCCTGCATCTGTCTTTTTTCTTAATTCCATTACTTGTGCTGCTGTTATTGCCAATTTAATCATCCTTTCTTTTATTTATTTTTAAAATATGGGACGACATTATAGTTCGTCCCTATCTAAGTTCCATTGTATTTATTATTCTGTAACTTCTTCACTATTTGCAACAACTTCTTCTATGCTTTCATCAGCTTTTTCTGTTTCACTTGCAAATAAGTTTTCTGTTCCAACTACTTCACCTTGTTTAGCTTCGATAACAGCATTAGCCATAACTGTTGCTATTAATTTTACTGAACGTATAGCGTCATCATTTCCTGGTATTGGATAATCAACGTCTTCTGGTGAACAGTTTGTATCAACTATACCAACAACTGGTATGTTTAATTTCTTAGCTTCTAAGATTGCTGTTCTTTCTTTATTTGGATCAACTATGAATATTACACCTGGTAATTCATTCATTTCTTTTATTCCACCAAGATTTTTTTCAAGTTTTTCCATTTCTTTCTTTAATAAAATAACTTCTTTTTTAGGTAAAACATCAAATGTTCCATCTTCTTGCATTTTTTCTAGGTCTTTTAATCTTTGTACTCTTGTTTTAATTGTATCAAAGTTTGTTAACATTCCACCTAACCATCTTTGATCAACATAGTACATATCGCACATTAATGCTGCTTCTTTCATACATTCTTGTGCTTGTTTTTTTGTTCCAACAAATAGAACTGTTTTTCCTTCTTCAACTTGTGATCTTATGAATTCATAAGCCTCATCAATTTTTTTAGATGTCTTTTGTAAATCGATAATATGGATACCATTTCTAGCTTGATAAATATATTCAGCCATTTTAGGATTCCATCTTCTTGTTTGATGTCCGAAATGAACACCAGCTTCAAGTAATTGTTTCATTGCAACTACTGCCATTTTAAATTCCTCCTTTTAGTTTTGCTTCCATAAAATTTCAAACACTTACACAAACTTATTTCTAAGCACCTATATAAGCTAATTCTATGTGCATATTTTTTAACCTTATGTATTATAGCATATAAGATGCTCACAATGCAATAGTTTTTTCAATTTTTTCCATATTTGTTGACTTATCTAGTTTTTAGTCGTATAATTAAATTTAGTTTACCGCAAAGAAACACAATACAAACATTAAAAGGAGGAGCTATTATGGCTATTTTCTCAAAGGCAGTCAAATTTTGTTTCGTTTTGGTTATTTTATGTATGTGCGTATACGCACGTGTTTACTGTGGTCTTCAGTCCGCATTTCTTTTGATTCAGCATCATCAGAAATAACCTTTTCTTGTGTTTCTGGGGGCAGGTTTTCCTGTCCCCTCTTTTTTATATTCTTAGGAAAGTCATCTATGAAATAGTGAGTTTTCTTAAAAGATAATTATGGAAGAATAACATTTTCTTATGTGCCTTTGGCACTTAGAAAATGTTATTCTTGTTTTTTATCGTTTTATATCGGATTCACATGTATTATTGTTAGATAAATCTCTTCTATTTTATTATCTATTTCTTTTTCTAATTTATTAGCTATCTCATGACTTTCAAATGTTGACAAATTTCCATCCACATATATTGTAAACGATATTTGATATTTATATCCCACCGGAGTCGAATTAAAATGTTGAATCTTTTTAACTTCTGGATGCATTTTTATTATGTCCAAAACCTTTTGCTTATCTTCTTCGCTAATGGCCTTATCCATCAGAACATCATAGCTTTCTAAAAATAATTTAGCCCCTGTAATAAAAATCCATATTGAAATTCCTAATCCAACAACTCCATCAAACCAAAATATTCCTTTTAAACTTAATAATGCAGCAATTAAGTTGAAAGCTGTAACAAAACAATCATTTATATGATCTTTAGAATTAGCCTTTATTAACAAATTATCATATTTATTAGACAAATAATTTGTATATAAATATAAACACATCTTTATGAATATAGTTATTATACAAACTAATATTAATATCCAAGAAAATTCATATTCAGCGCCATTGATTAATGAATCTAATGCACTCATAAATAATTTAATAGCCACTACCATCATCGATACGCTAATTAACATTGAAAATATGTATTCGGCTTTCCCGTGTCCTAAATTATGTGACTCATCACTTGGTTTACTTGCTATTTTGTTTCCTATATATGTCATAAATGATGAAAAAATATCTCCTGCACTATTTACGCTGTCTGCTATCATAGCTTGACTATTGGTTATAAGTCCTATATATGTTTTTATAATTAGTAGAAATATATTACCAACAATTCCTAAAATGCTTGCTTTTTTTACGGCATTATATCTATCCATAATACTTGTAGCCCCTTTATCAAAATTATATCATATTTTTTATTAAATCATGCTTTTTTATTCTTGTAACCTTTATTCAAAGTCAAATTATATATTAATAAATAGATTTTTACAATATTAATTTTCAATTTCTCTATACATTGTTTTTTTATTGTGATATTATTATCACTATAAAAAAATTCAAATATAAAGGAGATTCTAAAATGTTTTCAGAAATATTAATTCTAGTAATATTAATTTTATTAAATGCCTTTTTTGCTTCTGCGGAAATTGCTTTCATTTCTTTAAACGAAGCTAAAATTGAAAAGCAAGCTAAAGAAGGAAATAAAAAAGCAAAAAATATTCAATCTATGTTAAAAGATCCAAGTAAATTTCTAGCTACTATTCAAATAGGAATAACACTTGCTGGTTTCCTTTCAAGTGCATTTGCATCAGATTCTTTTGCTAGTATTTTAGCACCTGCTTTAAATAATATATTTCCAAATATAAGTCTGGCTGTATGGACTAAAATTTCAATTATTATAATTACACTTATTCTTTCATATTTTACATTAATATTTGGTGAACTTGTTCCAAAGAGAATTGCTATGAAACACTATGAAAAAATTTCTTTTGCAACAATTGGTATTATAAGAACAATTTCTTTTATCACTTTACCTTTTGTCAAATTTCTAACATTGTCTACAAATGTAGTTTCAAAATTATTTGGTGTTTCTGGTGATGATGAAGAAACAGTTACAGAAGAAGAAATTAGAATGATGGTTGACGTTGGTGAGGAAAAAGGTACTATTGATAAGGAAGAAAAAGAAATGATTAACAATGTTTTTGAATTTGATGATAAAACAGTTTCAGAAATAATGATTCCAAGAACTGAAATTTTTGCTGTTGATATTAATTCTTCTATTTCAGATGTAATTGAAGATCTGTCTGAAGATTATAGGTATAGTAAAATTCCTGTTTATGACAATAGTATTGATGAAATAAAAGGTATTGTTTATATAAAGGATATTCTAATATCTCAAAAAAATAAAAACACAAAAATAAAAGGTTTAGTAAAAAAAGCATATTTTGTATCAGAAGCAAAACCTGTAAATGAACTATTTGATGAATTAAGAAAAAATAAAAAACAAATAGCAATCGTAGTTGATGAATATGGTGGTACTGCGGGCTTAGTTACAATCGAAGATATTCTTGAAGAAATTGTTGGAGAAATTTACGATGAATATGATGAAGTAATAGAAAAATATACAAAATTAGATGAAAACACTTTTGTTTTTGATGGTAGCATTGCTCTTTATGAAGTTGAAAAACTATTAAATATAAAAATACCTGATAGTGATTATGAGACCTTATCTGGATATTTAATTGAAGTTCTTGGTAGAATACCTGCAGAAAATGAAAAGCCAATTATTGAAACTGAGAAAATAACTTATAAAGTTGAGAAATGCAAAGACAAACGAATTTTGAAAGTTAAAGCATGCAAAAATAATGAAGTGGTATAAATGTAAAATTTTTACATTTATATTGCTTTTTATGTAAATTTATGCTATAATATAATCTCCGAACCGTTATAAACGGTATTTACCTGTAAAAAGAAAGGATTAGTAAATGGGTAAACACAAGAAGAAAAACAAGGTTGACTATTCAAGCATCAATACCTTTGATGATTTAATCAGCCTCAGCATTTCCGTTCCCCATAGAGGTATTGCAGTTGAAAGTGAGTCTATTGATGGCGCACATCTTCTCACTTCTGGTGGCAAGATGTCTTATACCTGCAGTACTTCCTCTGGTGTCATCGAATTCATCGATGAACATCGGCATCACTATGTGCTTCCTATCTTTGATAATTTTTCAAATGTGATGGAAGCCCTTGGGTTCAAACGTGATGACTCTTGTTCTCTTCAGCCTCTTTCTTCTCACTGGGCACTGCCTATCGAAAGGAAAACCAGAAAGCGCTGGAAAAAGCTTTGCAAAAAAGCTTTTAGAAAGTATTAACCTTTCCTATCAAACATGTTAGTTTGACAGTACAGCTCACAAGCTCCACCAATACAATGGTGGAGCTTGTGTTTTTATGCGTACATTTTATATGGTCCGCTATAAATCTCATGAAGCTTATTTACTTTTTCAAAATCTTTTGGTTCTATGCAACAAATTTTTTTCTTAAATTTATAAATTTTTGCTCTTTGTAAAATTGAAGCCACAAAATAACTACAAACATATCTATTTTTAAAAGCCAAGGGTATTCCAAAAAATCTTAATATTATTCCTCTTATATCATATTTATACACTTCTTTGTGTTTTTCCATATTTTTAATAATGTGCCATGCATTATAATACTGTTCGTCTGTTACATTTATTTCATATATTTTACATTCAGTTTTATTAAATTTTCTAAAAAATTTTCCGTTTTTATATTCTTTAACAAAACCAGCATCTAATACCGAGTTAATATTTTTTCTGCCAAAACTATATGTCATATTGCAATTTCTTTCAAAAGATATTGCAACATGACTATATTTATACCTAGTAGCTAATCTTATTATTCTTGCAGGTATTGTATTAGTGTGCATTAAAATAATATAAATTTTTTTCATTTTTTCTCCTATTTAAATTTCCTATATAACTATATTTTTATTTTTTTATTTTATACATTATAAATTTTACTACTAGAATAATAAATATGTCAACATGCTATTATTTTTTTACATATCTACTTGACGATTAAATCTTTTACAAATTTGTATAGCAATTGCATATATTATAAGCAATGCTATTATCCACAAAATATACACAGGAGGTAATTTGGTTAAATCAAATATATTTGAAATATTTGTAAACACTATAAGTGATGTAATTAATGTAATTACAAGACTTGATATCAATAATTGTTTTGAAGCTTTACTTTCTATAAACGTTTTTTTGTCTGTTCTTATCATTTGAATTATAAATGTTTGTGAAACTATTCCAAATGCAAACCAACCAGTTTGGAATAATGTTGCTTTCTCCACTGTATTAAACCCTAATATGAACCATAATATTAAGAAACATAATATGTCTAATACTGTACTAATACTTCCAAATGAGAACATAAATTTTTTTATTTGATTTGTATCCCATTTTTTAGGTTTTTCAATATATTCATTATCCACATTATCAAATGGCATTCCTGTCTGTGCAAAGTCACATAATAAATTTTGAATTAATATATGAATTGGTAATAAGGGTAAAAATGGCAAAAATATACTAGCTATAATTACTGACATCATATTTCCAAAATTTCCACTAGTAGCCATTTTAATATATTTTAAGATATTAGTAAATGTTTTTCTTCCGTTTATTACGCCTTGTTCTAATACATTTAAATCTTTTTCTAGCAGGATTATATCTGCAGTTTCTTTTGCTATATCAACAGCTGTGTCTACTGAAATACCAACATCTGCTTGTTTTAATGGTGGACTATCATTAATTCCATCACCCATATAACCTACAGTATTTCCATTTTCCTGGTATATCCTTACAATTCTTTGTTTTTGTAAAGGAGATAATTTAGAATATAAATGGCAATCTTTTACTTTTTCTTTTAATTCATCATCTGTCATTTTTTCTATTTCTTTTCCTGTTAATCTATTTTTAACAATAATACCAACTTTTTTGCAAACATTCAGTGCAACCCCTTCACTATCTCCTGTTAAAACTACTGTTTCTACTCCATGTTTTTTTAATGCTGAAATTGCTTGCCTTGCACTCTCTTTTGGTGGATCTAAAAATCCAACAAATCCAATCAAGACCATATCTGACTCATCCTGAATTCCAAAGGTTTCTACTCCATGGATTTCATTTTTTTGTGCAACCGCTAATACTCTTAATCCTTCTTTATTATTTTTTTCATATACTTCAAAGGCTTTTTTTCTTAATTCAGGAGTCAAGCTTTCTACTTGTCCATCCAAATCAATAAACTTACATATTGATAGAATTTCTTCGACAGCTCCTTTTGTAATTAATTGTCTTTTTCCATTTTCATCTTTTAAAACTACGCTCATTCTTCTTCTTGAAAAATCAAATGGAATTTCATCTTCTCTTACATATTGTTCCTTTAAAATGTTCATCTTTTCTTTTTCAGCTCTTGAAATTATTGCTACATCAATTAAATTTTTTAGTCCTGTTTGAAAATAACTATTTAAAAAAGCATGTTTTAAGACTCTTATATTTTCATTTCCTATAACATCCATATATCTTTCAAGAACAATTTCATCTTCTGTTAAGGTTCCCGTTTTATCTGTACATAGAATATTCATTTCTCCAAAAGTTTGTATTGAACTTAATTTTTTAACAATTGTTTTCTTCTTTGACATATCTACTGCACCTTTAGCTAATGTTGATGTCATAATAACTGGTAACATTTCTGGCGTTAATCCAACAGCAATTGTTATTGCAAATATAAGCGAATTCCATAAATCACCTTTTGTTAATAGATTTACAACTAATATTATTGGTACCATTACAAGCATAAATTTTATCAATAATTTGCTAACATCATCTACACCTTTTTCAAAACTGTTCTTTTCATTTACAGAATTTATTGATGTTGCCATATTCCCAAAATATGTATTTTCACCAGTGCATAAAACAATAGCTGTTGCCGTTCCACTAACTACATTTGTTCTCATAAAACCAATATTAGAAATATCAGTTATTCCATCATCTTTTTTTGCAACACTGAATTTTTCTACAGGGTTTGATTCCCCTGTAAGTGATGCTTGATCAATAAATAGTTCCTTAACCTCTAAAAATCTTACGTCTCCTGGTATCATATCTCCTGAAGATAATTTTACAATATCTCCGGGTACAATTTGTTCAACATCAGTAATTGTTTGAACTCCGTCTCTTATAACATCTATTTTATTTGAAATCATATTTTGTAGTTTTTTTGCCTCTTTATCTGATTTTGATTGTTGAAAAAAAGATATTAATGCAGAGATGATTACTGTACTTAATATTAATATGAAGGTTGCATAATCTTTTTGACTAGGTATAACAATATCTGTTATAAAAGTTATTATAGCTATCAAAATTAACACAATATTAAATGGGTTAATAAACGCATCTGCTAATCTTTTTAAAGCTGTATTATTAGTACTTAAGTCAATTTTATTTTCTCCATATTCGTTAATTTTGTCCTCAAGTTCAACAATGCTTATTCCTTCATCAGATGTTCCAAGTTCTTTGAAAATTTTTTTTATTTCAATTGTACTATATCTTCTTAGCTTTTTTTCTAATTCTTTTTGCTTTTCCTCTATTAAATTCTTTTTTTCCATATATACACCTCTTTTTAGTATATTATACAATATAAAAGACACGAATTGTTTTTTAATTGTGTCTTTTTTTATATTCTTAGGAAAGTTATCTATGAAATAGTGAGTTTCCTTAGAAAATGTTATTCTTGTTTTTTATTTGGCTTGTTTTGTATCTTTTGTTATATCAGTAATATTACTACTAGATGTTGTCTTTTCTGCTTTTTCCTTTTCATGTAATACTTCTAATTGTTTAACCAAGTCTTGAAGCTTTGTAATATCTTTGCCAACTTGTTCCCAATTATTAATCTTGGTTGATTCATTTAAATTATTATTTGCTTTTATTATAGAGTTTATTAATTCTTCAATTGTATCAGTATTTTCGACTTCAATTTCAACTGAATTTTGTGATGATAATAAATTATCTAGTGCATCATGTATATTATCTCCTATTGCTATTTTAGTTCCAGATGCAACAACAATTTTCTTTAATACTGGTGTACTTTGTGTTTCATTTAATGATTGTTGGTATATTGGCACAACATACAATAAAGTATTATCAATTGGGACTATAACCATATTTTTTATTAATTTTGTTCCAGTCACACTTAAGGTCGAAATTTCTTTGGAAATTGTTTCATCTTGTGCCAATAAATTATTTAATTGTAATGGACCTAAAATATTACTATCTTGTGAAAATCTATACATTGTTAGTTTGTTTTCTGTACCATTTGTTGTACCAACCAAATATGAAGTGATACTTTGTTTTCCATATATAGTATATGGTAATACAAGTCCTAATTCACTATTTGCTGAATCTTTAGTTTTTACCATTGTGTAATATGGTTTCATTTTTTCTCCTGCTGTTGTCGTTGTTGATGTTGAATACATTGCTGTATCCCAAACATCATCACCTCTATATAAAACATCAATAGATATATCATGATACATTTTTAACATTTCTGATTGTATATTATATAAAAATTTTGAATATATAAATTGTCTTGAAATATCTCTTGGTATTTCCTCTGAATTATTAAATAACTCTGGATACATATTATTATATGCCATTGCAATTGGATCTGTTTTGTCTGTTAGATAAAATTCAGTTTCTCCTGTATATGCGTTTATTAATACTTTTACAGAATTTCTAATGTAATTGATTGTTTGTTTTGTTTTATTATTTTCAATTGTTATTGATTGTGAATATGGATATTGGTTAGATGTTGTATAAGCATCTAATACCCACATTAAGTTTCCATCATCAGTTATTACTAAATATGGTTCATCATCATACATTAAATATGGCATTACCTTTTTAGCTCTTTCAATAATATTTCTATTTATTAATATTGAACTATCTTTTCCTACAAATGTTAATTTTAGATCTTTTTCGTTTAATGCCAATACTATTCTATCAAATATTCCTTCTTTGATTCCTCCAGTACCATCATAAGTGTTTGTTGTATTCTGCTTTGAACTTGTTGGATAGTCAAATTCTTTTGAATCTTTATTTATAACAACTGTATTATTTGTCTCTAATCCATAATAAATTCTTGGTTGTGTTATTTTTTCATCATTAAAATCTTTTAATAAATATAGAAGATTTCCTGTTTCATCTACTTTAGATGCAGATGTTACAACTGTACCATATCCATGTGTATATTCATAAGTTTTATTATTATATGTTCTACTTTCATTTGATATTTCTCTTGCAGAAATATAAACTAATTCTTTCTCATACATTGATGGTTTTGTTGTATTATAAGTATAATATCCAGTATTTCTTTGTGTTTCTTTTAATGTTGATAAAACTATATCTGATGTTACAATTGGTATATTATCTATAACTTCATTATATTTGTTTGATTCTTCTTTTGTCAATGTCCCAGTGCTTTCAACATCAATCTCATTTATATTTATATTATAAGCTGTTTTGGTAAATTTTAAATTTGTAGCTATATAATCTTTTTGCTTATCTAATTCGTTCTGATTTACATATATAAATTTATATCCTACCATTACAATAAACATAACTACTAAGTATGCCGGAACAGAAAGTAAGCTTAGCATTATTTTTCGTGAATTTTTCTTATTAAAAGCTTTTATAGCTATGAAAACTGCTACAACTATAAGAACAGCTAGAATTCTATATCCCCATACTGCAATTATTTTTTCTGTTAGACCTGCACCTTTTATAACTGTTTTTTCTTTATTGTTTAACGTTAAAAAATCATTTAATACCACACCTTGTGCCTTTATGATTACAAGACCAGCAATTCCAATTGCAATTAACATTACATTTGTTAATAATTGCTTTATAAATGTACTTTTTCTTAGCATTGTACCATCTATTGAGTCAAAATATGCATTAAATACTATTATATAATATATTCCCGTATATATTGTAATTCCAATTAAAAGTGTTATATAGTAGTAAATCATCATTTCTAAAAAAGGTTTCTGGAACATATAGAATCCAACATCTAAATTAAATATTGGATCTAAATCTCCACCAAATTGCGTTGCATTCTTAGCTATCATTATTGTATTTAATAACCATTTTGAAGTTACAATTGCAACTAGCAAAGCTAATATAAATGCAATACTTTTATTAGCTAATTTAGGCATTTCTCTTTTTTCTTCCTCAAAAAATTTTTTTAAGCCTTTTTTTATAATTTTATTTGTTACATATATGCTAACAAATATCACACTGAAGTTTACAGCACTAATTGCTAATAAGTATTTCGTATTTTTTCTAAATGCAGCTACATATTTTTCTCCAATTTCTAATGTTTCTAAATAACCGCCTCTATATTGTACATAACTATATAGTGCAAAAATAATTGCTGCAATTAAAACTAATATAACTTTTATCTTGTTCTTGTTTTTTTTATTTTCCACTTTTTCTGTTTTTATATTATCACTCATTGTCTTTTCGCTCCTTTATTATGTTATATTATCGCTTTTACAAAGTCTGTTGCATCAAATTTTTCCATATCATCTATCTGTTCTCCAACACCAACAAATTTAACTGGAATTTTATTTTCATTTACAATGCCTAAAACAACTCCACCTTTCGCTGTTCCATCTAGTTTTGTTAAAACAATTCCTGTAAGAGGTGTTGTTTCTTTAAAAGCCTTGACTTGTTGTATTGCATTTTGTCCTGTTGTTGCATCTAACACCATTAAGACTTCTTTATCTGCCTCTGGTAATTCTCTTTCAACTATTTTTTCTATTTTTAATAATTCATCCATTAGATATTTTTTATTATGTAATCTCCCAGCTGTGTCACATAAAAGTACATCTGCTTGTTTTTCTTTTGCTATTTTTATTGCATCAAAAACTACTGAAGCAGGATCTGTTCCTTCATTTCTCTTTACCATATCGCATTCTGCTCTATTAGCCCATATTTCAAGCTGTTCAACTGCTGCTGCTCTAAATGTATCTGCTGCAGCAATAACAACTTTTTTTCCTTGTTTTCTAAGATTATTAGCAATTTTTCCGATTGATGTTGTTTTTCCAACTCCATTTACACCTACTACTAATATTACAGATGGAATTGTTGATAAATGTAATTCATTATCACATTCGGTCAAAATTTTTTCCATTTCTTCTCTTAATGCTTGTTTTACCATTTCAGCATCTTTTATATTTTCCTTCTTTATTTTGCTTCTTAACTGCTCAATTATATGTGTAGATGTTTCTATTCCAATATCTGACATTATTAAGCTTTCTTCTAATTCATCTAATAATTCTTCATCAACTTTTCTGAAATTACTAAATACACTATTTATCTTATCATCAAATGAACTTTTAGTCTTACTTAATCCTTGTTTCAATTTATCAAAAAATCCCATTAAATTCGCTCCATTCTTATATTTAATCAAATGGTATTATATAACACTTCATATCTATTTGTCTAGTTTTTAATGAAATATTAATTTCTAACTCTATCATGTTATCTTTTACTTTGTATTGCCGTTTACTTTTTATGTCTATTATGTTATAATATTTTTGTATTTATACACCCAGAGTAACTTTTGGTTAGGCAGTTACTCGTAATTTCCTGGTGAGGTAATTATAAATGAAAAAAAATCGAAAAGTTATAAAAGGTTGGGTAATTATTGGCAAAGACTATTGGGGCAAAAATATGTATTTTCGTAATGATACAGATATTTACGCCTTCACTAACTCTCAAATTCGTGCTCATATTTTTAGCACTCGGAAACAAGCAATTAATAAAATTGAGGAATTAGGTCTATTCAAAGACAAGTACTCCAACTGGCATGTAAAAATGCTTCATAAGCAGTGGGTTATTTGTTCCAAGGAGCTTCCAAAAGTTTATTTTATTGACAAAAAAGATGGCTTCCACTTTACAACCAACTTGGACGATGCTATGTTATTTGAAACTGAAGCCCTTGCTTTGCAAACCTTATACTCATTTGGCTCGCTTTCCTCTTGTAATCATTGGAAAATAGAGTGGGTTTAACCCACAAGATATAGCAAAATGGATGCTTCCTAACCAGCATCCATTTTTTATACTATAATTATATTTTTTTATTAAATAGTAATTCAAATTAGAATATATGTATAAAGAACAAATTTCATTAGATGTATTTTACATATTAAATCTTATTTTTTTATTTGTATTCATGCTTTAAAATATAGATTTTAATATATATTTGTGTTATAATATTAAAGTTCGAATATACACTGAGCAATTATGGTTAGGCAGTTGCTCCAATCCTTTTATTTTTGAGAGGAGACCACAAATGAAATGTAAACGTAGAAGCTCTCGAAAGAAATGGGTCCTTATTCACAGAGTAGATGGTAAAAGACGTTTCTTCGAGGGAATTACTATTTTGCCGAATACAGATTGTTTTTACCTGCATGCCGGGCGTAACATTGAAGATGCCTATACATTCAACCGCAAAAATGATGCAAGAGAATGCATCGCTTATATCAACGATCTCTATGAAAGTGGTTCGTTTGAAAAAATCTGGCACATCGATGGCAAACCTGACTTTCAGGTAGTTTCACTTTAAGCAAAGGAGAGACGCTTCCTAACCAGCGTCCCTCTTTATATTATTTAACATATTTTTCTAATGAATCTTTTTTAAATTGAAGGTCTCCCATTTTATCAGTTGTAGTATATCCTGGTTCTGCATTTATAACATCTGGTATTCTATTTACAACTGTTCCACAAGTAAGTTCTACTGTGTTTGGTTTTTCAACTGTTATAGTTGTTGTAGGTTCCCCTTCAACTGTCCATACATTTCTATCAAATTCTTCTGGTGCATATACTTTACCAATACATTCTGATTCTATTGTAATTTCCTCTTCTGTTTCTGTTGTAACAACAGCACTCATTCCTGTTGCATCTCCTGCTTTTACAGTCATATTTAATGTTGAAGAATAAATATCTTTATCATAAGTTTGTGGTACACATTTTTGTGTTTGTGATTTTACTGTTAATCCTAGTTTTGAACATAACCAACCATTTACATTCCACATATATGATGGTAAATATTTTCCTTCATCTATCATTTTTTGTCTTTCTTCAGGTGATATTCTATCTACTGAAGCAATATTTTTATCAAATTCTTCTAAAGTAAGTCCTGCTCCATGAGCTTCAGCTAATGCAATTCCATATTCTTCAACATTATAGCTTGAACTTCCCTTTATTTTTGTTATTTTCTGTGTTGATCCTGCAATAGATGTGATTAATTGTCCCCAATAAATATCTTGATACCCTGTTCCTGTTATAGTACAATTATTTTTCTTTGCTATTTCATCTATTTTCTTTACTAAAGTTGGATTAGAATTTTGTGGATAAAAAGCTTCTTCACAAGTTGAAATTGCATTTATTCCTAATTCTGCACAAAGCATAAAAGGTTCTTCTAGTTCTGCTATTAAACTTCTTGTTGTAACAATACAAATATCTGGTCTTACTTTTTCTAACATTGTTCTTGCATCTTGTGCTGATGTAACTGTTACTCCTAGAGTTGTCATTCCTAGTATTTCACCAATATCTTTTCCTACAACATTAGGATTGATATCAATAGCACCAACTATTTCAATTCCCTTTTCTAGCATATATCTCATTGTATATATACTCATTTTTCCAACACCGTACTGAACGGCTCTTATCTTTCTGTCCATATCATAAACCTCCTTTGTATTTTATTATACCTGAATTATATATTTTTTATGAAATTTTTTCAATTATTATTTGCGAACTTTTTTTGAAAATTTAATTTTAACTATTATTAATTTACTTCATATTTATAATCAATTTATTTCTTGTCAATATTGCATCAGGATGTATTACATCTCCTCGTTCTATACAATATGTAGTTGTGTAATTTATTGTCTCAATAATTGCTTGATCAATGTTTTCGAATGCTAACTTTCTTCTTTTTTCTAAATCATCATACACTCTGTTTTCTTCAACTTTATCTGCAATAAAAATTACTTTAGCCATTAAATCCATATTAGGATTTCCAGTTGTATGATATAAAACAGCATTTGCCATTTCATCGTCAAAGTTGTATTCTCTTTTACAAATATCTGCTCCTAATTTTGAATGAATTAGTTCTCTATTTTTTAATTCTAGTTCATCTAGTTTTATATTATATTTTTTAGTATACTCTTCTATTTCTTTATCAGTCATTTGTTTTGCAATATCATGTGCTAGTCCAATTATTCTTGCCTTTTGAATATCTAAGTTATAAAACTTTGCTAATTCTCCTGCCATTTTCATTACTCCAACTGAATGTTTATATCTATGCTCTGATAGTTTGTTTTTTATGTCATTATTTATTCTTTCCTCTAATTCATCCATTTTTATCTCCTAAATATTTAGTATATATCTTATAATCTCTTTGTATTTTTCTAACATAATTTTCTGTTTCTTTAAATGGAATGTTTTCAATATCTGAACCATCTTTCTGAATTGTTCCATTTTCAATCCATTTATTTACATTTCCTATTCCCGCATTATATGCAGATAAAGCTAAGTATAAATTGTTATTATAATATTTTAACAATGTTGCAATGTAATTTGTTCCAAGTCTTATATTAGTCTCTGCATCAAATAAATTAATTTCTTCTGGCATATTTAATTTTTTAGCAATTTCTTCTGCTGTTGCATCCATAAGTTGCATCAAACCTTTTGCATTACTTTTCGACCTACTGTCTTTATTAAAATTACTTTCGGCTTTTATAATAGCAAATGTTAAATATGGATCTATATTATTTTCTTCTGAATATTTATATACATAATCCTCATATTTTGTAGGATATATTCTTCTTATAATAATCTGTTTTATATTTATTATTTTAAATATGGCAAATATAAATATAATAAATATACATATTATCAATATTTTTTTCTTCAATGTTTTTCTCCTTATTTACATTCTTCCCAATTCGTTGCTTCTGATACTTCTGCAATTAATGGTACTGATAGTTTTGCAGCATCTTCCATTTGTGTTTTTAATATTTCTTTAACTTTTTCTTTTTCATCTAATGGTGCTTCTATCAAAAGTTCATCATGTATCTGTAATAATAATTTAGCTTTCAACTTTTCTTCTTTCATTTTGTTATATACATTAATCATTGCTATTTTCATAATATCTGCTGCTGTTCCCTGTATAGGCGTATTAGTTGCTATTCTTATTCCAGATTGTCTTACCATGTAACTACTAGAGTTTATTTCTGGAATATATCTTCTTCTACCATATTTGGTTTCTACAAAGCCTTCCTTTTTAGCTTTCTCAATTAATGTATCTTCAAATTCTTTTATCTTTGGATATTTTTCAAAATAGTTTTGAATATATAATCTTGCAGTTTTTACACTAACTCCGATTTCCTCTGAAAGACCATAATCGCTCATTCCATATACAATTCCAAAATTTACCGCTTTTGCATGACTTCTTTGTTCTTTTGTTACTTCATCAAAAGGAGTATTAAATACTTGTGAAGCAACTTGTCTATGAATATCTTCTCCGTTTTTAAATGCATTTATCATATTTTCGTCTTGAGATGCATCTGCTAGAACTCTTAATTCAATTTGCGAATAATCTGCATCTATATATATATATCCTTCTTGTGGTTTAAAAATCTCTCTTAATTTTCTTCCTGCTTCAAATCTAGTTGGAATATTTTGTAAGTTTGGATCTGTACTGCTTAGTCTTCCTGTTGCAGTTACAGTTTGGTGAAAATATGAATGTATTCTTCCTGTTTTATCGTTGATATATGGTAATAACCCTTCAACATAAGTTGAATATAATTTTGCTGTCTGTCTATATTCTAAGATTTTCTCAATAACTGGGTGTTCCCATTTTATTTTTTCTAGAGTATCTACGTCTGTAGAATAACCGCTTTTTGTTTTCTTAACTGCTGTTAATTTTAAATCCTCAAACAATACTTTTCCTAATTGCTTTGGAGAATTAATATTAAATTCTTCTCCACATAATTCATATATTGAATTTGTAAGTTCTGTTAATGATGTCTTTAATACTTCTCCATAATTTAATAGTTCTTGTTTACTCAATAACATTCCATTGAATTGCATTTCTGCTAATACTTGTTCTATTGGCATTTCTATTTCATCAAATAATTTTTTTAGATTGTCTTCTATTAATTTCTTTTCTGTATTTTGGAATAGTTCTGAAATAGCATATACCTTTAAATAATGTTCTACTTCATTATTTTGCTCATTCGTTGTTTCAAATAAATTAAGTTGAACTTCTTTTTTCTCATTTGCATTAATTAAAATATTTAAATCTATTTTTAAATATTTTTCAGCTAAACTTTCTAATGAATATTTTCCAATACTTGAGTCCAGCAAATATCCTGCAACTTCAACATCAAAGTGCAAATTGTTTAATTCTATATCTTGTTCTTTCAATAAGATATAATCAGCTTTCATTTTATATCCTATCTTATTTATATCTTTATTTTCAAATATTTCTTTAAGTTCTTTTAAATATTTATTTTCTATCCTATATGATATTCCTGAGCAAAATACAAATATATTTTTTATTTTCTTATTTAAAATACTTTCTTTAGTGTCTTCACATTCAAAATAATAGATTAATTTTTTACTTTCTAGTAATTTTTCTTTTAACTCACTAAGCTCTATTTCACTATTTATATCTTTTTTTGAAAATAAATCTTCTATATTTTTTTGTTCGCATTCTTCTGCTTGAATTTCATTTAATTTAAATCTATCTATATATTTTTTAAATCTCAATGTTTTAAATTCTTCTAAAACCTTTGGCTTATTCCATTCTTGTATTTTTAATTCTTGTATATCTTTTTCAATTGGAGAATCTATATCTATTGTTCCTAATGTTTTTGACAGAAATGCTGAATCTTTGTTTTCTTCTAATCTCTCTCTTAATTTTCCTTTTTCATCTGCTGTTCCATCATCTATTGCCTTATACAAATTTTCTATTGTTCCATATTTTTTTACTAGCCCTAATGCTGTTTTTTCTCCAACTCCTGGAACACCTGGTATATTATCTGACTTATCACCCATTAATCCTTTTACTTCTATCATTCCTAATGGACTTACACCATATGTTTCTAAAATTTTTGCCTCATCAAAATCATCTTCTTCTGTTTTTCCTGCTTTTGTTCTAGGTATTCTTATAGTAATCATTTTACTTGCTAATTGGAACGTATCTCTATCTCCAGACAATATTGTTGTTGCAATCCCTTCTTTTTCTGCTCTTTTAGCCAAAGTACCTAAAATATCATCTGCTTCATATCCTTCTTTTTCAATTATTGTAATATTCATTGCTGTTAATACTTCTTTTATCATAGGCATTTGAGCTACTAATTCTTCAGGCATTGCGTGTCTAGTTCCTTTATATGCTTCATACATTAAATGTCTTTTAGTTGGAGCTTTTAAATCAAATGCTACAGCTAAATATTCTGGTTTTAAATCCTCTAATATTTTAAACATTATAGCTAAAAATCCATATACTGCATTTGTATACGTGCCATCCTCTGTTTGAAGCATTTTATTTCCCATTATTCCATAAAAAGCTCTATTCATTATACTATTTCCATCAATTACAACTAATCTCTCCAATGTTTTTCTCCTTATTCATTACATTATTGCTATTTTACTATATACCAATAAAAATATCAATATTTTATAAATTACTTAATTCCTTTATTTTGTCTCTAAGTTTTGCAGCCTCTTCGAATTCCATATTCTGTGCATGTTTTAGCATTTCTTCTGTAAGCTTATTAATTACATCTTCTATGCTTTCGTTTTCTTTAATATCATATTCGCTTTGAATATCTTCAACAATTGTTGCTCTAATTGTATCTCTTACATCTTTCTTTATTGTTTTTGGTGTTATATTGTGCTCTTCATTATATTTTTCTTGTATACCTCTACGTCTATTTGTTTCTTTTATTGCCTTTTCCATTGATTCCGTTAATTCGTCTGCATACATTATTACTTTTCCATCTGAATTTCTTGCAGCTCTACCTATAGTTTGTACTAAAGAGCGTTCTGAACGTAAAAATCCTTCTTTATCTGCATCAAGAATTGCCACTAATGATACCTCTGGAATATCTAATCCTTCCCTTAAAAGATTTATTCCAACTAATACATCGAATTTTCCTATTCTTAAATCTCTTATAATTTCCATTCTTTCTAGTGCTTTTATATCTGAATGCATATATCTAACTTTTATGTCCATACTTCCCAGATAGCTTGTTAAATCTTCTGCCATTTTCTTTGTTAAAGTTGTCACTAATATTCTTTCATTTTTTTCTGTTCTCATTTTTATTTGTGTTATTAAATCATCTATTTGATTATCTATTGGTTTTACCTCTATTTTAGGATCTAAAAGTCCTGTCGGTCTTATAATTTGTTCTACTATATTCTCTTTAGAATGCTCTTCTTCATAATCTGCTGGTGTTGCTGATACAAATATTACCTGATTTATTCTTTCTTCAAACTCATTAAATCTTAATGGTCTATTATCTAAGGCAGATGGTAATCTAAATCCATATTTTATTAAATTTTCTTTTCTTGCTCTATCGCCATTAAACATACCTCTTACCTGTGGTATTGTTGCATGTGATTCATCAACTAATAATAAAAAGTCTTTTGGAAAATAATCAAATAATGTAAAAGGTGCTGAACCAGGGGCTCTACCACTAATATGTCTTGAATAATTTTCTATTCCTTGGCAAAATCCTGTTTCTCTCATCATTTCTATGTCAAAGTTAGTACGTTCTTCTATTCTTTGTGCTTCTAATAATTTATCATGATCTTTAAAATATTTTATTCTTTCTTCTAATTCTTGGCCAATAGTTACTATTGCTCTATCTATTTTTTCTTTTTCTGTTACATAATGGGAGTTTGGAAATATCATTACATGATTTCTTGATGCAACTACCTTACCAGTCAATGGATTTATTTCATTGACTTTTTCAATTTCATCCCCCCAGAATTCTACTCTAATTGCGCTTTCACTCTTGTCTGATGGATATATTTCTAAAATATCTCCTTTTGCTCTAAATGTTCCTCTTTTAAAATCAATTTCATTTCTACTATATTGCATATTAATTAATTTTTTCATTATTTCGTCCCTTGATTTTTCCATTCCTGGTCTTAATGAAACTATCATATTTTCATAATCAATTGGGTCTCCTAATCCATATATGCAAGATACTGAGGAAACTATAATTACATCTTTTCTTTCAAATAATGCTGCTGTTGCCGAATGTCTTAGTTTATCTAGTTCATCATTTATACTTGCATCTTTTTCTATATAAGTATCACTTGAAGCTATATATGCCTCTGGCTGATAATAATCGTAATATGACACAAAGTATTCAACAGCATTTTCAGGAAAAAACTCTTTGAATTCCGAATATAATTGTCCAGCTAAGGTTTTATTATGTGCTAATATAAGGGTTGGCTTTTGTACTTTTTCTATAATATTAGCCATTGTAAAAGTCTTTCCAGAACCTGTTACCCCTAGTAGTGTCTGAAACTTTTTGCCTTCTTTAATCCCATTTGATAAATATTCTATTGCTTGTGGTTGGTCTCCTGTTGGTTTATATTCTGAATGTAATTTAAACATATTTCCTCCTAATATTTTCCTTTATTTATATAACATTTGTTTGTTATGCTATTTTACCACTTTTATATTTAAAATACAATATGAAAGATATCTTTAATCACACAAAAAGAACCCCACACAATCCATTTAGCTGAATTGTGTGGGGTAAGAAGAGCTACTGCTATCTAGTCAGTTGGTTTTACCAACCGAGAATGAAGCTCCGACCGCTGCAGTAGTTGCAGTCGCCGGCCTCAGCCTGGCAGTGGTAGCAGCCCTCCCGAGCTTCTACCTTGTAGAAGCTCAGGGTTGCACCCTCAGGGAGCTGAGTTGCTCCCTCTTGCAGGCGCGGGCCCTGGTACTGCGCGACGTACAGGACGTCGTTCTCGCCCAGGGTAACGCTCGCGCGGTTTGCCGGAACCTCACGGCCCAGCATGTTGCCAACGACCCTTGCGGTGTCAGCATGGCCTATGACGCTTTCAGCGTCAATCGGCACCTCCTCCGGCTTCACCGGGATTACCCGGATGATCGCCATCAGGTTGATGCTCTTCAGCATGTTGAGGCTGAAGGCATTGCCCAGGTAGGTCTTGCCGGTGGTGGATGCGGTTGCGGGGGTGTTGGTGGTCTGGTTGAGCATGATTTGCTCTCCTTTCTCTCGTGCCTCCAAATTTGAAGGTCTTACCGAAACGCGTGTGTTTTCGTCGTACAAGTATTATTATAGCATATTTTATTCAAAAAGTCAATTCGTTTTTCGCTTTTTTGTCATTTTTATACATTTTCTTTAATATGCATCTATTTTTAGTATATTATTTTTCTGTTTATTTTTATTTATTTCTATTTTTTGACATTTTCACAAAAAAGTAGTATAATGATTATAGTCTGTGTGAGTTAATACACTCACTTTTTCGTCAATTACCAAAAGGAGGTAACCTAATATGACGAATGCTGCAAAAATGTCCGTTACCCGGTCTATTGTGCCGGGAAGCACAAAGGTTGAATACGTAGGAGTATTCAACTTGAGCTCCTACTATGGGAGCTTCTCGGACGCGCTCTGGGAGTTCAGTGACAAGATCACTGAGCTTTCTGGGACCAGACCCGATCTCGTTGGGGTTAAGGTCTCACACGACAAGCAATACCGTGCAAACGGTTTCAGGCTTGTTGTCTAACTAAACAGCCCTGCACATAAAGTGCAGGGCTGTTTGGTTTTATTATTTATTATAATCTATTTTATCTATTATTTCTCCATTTATATCTTTCAATATAATACTGTTATCATCAACAACTAAATAGCTATTTTTCGTATTATTCTTTGGAAGTGAAATCGAACCACTATTTACACAAATTACACCATTTTTTTCTTTTATGAATCCTGTATGATAGTGTCCGTAAACTAAAACATCTATATTTTCTGGTATATTATCTATATTATATTTATGTCCATGTGTAAAGAAAAACTTTGTATGATTAACCTCAAGTTCTATATTATCTTGAAATTTAAAATCTGAAATCATTTCATCTACTTCTGCATCGCAATTTCCTTTTGTGCATAATACAATTTCTTTATATTGATTTAGAATTTTTGCAACTTCCATCGGATTATATTCTTTAGGCAATGGATTTCTTGGTCCATGATAATATAAATCTCCTAACAATATTATTTTATTAGGTTGTTCCTTCTGATAAATATCTTGAATTTTTTTAGCATAATAGCTTGACCCATGTATATCTGATACAATTAATAATTTCATTTTTTCTCCTTTACTTATTTTTGACAAAAATGCTTTTTATCTTATTTAATATTTTTTTATACCAAGGCTCCTTTTCAATTATCGTTAATTGTTTTGGCTCGTTTTCCTCAATATTTTGTTTATCTTTAAATAAATTATCTGGATTATATTTTTCTCTTAATTCTTTTTGATATTCTTCTTCATTCTTTATTAAAATTTCTTTAATTTTTTCCTTATTTTCTTCATTCGCAATATAATTTAAAGCCAGCATTGCTAGTAATCCACCTGTTTCTTCTGATATCTTCTGTTCACTAAAATCTTTTTCTTCGTCAAAATGATATTCATAATTTTTATCTTTCTGTCTTTCAAAAAATTCTATTAAACCTTTTGGAATCTTATTTACACACTCTGGTTCCATATATTTAATTATCTCTAGTATTTCAACATAAGCTTTTGCACTTGTTTCGTTGACTTTTGTTTCCATTATTATATTTTTCTCCTTTGCAAACTTTTATTCTTTTATTTGTTCCTCTTCTTCTTTACCCAAAGTTGTACTTATTACTCCTACTACTTCTCTTGCTTTTCCAACTCTAACATTAGATTTTTCTATTAGCTTTATAATTTCTTCTATATTTATTTTATCCATATTTTTCCCTTTCTTATATCGTTCTATTTATATTTAACCATACTTTCTCTATGTTTTTCAACTTATTTTCATTACATTTTTGTTACAAAATCGCCACATATTTGTAATAAAGAAATTCATTATTATATAGATGTTCTTCATTAGAAGATAAAAAACAAGATTTTATAAATTACTTTATAAAACCTTATTTTCTTTATATAATTCTTTACTAGCTAATTTTAGTGCTTCTATTATAACTTTATCCATATCAAAATATCTATATTGTCCTAGTCGTCCACCAAATATAACTTTTTCATCACTATCTGCTAACACCTTGTATTTGTTATACAAATAATTGTTTTTTTCATCATTTACTGTATAATAAGGCTCTTTTCCTCTTTTCCAGCTTGCGGGGTATTCTTTAGTTATAATCGTCATGTTCTTATCATATTCTTGTCCTATATTTAATCCATATTCAAAATGTTTATGTTCTATTATTCTGGTATATGGGATTTCATATTCTGTATAATTTACGACTGCATTTCCTTGAAAATTATTAATATTCAGTTTTTCAGTTTCAAATCTTAAACTTCTATATTCTAATTCACCAAATTTATAATCATAATATTCATCAATTGGTCCTGTAAATATTATTTTCTCGGCAACATTTTCAAATTCATATTTATTTTGAAAGAAGTCACAATTTAATCTAACTTCAATTCCTTCTAGCATTTTTTCAATTATTTTAGTGTATCCTTCAATTGGTATTCCTTGGTATTCATCATTGAAGTAATTATTATTATAAACAAATCTTACTGGTAATCTTTTTATTATAAAATTAGGTAATTCTGTTGCCTTTTTTCCCCACTGTTTTTCTGTATATCCTTTTATAAGTTTTTCATAAATTGTTTTTCCTACCAATGAAATTGCTTGTTCTTCTAGATTTCTTGGATTAATAATTTCTGCTTCATTTTGTTCTTGCTCAATTTTTAACCTTGCCTCATCAGGGGTTAATGCTCCCCATAATTCATTAAAGGTATTCATATTGAATGGTAAATTATAAACTTCATTTTTATATTTTGCTATTGGTGAATTTATAAAATTATTAAATTTTGCAAATTTTCTTATATAATCCCATACTTCCTTATTACTTGTATGAAATATATGTGCTCCATATTTATGCACATTTATGCCTTCTATATTTTCTGTGTAAATATTCCCCGCAATATGTGGTCTTTTTTCTATAACTAATACTTTTTTTCCAATTTTATTTGCTTCATAAGCGAATACTGAGCCAAATAGTCCTGCACCAACTACCAAATAATCATATTTCATATTTTTACTTTTATATTGCTCCTTCTTTTTTTACAACAGTACCAATTGTTTTTAATAAAATCTTAGCATCTTCTATCAAAGATCTTTTTTCATAATATTGTACATCAAGATTTACTCTCTCTTCAAAGCTTAATTCACTTCTTCCAGATATTTGCCATAATCCTGTTAGTCCTGGTTTCATTTTTATAATTTTATTATAACCTTCTCCCATATCCTTTTTTTCTCTCTCTAAATATGGTCTTGGACCTACTAAACTCATTTCACCTTTTAATATGTTTATAAATTGTGGCAGTTCATCCAAACTTGTTTTTCTTAGAAATTCCCCATTTTTTGTTATTCTAGGATCATTCCTTAATTTTTTATTCTCATCATATTCTTCTTTCGCATCTGGGTGACTTTGCAAATATTCTTTTAATTCTGTGTCTGCATTTACACACATTGTTCTAAATTTGTAAATTCTAAAGTATTTTCCATTTTTTCCAATTCTTAGTTGTTCATAAAATAATGGTCCATCATCTTCATGTCTACTTTTTCTTAATATATATACTACAATTGTTATTGGAATTAAAATTATTATTCCGACAATTGCCCCAATAATATCTACTACTCTTTTTATGCAATTATACATTAGTTCTGCTATCTTCAAATTTCTTTCTTCTTTCTTATCATCATCATCAGTTTTAAATTCTAGAATATTATTCCCAATTTCGACTTCATTATCATTCATTGACATTTCCTCGTTTATCATTACTGTATTATATTTTCTCATAATTAATCCTCATTTATTCATTAGTATTTTGACTTTTTTCGACCTAATTATACTATATTATATTATTTTATTGCAAGTGTTTTTGATTATATATTATGTTATATTAAATCTGCTTTTCATCTTTTCTTGTTTTATCAGTTACTCTTCTAATCTCATTTGCTTCTTGATTTAAAACACTTGACTTTGTTTTTCTTCTTTTTAATAGTTCTATTATTCCAGCTATTCCATTATTTTTCTTTTCTACACCATGTTCATAATCAAATGGAGACTTAATATCCTCATCTGTTGGGACATCATGTATAAATCCGCATAATTCACTTATCAAATTTTCGTTTTCAACTTCAAAAGCTCCATATGCTCCTTCGAAATCTCCCTTAATACTTTTCTTATTGATTCCTGGTAATCTTTCTACCTTTTCTTGGCTACATGCTTTAGGTATGTAATATTCAATTTTTGATGTTGATTTACTACTTGGTTCAATATCTATGCTTAGTGCATGTCCCAAATCTCTAATCATTAGAATTATTCTCCCATTCATTGATAAAATCTCTGTCCACAATGAATCCAAATCATTTGGAAAGCCTTGGTATATTTCTTCAGCCAATTTATTTTCTTCTCCTCTTAGTTTTATTGGTTGTCTCTTCTGATTTTGCTTTTCCCTAATGATGGGTACACATGTTAATATTTCTTCATTATTCATTACATAAGAATGCAATATATGTAATAATTCATTTAATGTACTGGCACCATCAATTACTTTTCCTAAGTCATGGCTTGTTCCTGCATAAAGTTCTTTTTTTATTCCTTCTTCTAATTTTGTAAGGTTCAAATCAGCAACTACTTCTCTATATAATTTCTTAATTGAAGCATAATCATATCCTGTATATGCTATTTTTTGAAATTGTTTTTGTTTGTTTTGTTCAATCAAACTTTCCACATCAAAACTTATATTAGTAGTTGCCTTTAGTTCTACCATTGTCCTTTTTAATTTTTCTTCAATCGCTATTACACCTTTATACAGTCTATCTACATATTTTATTCTTGATTCTTCATCCACTAATTCTGTTTCTTCTGGCATTAAAAGTGCCATTTGTTGTTTCACTTGAAAATCTGCTTCAAAAAATTTTTTTATGCTTTCTAAAGCTTCTTTTGAAGTTTCTTCCTGTTTTTTTATCTCCATATTTTTTCTCCTTTTGGTTTTATACATAAAGTTTAATATTTATGTCATTTTTTGTCAACATCACTATATAATAAGTATCTTTTCCCAGAAAATAAAAAGATAGTATTCATTTTAGTAAATACTATCTTTTTTTATATTCTAAGGAAAGTCATCTATGAAATAGTGAGTTTCCTTAGAATATAATTATGGAAGAATTAAATTTTCTTATGTGCCTTTGGCACTTAGAAAATGTTATTCTTGTTTTTTATTTAATTTATTTCTTAATTAGATATCATCTTCTTTTATTACTTTATACTCTTTTAATAATTTTTCTATATCAGTTCCTTTAATAGTTTTTAAAGCCTCTTTTAATGCTATTTTTTCCTTCAATCCCAAATTCATATCGGTTATTGCTTTTCCATCTCTAAGTTTTACTGTTGCATTTAATAAATCTCTTATATCATACGTACTTCCCCAAACTTCTGGGACACCACGATCTACATTAAGTAATGTATATACTGCAACCATTGCCGTACGTATTGAATATTCCGTTGTAAATATTGTGTCTCTTTCTGTTTCAGCAAACTGTCCTAGAAATGCAAAATTAACAGCTTTATTTGGAACTACTTTTGGTCTATCTGTACCGTTTCTTGGCATAAAGAAAGCATCAATATATGGCATCATTACAGGGATTGTATTAGCACTTTTTTCTGCTAATTCTTCAATTTGATTTTCTGGAACTCCTAAATGGTATAACCATTCCATACAAATTTCTTTACCTGTACATTCTCTCATTGTTTTCTTTACATAGTTTCCTGGTTTATCACTAAATAATCCATAAATCCAACCTACTAATTGATTTTTAGGTTGACTTCTAAATTGTGGTTGTCTATTAAATGTCCAACTTAATAACCAGTTTGAATCTTTAACTGTTACAATTCCGCCTGTTACCACTTTACCTGAGAAAGGATCTCTTCTACATATTTTTTCTATATATGGTGGTATTTTATCATCTAAAGTTGTTACAGTTGCGCTCATCCAGTTAGTTAATTCAGGATCAAAGCAGAATTTATCTGGATTTCCAAATTCTTTATCTTGTTCTGCTATTTTACGCCATAAATCCCAGCCACCTCCTGGCTTAATTTCTGTATTCATTTCAGCTGGTGTATTTTGACTTCCCATACTTGAATTTTCTACACATCCACCATTTGTAATAAATACTAAGTCATTTTCTGTTAAGTCTATACTTGATTCTTCTCCATCTTTTGTAATAATTATATTTTTAGCTATTTTTTTATATTCACTTATTTCAAATTGTACATTTTCTACTTTAGTACCATAATGAAATTGAACATCATGTTTTTTCAAATATTCTATCATTGGCAATATCATAGATTCATATTGATTATATTTTGTAAATCTTAATGCTGTAAAATCAGGTAATCCTCCTATATGATGTATAAATCTTTTTATATAAAGTTTCATTTCCAGAGCACTATGCCAGTTTTCAAATGCGAACATAGTTCTCCAATATAACCAGAAATTAGAATTTAATACTTCATCGGAAAAATAATCTGTTATCTTTTTATCGTATAAATCTTCATCTGGTGTAAAGAATAATTTCATTATTTCCATTGCACCTTTATCTGAAATAGAAAACTTTCTATCAGTATGTGCATCTTCTCCTCTATTTATTGTTGCACGCATTAAAGAATAGTTTGGATCTTCTTTATTTAACCAATAATATTCATCTAATACACTTACACCTTCTGTTTCAATAGATGGTATTGAATGAAATAAATCCCACATACATTCGAAGTGGTTGTCCATTTCTCTTCCACCACGCATTACATATCCTAATCCGTCATATAAATATCCATCACATGCTCCTCCTGGAATTGGATCTTTTTCTAGAATATGAATATTTTTTCCTTTCATTTGTCCATCTCTAACTAAGAAACATGCAGCTGATAATGCTGCTAATCCTGAACCCACTATATATGCTGATTTTTTGTCTACATCTACCGGCTTTTTTGGTCTTGCAAAAGCCTCATAATTTCCACTACTATAATACATAGTTTATCAACCTCCTTATTTACTATGTGTAATTATCTTATATATAATACTTATTTTTTACAATAAACAAAAAAAGGATTTTGTAAAAAATTATTACATAATCCTATTTTTGTTTAGTTAGGTTGACATTTTCTTTATTGCATTTTCAAAACTGCCTGAAATCATAATATTTAATTTATTTATTATATTTTGTGGATTTTCCTTCATATTATTTATAATCCAATTTTCTATTACTCCTGCAAATCCATATTTATAAAAATCAGCAATAAATTTTTTGTTTTCTTGTGTTATATTATATTCTTTAGATAAATCATCAACTATTTCTATAAATATCGTATTGTATTGTTTAAATAGAAAATCAAGTAAGAATTTTCTACTAAGTGAATTATAAACTTTCATAATAAAAAATTTATTTTCTAACATGTAGTTTAACACATACATAAATTGTTCTTGCCAATTATCAATAGTTGTTTCCTTTTCTATTTTTTCAACTACTTCATTAGCAAAAATCCATTCTAACAAGTCATAAATATCCCTAAAATGATAATAAAATGTTTGTCTATTTATTCCACACTCATTTGATATATCATTTATCGTTATTTTATCTAAATCTTTAACAATCAATAGCTTCTTTAATGCTTGAGCCATTGCAATTTTTGTAATTTTAGACATTTTTATCAACTACTTCCTGAAAAAATTTAATACATCCCTATATACTTTTTCATACTCTTCTTCATTTAAAATCTCGTGTCTCAATTCTTTATACAATATCATTTCTATTTTAGAATATCCAATATCATTTAAGAATTGTTGCAATTTTTCATAGTGTCCTTTACTTTGAATTACAGGATCATCTTCTCCTGCTATTAATAGTATTGGTAAATTCTTATTTTTTGTCTTATATAATTTCTTTTTAAATGCATTTTTCAATAGCTTATATAAATTTATAAAACCATTAGTTGTAAAAACAAATCCACAAAGCTCATCATCGTTATATATGCTAACATTATTTAGATTTTTTGATAGCCATTCATTTTCTTTTCCATATTTTTTATTATAACTGCTAAATGTCAGCTTATTTAAAACTTTATTTTCTTTTTTTCCTTGTCCAATAAGCTTGAAAAAATAAGCACAAATTATACCAATATCAGTAAATGGATTCTTTGTGGGTGCACCACATAATACCAGTTTAGATATTTCATTATCATAATTCTGTATATAATTTCTAGCCACAAGTGTTCCCATGCTATGACTAAATAAAAAAACTTCTTTCTCCCTAAACTTTTCTTTTATGTATTTTGTAACATCGTGTAAATCATTTACAATATAATTTATATCTTCTGTATAAAAATAGCCTAAATCTTCTTTTCTTTTTACACTTTTTCCATGTCCTCTATGGTCATTTATTACACATATATATCCATTATCAGATAAAAATTCCATAAAATTAAAATATCTTTCTTTATGTTCTGACATTCCATGTGAAATTTGAACAATCCCGCGTACTTCTTGTTTCGGTATAGTGTATGCTATGTCTATTTCTAAATTATCACTACTTGACTTAATTTTATCATATTCAATCATATATTTCTCCTTTTTTATTTTAAAGAACTGCTATTATTTATAACTAATGTACTATATATAAATAATACATCTTGATTAGTAAAGTCAATATACTGATTTAGTATTTTAGGTGATATATATCTTGTGTCTACCAATGTTATTTTACTATATAAGCTTACTAATAGAGGTATTAAACTACTGGCATATGAGTCTCTAAATACAATTAACTCTTTTCCGTTTTTATTTTCCGGATTGTCTATTCTTATAAGCGAAACTGCTCCTGATAAATAAATATCATATTTATCCATCGAGCTCTTTTTACTCATATCATACACATCTGTTGTTTTCTCATTTTCATAATTGTATACAATACAATTATTCAATATATTGTTTCTTAATATTTTTAAATTATCGCTTTCTTGTACAATTGGTAATTGTCCTGAATATACCCCTTTAAATTCTCCTATATTCTCCTCATTATATTCTGTATCTTCTATATTCAAATTCATACTATCTGATATTACCTTAGCAATTTTTATAAGTTTTTCTTGCTTCCAGTGTGTATCAGTTTTATAGTAATCTTCTAGTTCTAAATTATCTTTAATATTTATGTATTCGGCAAAATTTAAATTTTCTTTCATTATTTCTTCAAGTCTATTATAATCAATTTTTAAATTTCCATTATTAACAAAATAATTCTTATCTGGCACTATTGTATAGTAAATTTCATTTTCATCTGTTAAATATTGTTCTTTTATATTTTTTATCTTTTTAGTAATGTTTACTATTGACTTTTCATTTAAAGGATAATTCTGTGAAATTATATATCCACCATATTCATATAAATTGTTGTAATCTTTCTTTCCAAATAATTTAAATTCTATGTCAATTTTTAATTTTCTAAAGAATTCTCTTTCAATAAATTGATCCATTGTATATTTTTCAAATTTATTTGATGCTGTTCCGTCAAATATTTTAGATGCTGTAATTTGTGGAAATTGTTCAAGTTTTCTTCTTTCGGAAATAGAAATTTCCTCATCCTTCTTTATTATATTTATAAAAAATAGTACTATAATAACACCAAAGAATAGAAATGTTATTATAATGTTTTTTACTTTATTTTTCATTTGCCCACCACCTTAAAATCTAAAATACAAAAATGGATTATATGAATTATCAATTGAATATGCTGTGCATATTACCAATAATACTATCATTGCAATTGGTTCTATTATATTTATAATCTCATTCATGACCTTATTTCTTTTTAATTTTTCAATTATTTTTTTAATAATTGGTGTTGCTCCTATTATTGCTATTATAATAATTACTGCATAACTTCTCAAGTAATATAATGAATAATTATTTATAAATACTTCTCCATTTATTCCAAATAGTCCTTTAATATTATTAAATGCCTCACCTATATTATTTGCATTGAATATAATAAAGCTTATCATAACTATAAATAATACATATATTCTTTTTATAATATCAGGCATTTTTTCTAAATATTTGCCAATTAGTAGTTTTTCAATCAAAAGTATTACTCCAAACATTAATCCCCATATTACAAAATTCCAACTAGCTCCATGCCATAGTCCTGTTAAAGCCCAAACTATAAATATATTTCTTATTAATTTCTTTGCTCCAACTCTACTTCCGCCTAATGGGATATAAACATAATCTCTAAACCAAGAACCTAAAGATATATGCCATCTTCTCCAGAACTCTGTTATACTTTTAGATATATATGGATAATTAAAGTTTTCTAAGAAATCAAATCCGAATATTTTTCCTAATCCTATAGCCATATCTGAATATGCAGAAAAATCGAAATAAATTTGTAGCATATAGCTTATTGCAAATATCCAATAAAATATTATACTTTTTTCATTACTTGATGTAAATGATAAACACAATTCTCCAAGCATATTCGCAATTAATATTTTTTTAGCCAATCCTATAGTAAACCTTTTTGCTCCATAAGCAATTTTCTCAAAGCTATGTGTTCTATTATCTAATTCTTCTGCAATTGTTTCATATCTAACTATAGGACCTGCAATTAATTGTGGAAATAGAGATACATATGTAGCTAGTTTCAAAAAGTTTTTCTGTACAGGTACTTTTCCTTTAAATACGTCTACTTCATAGCTAATTATTTGAAATGTGTAAAAGGATATTCCTATCGGTAATGCTAATCTTAGCAAATTTATTTTTGAACAAAATATATTATTAATATTAGTTATAATAAAATCTGTATATTTAAAAAATCCTAATAATCCTATATGTATTGCTAATAAGATTATAAATATTGCCTTATTTTTGTATTTGTCTACTAAAATTGTTCCACAATAGGCTACTAGAATTTCTATTAACATTAAAAATATATATTTAGGTTCACCATAAAAATAAAATATCATGGACATTACAAATAATACCACATTTTTTAATTTTTTTGGCACGCAAAAATATATAATTAAAGTAATTGGTAAGAAGTAATATAAAAAACTTATATTAGTAAATAACATTATTTTCCTCCATAAAATTTTTTTACAATTAAAAAACAAGAATAACATTTTCTTAGGAAACTCTCTATTTCATAGATGACTTTCCTTAGATTATAAAAAATATTAGGCAGAGATTTTTCTCTGCCTTATTTTCAAAGTTCTATTGAACAACCCTCTCTGGTGGAAGATCTATGTCCTCATTATCTCCTGTTCTTTCTAATTCTTTTCCGTTTTGATTATTTATTATATTTTTAAATTCATTATATACTGATGTTGCCCATTCGTCATCTGACATTACAGAGAAAATTATATTTCCATAGTTTGTAACATATAATTTTTCTGCTGATACACAAATCCATTTATTCATATCTGCATTGTCTAATATTTCTTGTTTCATTTTTTCAATGTCAGCTCCATCTTTTACCTTTATAACCATTGCAGAATATGCTTGTGAACTCATCATTGGCTCTGATACAACTAATTTATCAATGTTATTAGGTTCTGTAACTCCTGTATATGTTATTACTTGAGATTCGTCTGATGTATCAATCTTCATTATCTCTAAAGATGGTAATTGATCTTCTAATTTTGAATATATTGTATTTAACATTGCTTCCATATCTTTTACATTTTCAATTTTAATTGCATCTCCATCTTTTTTTGTTTTATTGCTATTTATAGCAACTACACCTATAATAATTGCAATTACTGCTATTATTGCAACTATTACCATAATCGTTTGTTTTTTCATAAAAAACTTCCTCCTTGTTTTTTCGTCATTATATCTTATTAAAATTTTTTCGTCAATACACTTTATTATTTATTTCGAGAGAAAAACATTATTATTTTATAAACTTCATTTATATATTTTTAATTCAAATATATTGACTTCTTATATATCAAATTGTTCTTCTACTATCTTCTCTGTTTTTTTTACTTCATTCTCAAATCCTGTGAGTGCTGCGAATGGGGCAAATTGTGCTGCTCTTGCTTCATATGACATTCGTGGATGTTTTAATGAAGTATGATGTTCCATATTAATAATATCACTATATTTGTTTATATTATCATTCATTCTTTATGACCTCCTATTTGTTGATTTCTTTCTATTGCTGTACCGTCCTTCTTCAAAGTTCATTCCCTTTAATATTGCATTTTTTCCATATTTTCTTTTTATATTTATCACAACACGTTGAAGTTTGTTTTCTTTTTCTCTCAAAATTTTTTCTTGTTGTTTTCTCTGTTCTATCTCCTTATAATCTGTAAACATATTTAATTGTTCATAGCTTTTAGCTTTCTTACAGTCTTCACTCACTATGTGATTAGCCGTTATATTTAGTCTTCTTACTAGTAAATCTGTATTAACAATTTTTTCATATAGTTCAATAACTGCTTCCATTATTAATTTTGTAGATGAGGTTTGTTCTTTTAAATTTTTAGTTCCATGGGCATCCTTAGGTACTTTTCTTCCATATCTATCTGTGGTTATTTCTCCTTTATATTTTTTTGCAATGGATGAATTCGTCAAATTTTCTACATCATATCCTATATTTAATACAATTTGGTCTGTGACTAGATTTTTTTCCACTAGTTCTAATGTTAATAAATCTGTCATCTCTCTTACAATCAATTTTGTCTTTTCAAAATTATATGCACAATGTAAAACTTGTCCCGAACTTATGCTATGATTTGAGGGCTTATACTTTTTTATTTGTTCAATCGTACATGGTTCCCATCCCCAAGCATGATCAATCAATAATTCTGCATTTATTCCAAATAAATTATATAATATTTCTTCATTTTCAATTGAACATCTTGCTATATCCCCCATTGTATATATTTTATTTTTTTCAAGTTTTTCAGAGTATCCTTTTCCAACTCTCCAAAAATCTTTTAAAGGTCTATGATTCCATAGCATTTTTCTATAGCTCATTTCATCAAGTCCTGCTATTCTTACTCCATATTTATTGGGTTGTACATGTTTAGCTACAATATCCATTGAAATTTTAGCTAAATATAAATTAGTTCCAAGTCCTGCTGTTGCCGTTATTCCAGTTTTCTTATATACTTCTTTTAAAATCTTTGTAATTAATTCTTGTGCACTCATATTATACGTTTTTAGGTAGTGTGTAATATCGCAAAATACTTCATCTATTGAATATGCAAATATATCTTCAGAAGATAAATATTTTAGGTAAATACTATATATTTCTGTACTGTATTTCATATATAAAGCCATTCTTGGTGGTGCCGCTATATAGTTTAGTTTCAAATTTCTATTGCTTTTCAATTCAGTATCATCACAAGATTCCCCAGTAAAACTATGTTGATATGCTTTCTGTTTTCTCTTAAAATTTATCTCGTTTACTTTTTGTATTACTTCAAATAATCTTACTCTTCCGAGGTATTCCATATTGCTTTAATGCTGGTGTAACTGCTAAGCATATTGTTTTTTCTGTTCTATTAGCATCAGCAACAACAAGATTTGTGGTCATAGGATTTAGACCTCTTTCAACACATTCCACAGATGCATAAAAGCTCTTTAAATCAATACAAGCATATACTTTTCCCATTGTAAACTTCCTTTCCTCAAATATTATATCATTAAGATTAATATTTGTAAACATTTGTTTGATTTTTGCAATAAATTACCAGTATATGCTTATATTTTATTTCTCTATTTGTTTTTGATATATTTTCATTATTCTATCTTCAAGTTGATTAATTTTTTTTGCATAAATACACATTTTTTTAGAATCCAAATAAGATAGCTTTTTATTTGTTTTATATTTTATCTTATGTTCTGCACTTGCCCAAAAATCCATTAACTCTGTTCTTATTTGTATTTCTACTTTTACTAAAATTAAAGTTTCTTTTACTTTTACAGGTGTTTCTACTATTAAATGATATGCTGTATACCCACTTTTTTTCTTTTGTTTTATATAATCTTTTTCTTCTAATACTTTTATTTCTGGCATTTGTTTTATAAGATCTTTGATTGTATATATATCTTTTTTAGAATTACATATGATTCTCATTCCTGCTATATCATTTACATTCTCTACCATACTTTTATATGTCATTAAATAATCTTTCTTTTTCATCTTGTTTTTTATGCTTTCTGGTGTCTTAATTCTACCAGAAATCTCTTTTATAGCAGAATATCCATAATATTGATTAATTATATCTTTTAACTCATTTATCCTTTGCTTTAACTTTTCTAAACCCTCTTTATAAATCTCAATTATTATTTCTATATCTTCTGGCTTTAAATCTTCAACAACTAATTGCTCTATTCTTATTAAATCGTTATCTCTTTTTATCAAATTTATATATTCATCATTATTCATAGGCTTTTCATTCCTTATCTTTTTATTTGCCTAATTATATTATTGTTTTTTGATTTACATTTGATTAGATTTTGATTTTTCTGTGTTCTATTTTATTACCTTTTATGTTTCCCTATTTTTTGAGTTTTAAATAATATGGTTGTATCTCTGGATAGTAGTTTTTTAAATATTCTACATTTCCATCTGCCAATTGAATGGTAAGATTTGGATATGTTATTACCATTGTTTTATTTCCCCATATCTTATTTATAAAGTCTCCTAGTTTTGCATTTTCTTTATATAAATAATTGTATTTCTTTTCAGCTAGTTCTTTATGTGATACTTCTATTTTTTTCTCAATAGTAGTCCTTGTTAAATAGCAATCTATTGCTATCCCTGAAGCCACACAATCCACAAACATTCCAATAATTACAATCATAGTAATTGTTCTTAATTTATTTATACTTATCTTAGATTTTATCCATTCTATTAATTTATCAACCTTTGGATTAATTACTTTCATTAAATATAATCCTAATAATCCCCAAAATACAGAGTATATAAAACATATTCTCCCATTTATATTTAAAAACTTATCAGAATAGTCCCACCAGGATGTATTTAATAGTTTTTCTCCAACAAAACTTACAATATATTCTGTTATACTTCCACTTATAAATCCACCTAAAAATAGTGTATGTACATTTTTTCCAAAATATTGCAAAGTACAAATCATTACAACTGCACCTAACCCATATATTGAACAGAATGGGCCGTATAAAAAGCTTTGTCTTGATTCTACAACACCGTATAATACAAATGCATACATAGTTTCAATTAAAAATCCTATTATACTGTATATTATAAAATATGCCAATAATCTCCATATACTTATTCCTGCTATTTTTAGTTCTTTTTTTTCCATTATTTTCTCCTTTTATAATATATTTTTATTTTTGCTAAATAATATTTTACTTACTATACTTGTGTATATAACAAGAAAAGATATGGATATTAAAAATCCTGCTATAACATCACTCGTATAATGTACTCCCAAATATATTCTACTTATTCCTATTGATATTACTAACAATGATAAAATCGTAATTAATGTCCATTTTATTTTTTTATTCTCTACCATTTTATATATAAGATATATTATAAATCCATAGTATGCTGCACTTACCATAGAGTGCCCTGATGGGAAACTATATCCTGTTTCATCTATAATTCTATATTCCAAAGGTCTGGGTCTTTGTACTATATTTTTCAACACTATATTTAATCCAGTTACTAATACAAGATTTAGAGCTATATATAAAGCTATTCTCTTATCTTTTATAAATACTAATGCACAAATTGTACATACAGGTAAGGCAATAATTCCACCGAAGTTTGTAATTGCCTTAGCAATTGGTGTTATTTTATCAGATATTAAATATTTTGATATTATTCCATAACCAATAATATCACATTTCATTATTTCATTTTCAAATACATCTTCAGCAATTGCTATAAATCCTATTAAACACACAAACAATATTATCCATTTTAAATACTTCTTTATTATTTCCATCTTCATTTTTCCATTCTTTTATTATATAAATTAACTTTGGTTCATATTTTAGTCGAATTATATCATAATATTTTTATAAAATGAACAATTTTTATTTAATTATTAAAACAAAAAATAACATTTTTAGCTACTTTTCTATTTCATAAATAAACTATCTCAAAAATATAAAAAAGTAGAGTTCTATTTTAAACTCTACTCCTTTACTTTATCTCAATACTTACAATTTTCACATTTTTTTCTCTCTTGTCATTCACATTAGCTTTTAGTTTTCTATTTAAAATTATCTTTTCAATTTTATTCATTATTGGTTTTTCAATTATAAATATTCTTAATTTATCAATTAATATACACACTATAAATATCAAACATACTATACAAATCTCGTAAATCCAAAAGTTGGATGTATTGTATAACTCTAGTAATTTTACCTTATTCCAAATTATATCTCTTAAAATAAAATTATCATGTATTAAATATACTCCTAATACAGATGCAGCTATATAATTTATAGAGTCATTACAAAACTGCTTTTTATTTATAAATATCATAAATACACTTAAACTCACTCCAAAATTTGCAATATTATTCATTCCTAATCCTACTATCAAGTCTTCTTTATTTTGATTAATTATAAAAACTAAATTAATTATAGATAATAAAAATACAATCCATCCTTTTTTTATAAGCTCATTATACTTTTCCTTATATTTACCTATAAAAGCTCCTACTATATAAAGAAATATAAACCATATATAAATCGAAAAATATGAATTTAATAATTCAATAGTTGGTAAAATACTAAAAACAATAATTCCAAAAATTATAATTTTCTTATGTTCTTTTTCATTGATATTCTCCAGTAATCTATTTATAATAGTAATTGATAAATATAATAATAAATACCCTGTAATAAACCATTCAGAATTTGTTAATATTGGAAAAATTGATTTTATTATCATATAACTATTTACTTTTTTTAATATTAAAACATTTATTATCAAAATACTATATGAATAAAAAATCGTTTCTAATACTAATTTAATTATATTAAATTTTTTAGTTTTATAATTAACCATATAATATCCTGTTATTAATATAAATATATTATTTGAAATTGGTCCTAACGCTTTTATAATTTCAATTAATATATTATCATAATAAACTGTAATACCCGAATGAACAAATGAATGGTGTATTATAATGCAAATCATACAAATTATTCTTAACATCTCTATATTACTATTTCTTTTGTTTTTCATTATTATTACTCCAATTTTACTTTTTTATTTTACCTTATTATAACATATTAATCTGATATTCTATATAAATTCTTCATAAAATTAAAATACTGACTGACGTCCTTATTTCAGAACATCAGTCAGCCTCTTTTGGAAAAACTACGTGATATTTCACACTCTCCTCTCAGAATAGAAAAATTTTTAATTCAAAATATTATAATATATCTCCTGATTTTTTTCCTCCTCAGCAGGAATACTAAAGAAAAAGACTTTGTTATCTTCAGTCAAACTTTGATAGAATATATCTACAATATAACCCTCTCCCTCGATTTTTTCAACATAGTAGAAAATCTCTTCTACCTCTTCATCAGGTATTTTTTCTACTATATATTTTTTCAGTATCTCCGCCAATTCTTTGTTTTTTTCTGCCTCTGCTTTCTGTGTTGTGAAATAACAGGGCTCATAAGCACCGTTATTTTCTCCCAAAACTTCAACACTTCCATCCAGCATCTCTTTTTCCACATAAGCCTCTACCCGGTTCAGGGGATCCTCTTTTCCACAAGAAACTAAGAACATTCCAGTAATAACGAGTGTGATCATCATTGCAAATACTTTTTTCATAGAGTTTTCCTTCCTTTTCATTTTATTTTTTGTACATACATTTATATAAAACATCCTTATCGGATGTATTGCAAAAGGAATATATTTCAAATAAACGCATTCAACGTCCATATTGATATAATACCATATATTCACAATTCTGTCAATTTAGTTATAGTTTGCTTTTTTTATTATATTTTCGATTTTCTTTTGTTAATTACAATCTGCACGATTACACTTATTGCAAGTAATATTCCTAAAATAACACTTACTACAGCAAATACATTTACCTCTTTTTGTTCATTCTTGTATATTTCATAATATTGAAAAGTTTCATCCTTTTTGTCATATTTATAATATCCATATTCTCCATTATTTACATTCATTGCATACACAAACACAAATCTATCATTTATTTCGTAAGCACTATATTGTTGTTCATTTATAGTTACAGATATCTTTTTATATCCATCTAAATTTCCTTCTGTTATATATAACAATAAATTTTTAGATGTTATCTCTGTGTATATTTCATATTTTCCATCATTATATGTTGCATATAATATTTGGCTATTTTCGTCTTTTATTCCTACTATTATAAGTTTATTTGTTTCATTTCTAAAAGCTGGCACCTCAATATCATTTATCTTTATAGTTGTTTCTTCATATAATTTTGGTTTTTGTAATAACTTTACCTGTTTCACTACTGTGTATTGCTTTTGTTTTATTATAACTGTTATTGGATTTTTATCTATTACTGCTACATTTAATTTATATGTTTTTGTTTCTCCATTTTCAGCTGTTACAACTATTTCAAAAACATTATTTCCTTCTTTTACATCATAGTTTCCTGTTCCTTTTATTTGTGCTTTGCTACCTAATGTTTTAGCATCTATTTTTACATTTTCTTGTGTTAATGGTACTTCTACAAAATATTCTTGTATGTCTTTATTAAATGCAGGACTAATCTCATAATCCAAAACAGATAATTCTGCCAATCTTGCTTCAGCTTCTTTTTCCACATTTTCGTTTACAGTCTGCCCTTTTTGTGTTTGTCCTCCTGCTGTTTGAGTATTTGATGTTTGCCCTCCTGTACTTGGCTTATTTGGTTTTGATTCTGTTCCACTTGCAGGTGGATTTGTAGGCTGACTAGTGCTATTATTTGTCGAATTGTTTACTTGTTTTTCTTTTACTGTTATTGTTTTTGTTAAAGATATGTCTTTATTTGCCCCATCTGCACTAGTAATATCTCCTGTAACAGTCACTGTAATTGTTCCTGTCCCTTTACTATTGCATGTTACACTAAATGTTTTAGTTGTATTTTCAGCATCTTCTGTTGCATCAGCATAACTTTTGGTTGCTCCATCTGTTGCTCCAGATGTTTTTATTTTTATATTCCATGCCGCCACATTGCTTAGTGTTACTTTTATAGTTACATTAGAGCTGCTTTCTACAGAAGATGGTGCAGAAATTGAAGCAGATCCTGCTCCAAAAACAATTTGCGGTGTAAGCATTATCATTATTAGTATTGTAAAAAATATATATAATTTTTTCATATGTTATTACATTCCTCTCTCTTCCTTAATTTACTTTCTCTACGCCAACTGCAAAATATTTTATAAAACTATTGGACTATTGTTTTTATTCCCAAAAGATGTTGTCTAAGTCTTAATAAATCTGCTGAATTAATTGTGCTTCCGTTTACCAACGTAGCAGCTTTTTTATAGGCTCCTGTTAGTGTACTAGTTCCAATTAAATGTTGTCTCATTTTTAATAAGTCTGCCGAATTTATTTTTCCATCACCATTAATATCTCCGTAAACTACACTTATATAGTTTTCTGAAAGATAGCTAAATTCTGTTCCAGTTGAAATAACCTCTGCTTTTGCTGTTATTTTTATATCCTGATTTGTTAGTTGTTTCTTTATGGTACTTATCTTTTCGTTTATTTTAAATCCTGTAACAAAGTTTTCTTTAGTTTTATATCCAGCCTTGTTTAGATATTCTGTTAGTGTTGTATATTCCTTTACATCTTCCACAATTGTATATGTAAAAGTATTACTTACCCCCTCATAGGTAATTGTTGCATCAAATATTCCTGGTACAGATGAATCAAATCCTGTTATTGTATAATCATTGACATTTTTTTGTTCATTCTTGTAATTTGCTATTACCTTTAAACCTGTTAAATCTAACTTGTCTCCCACAATATATGTGGTCTTTTTAGGTGCTATAATACTTATAGACTTTAGACTGTTAACTGTTTCCTTTTGCTTTACGACTATAGTTCCATCTGTAGTTCTTCTTAGTAATACATATAAATTATCTTTAATAGAAACTATATTTAAATTGCTAGAATCTGCTGAATTGTCTACATCTATTCCTTCTTTAGTTAGTCCCGTATTCTCATTATATGCATATACAATTGCTTTTCCTGTTGCTGACATATCTATTGCTAAAACATACATATTTCCTTGTGATACAGTAATTCTAGGTGCACCTAATTTTATTGTTGTATCTATTTTTTCGAATTTTTCTCCATCATATATTACCATTCGCATTTTGTCATTATTAAAATCGCTACCTAATACAAAATATATTTTATTATTTAGTGTTACTACATCGTATTGATTAGAATTCATAGTTGTTTCTATCTCTGTAAATTTGTTATTTTTCATTTCATACATTCTAATTAATCCATTTGATTGGTTATTTATAATATACATTTTGTCATTCATTACCTTTATTTTAGGAGTTCCAGCATAACCTTTTTGTGACCCTGGTGCTAGACTTCCCTCATAATATGTACCAAATAAATCGAATGTATTTCCATTTAATTCGTATAAAGATGCTTTTAAATTATCTGAATGAACCTTTGCCAAATATAGTTTATCCTTATACTCTTTATATGCAAAAGTTCCATTTGTATCAGTTAGCGTTGTAACTTTGTTCCATGTATTGTTGCTAAATTTGTATAATGTAATTTTGTTCCACATAGATGTTATTAAGTACATATCATTTTTTAATGTTAGTAGTGATGCGTTTATGATTTCACTTGTTCTATCCATTGAAGCTTCGTTTATCTTTTTCCACTCTGCATTTTCATAAATTTGTGTATATATTTTATTGTTTCCCATATTTACTGAATAAAGTTTATTGTTGTATGAAATAATATCAGCAGTTTTACTTGTGTATACATCTCCCCCCACACTATCTGGAAATTCTGTGTTTTTCCATGTATCATAATTTTGTGCATCTGGTATAGTAACATCAATTGTCATAGTGTCGCCTTTACTACTAGATATATTGCTTATAACTATTCCGGAGTTACTGCCATCACTAAATGTTAATGCTCCTTTAGTTACATTTAAATCACTAGAACCTAACTGTGTTTTTCCTTGTTCCTTTGAATATGATGCATTATATGCTTCATATCTTAGAGTAGCATCATCTTGAAGTCCACTTTCCTGCCTAAAAACATACACTCCAGTTTTTCCTCTATTATTATTTAAACCTTCTACTGTAGTATTTATTCTATATACTATTATTCCTGAATTTCCTATCATTCTATCTAAGCTAGTAAAATCTGTTGGCTTTTTTCTAAATTCTACTACAAATAATTCATATTCGTTTAATGGTGATTTTAAAATATATGCTTGATTTCCATTTGCGTTATCTTGTGAGCTTAATGTAAGCGTTTGACTTGTTGTAATTGTATCTATGGTTAGCCAATTTGTAAATTTCATTCTTAAATATGCTAGTGGATATGACATTTGTTCAGCTACAGCTCCCATTATATCCCATGTATATACTGGATAAGTTCCATTGGATGTATATAAATCTGGATATCCCAAAGAATGTAAAAATTCGTGTGCAATCACTCCTGCTTTGCTATTTGAAATCGAATATGTATTTAACATATTATAAGTTCCTAGTCTTTTATTAGACCATTTATCATTTTCTCCATAATCACTTTTATGGCTAACTAATGTAGTGTTCGAATCTACATCATCAGCCCCTCCTTTTAATATAATGGAAAAATTATCTATGTAACCATCATTATCATAATCTAAATTATCACTAATTCCTGCTATAGAAGAAATTATAGTATTTATTATTGTATAGTCTATATTAGATTTTTTTGCTTCTTCTTCCGTACATGGTAATTCTATTGGAACTAACTGTTTTCCATCATATTGTGGAAAAAGATTTATTAAATTAAACTTTTCATATGATACTTTATTTAAATATCCTTTTACAGATAAGTCTCCTTCTCCTTCATACATTTTTACAAAATTTTGATAATTATTTATCAGATATTCTTTTCCTTCTGTATCTCCTCTAAAATATGCAAAGAAAATAACATTTGCAAAGTCTTGTTTTGCTTTTTCTGAGCTTTTTGCTCCTACTAATACCGGTATAGTTGCTGTTGCAATTATTGCTATAATTAATACTACTATTTTGGCTTTTTTTAACATGGTTTATATATACTCTCCCTCTCTTGTTTTTCTAAATTTACTATAACATAAATTCAAAATGTTGAAAAGTATTTTTTACTTATTCCAAAATTTTCTATTCTTAGTCAGCATAAAACGTTATATGACATTTGCAATTTCATTTTGTACGTAATAAACAGAATATTTCAATAATTACATCTTTTTATTTAAATCTTTTGAATAGTATATTAAATCAGTACAAATTAAATTTCCATCTTTTATTTCTTCATCGTAATTATCTATAAAATAATTTTTAATTGTTTTTTCATATGTATCAAATCCTTGTTTTACATAGAAAGGTATATTGTTTTCTGTTGTTCCAACTAACATTTTTTCATATTTTTGCTTATAATTTCCACATAAAGATTTTAATAGTTTACTAGCATATCCTTTATTTCTATATTCTTTTCTTGTTACTAAGTTTTTTAATTCTAACTTTTTTCTATCAATTGGCAAGATAACTGCTATTGAAATAATTTCATCATTTATTTTTATTCCATACATATCTGATTTTTGCAAATATTTTCTGATACATTTTTCTGAAGGATCCACTTCTAAAAGCAATTCCATATATTCTTCTTTATTTTCAATTTTTCTTACTTCTAATCTCTGCCTTTTAGGTAATTCATATCCTTCAGGAAGTACAGGCTTTTTTATTTCTCTGTTACTATAACGTTCCTCTGCAGAAAATATACAACCACAATATTTTTGCATATATAAGCCTAATTCTCTAGCCTTATTTTGACCTTCTGCAAAGCCTATTCTAAAATCTCTATATAAAAAGTTCAAACCATATTTCTCTGCAATTTCATTTCCTAAATAATGTATAAACTCATGTTTTTGATATGGGCTAACTAAAAGAGTGGTACTAATTGTATCATAACCATTTTCTTTGGCATATTTTGCAGTCTCTTCTAATCTTATTTTATAACAATACTTTACACATCTACTCTCAATATCATTGCATACATTTTTGCAAAATTCTTCTAATCCATAATTTTCTATAAAAATTGCTTCTACTCCTATACTTTTAGTATATTCTTTTAAAGTATCTCTTCTAATTTTATACTCTGCATATGGATGTATATTTGGATTATACCAAAATACAGTTGGCTCAATTCCATCTTTTCTTAAACTATCTATACAATATACACTACAAGGTGCACAACAAGTATGCATTAATAATTTCATAATATCTCACTTCTTTATTCTATTTTAATTTTTACTTCTAATTACAATATAGTTTCCTACTTCATTTGTCTCCCACATTTTTTCATCTATATTCAAATCATCTTGACTACGAATAATATATAAATTTTTTCTATCTTCTTCATATGTTACCTCATTATAGAACTTATATTTACCAAAAGCTTCTACATTTTCGAATGTTCCATTTGGCTTTTTCTTTTGTACTGTATCTTTAAATACATATGGACTCGTTTTCGAATAAAATAAAACATATATATATGGTTCTTTTATGTCATATGGAAAATATATATTTTCTACATCTTCAATATTTTCCACATAGTCAACTATTTCTTGTACTCCATTTACAAATGTATAGTATTGGCTCCAATCCAAATTAAAATATTCATATTCAAACATAATAAAGTATATTAAATATATTATCAATATTGCATATTTAAATATATCAAATTTTTCTACAGCTTCATAAATTCCTATTACAGTGTAATATACAATTGGAATCATTATTATATTACATCTATTTATATTTGCTTCACATATAAATAGCATTAAAAAAGCAATTAAAAACCATAAATTTATAATATTTGATACTTCATTTTTCCTTTTTAATTCCTTAATAATTCCAACAATAGTTAATGGTAGTGAGAAAATATATATTATTCCAAATCCTTCCATTGAGTTCCAAGGAAGTCCATCACTTTGAAATACTAACATTTCAATAGAATTAAAAAAGTTTTTCAAACTATTTATTATAATATTACCTGAGAACAATGTTGTAACCGTTTCATATCTATTTTGTACCATTCTTGGTATTGTTAAAAATGGTAATTCTATTGCCGGCAAATCAAAGGAATTTATTAACACAAATATTATTATTGGCATTGAAATTATTGCTACTATGCTTAAACTTATTATTGCATCTTTTAATTTTATTTGTTTTTTCTTCAACATTATTATCAATAAAGGTATTAAGAATAATGGCAAAAAGAAGTATGAGGTTCCATAAGCATATGCTGTTAAACCGTAATACAACTGAAGCTATATACAGAGAAGATACTTTATTTTGCTTCAAATATAACACAATAAAGTAAACTGCCCATAAAACTAAATCTGGAAATATATTTGATTCTAACCCCCATCTACTCTTCATTATATGCCATGGACAAATTGCAAAAAATGCTAGTCCTATTATTGCTACTTTTTCATTTTTCAATTCTTTTATAAGTAAATAAAAAACAATCAAAGATATACTGCCAATAACAGCCATTGGCATACGCACAGACAATGTATTTAATCCTAATAATTTAACACATGGAATCATTAAGTATGAGTATAATGCATTTTGTCCGCTTCCCCATGAAATTAAAAATACAGGTAAAAAGTTTCCATTCCTATCAATTCCATAATTTAGAATTGACCAAGCTTCATATCCAGATGATGCTTCATCTACATTTAATGCATTAGGTTGTTTGTCTATAAATAATATTCTACTTAATATTCCTATTAATAATAAAATTGCAATTATAATTATTTTTTTTACCTTTTCTTTATTCATTTTTATATACCTCATTTTATTTTTCATATACGTCAAAAATTTCTATTTCATCTGTCTTATTATAATTTTCTTTCACATATTTTATGACATCTAATGGTGTTTGCCAATTTAAATTTCGTTCATTATTTAATAATAGCAATTTTATGTTTTCCTTTGATTTCAATTCTTCTATTATTCCACCTGAGCCTTTGCTTCCTATATTACCAATTAAAAACATATCATAATTTTTATTATACCTATTTATTGGTATCATATATATACCAGCTCTAGCATCTAAAATATATACTTCTTGCCCTTGCTTTAAAATATAATCATCTACTTTTTGTATACATTCCTCCATATCATCATATACAGGGATGTATTTAAAATTTTGTAATTTATAATTATCACAATCTCCTAAATATCCTATTATCTTATAAAGTGATACTACTAGCATAAAACTTATTATTACAATTGTAACAAATTCAATAAATTTAAGTAATTTTTCATTATTTATGACTTCATCAAAATACTTATTTATCAATAATTTCAGCATATAGACCAATGTTATTATTCCAATTGTTCCGCCAATCAAGAAATGTATGTTATCTGATATTGGATAAACTACAATTATTGTTGAAATAGAATAAGCAAATAATATAGTTAATATCATATTTCTTTCTTTTATAGATTTATAAAATGCAATAATTATACCTAATGGAACTATTACAGCTAGTAGCTTCAAATCTCCCTTAAGCAAATTATAATAAGGTATATTATTTTTAAATTCTTTTATGCCTAATATTGTATAATCAAAAAAGTCGCCAATGATTTCATTATATATTAAATATAATATCAAAAGCATAACTGGTATAGCTACTCCCAAAATTCTTGTTAAAGATATTTTTAAAAATTGTTTGAATTCTTCTTTTTTTCTAACTGCTAAAATTTTATATCCTATAAATACAATTGAGAAGCATATACCTGTTGTCTGTTTCATAGTAATGCTTATTCCCGCTAATATCCCTAAAATTAGTTCTCTCTTTACATTAAATTCAAAGAAATCTTTGTTCTTCTTATAATTACTTAACTCAATCTTCAAAATGATTAACGCTATTAACAATATTGCAAAATTATAATCTATACAAAAATGCTCCACAAATAAACTGAATATCATTGCAAGTATAATGATTATATAATCCTTTTTTATTTCTAATATATTTAATATCTTATATATGTAAAACATTATAGTGGCACTAAGAATACTTGCTAAAATTCTCATAACGACCATTTCTGTTCCAAATATCTTTAAAAATATTCCACATAATATTGGCAATCCAGGAGTCGTTACTAAATTAAAATCTCTATATGGTAATAAACCATTTGCAATATTTCTAGCTGTATTAAATACCCACACTTCATCTAAATTATTTAGATATCTATTTACTATTATTGCAAATGTTACCATCCAGAAGAATAAAAACATTAATATATCATCTTTTATTTTTTCCTTCTTATTTTTCATATTTATATCCCATATGAGTATACCCTGCTGGTAATACAACCCTTCCTCTACTTGTTCTTGATATAAAACCTATTTGAATTAAATATGGTTCATATACATCTTCAATTGTGTGTACTTCTTCTCCCACAGTTGTTGCTATTGCATCAACACCTACTGGTCCACCTTTGTATTTGCTTATAATTGCATCCAATATATTCCTATCTGTTTCATCTAACCCAATTTCATCAATTTCAAGGCGATTTAATGCTTCTTTTGCTATTTTTAGTGTAATATTTCCATTTCCAAGAACAATCGCATAATCTCTTACTCTTTTTAGAAGTCTATTTGCTATTCTTGGTGTTCCTCTTGAACGTCTTGCTATTTCTTGACTTGCCTTTTCATCGATTCCAACTTCTAAAATACGTGCAGATCTTTTTACAATATCATTTAGTTCACTTTCTGAATATAGTTCCAATCTTGCAACTATCCCAAATCTGTCTCTAAGTGGAGTAGTTAGAGAGCCAGCTCTTGTCGTTGCTCCTATAAGTGTAAATCTTGGTAAGTCAAGTCTAATTGACCTAGCTTCTGGTCCTTTTCCTATCATAATATCTAAAGTATAATCTTCTAGTGCTGGATATAAAATTTCTTCAACTGTTCGATTAATTCTATGTATCTCATCTATAAATAAAATATCAAATTCGTTCAAACTTGTAAGTATTGCTGCTAAATCTCCTGGCCTTTCTATTGCTGGTCCTGATGTTATTTTTATATTTGAATTCATCTCATTTGCGATAATATTTGATAATGTAGTTTTTCCTAATCCAGGAGGTCCATATAGTAAAACATGGTCTAATGGATCTTTTCTTTTTCTAGCTGATTCAATATATATTTGCATATTTTCTTTTACTTTTGTTTGTCCTATATATTCCTTTAGAGTTTTTGGTCTTAAGGAATTCTCTATATTTTCTTCTTCATTATCCTCTAATTCAGGATTTATTATTTCTTTTTCGTCCATTGTTACTCTCTTTCTCTAACTTTTTATGTCTTAATTATATATGGAACAGATTTTTTTTGCAACATAAAACTAGAATTTGATAATGTTAATTTTTCCAAATTGAAAGTAGCCTGCGAAACAAACGTCTCACAGGCTACCTTCAACATATAATATTAATTAACTCACCATGCTTTTCTAGAATTATAGAACTCAAAACTTTCTTTGACCAACTCTAGACTATAAATGTCTACATGCTCTCCAATCTTAGCACAAATACTTTTGCTATTAACAGTAATGCTATCGTATTTCATCTTAATAATCTCTTTAAAGCCTATAAACTCTGTATCTTCACCTCTGTTTCTTGTGTATTCATACAGTCCTATTTTTCCATCACTTCCAAATATACAGAATTCTTTAAATCCCACTATAGAACCTATATTATCTCTATCTATTTTACGAATTCTATCTTCTTTAGCAATGTAGTCAATCTCTGTTTCGACGCTTTTTCCTGTTATCATATCATACAGTGTATATTTCTGACCCTCCTTGTAGAAAATAACACTTCCAACAGATTCCATTTCATGCTTACAATCAAATTGTTTCTCGAATATCTTCTTTCCGTGAATATCATAAACATCAAAATTGGTACCTCTAATTGCCACGAAGTAATTTACTGTACATATAGATTGAAAAGGATAAATCACAGCATTTAAAGGCTTTATATCTTGATAAATCCCTTTGCTAAAAAATAGAACATTTCCTGCCAAGTCACAGACAATTATTTCTGATTTCTCGCAAATTTTCATAAACCAATAATCTTGAACTTTTCTTATTTGTACAGTTTCTGAATCAAATGCGTTAGTTCCATCATAATTATAAATTCTATATGTACTCCACTCTTCAAAAATTTGCTCAATTCGAAAATGACATCTATTGTTGTCATCTTCTCCTAAAGCAATCCATCTGGCTGTCCAAAAGCAGTTCGGATAATCGCTGACTTTATCATCGATATCAATTCTTTTAAGTTTTCCTATTTTGCCTATGATTTTTCCGCCAAGGCTGGTATAGCACCAGTATTCTTCCTCCTTGCCATATCTCTTAACCAAAAAAAAGTTTCTACAGTTTATTAGCACATCTCCTTCTTTCAATGTAATTCCATGATAGTAAATTTCAGATTTCTGTTCTCCATCCTTTAGGAAATTGCTATAAAGCCATGGACATACATCTTTCAGTGTAACTCTTATGCATATATTGAGTCTGAGATAGATTTGCTTTGTGGTACAATTTAGTAAATAATTTTCAAGTACCGTACCTGTACCATCACTATATCCAGAACCATAATATAACACTAAATCTTCATTTCCACACTTTTTTCCTTCAAAGTCATAAAACCGTACCCCATAAAAATCTTCAATAGCTACTCTGTCCTTGAATATTCTCATCACTTCCATGTCTTTCATTCTAATTTCTTCTAGCATGATTTTTTCCTTTCTTGCTTATTAATATGCGTACTTCTGTAAGGTCACTCGAACCTTTTAACTTTTATAGTTTATAACACTTTTTATGTAAAGTCAAGTATAATATATTTGTATATCTATCTTAAATACAACTAATTATATATTTTTTATCAAATTACAAAAAGAGCTAAATAAGTATTACTTATCTAGCTCTGTATTTTCAATTAAATTAAACAACAAATACTAATTTACTATTTTTAATATTTGGTTCTGTTCTAATATAATTTAATTCTTTAATTTCTTGTGGTGCTTCATCTAGTAATCCAGAATAAACAATGTTATTAAAACCTTGTACTACCTCAATATCAATTCCTTTGAAATCTCCAATCTTTTGCAACATTTCTTATAACATCTCCTTCTCTTGTAAATCGTTATAAGCATTATACCATTACCTTTTTCGAAAATGCAATAGTATTTTTGCATTTTCTTTTTAGACAATTCGTAATATTTTCCTATATGATTTTCACTTTTTGTCCCACTTACCTTTGCACGTTTTATTTGTCTATTTTTAAATTAATTTTTTGAATATTTTTTTATCTTTTTAATATAAATTAATATAATAAATCTTTTGATTTTATAACTACAAATTAAAAGAAATTCTATGAGTTAAATTGGAGGCTTTATGAACTTCAAAAAAATTGTTTTATCGTTTTTTATATTTTTATTTATTTCTTCATATTCTTTTGCTTCAACTTTTGACTATATATGGTCAAGTATAGATTCAAGTTCTATAACGGTTTCTTCTAGTATATCAAATTCATCTACCTTAACATTAGAATCTACTTCTGCCATACTAATTGAACAGAAAACTGGTCAAATATTATACGAGCAAAATTCTCATGAGCAATTGCGTCCTGCAAGTGTTACAAAAGTTATGTCTATTTTATTAATAATGGAAGCCTTAGATAGAGGTGATATTTCTTTAGATACAATGATTCCTTGTAGTGAACATGCTAGATCTATGGGCGGTTCTCAGATTTGGCTTGACACACGAGAAACTTTAAGTGTAAATGATATGTTAAAAGCAATATGTGTTGTTTCTGCTAATGATTGCACTGTCGCTATGGCAGAATATATTGCTGGTTCTGAAGAATCATTTGTTCAAAAAATGAATGCTAGAGCTAAAGAACTTGGAATGAATGATACTAATTTTGTTAATTGCCATGGAATTGATGAAGATGGGCATGTCACTTCTGCTTATGATATTTCTTTAATGTCTCGCGAACTTTTAATAAATCATCCTTCTATTACAAATTACACTACAATTTATATGGATACTCTTAGAGATGGTAAGTCTCAATTAGTAAATACTAATAAACTCCTTCGTACTTATGATGGCTGTACAGGGTTAAAAACAGGTTCTACTAGTCTTGCATTATATAACCTATCTGCAAGTGCCACAAGAAATGATTTATCTCTTATTGCTGTCGTAATGCACGCCCCTTCTCCTTCTGTTCGTTTTGGAGATGCTAGAAAGCTTCTAGATTATGGATTTGCAAATTATTCTTCTGTGTCTTTCGGTAATGCTAATGATGTTGTAACAACAGTTGAAATAAATAAAGGTGTTGAAAAAACTGTAAATGGAATTTTCGAAACTTCTGCTAATGTTTTAATAAAGAAAGGAATGGAAAGTAGTGTTGTCCAAAATATATCAATAAATGAAAATCTAGAAGCCCCTATCCTAAAAGGTCAAAAAATTGGAACAGCAACTTATACATTAAATGACGAAACTGTTGCTACTATTAATATAGTCGCTGAAAAAGAAGTAAGGAAATCCACTATTTTCAATATAACTAAGAATATTTATTCAGAATGGTTCCGTATGATAAGATAAAAAAATAAGATTTTATTATTTGCCCTATGACATTTAATAAAATCTTATTTTTTAATTTATATTTTTGCTTATTGCCAACCCATCTCCAACTTCTAAAATTTCAGTTTCAAGGTTTGGATTTTCGCTTATCTCTTTTATGTATTCTCTTAAATTTCTAACTGCTGTTCTTTGTTTATGCTTGTTATAATCACTCATAACATAACCTTTATATAAAATATTATCGGCAAATATTATTCCATTTGGTTTTAACATTCTTAATGCTTCTTTTAAGAAAAATGGATATTTTCCTTTTGCTGCATCAATAAATACTACATCATATTTTTCATCCATTGTTGGTAATATTTCAACTGCATCACCTTCAATAATATTTATTTTTTCTGATACTCCTACTTTTTTTATGTTTTCTCTTGCTTCTGTTACTCTTTCAGTGTCTCTTTCAATTGTATCAATTTTTCCATCTTCATCTAAAAATTGACTAAAACACATTGCAGAATATCCAACAGCTGTACCTATTTCTAATAATCTTTTTACTTCTATATCTTTTAATTTTTCTTCAATAACTTCTAAGGTATCATCCATTATTATTGGTATATGTTCTTCTAATGCTTTTTTCTTGATTATCTCTAATTCTTCTAAATTCATTTTATTTCCTCTTCTTTTATAAGTTTAGGGTCAGGATATGTCCTGACCCCATTATATTATTGTTGTTTATTTCTAGCAGCTCTTTCTCTTTCCTTTGAGTTTAATATTTTCTTTCTTAATCTTATTGATTTTGGAGTTACTTCAACAAGTTCATCATCTTGTATAAATTCAATTGCTTGTTCAAGTGACATTTGAATTGGTGGAACTAAACGTAATGCATCATCTGAACCAGAAGCTCTTGTATTTGTTAAATGTTTCTCTTTACATACATTTATAGCTAAGTCTTCTGAACGTGAGTTTATTCCAACTATCATTCCTTCATATACTTCTACACCAGGTCCTATGAAAAGTTCTCCCTTATCTTGTGCATTATATAAACCATAAGTAATTGATACACCAGGTTCAAATGCAACTATTGTTCCTCTTGTTCTAGAAGAAATTTCTCCCTTAAAAGGTTGATATGAATCAAATACATGGTTCATTGTTCCATTTCCTTTTGTATCTGTCATAAATTCTGAACGATATCCTATTAATCCTCTTGCTGGTATTTTGAATTCGATTCTTGTATGTCCTGTTTCAGCTGGTTCCATATTTACCATTTCAGCTTTTCTTCTACCTAATTTTTCTATTACTGTTCCAATGCTATCATCTGGTACATTTACAACTAAGTTTTCTATTGGTTCACATTTTACACCATTGATTTCTTTCATGATAACTTTTGGACGAGATACTAAAAGTTCAAATCCTTCTCTTCTCATATTTTCAATTAATACTGATAAGTGTAATTCTCCACGTCCTGCAACTTCAAAAGAGTCTGCTTGAGCTGTTTCTTTTACTCTTAAACTTACATTTCTTTCAAGTTCTTTGAATAATCTATCTCTAATATGACGTGATGTAACAAATTCTCCTTCTCTTCCTGCTAAAGGTCCATTGTTTACACTAAATGTCATTGTTACAGTTGGTTCGTCTATATCAACGAAATCTATTTTTTCTGGGTTATTAATATCACATATTGTTTCACCAATTTCAATATCTGGTATACCAGCAACCTCTATGATATCTCCTGCTGTTGCTTCTTCAACTTCTTCTTTATTTAATCCAACATGTGTATAAACTTTAACAATTCTACCATTTGCTTTTTTATCATCTTTTTTGCATACAACTACTGGCATTCCTGCTTTAACAATTCCACGTTCAACTCTTCCTACTGCTATTCTTCCAACATAATCATCATAGTCTATGTTAGATACTAACATTTGAACTGGTCCTTCTTCGTCACAGTTTGGAGCTTTGATGGTATTTACTATTGTCTTAAACAAGCAATCCATATTTCCATCTGGATCTGTTAAATTCATTTTTGCTATTCCAAGTTTTGCTGATGTATAAACAACTGGAAAATCTAATTGTTCATCACTTGCATTTAATTCAATGAATAAACCAATAACTTCATCTAATACTTTTTCAGGTTCAGCTCCTGGTCTATCTATTTTGTTTATTACAACAATTGGTTTTAAATTAAGTGCCAAAGATTTCTTTAATACTTCTCTTGTTTGAGGCATTGTTCCTTCAAATGCATCAACAAGTAATAAAACACCATCAACTGTTTTTAAAACTCTTTCTACTTCTCCACCAAAATCAGCATGTCCAGGTGTATCAACTATATTTATTTTTATGTCTCCATACATAATAGATGTATTTTTTGCAAGAATTGTAATTCCCCTTTCTTTTTCAATATCGTTAGAATCCATTACTCTTTCTGCAACCTGTTCATTATCTCTGAATATATGGCTTTGTCTTAATAATTGATCTACAAGAGTTGTTTTTCCGTGATCAACGTGTGCTATTATTGCTATGTTTCTTATTTTTTGGTTATTCATTCTTTTCATTCCTTCCACTAAATATTATTTTTATAAATACCTAAAAGCATAATAATTCTTATTTATTATGCTTTAAAATGTCATTTTTAACCATTTTATACGGACATATATTATATATTATTTTTCGCCATTTGTCAACATTATTATGTCATCTTTTAATTTTTCTGTAACTTCATCAATTTCTTCTTTTTCTAATCTTTTCTGACTCAAATCAATAGGCTTTCCATAGACAATTGTTATTTTTGAAAAAGGTTTATATGTAGCTCTAATTCCTATTGGTACAATTGGAACTTTTGCCATATTTGCAATAACTATTGCTCCTTTATGAATTTTATTATGCTTTTCGATTCCATTTCTTGTTCCTTCTGGAAACATTAATAAAGGATGTCCTTTTTTTAATATTTTAACACTTTCCTTTATAACTGCTGTATCATGACCAGATCTATCAACAGGAATTACATGTGTTTTTTTAGCAGCAAGTTTTACAAAATTATTAACAAATAATTCTTTTTTTGCCATTATATATACATCTTTTCTTCGCAGTTTTCCAGCCAATAATGGTGGATCCCAATTGCTTATATGTTTCGGTGCAATTACATATGCTCCTTCCTTTGGAACATTTTCTTTACCTTCTACTCTTACTCTAAAAAATATACTATAAAATATATTTAAACAAAATCTTACTATTAAATTTATCATTTTCTATTTCGTATGATTTTTCATACACTCCTTCTTCTTATATAATCACAAGGAAAGTGACTTTTCACTTTCCCTGTTAAATTCAATTATTTATTTTCAAGCATTTTTTCTTTTACAAGTTTTTCTACTCGTCTTATATTATCTTCTAATGACATTCCAGTAGTATCTACAAGTATTGCATCTTCTGCTTGTTTTAAAGCTCCAATTGGCTTATTTCTATCATTATAATCTCTATTTTTTATGCTCTCATATACCTCATCATATGATAATTCCTTATCTATTCCTGTTTCTTGGTTTTGTTTATATCTTCTCATTGCTCTTTCCTCAAGTGATGCATCTAAAAAGATTTTTATATTAGCCTTTGGAAAAACAACAGTTCCAATGTCTCTTCCTTCCATTATTACATTTTTTCCTTCTGCCAATTTTCTTTGTAAATTTACCATTTCAGCACGTACTTCTTTAATTGATGAAACTTTTGATACTAAATTATTTACTTCATCTTCTCTAATTTTTGTTGTGACATCTTCACCATTTAAAAATACTTTTTGATTTTTTCCTTCTAGTATTAATTCTATTTTTATATTTTTCAATAATTCTGCTATTTTATCTAATTCTTCTAATTTAATATTGTTTTCAAGTATTGCTACTGTTACACTTCTATATGTTGCACCCGTATCTATTGTAATTAACCCTAAATCATCTGCTACTCTTTTAGCTATTGTTCCTTTACCTACACCTGCAGGTCCATCTATTGCTACTATAAATGACATAATATTCATTCTCACTTTCTTTTAATTTTCTTTTTTATCTGGCAAGGTTAATGTTTTTGCCACTATAACTATATTTTGAATATTCATTGCAGTAAGTTTCTCTATCTCTTTTTTACATTTAATTTTAAACTCCTGTAAAGCTTCTTTTACATTGTATCCATATATTAATGTTACTTCCATATATACTGTTGGTCCAGCTTCATTTTTTGTTATTCTTACGCGATTTACTTTATCTATTTTTTCATTTTTAGTTGCTAAATATTCTATTATTTGTCTAAATACATTATCTGAAATTGTAAAATTTCCATTATAACTAAATGTTGGTCTTATTATAGATTTTTCAGCCATATATGGTTCATTTCCATAACCTTTTGATTTAAATATCTGTAATGGGTCTAAAAGATATCCTGAAAAATCTTTTTTTATTTCAAAGGTTGGTACAGGAATAACATGTTTTCCTTCAGTAACCCTTACATAATGTGCCTTTTCCATTTCCTCTGGAGTGGCAACATCTTCTATATGAATAATCTTACTAACTTCTGGCAAATTCAAATTTCCTGCAATTTTCTGAACCATTCCATCAGAGGTTCCCAATATCATTATCGCTTTTGGTTTATATTTTTGAATAGCATTTCTAATCTCTACTTTTTCTTCATCTTGTAGAAATAATGCGTGTTTTACTGTTTCTATTTTTGTATCTGCTTTTTTTGCTGAAGTACCAGCGATTATTTTATTATCATGTATGAATAGTCCATCATCAATAATATATTCAATATTATTTTGCCCTGCTACAAACTGAGCTCTATAACTTTTTCCTGTTCCTGATGGTCCAACAAATCCATAAACTATAATATTAGATGTGTCATACATCTGCATTGCTCCCTTGTCTTTTATTTTTTCCAATTATATATATATTATAAAAAAAAGTCAAGTTTATTCAATTTGCATATAAAAATAGCTTTTTAACTTATCACTCATACCTTTGTTATCTTTTTAAGTCTTGTAAAATTGACATAATTATCATATTATGGTAAAATATATATAGTAAAAGTTCAAGTAGCTTCTGTACAATTTTCCTTGTTTTAGCGCCATTTGGCGTTATATACATACAATTCAAACATACAATTTTAAAAGGAAGGTAAAAAAATGAAAGCTTTTGAGAAATTCATTGTGGACACCGTCTGCTATCACCTGGATGCAAATACAAGCGATACGGTTCAAGAGATTCTCTATCTCTTTTCCGACCCTTATTTACAGTATTATATGGATGAAACACCTCTGCCTATGTTGGCTGAGTATGCTCCCTCCGACGTCCTGGAGGCTTTGACCATCTTAAATATGGTCAAGAATGCAGTAAGCACTGACACCGAATTGCGGCTGATCGCAGCCAATAAAAGCATGACACCGAAGAGTATTTTGAGGATCTTGTCGAAAGATAAGAACGCAAAAGTTCGACGTGCTGTGCGCAACAACCCCAATGCTCCGCGTTCACTGCGACGCATGTAATCTCAAAAAGAAATTTGATTTTCTTTTTCCTCTCCTAGAAATCCTTATGGACTTCTGGGAGAGGTTTTATTATTTTAAATTAAAATATAAACTTTTTAAGATACTATACTTATTGTTTGACTATATTCTCTAAATATCTAACTGCTTCAATTTATACTCAAGTCCTGTATTTCTTTTCTTACTATCAACATTTTGTATCATAAATTGTATCACTTTGTCACTGCCAATTATTATTATTAATTTTTTAGCTCTTGTAATAGCTGTATATAACAAATTTCTTGTTAATAGCATTGGCGAACTTTGTGATATTGGCATGATTACCACATCAAATTCACTTCCTTGTGATTTATGTACTGTTATAGCATAAGCATGTTCTAATTGTTCTAAATCTGAATATTCATACCATACCTCTTTTTCATCATCAAATTTTACTTGTATTGCTCCATCTGATGTATCTATATCTACTATTCTTCCTAGTTCTCCATTAAATACTCCTGTTCCATTTTCTCTGTCCTTGCTCCACATAATGTCATAGTTGTTCTTTATTTGCATTACCTTATCTCCAACTCTGTATATAACCTGTCCTACTGCTTTTTCCTTTTTCCCTTTTTGAGGAGGATTTAGTATTTTTTGAAGTTCTTTGTTTAGTTCTTTTGTTCCAAGATTTCCTTTTTTAGTTGGTGTTATTACTTGAATATTTTTAAAGAATTCATAATCACCATAATTCTTTAATCTACCATTGCATAAAGTTAGTACATTTTCGATTATTTTATCTTGATTTCGCTCATTTAAATAGAAAAAATCATTATTTAATCCTTCTATTTCATCTTTTTTTATAAAGTTTTGTCCATTATTAACTCTATGTGCATTTTGCACTATTTTGCTTTTTGCAGCTTGTCTAAAAATTTTATCAAGTTTAATCATAGTTATTTTTTCTGAATTAATTATATCTTTTAATATACTTCCTGGTCCAACTGATGGTAATTGGTCAACATCACCTACTAAAACTAGCTTCGTCCCTTGATAAATTGCTTTTACTAGATAGTTCATTAAAAATAAGTCTACCATGGACATCTCATCAACAATTACAACATCTCCATCTATCATTTGTACATTTAAATCAACATCTATCAGCTGATTTTCCTCCCCTGTTTTTCCTATTTCCAATAATCTATGCAATGTTTTAGCTTCTTCTCCTGTCATTTCTGTCATTCTTTTAGCTGCTCTACCAGTTGGTGCACATAATACAACTTTCTTTCCTTTTTTCTTATAAAGTTCTATTATATTTTTTATTATTGTAGTTTTTCCTGTTCCCGGTCCACCAGTTATTATGCATACATTATTATCATTAACCGCTTTTATTGCTTCAACTTGTTTTTCTGATAATTCTATTCTGTCATTTTTTTCTATTTCTTTTAATTCCTTATCTATGTTAGAAATTTTTTTTACATTTCTAGATGTATCAATTATCATTAATCTTGTTACTATATTATCTTCTGCTTTATAAAATGGTATTAAATATACCCATTCAGTTTCATCTTCTCTTTTTTCAACTGCGATTTCTTCGTTTACTTTAAGATTTATAATTTCATCTTCTATTATTTCCTTTGGAACTCCTAGGAGATTTTTTACAAATTCAATTAAATTTTCTTTAATTATACAACAATGCCCATTATAGCTTACCAGGTTTAAACTATATTTAATTCCACTCCTAACTCTGGAATCATTTTGTACTTCTATTCCTATATCCATTGCCATTTTGTCTATTTGCTTAAAATCTATTCCTCTAACTTTATCAACTAATATGTAAGGATTCTTTTTTATTTCCTCTATTGCATTTTGTCCTAAATCTTTATATATATTTTTTGCTTGACTGGCAGATATTCCAAATTGTTCTAAAAAACTTACTATTTTCCATAGTTCCCAGTTTTCATTAAAACTTTCTCCCATTTGTACGGCTTTTTCCATTGTTATTCCTGAAATTTTGGCTAATTCGATTGAGTTATTTCTCAAAATTTCAATTGTATTTTCTCCAAATTTTTTTATAATTTTCTTTGCAGTTGCTGGTCCAATTCCCTTTATGCTACCTGATGATAAATAAATTTCAAGAGCTTCTAGTGTTCTTGGTTCTGTTTTTTCAAATGTTTCAACTTTGAATTGTTCTCCATATTCCTGGTGTGTTACCATTTTTCCTGAAACTTTTAATGTATCACCAGGATTAACAAATGGAAGATATCCAACAATAGTTAATTCATCATCAGCAGTATCAAAAACTGCTATTGTATAACTATTTACTTCATTCTGATAAATTATATCCATAACCTGTCCTTCTAGTTCTTCCATTTTTTCTCCTCTTTTCTTTATATTTTTTTCCTTGCTTAATCTACTTTAGATATTATTAAAGGAGTTGCATTCAGCAACTCCTACATTTTAACATTTTAAATTAATTTTTTCAATAATATTCTTTAAGCTCTTGATTCAACAAGAATTTTTATACCTGTTCTGTCCTCTCCTTCTACTTCTACCTCTGCAAATGCTGGTACACATACTAAATCAACTCCTGCTGGTGCAACAAAACCTCTTGCTATTGCTACTGCCTTTATTGCTTGGTTTAGTGCTCCTGCACCAATAGCTTGCATTTCTGCTCTACTATTTTCCTTTACTAGCCCCGCAATTGCACCTGCGACTGAATTTGGATTTGATTTTGATGAGATTTTTAAAACTTCCATTTGTTTGTGCCTCCTTTAATTTAATTTTTATTTCAATTTTAAGAGATTTTTATATACTAGAAAGTTTCTCTTTACCAGTATATTAACTCTTTAGAATGCTTCTTGTTTTTGCATTCCCCTTAGAACATATATATTTATATATCTTTTTATCATTAAAGTCTATATATATTTGGAAATTATTGGAAGTTTTCATCTTCAAAAAAGCTTTGATTTCGTAGTTTTTCTACAAATAAAGTCTAGTAATTTTATTAACTTGACATGTTTCGTCATCAATGTCGAAAATACAACCATTAAATATGCATTCTCCTGTTGCCATTTTATATCTTTCAGGTAATGTTGTTACAAATCTCTTTAATGATGCATTAATATCCATTCCTATTACAGAATTTTTTGGTCCTGTCATTCCTATATCTGTTATGTAGGCTGTTCCTTCTGGCAATATTCTATCATCAGCAGTTTGTACATGTGTATGTGTTCCATAAACAATTGTTGCTATTCCATCTAAGTAATTTCCCATAGCAATTTTTTCTGCTGTTGCTTCTGCATGAAAATCCACTACAATAATATCTACTTCTTTTTTTAGTTCTTCTGCTATGTTTTTTCCAATTATAAATGGATTTTCTGTTGCAATTCCCATTTCAGTTCTTCCAATTAAATTTATAACCGCTATTTTTTTACTCTTGCATTTGCATACTACATATCCTTTTCCTGGTACACCCTCTGGATAATTTGCTGGTCTTATTAATTTTTCATTATCTATAAAATTAAATATATCTTTTTTTGCCCAAGTATGGTTTCCCATAGTTACAACATTTGCCCCCATACTTATAATTGTATTAAAATTCTTTAAAGTAATTCCCATGCCTTCTGCAACATTTTCACCATTTACAATTATAAAATCAATATTTTCTTCCTTTCTAATTTTTTCTATTGTTTCTCTAGCTTTGTTTAATCCTATCTCGCCAATTAAATCACCAACTGATAAAATCTTCATTATACAAAACCTTTCCTTTCTAATTTATAATAATCCATTGTATTATACAACAAAACAAAATAAAAAGAAAGGTCTAGCGACCTTTCTTTTTATTTTGCATATTCTATTGCTCTAGCTTCTCTTATTACATTAACCTTGATTTGTCCTGGATATTCCATTTCATTTTCTACACGTTTTGCAATTTCTCGAGCCATTAATGTCATTTCAGCTTCTGAAACTTTTTCTGGTTTTACAATAATTCTTACTTCACGACCAGCTTGAATTGCATAAGATTTGTCAACTCCATCAAATGAGTCAGCAATTTCTTCTAGTTTTTCAAGTCTTTTTATGTATGCTTCCAATGTCTCACGTCTAGCACCTGGTCTTGATGCAGAAATAGCATCAGCTGCTTGAATTAATACGGCTTCTAATGTTTGAGGTTCTACATCTCCATGATGAGCTTGTACTGCGTTTATTATTAATTCGTTTTCTTTAAACTTCTTTAAGATTTCAACCCCTATTTCAACGTGTGTTCCTTCCATATCATGGTCTAAGGCTTTTCCAATATCATGAAGAAGTCCTGCTCTTGCAGCACGTTTTGCATCTAATCCAAGTTCTTCTGCCATAATTCTAGCCAAATTAGATACTTCTATAGAGTGATTTAATACATTTTGTCCATAACTTGTTCTATATTTTAATTTACCAATAAGTTTTATAATCTCTGGATTTAGCCCTATTACACCTGTTTCAAGGCTTGCTCTTTCTCCTTCAGATTTTATTGTAGCTGCAACTTCTTCTTTTGCTTTTTCAACTGCTTCTTCAATCTTAGCTGGATGAATTCTTCCATCTTCAATTAGTTTTTCCAATGCAATTTTAGCTACCTCTCTTCTTAATGGATCAAACCCTGAAATAACCACAGCTTCTGGTGTATCATCAATAATTAAATCGATTCCAGTTAATGTTTCAAGAGTTCTAATATTTCTTCCTTCACGTCCAATTATTCTTCCTTTCATTTCGTCATTTGGAAGAGATACAATAGAAACTGTTGTTTCTGCTGTATGATCTGCTGCACACTTTTGAATAGTATATGTTAGAACTTCTCTTGCATTTTTTAAGGCATCTTCCTTTGCTTGTGCTTCAGCTTCTCTTACTAAATTTGCTTTTTCCATTGTTAACTCCTGATCTAACTCAGATAATAGCATTGATTTTGCATCTTCTTCTGAAAGATTAGCTACTCTTTGAAGTTCTGCTCTTTTTTCTGATTCTAAAGCTTCAACTTCTCCTCTTTTTTGTTCTAATTCAAGAGTTTTTCTTTCTAATTCTCTTTCTTTGTGTTCAAAGTTTTCATTTCTCTTTTCTAAATTTTCTTCTCTTTTAGTAATTCTAGCTTCCTTAGCGTTTAAATCGCCTGTTCTTTCTCTAATCTCTTTTTCTAAGTCTTCTTTACCACGAATTATTTCTTCTCTTGCTTTGAAGACTTCTTCCTTCTTTATTCCTTCGGCTTCTTTTTTAGCATTTTCTATGATTCTGTTTGCTTCTCCTTCTGCTCCATGAATTTTTGTTTCTGCTATTTTTTTTCTAATTAATACTCCAATTGGAATGAAAATTATAGCTGAGATTAAAAGAGTGGCGATTATGGCAATTATTATTTCCATATCAATTCCTCTTTCCTATTAAATTTTCAATGTTCAGATAATATATATAACTAATATTTTTTTAGAATATATTTTAACTTACTATATTATTTTATATGTAATCTTTCACTCTGTCAAGCATTTTCTCCTTTATTATGTAGATTTATTACAAAATATAAGAATAATGCTTCTTAAGCATTTTTATTATTTTATAGCTAACTTTCATAAAATAAAAAATACCGTAGTCAGAGAACTCCCTAACTACGGTATTTTTAGAACAGAAGTCAATCAATCTGGCATTTAGACGGCATTACCATACTGATCATACCAGGTGTAGATTTTTCCCTCATCCTTGAATGCCAACCGCGCTCCATAGGTTGGCAGAAGTGCTTTCCTGGTTGCGAACCAATATCCGTACCAGGCTCGCTCCGTTTGAGGCAGAGCCGTGTACAACGCTCCCTTGATAGGAATTCCTCCCTTCGGCAGAATAACTTCACGTCCGTCAGGATCCATGGTTTTTACCAACTCCTCATCATTTTCGTAGCCCAATGCAATGTACTGCACCTGGCTCGAAATAGAATCCATCAACTGGAGTTTTTCCTGAAGTTCTTTAAAGAATTCCTGTTCCCAAGGGCCTTTAGCTACTTTCTGAGCAACCCGAACCTTTTCAAGCAGTCTTTCTTTCTCCTGCTTCACATCAAGATTTGTGTTCCACAGGGGAAAGCTGACCAATAATGCCTGAATTTTTGTCTTGACCCCCTTTTCCAAGTCAATGTGCTGGAGCTGGTTCAAGAGCTTCTCAGTCTCTTCGGAAAGCTCATCAATTACAGCATCAAACTGCTGCGAAATCCGAGTATTGTCTTCCGTCAAATCAGGGAGTTGCTCTCGCTCATATGCCCGGTGGCCATACATCTCACCTGCCACCAAAACCATGTAAAGCCAGCTACCACTGATGAGGCAAGTCCTCTTTTCCTTAACCTCATTATAAATGCCTTTTACCTTTTTCGTAATTGCCTTTTCCATTTTGTGTGCTTCCTTTCTGTTTGGGCCTTTAGCCTTTTATAACTTATATTATAACATTTTTGACAATTTTTTGCAAATTTATATATTCCACACAGGTACATATTCTTCTTCATGTTCACCTAATTCTTGAATAAATCCATTCTTTAAGTCAAGTTTATATAAATAATTCTCTACTTCTGCGTATTCTTCTTTTGTTAATTTTCTATTTAGATCTGTTGTTTTAGCATTGTATGTTGGAAAATATTGTGCCATTACGCTTACATTAACTTTATCTCCAAAATTCTTTTTTATCCAATTTAATACTCGTTTAGAGTTTTCTATATGATTTGGTAATACTAAATGTCTTATCATTACACCTTTTTGTATCATTCCATCTTCATCGTACTTTAACTCTCCAACTTGTCTATACATTTCTTTTATTGCACTTGTAGCTATTTCAAAGTAATTGTTTACTTTTGAATAGCTTACTCCTAATTCATCATAATAGTATTTTAAATCTGGTAGATATACGTCAATATATCCTTCTAATTTTTTTAAAGTTTCTACTTTTTCATATCCATTTGAATTGTATATAATAGGTATTTTTAATCCATTTTCTTTTGCAATCTTTATTGCATCAATTATTTGATATGTATATATCGTTGGTGATACTAGATTTATATTATGAGCATTGTTTTCATTTTGTTGTTTTAAAAATATATTAGCTAATTCATTTATTGTTATTTCTCTTCCTTTATTTAATTGACTTATTTCATAGTTTTGACAAAATACACAATTCAAATTACAATTTGAGAAAAATACAGTTCCCGAACCATTTTCTCCACTTATGCAAGGTTCTTCAAATTTATGTAAAGAATATAGTGCAATTTTCACTTTATCACTTGCTTTGCATCTTCCTGCTTGTACACTTCTATCTATATTGCAATTATGTGGACAGGTATTACATTTTTCACTCATTTTTATCACTCATTTCTTTTATAATAAAACCATATATAATTAGTTTACAAGTTTCAAATTAATTATATATAGTTTTACTTTTTATTTTCCATAATCATATTATAAGGAAACTCACTATTTCATAGATAATTTCGTAAGAATAGAACAAAAGCGGACATTAATAACATTTTTTCTAATCAAAACATTTTTAAGTCCGCGTCTTTGTTCACACGCCAAAATTACATAGTAATTTTGTGTGCAACATATTTATATACTAGAAAGTTCAAAGAACTTTCTAGTATATAAAAAAGACCCTTAAAGGTCTTTTTATATTAGTTTTGTGAATAAGGTAATAGAGCTATTTGTCTACATCTCTTAACAGCTAATGTTATATCTCTTTGATGTTTTGCACAACATCCTGTAGCTCTTCTTGGTAAGATTTTACCTTTTTCATTGATGAATTTTCTTAATTGTTCTGGATTTTTGTAATCTAAAACAAAATTTTTATCACTACAAAGTACACATACTTTCTTTCTCATTTTTCTGAACTTTGGATTGAAATCATCATCATTATTGTTATTATTTCTTCTATTATTTCTCTTGTCTGCCATTATTTTTCCCCCCTATCAATATTAAAATGGTAAATCATCACTAGGTGTTACTTCAAAATCAGGATTTGGGTTTGCAGCTACATTTCCGAATGTGTTTTCGAAATTTGCACTTGAACCATCTGAATCTCTTTTTCCATCAGCAAAATATGCTTCTTCAGCGACAACTTCTGTTATGTAGTGTTTTTGTCCTTGGTCATCATCCCAAGTTCTAGTTTGAATTCTTCCAATTATTCCTACTTGTTGTCCCTTTTTGAAATATTTACTACAAAATTCTGCTAGTTTACTCCAAGCAACTATATTAATAAAATCCGCTTGTCTTTCTTCTCCTTGTCTTGTAAATCTTCTATTTACAGCTAAGCTAAAACTTGCTACCATAGTATTATTTGTTTGAGTATATCTAACTTCTGGATCTCTTGTTAATCTTCCCATTAAGATTACTTTGTTCATATTTTTTCCTTCTTTCTACTTTGATTTAGCCCCTAGTTATTTTATTAATCTTTTCTAATTGTTATGAATTTTATGATTTCGTCTGTTATTCTGTAATTTCTTTCTAATTCAGCTATTAATTCTGGTTTAGCTTCGAAAGTAAATACTACATAATAACCTTCTGTATTCTTTCCGATGTCATAAGCTAATTTTCTTCTTCCCATTTCTTGAACATCTTCAACTTTACCTGCATTATTAATCAATTCTGAGAATCTAGCTATTAAAGCTTTTATACCTTCTTCAGTAACATCTTGACCAATAATGATAACACTCTCGTATTTATTCATTATCTTTCACCTCCTTTTGGATATTTATCCCACAATTTTATTGTGAGAAAGGCTGAAAAAAGACTTTTCTCTTTTCAAACAGATTAGATTGTAACATATTTTTTCCAGATTATCAAGTGTTTTTTAGATTTTCATCTAATTATATTTATACAAATTGATTTTTACATAAAAAATTGATATAATGATTGTAATAAAATATCCAAAGGAGGATAAACACTATGTCCAGAATTGTTGGCATTTTCTTCAGAGGCAAAGAGCACATGGCAAAACTCTCTACTGATGGACATCATGAAGTAGCGATAAAAATTTGCCATCAGTGCAATTTGGATTATGAAAAGAATGACCCCGTTGATTTCCTGATTAGCAAAGGAGCAATCAAGTTGGGAAATCGTTACGGCAACAGCCAAATCCTTGTGTTCAAAGGCAGTTTATTGGATAATGATACTGCTAATGAGGTATTGAGATATGCTGATAAAGGCTGGGAATTGATAGATTTAGATCTATCTATTAACTGGTAAAATTGTGGTAGTTTTACTCAATTAATCCAGAGTGACAAAGAGTATTTGCATTATGTAGATGCTCTCTGTCACTTTTTTTATATTCTAAGGAAAGTCATCTATGAAATAGTGAGTTTCCTTAGAATATGTTATTTTTGTTTTTTATATTAAAAAATCAAATAATAATTTCTACTTATTCATATTCTCTCCAAACTTATCTCTTGATTATATTTATCTAATATTATATAATACATTTTATTGAAAGGATTGAAATATATGATTAATAGAAAAGATACAAAACAAATTAAAGTTGGAAATGTATTAATTGGTGGTAATAATAATGTTGTAATACAATCAATGACTAATACAAAAACTAAAGATGTTGAAAACACAGTAAAGCAAATTTTCGAATTAGAAAAAGCTGGTTGTGAAATTATTAGAGTTGCTTGTTTGGATATGGAAGATGCAAAAGCAATAAAAGATATAAAATCAAGAATTCATATTCCTATTGTTGCTGATATTCATTTTGATTATAAATTAGCATTGGAAGCAATTAAAAGTGGTGTTGATAAACTTAGAATAAACCCTGGTAATATAGGCTCTATAGATTGTGTAAAAGAAGTTGTAAAAGCATGCAAAGAAAAAAATATTCCTATTAGAATAGGTGTAAACGGTGGTTCTCTTGAAAAAGATTTACTCGAAAAATACGGAAAACCTACTGCAAAAGCAATGGTTGAAAGTGCTAAAAGACATGTAGATATATTAGAAAGTTTAGATTTTTATGACATCTGTATATCTCTTAAAGCTTCAAGCTTAGACTTATGTTTGGAAGCTTACGAGGAAGCTGCTCGTACATTTAAATATCCTCTACATTTAGGAATAACAGAAGCTGGTACTGCTTTTTCTGGTACTATAAAATCAAGCATTGGTTTAGGTACATTATTAAGAGAAAATATTGGTAATACCATAAGAGTTTCTTTATCAGATGATCCTGTTTATGAAGTTAAAGTAGCTAAAGAAATTTTAAAAGATTGTAATTTGTTAAAAAATTCGCCAACTTTAGTTTCTTGCCCTACTTGTGGAAGAACTCAAATTGATTTGATTCCTATTGCTAAAGAAATGGAAGACTTCTTACAGACTCTTAACGCTGATATAACTGTTGCTGTAATGGGATGTGCTGTTAATGGTCCTGGTGAAGCTCGTGAAGCAGATATTGGTATTGCTGGTGGAAAAGGCGAAGCTGTTCTATTCAAAAAAGGTCAAGTAATTAGGAAAATACCTCAGGAAAAAATAGTTGAGGAATTAAAACAAGAAATATTAAATATGATTAAATAAAGATTTTTTTATAAAAAAAAGAATAACATTTTCTAAGGAAACTCACTATTTCATAGATGACTTTCCTAAGAATATAAAAAATAAAGTGCATAAGTTAAATATTAAACTTATGCACTTTATTTTTTATTAATTTTAATTTTTTCTATTTACCCTTATATATTTTACAGTCTTAAAAAGTTTTTATAATTCCACACCTTTTCATCATTCTTGTTCCTCTTTAATAATACCTTTTAATGTTTAACTATCTATTTTTATCCTTCTCCAAATTTTTTCATTAATTCTTCTTTATTTATTTTTATAGTTGTTGGTCTTCCATGAGGACAAGTATATGGATTTTTTAATTTTAACAATCCTTGAATTAAACTATCTACTTCTTCTTTTGTTAAATCCATATTAGCCTTTACAGCAGCCTTACAAGCAACTGTTGCAATAAATCTATCCTCTACATCTTTTGAGTTACTTCTTTCATTTGTAATCATTTCGTCTAATACATCTAAGAAAATATTTCTGTTTCCCATTCTGTAACTTAAATCTGGTCTTCCCATTATTTTCACAGTATTTTCCCCAAATAGTTCTATATCAAATCCTGATTTAGTAAAAAGCTCAAAATGTTCTTTAACAAACTCCATTTCCTTATGCGTTAAATCCACTACTTCTGGTACTAATAACATTTGTGTATTATTTGCCTTTGTATATTTATAATTTTCTTTTATCTTTTCATATAAGATTCTCTCGTGTGCAGCATGTTGGTCAATTAAATATATATCATCACCAATTTGGGCTGTTATAAATGTCTTAAATGATATTCCTAAATATTTATAATTTATTTTTCTTTCTTGCTCTCTTTCAATTAACTCTGGTGCTTCTTGTACTTCTACTTTTTCATTTTTTACAAAATTATTTGTATAATAATTATATTCACTATTAATATAATCTTTTTTCTCTTGCTCAATTTCTTTATTTCCCATAAATTCTTTATTAAGCATTGCATTCTTCATTGCCCTGTATAACACTCTATACATTTGTTCATCATTTTTAAATCTAACTTCTGTTTTAGTTGGGTGGACATTTACATCATACATATTAGCTGGTGCTTCAATATTTAATATAAAAAATCCATATTTTCCGATTCCAATTCCAGCTTTAAAAGCTTCATCTGCACTATTTAACAATGTTTTATTTTTTATGTTTCTTTTATTCAAAAATATTATCTGATCTTTTCTACTATCTCTTGCTACTAGTGTATTTCCAACAACTCCTGTAATTTTAATATTTTCTTCTTGATAATTTACATCTACTAAATTTTCACTTATCTCTTTTCCATAGATTAAAAATATTAAATCTTGCATTTTTCCTGATCCATTTGATTTAAATACCGCTTTTCCATCATTTATTAATTTAATTGCAACATCTAAATTTGCCATTGCTATATTAATTACCATTTCTTTTATATATCTAAATTCTGTTGCATCTTGTTTTAAAAATTTGTATCTAACAGGAGTATTAAAAAATAAGTTCTCTACAATTATTGTTGTTCCTTTTTGTGCTGCAACTTCTTCAATGCTTAGAATATCTCCCGCTTCTGCTATCATTTTAGTTCCATTGTCGGCATCTTCAGTTTTCGTGAGTATTGTCATTCTAGAAATTGCTGTAATACTTGCCAATGCTTCTCCTCTAAACCCCATTGTATATGTATGTTCCAAATCTTCAACTTTTCTGATCTTAGATGTTGCATGGCGTTCTAGTGCAATCGCCATATCATCTCTTTCTATTCCTTTGCCATTGTCTGTAATTCTAATATAAGTTTTTCCACCTTTTTTTATCTCAACTTCTATATTTTTAGCTCCAGCATCAATAGAATTTTCTACTAATTCCTTTACTACACTTGCAGGTCTTTCAATAACTTCCCCTGCTGCTATTTTGTTTATTGTTAAATCATCTAATAATACAATATTCCCCATCTTTTTCTCCATCTTTCTAGTTGCTATTATAATAATATTATATAAAAAAATCAATAGAGCCGGAGTTTAATTTCTCCGGTTCCCGTTTTTATATTTCCATTTGACTTCCTAAAAATCCTGCTGCTGATTGAACAAGTTTAAATTCTGTCTCTCCCATTTTTGTATTATGATCTTTTGACATAAGAATTACACTTCCAATAACATCTCCTTGAGAAATTATTGGGTAAACTACTTGTGAATTGAATTTTCTTTCTCTGTTATCATTTTGTGTAATGGGAATAGCAATTTCATTATTTTCACTACTTGTGTATATCTCTTTATCTTCTAATAGTTGTTCTAGTTCAGATGATAGGTTTTGCTCTAAAAATTCTTTTTTAGGTCCTCCTGCCACAGCTATTACAGTATCTTTATCTGTAATACAAGCAATATGTCCAGTTGTTTTTGATAATGTTTCTGTATATCCTTCTGCAAATTCTGATAGTTCTCCAATCGGTGAATATTTTCTTAATATTACTCCACCTTCTCTATCTGTATATATCTCTAATGGATCTCCTTCTTTTATATGCAATACTCTTCTTATTTCTTTTGGTATTACTATTCTACCCAAATCATCTATTCTTCTAACTACTCCTGTTGCTTTCATTTTTTCTTTTCCTCCTTTTATGTTCGTCTATGAAGTTGTTTATTTTACCTTCTTTGACTTATTTTTCATACTCTTATTATTACACTTGAGGAAATTTTTATTCATTTTATTTTTTTATTAATCTCTTGCTATTGTTAAAACACTTACTTTACTTGCTCCTGCTTCTTTTAACTTTTTTGCACATTCATTAACTGTATTTCCAGTCGTAAATATATCATCTATTAGCAAAATTTTCTTATCTTTTATTTTTTGATTTTGTTTGACTTCATATACATTTTTAACATTACTTTTTCTTTCTTCCAATTTTAATGTACTTTGTTTCGGATTGTTTCTTATTTTTATTAATATACTTTTTTCAATATTAATTATTAACTGTTTTGATATTTCTTTTGCTATGAGTTCACTTTGATTATATCCCCTCTCTAATCTTCTTTTTCTATGTATTGGTACAGGAATAATGATGTCAAACTTTTTTATATATTCACATACTTCTAAATTATCTAAAATTATTTTTGCAAATGTTTTATATAAATATGCTTCTTCTTGAAACTTAAACTTTAAAATAGATTCTCTTATTTCTCCTTCATATTTATATATAAAGCATTGTTGTTCAATATATTTACTTGTACTTTTTTCTATTCCTAATATTTTATATTTTTCTATCTTCTTACTACACTCTGTACAAATATTTTCATTATTAATATCTCCACAAAATCCGCAAACATTCGGATATATTAAATTTAATATTGTTTCAATTATTTTCATGTTTTGTCAACCCTTTCTTACTTTTTTAACATTTTTCGATTTTTTGCATATTTTATAAAGATGATGTTATTACATCAGATAAATCAAATTTAAGGAGGAAAAAATAGTGTACACTCGTAAATGCTATAGACATAATTGTTGTTCTAACTCTACTCACAATAACGATAATTCTTGTGAATATGAAACTTTATGCGATAATATTCCTATGGTAACATCTTGTTGCAATGATAATCAAGAATGTAATTGTGGTTATGATACAGATAATTGTTGCGGTGATATTTTCCCTGCTAATCCAATGTATAGTCAAAGTTATGTTCCTATTCAAAACATGGATAGAACATATATTCCTTGCATAGGGTTACAAAAAGGTACTATATTCCCCGAGCTTGTTGACCCATATTATCCTTGTCAATCTATGGATTTTATAAATTTTATTAAAAAAACTAATGTTATTGGGGAGGGATGTAATCGATGAATAATGATAATTGCTGTGAAGATGATGTAGAACAAAGAAATTGTTGTAATAATACTTGTTGCTCTAATAATGATAATTTAAATTCTTGTAACAATACTTCTACTAGACAAGAAATGTTAATGCAAATAAAGGAATATGATTTTGCATTAGATGAATTAAATTTATATCTAGATACTCATCCAGATGATTCTCAAGCTTTATGCTTACACAATAATTATGCAAATGCTTTGAGAAATTTAGAAAGACAATATCAAAGAGTCTATGGTCCTTTAACTGCAAATTGTCCTTGTAATAAATGGAGATGGATTGAAGAACCTTGGCCTTGGGAAAGGGGGATTATGTAATTATGTGGGATTATAAAAAAATATTGCAATATCCAATTAATATAAAGAATCCTGACCCAAGACTTGCAAAGATAATTATTTCACAATATGGTGGTCCTGATGGAGAACTTGGTGCATCTTTAAGATATTTGAGTCAGAGATTTGGTATGCCTGATCAAACTTCAAAAGCTATATTAAATGATATAGGTACTGAGGAGTTAGCTCACTTAGAAATGGTTGGTACTCTTGTTCACCAATTAACTGATAAAGCAGATTTATGCCAACTTGAAGAAGCTGGATATGGTCCATATTATACAGATCACGGTGTTGGAGTATACCCTCAAGCTGCTTCTGGTTCACCATTTTCTGCTGTATGTTTAGCTGTAAAAGGAGACCCTATTGCTGATTTACAAGAAGATTTAGCTGCTGAGCAAAAAGCTCGTGCAACTTATGAAAAATTGATAGACCTTTGTAGAGATAATGCAGATGTTGTTGATGTTTTAAGATTTTTAAGAGAACGTGAAGTTGTTCACTTCCAAAGATTTGGTGAAGCTTTAAGAGGAGTTCAAGAAAAACTAGCACAAAAGAAATTTTATATGAATAATTGTAATATGAATTCAATAATAAACTCAAATGATTCAAATCAAATAAACAATATGACTGCAAATTTAAATACAAATGTAATGCCTTACAGAAATAATGAATGTTGCAATAAGCAAAATAGTTAAAATTATGGATTAGTGGATTGTGTTTTTACACAATCCACATTTTATTTTACGATAAACTTAATAAAATATCAATCCTAGGTTGCACAAACCTTTGATTAATTTCATAAACAAGTGTAGATTTGAACATTAGATTAGAAACGAGCCTTTAGCTAACTATAAACGAGTTTCCAGAAAAATTATAGAAGTACTTAAAAGTATCCTCTATTTTTGTTTATTTAATCGTAAATGTTTATTCTATATTTTTCACACTAATTCATTAAAATCTCTCTTAGAATATAAAATTCTTCTTACTTCCATAATGTTGTCTTTTACAGTGTAAAAGACAGTAAAATTTTTTACATGAATCTTATAATACGTATCTCGTCTTTTTTTATTTGAAATATATTTTTCATAATTATCTGGATTATATGCTCTTTTGTTTATTTCTTCTTCAAGTTCATTAATAAAATTATTTGCTGCAATTTTATTATTTAATTGATGGATAATATAATCAGTAATTTTTTCTGAATCACTATAAAATAAAGGAAGATATTTTATTTCATATTTCATCTTCATTTATTTTCCTCCTTATCTTGTCAAAAACTTCTTTGTGAGTATAATACTTTGTATCTGGATTTTCTGCTTCTCTATCTGCTTCATCCAATGCATTTTCAATATATTCATTATATTCTGCATTGCTTATCAACTTTGAATATTTCTCTAAGCTCATTACTACCATAGAACCATAGCCATTTTTTGTTAAATACACTGCCTCATCTTCTTTTAATACTAGCTCCTCAATTTCAGGATATTTATTTCTCAAATCCGATACTGGTCTTATATTTATCATTTTCATCATCCTTTCATTTTTATTATCAATATTTTATCATTATTTTATGATAATTTCAATGTTATATTCATAATTTTCTAATGCATTCATTATTTAATATCTAAATATTTAATTTTTTACTGATATTCCAATATGTTATACCACCATGAAATATATGTATTTCAAAAAATTATATAAATATGTTAACATATTTATATCACAAACGCAGATACGTATTTCAGGAGGTATTCTTATGACAATAACAAATGGTATTGTAGTAGATGGTAGCAAATCAACTGGTCATGTGGTTGTTCCAGAAGGTGTTACGTCTATCGGTGATCATGCTTTTATGTATAGTAATATGGAAAGTATTGAACTTCCTAGCACGTTAACATCAATTGGATACTGTGCATTTTCTGATTGTAAAAACTTGAAACGGTTAGTAATCCCAGATGAAGTGAATGAAATTTCTTATGGTGCTTTTTCTGGATGTGAAAATCTAGAATATATTTACGTTCCAAGCACAGTCAAATCCTTACTTACTGGAGACAAGTTTTCTCACTGTAAACATTTAAAGAAAATCATCATCACTATTTCACTTGATGTAGATTTTTATTAATGTTAAATAGTTTAACTTATCATAAAGGCGTGATTTATGTTGAATATCTCACGTCTTTATGATATCTTATTATATAGGAGTGATTAAAATGATAGATTTTGAATTATATAGAATTTTTGTTGCCGTATCTAAAGAAGAAAATATAACTAAAGCAGCAGAAAAATTAAATATATCTCAACCTGCTGTAACCAAACAAATAAAAAAATTAGAAGATCAATTATCTATGACTTTATTTGAAAGAAAAAGTAAAGGATTAGAATTAACTATAGAAGGAAAAGAATTATTAGAAAAAGTTAAAAATCCTGTTGAAGAATTAAACAAATTAAATGAGTCTTTTGGAAAAAATAGAGAAATTAAAATAGGAACTCATAATCATATGAGTGGTTTAATCTTTGGAAGCATATTGAATCAGTTTACTTTAAAATATCCTGATACTAATTCAAACCTGATATGTGACGATATTGATGAACTGTTAAAAAAATTATGTAATAAAGAAATTGATATGGTATTTGCAAAAAAATATGATGACAAAGTACCAGAAAAATTAAACTTTATTAAAATGGGATATTTAAATGAAACATTTATAGTAAATAAAAATTCTGATTTAGTAAATAAAACATTAACCTTTGACAACTTAAAAGGAAAAGCAATATACATTCCTAGAGATTATGAACAAACAACAAAAAGAATTCAAGAATTAACTAAAAATAGTGATTTAAACTTAAAATTAAGTAATTATAGATCTATAGTAAGGCTTGTAAATGAGGGAATGGTTATTGGTGTTGTTACTGAGGAATATTTATATGATTGGGAATGGAAACAATTTAATTTAGCAAAAGTAAATAATACACTTGGTCTTGGAAAAGTTGAATTTGGTGTATATTTAAGTTCATATAAGTTTAAAGAGCTAAATTTACTCGTAGATATGATAAAAGAATATTTTAAGAATTAATGCATATTCTTATTTTTCAATATAACTTATCAAAATCTATTTTTTAATAGAACAAAAGCGGACATTAATAATATTTTGGCTAATTAAAGCATTTTAAGTCCGCGTATTTGTTCGCGCGCCAAAATTACATAGTAATTTTGTGTGCAACGTATTTTATATACTAGAAAGTTCAGAGAACTTTCCTAGTATATAAAAAAGATACTCTTTATCAAATATGATAATAAGTATCTTTTTCTTATTTCTTATTTTCTTATTTCTTATTTTATTATATTTTTACATCTATCATAAGCCTCTGCCCAACTTTGATATTTTTCATCTTCTCTATGATCTGTTAAAATATCTCTATTATTTAAATATTCTCCCAAATAATTCGTTACTTTAGCAGCTCCGCTATAATTCAAATGATCTCCTTCGTCTTTAGTATCATTATTCCAATCTATCTGAATCTCATCTTGTAATAAATTCATATCTATAAACTCTATATTTTCTTGTTCTGCTAATTTTGTAACTGCATTATGTTTTGGATAATTCCAGTTTTTTGTACTTGGTACACTTACGATTATTAGTTCTATATTATTTTGTTTACAGAATTCATTTATAAGCTTTACATACAATTTATTTACTTCTGATAATTCTATTTCATTTTCGGTATATTTCATATAATTTTGCCTTTTAGATGGTTTTATTACATCTGTATATTTATATCCTTTCAAATCATTAGTCCATGTATACTCTGTTTTTCCAAAGAAATCATTTGCATTTAAATCCTTCCACCTGTTATGATAATCAAATACAGGCATCATTTTTTTTGCAATTTTACTAATTGGTTTAGATACTGACATTTCACAACATATTGAGTCTGCTTCTAATATAACCATTTTTAAATTTTGGCTTTCACTTGTTCTTGTAACATATTCATAAGAATCTGTTAATAATTGTTCAGGAGTTCCACAAACATAACTCGTAAATCCATAGTCATTCCATAATTTCATTGGAACTATAGATGTATATGATTCACTATCTCCTACAACCAACAAATCTATTGTATTATCCGGCTCTCCTAGTATCCCATTTGCATTTACATCGTGCATTCCAAACTTCTTTGAGTTATTTTTAGGAATAAATATATGAGATAACACCATCAATATAACTAACAATATAACAAAAAAGCTTACTATTTTTAATATCCTTTCTCTCATTCTATACTCCTCCTAAAATTCTGCATATATTGGATTAACTGGTATATATCCTATTCCATAAGCTCCAAATATCACTATCATAATTATTAATGCAAAATATAGTGTCCACCTTATTACTATATTTTTTGTTGCAATACTTTCTCTTATGTTTATTTTTCTTTCATTTAATATACTTACGACTAAAATTATAATTGAAGTAATAGCAACAATTATAAAGTCATATTTATCTATTCCTAATTTCAATATAGTGCCATCTTTTATTAGATTAAATGAAAATTTTGTACACATCTCATTAAACATTGCAAATCCATCTTTTAAGCTATTTGCTCTAAAGAATAACTCACCAATAAATACTAAAATTGTAGTTCTTATCATTTGAATTCCTTTATATACCGGATTGTTACTGTTTATATGTAGTTTTGCATTTATTTTCTTTACTAGTGGTTCTATTATTCTGCCTATCAATATTAAGACAAAATGATACATTCCAAAAAATATATAATTCCAATCTGAACCATGCCATATTCCATTACATATCCATACACAGAATAATGCTATTGAACTTGCTACTAACGGTCCATAGAAATTTCCAACTTTTTTTCTTAATTTTGATGTTATTTTTTTGCATTTGTCTGTTAATGATACTGGATAAAAAATATAGTCTTTAAACCATGCTCCTAAAGTTATATGCCATCTATTCCAAAATTCTGAAATAGTTTTTGAGAAAAATGGTTGTTTAAAGTTTTCTGGAAGTTTTACTCCAAATATTTCACTAATTCCTATTGCAATATCAATAGTTCCTGAGAAATCCATATATAATTGTAATGTATATAATATCATTCCTATTGCAACAATTCCTCCATCATATTTGGCATAATTATCGAATATACTTATTATCAATGGATTTAATCTATCAGCAATTACCATTTTTTTCATTAAACCAAATAACATTCTTTGCAATCCAAATGTTAAATTTTTATATGATGTTTTTTCGCCTTTCCATAATTGTTCTGCAGTTTCAGAATATCTGCAAATTGGTCCTTCCATTATTTGAGGGAAAAATATCATATACAATGCTAATCTAAAAATATTACTATCAGCTTTTATTTTTCCTTTATACACATCCACCATATATGAAACAGCTTGTAATGTATAGAAAGAAATTCCTATTGGAATTGCAAATTTACTTATTGATAATTGAATTGGTATATTTAAAGCATTCAATAAACTATTAATATTTGTTCCTACAAATCCTGAATATTTCAAAACAGCTAAAATACCAATTTGAATTAATGATGTGAAAATCACACCTCTTCTTTGTATTTTTTGATATTTTTCTTTTATTTCTTTCTTTTTTTCTTTTTCTAAATTTTTTAATATTTCTTCTTTTTCGTTTTGTATTGATGTAAACCATAGTCCAAAGTCGTGCATAACAATAACTGAAAAAATTAAATATGCTAATAGTTTTCCACTTATTGACCAGAAAAATAAACAACTTGCAACTAATAATACTTTCCATCTATGTTTTTGTGGCATTAAATTGTAAATTAAAATTGTTAATGGCAAAAACGCTCCAAGAAATAGTGAACTCCAATATGTCATATTATCCCTCTTCCTGTAAACGTGTTATTAAATTCCACAAAGCTTCTGCTGAATTAAAATTATCTGGTATAATTTCAACTGTAGGTATTCTTACATCAAATTCATCTTCTATTTCTGCTACTAATGATATTATAGAAAGTGAATCTAAATATCCATCATCTACCAATGTTGTACAATTTTTGTAATCAACTCCTGCTTCAATTTTTTCTAAAATTTCTAATAATCTTTCCATTTTTATCTTTCCTTCCTTTTACATGTTCAACAAATATGTTGGTATATTTTCTCTTATTAAGTTAATATTTTTATTTTCATCAATTTTAATAACTGCTGGTAATTCTCTACTTAAGAATAATGATATTCCTTCTGTCATGCAGTAAGCACCTGTATTTTCAAATATAAATACATCTCCTATTTGGATATTTCCAACTGGAAATTGTTTTACTAAAATATCATTTATTGTACATAATGAACCACATAAATTCCATTTTTCGTTTTCTTTATTAGTTCTCTCTGGATAAATTTCACATTTTGGTAATTTCATTGCCATTGATTGTCCATAATATGTTAAATGGTGTATTCCTCCATCAAGTATCGCATAATTTTGTCCTTTATTTATTTTTCTATCTACAACTGTTGTTATATAATTTCCACAACTTGCAGCTATACTTCTTCCTAATTCCAATATCTTTTTTCCTTTAAATTTCATGTTGCTTATCATATTAGAAAATTCATCTAAATACGCATTTTCATCAAATTCTGTATTTTGAAAATAATACACTGGAAAACCAGGTCCAAATTCAAATTCACTTGCTAAATAATTATATTCTTTTTCTAGCCTTGTTAGGAAGTTGTCCATATAATCTATTTCTCTTTGTAAAATTTTCAAAGACGTTTTTTGTGTTCCAGAGAAATATTGAATTCCTGCAATATCTATATTACTATATTCTTTTCTCTTACTTATAATGGCTTCAACCTCATCTTCATTGATTCCAAATTGATTTCCGCTCGTTAATCTTAGCATTATTTTTATTTTTCGATTTTTCTTTGTTTTATTTATTTCGTTAAACTGTTCCATTGATTCTATAGTAAAATAATTTGTTTCATTTTCATTTTGAATAATATTTTGTATAACTTCCGGAGTTTTATATACACCTGTAACAAGTATTTTATCTTTATTTATGTTTTGCTTTTTGCAAATTTCATATTCTCCTGGAGAACATACTTCAAATCTGTCTATATTTTCTTCAATATCTTTTACAACAAATGTATTTGCCTTTATTGCATAGCACAACGAAATACCTTTTGGTAATTTTTCTCTTAGATATTTAATTCTATTTTTTATTTTTCCTATATCGAATACATATGCTGGTGTTTTAAATTTCTCTAATATCTGTTTTAACATTTTCTCTTCCACTGTAATTTTCACCTCCTTTTACATCTCTTCCATTAATTTTTTTCTATCTATTTTTCCATTTTTACTCAATGGGAATTCTTCTATTTGTTTAAGTACATTTGGTATCATATATACTGGTAAATCTTTTTTTAACTGTTCATGTAATTGGATTTTGTCAATTTTTCCAACGTAAAATCCATATATTTTACTTTTTTCCTCTTTATAAATACAACAAGCTCTTTCTATTCCCTCTATCTTTTCCATAGCTCTATCTATTTCTTCTAGTTCAATTCTATGACCTTGATGTTTTATTTGAAAATCTTTTCTTCCGCAGAAGTATAAATTATCGTCTTTTCCTATATATCCCATATCTCCTGTTTTATAAATCATATCAATATATCTATCATTTAATGGATTTTGTATAAATTTATCCTCTGTTTGTTTTTTATCTCTATAATATCCTAATGCCAATGCCGTTCCTTTAACACAAATTTCGCCTATTTTTTCATTATCTGTTATTAATTTATTTTCTTCATCAAGTAAAAATACTTGTTCATTATCAAAGGCTTTTCCAACTGGAATTTGTTTTTCATATTCTAATTTTTTTTCAACAATATGATATGTACAATTACAAGTAATCTCTGTTGGTCCATATAGATTAACATATGTTGCATTTGGTAAATGTTCAATCCATTCCCTTATATGTTTTATTGGCATTACTTCACCGCTAAATAATATTTTATTTATTTTTTCTGGTACTTTATAATCTAACCCATGGAAAGTTGTTATAAGACATAATGCAGAAACTGCCCAAATTAGTGTTGTTACATTATTATCGCATAAATAATCTAATAGATTTGCTGGTCTTGAAAACATTTTTTTAGGTATTATAACAAGTGTCGCTCCTGTTTTTATGCTTGAATAAATATCTTTTACAGAAACATCGAAGTCAAAAGGTGCTTGATTTCCTATAATATCATCATTATTTATATTAAATTTTTCTGTAAATATATTTATAAAATCTATTACTGACCTGTGTCCTACTAATACACCTTTTGGAATTCCAGTTGATCCAGATGTAAAGTTTGCATACAATGGATCTACATCTAAAGTTTGTTCTCTTATTCTTTTTAGCTCTTCAAAATTTATTTTATTTTTCAACACATCTTCTATTAATAATATTTTATTTTCTTTGCCTATTTCTCTTGCTATATTAATATTTTCTTTATCTGTTATAATAACTTTTGCTTCCAGCTTTTCTAATATTTTTTCTAACCTTGCTGTCGGTAATTCAGGATTTAATAGGCAATAAAATCCTCCTGCATATATCGTTCCAAAGAATGATATGAGCGCATTTATACCTTTTTCCATAACAATAGCAACTGGTTCTCTTGGTAAAATATCTGTGATTAAACTACTTCCAACTTTTTGGCTATTTTCCACTAACTCTTTATATGTTATATTATTATTTTCTTCAATTACAGCTATTTTACTTGAATATTTTGCTTCAGTTTTTTCTAAATATTCTAAAACACTTTTCATTTTATTTTTTCCTTCCTAAAATAAATATCAAATTCTGTTACATATCCTAATTCAGGCTGTGGATTTAATATTATTTTTCCTTGATGTAATTCAACTATATTTTTTACTATTGACATGCCTAAACCATTGCCTTCACCAGAAGTTCTAGCTTCATTGCCAGTTACAAAAGACTCAAATACTTTATCTTTAATATCCTCAGCTATTCCTTTTCCATTATCTGCAATTATTATTTTGGTTTCTTCCATTGTTTCTTCTATTTTAAACAATATTTTTGTTCCCTTATCATTGTATTTCAAGCTATTAGAAATTAAATTGTCATATAATCTAGTCATCAATTCTTTATCAATTAAATAATTATTAATTTTATCTGGTATAATACATTCTAATAAAAATTCATTATTTTCTATTTCATGTCTTTTGCTTTGCATATATTCTCTTGAAAATTCATTGATATCCTCTTCTTCTAACTTTAGCTGATATTCTGGATGCTCTAATTTTGTATATTCTACCAAACTATTTACTAAATTCGTTGTAAGTTCTGCTTTGTTATATATGGCATCTAAATATTGTACTTTCTTTTCCTCAGGAACAATTCCATCCTTAAATGCCTGCACATATCCCATTATCGCAGTTAATGGTGTTTTTAAGTCATGTGATATATTTGCAATAATTTTGTTCTTCTCATATTTGGATTTTTCTAACTTTTCAAATACTCTTTTAAATTTTATTACTGTCGGTTTGAACTCTTTTTGTAATTTTTCATCTTCCTTTTCATTTACTTTTCCTTTTTCATAATTGTTTATAATTACTTCTAGTTTTCCCATATTATTTTTTAATCTATTTTTATATAATATAGCATCTATTATAATTACAAAACTAACTAATGGTATTGCTAAAAGTAAGCATTTATTAGAGTTAGCTACAGCTCTATCATAATTTTCATTTGTAAATTGTGGATATAAAAATAACATCGTTCTTTTTTGTCCATTTACAGTTTCATATTCATATTTTTCAGCCGAATAATTACCAGCTTTATATGAATCATTCATAAACTCAAATTGTCTTTCTGTTATTTGCTTTTTGTCTTCAAAAAGTCCTCCACTTTGTACTTCTAAATTATAATTTAAAATTGCAAAATCCATTAAAGTTTCTGTATTTTTTTCATACTTTACCTTGGTTACATAATATTGTTTTGTTAAATCTTTTTTTATTACATTATAATCAATATACTCTCCATTTTGAAATTTTTCGTCTACATATTCAATATCACTAATTTTTATTTCATTTTGAATATTCTTGTCTGACACAAATAATATCTTATTATTCGTATCATATACCATTATTGATGCTCCTTTTATTCTCCATATTGGTATTTTCTCAAATTCATCATTTACAAGTTTTTCTTCATATTCTAATACATCGTAAATACTTGGAAAACTTTTAGCTAATTCTTTATTCTGTAATGTGTAAATTATAATAAATATTATAAACATTGCTACAGTAGAAATTAGATTTTGTATAATACATTGTCTAATAAAACTTTTTTCTTTTTTCAATCTTAATTCTCCTTTAATTGTTTACTATTTTATAACCTATCCCTCTGATTGTTTTTATGTATTCTTCGTCGTTTCCATTGCATGACTCTAATTTATTTCTTATGTTTGATATATGTACCATAATGGTATTTGCATCAGTCTGAAAATATCCTTCACTTATGCATTCATATAATTGCTCTTTTGTGAATATTTTTTCTGGTTCTCTCATCATTTTTACTAGTATTTTAGTCTCTGTATTTGTTAATTGTACTATTTTTCCATTCTTTTTTATCGTATACTCATTTTCATCAAATTCTAAATCCTTTATTTTAATTTTTTTATTATTTTTTTCTTCATATTTGTAACATCTTCTTAAAACTGCTTTTACATTTGCAACTACTTCCAATGGTTTAAATGGTTTCGTTATATATGCATCTGCACCTATATTTAATCCTTCTATTTTATCTTCTTCCATACTTTTAGCAGACAATATAATTATTGGTATGTTATTCATTTCCCTAACTTTTTTTATTAACTCATATCCATCCATTATAGGCATCATTATATCAGCTATAATTAGGTTCACATCTTCCTTGTCCATTATTTTTAAAGCTTCATTTCCATTTGTTGCTTTCTTTACTTCATACCCATTATTTTTTAAATACAATTCTAATATCTCTATAATATCTTTATCATCTTCTACAACCAATATTTTATTATATTTCAAAATTCTCCCTCTTTCGGGCACTATTATATCATATTAATAAATAACATAAATACTTTTAGTTTTTTTTATTCTTAAGATTTCTTTAGATTTCTTTAGATTTATATTTTTTATTACTAACTACTTAATAAAATTTCTAATAATAAAAAAGCACTGCATATACAGTGCTTTTTTATTATACTATTTTTTAATCATCTATTTGAATATATTTTTGTTCTGGTAATTCTTTTCTTTCCTCTTTTTTAGGAATTTCTAGTTCAAGTGTACCATTTCTAAAACTTGCCTTAACATCTTCTTGTCTTATTTCATCGCCTACATAGAAGCTTCTTGAACATTCTCCAATAAATCTTTCTCTATGAACAAACTTTCCTTCTTCTTTGTCTTCCTTGTTTTGATCTGTTTTTGCTGTAATTAATAAATAACCATTATTGATTTGGATTTGTATATTTTCTTTTGAATATCCAGGTAAATCCATATCAATTACATATTTGTCCTTCTTCTCTTTAATATCTGTTCTCATCAATTTGCTTTCTTCAACATCATTAAAGAATGGTTCTTTAAACATCTCATCAAAAACGTCATAATCATGTTTTCTTCTTGGTACCATCATCATAATAAATCAACTTCCTTTCATATTATGTGTTGAAATTATTTTGTGTTAGCACATAATGTAAAAAGTATTTTTAACTTTTTACGATTATTATTATAGTACCCATTTTTGGCAATGTCAATATGAGAGTGCTAAAATTCACACAATTTTCACAATTATAATTCATAAATATTGGCCTTCAATATTAGTTTTGATATCTTACTTTTATCACTTAATCTTATTTCCCAAGCACTACCCACAATTGACTTCTTAATTTTATATTCTTTATTAGGCTCTCCTATTAATTTTCGTAACTGTTTTTGTAAATCTACTTTGTTTGTATAAATGCATAGCTTTTCTTCTTCATATAGTACATTTATTACTGTTTCAGTCTCTGATTTGTTTGCTTCTTTATATATTCTTTCCATTTGCTTCCTCATTTTCCATTTCTTTTTTTCTACATTTTTCACATAATCCACTTAAGTTTATCTCAGAATGATTTGCATTTGCACCTATTTCTTCTCCTATTTTTTTCATTTCACTATAAAGTCTTCTTAGTTGTATATCATATAAGTAAATATCTTCTATCATTCCACATTTTTGACATTCAAACACAATTTTGGGCAATCCACTTGCATCATATCTTTCAGGTCCACCACTCCTTGATTTTATTTTTATTATTAAGCCTTGTTCACATAAATGTTGTAATATTGTTTCTACTCTTCTCAAAGATACATCTGGCATGTCGTGTTTTATTTCCATATATATCTTTTCAGCTGTTGGACAATCTTTTCTTGTTTTCAACATCTTTAAAATTGTGCTTGTAGGTTTACTCATTATTTTTTCCTTTCTTTCAAAGCTTTAGAAGTATTGATAATACTTATATTCACAATATATTATATAATCTATAAAAAATTTGTCAATATATTTTTAAAAAAGTTGTTTCTTTTTTTCGATTTATATGATAAAATGCAATAAAATTGAAATAATATATTTGTAATAATAAATGAGGTGATTGTATGGAATTTAAGAAATGTGCTCGTTGTGGAAATTTCTTCCTATCTGATAATAATGTATGCCCTAAATGTTTACCAAAAGATAGATGCGAAATTACTAAAATAACAAATTATATAAACGATAATGATATGACTAATTGTTCTCTTACAAATTTATCAGTAAATACTGGAGTAACTTTAAAAAATCTTAACAGATTTTTAAATTCAAATGTTATTCCTAACATAAATTTATAATCTTTAAAGACACTAGATATAGTGTCTTTTTTATGTATTACTATTTTCTCTTTTTTTATTTTCTATGAATTCATATACAATCTTCTTAATTTTATAGATATCATTTTCTTTTTTCCTTATAATTATTAGATATATAACAGCTAGAATTGCCAATATACTTTTACTTATATAACAGAAGAAAATAGTTTCAATCGCTATTATTATTAAAATTATATTTGAAATAAGGTTTGTATATTTTAAAGCTTTTCTTCTTCCAAAAAACAATATCAATATTTGCTTCATTATTCTTCCACCATCAAGTGGATGTATTGGAAATAAATTAACTATTCCTAATATTAAATTTATATACATTATTATTGCATATTTATCCATAAAGGAGAATATCAATGCTAATATTATATTCGATAATGGTCCTGCCATAGTAACTATTAATTTTTTTAGTGAACACATTGTTCCTTTCAAAATCTTCGTATTATAATTTTCTATATCAATATTAAAGTTAATATATGCTCCAAATGGCATAATAGTTAATTGAGTTGGTCTAAAACCTACTAAAATTCCCATAATTAAATGCATTAATTCATGTACCAATGCAAAAATTATAAATAATAAGTATATGTCCCAAGCATTAAATATAAAAAAAAATAAAACGAATATCAATATCTTTATGTCAAATTTTATTTGCATAATATACCTCGTTTTCTTTAAAACTTCAAAACTTCTCTTGGATTAATTGTATTATCATTTATGCGTATCTCAAAATGTAAGTGAGGACCTGTTGAGTATCCCGTACTACCTGATTTTGCTATTACTTTACCTTGTTCAACATATTCTCCTTCACTTACTAAAAGCTCTTTACAATGTGCATAAACTGTTTGCATATCTCCATCCTCTATTATTATATATTTTCCGTAAGTCTTAGACTCCGTTGCTTTTATAACATGGCCAGACATTGCTGAATGAACATCTGTACCGTTCAACTACAGCAATATCTATTCCTTTGTGATTTGTTGATACTATTTCTGATGTCGATTCCCTTGCACCAAACTCTGATGACACATAACCACCACTTACTGGTAAAATCAATTTATTTTCTTCTTTCTGTTCTTGATTATTTTCTTCATTTTTTGTTTCTTCTTTTATTTCTGAGTCTTTATTCTCTGTTTCTATACTTTGAGCCATTTCTTGTTGTTCCTCTTCAATGATCTTTGATTCTTCTCCATTAATCTGTTCTTTCTTGTTTTCACTGTTAGTTTGTTCTACCTTTTCATTGTTATCATTAACTTGAATATTAAAAAGATTTACCATTTTATCATTTATGTACTTATACATTGTTTCAAAGTTAATATCATAATTTAGTATTTCTTCTGTTTTATTTATTGTAGCCTCTGAAAAAGAATAATTTGTGTCATATATCAAATAAAATATACAATAAAGCAATAAACAAATCACGATTTGAAGAGCTATTCTTTTGAACATCTTTAATCCCTTGATTGTTGGATACTCTTTAGTCACTGTTTCTCGACTAATATTTCGGTGTTCTATTACATTCTCTCTACTATTTCTTCTCCTTAAGTATATTTCCTGTGCTCTTCTAATTCTGTCTTCTTGCGTTAAAGTTCTTTCCATATAAATTCCTTTCCTTAACACAATAATATGTTTATCTCTACTAATATATTCTTATTTTATAAAACTTATAAAAAAGCTAATAATCATCATTGCTCCTAATAATATAGTTACTAATTGTAATTTTTTATATTTTATCAATATTTTTCTTTCATTTATCTCTTCTTTTTTAGTATTTTCCATTTTTTCAATATATTCTCCAATAATTTGTTGAGCTTCTTCTACAATATTTACATTGACAAAATCATCATCCATGTTTTCATTTCCATCTTTTCTTTTAATTTTATTATTTTTTAGAATTACTATTGCCTCATCTATAATATTGGAAGGTAAATCTTTAAGAACTATTATATTTTTCATATCCAAATTATTCATTATTAATCATCTCCTATAAAATTTATAATATAATTTTTTCCATATTTTATATAAATATACCTTAAATCAATCTAATTTAAAAAGAATAATTTTTTATTTAATGTTTATGATATACTTAGGTGATAATAGTGAAAATTTCTTGGATAAAATATAAAAACGATAATAAAAGTTTTAGAATTTTTAAAAATATTGGTATGGATGTTGTTGATATAGAAAATCGTGAAGATATTGATACTGCAATTAATAGATTAGTTTCAAATGACTATAAAACCATTATTCTTTCTAGTGATGTGGCTGCATTTTCAAATGATATAATTACAAAATATCAAAAATCTGACGATATAAATATTGTGATAATGCCAAATTCAAGAAAATAAATATATCTACTCTTCATTTTTTCTCTCCTTTTTTATTTAGCAAAAAAGAAGAAATATTCTACTAAGTAGAATATTTCCCCATCTTTTTTTATTTCCTATTGCTGAAAATATGTTCTCTAGAAATAATTACATTATAATTAGCTCATTATCTTTACATTCTACTGTAATTTTAGAATTTGGTAATATTTTTTGTGCAATTATTTCTTTAGCTATTAATGTTTCTAGTTTCTTTTGAACAAACCTCTTCAAAGGTCTTGCTCCATAAACTTCATCATATCCATTATCTATTAAATAATTCTTTGCGTTTTCTGTTAACTCTAATTTTATATGTTTATCCTCAAGTCTCTTTTCCAAATCAATTATTAGTAAGTCCAATATTTTTGAAACCTGATTTTTTTGTAATGGTTTATAAATAACAATTTCATCAAGACGATTCAAAAATTCTGGTCTAAAACTTGTTTTTAGTAATTTTTCAACTTCTTCTTTAGCTTTTTCTGAAATTTCTCCATTATCTTGAATTCCATCTAATATAAATTCTGATCCTAAATTTGATGTCATAATTATAATTGTATTTTTGAAATCTACAGTTCTTCCTTGTGAATCTGTTATACGTCCATCATCTAACACTTGTAATAAAACATTAAACACATCTGGATGAGCTTTTTCTATTTCATCAAATAATACAACTGAATATGGTTTTCTTCTTACTGCTTCTGTTAATTGTCCTCCTTCCTCATATCCCACATATCCTGGAGGAGCACCTATCAGCCTTGATACAGAATATTTTTCCATATATTCAGACATATCTATTCTTATCATGTTATGCTCGTCATCAAATAATGCTTCTGCTAGTGATTTTGCTAATTCTGTCTTTCCTACACCTGTTGGACCCAAAAACATAAATGAACCAATTGGTCTCTTTGGATCTCCTATTCCGGCTCTAGAACGTATAATCGCGTCTGATACTTTTTCAACTGCTTCATTTTGCCCGATAACTCTTTTATGAAGTATTTCTGGTAAATGTAATATTTTTTCTCTTTCACTTTCCATAAGTTTTGTTACTGGTATACCTGTCCATCTAGAAATTATTTTTGCAATTTCGTCATCTGTAACTTTATTTCTAAGTAAACTGTCTTCTTCTTTATTCTTTTCAGATATTTCCTCTTCTTCTTTTAATTGTTTTTGTAATCCTGGCAATTTGCCATATTTTAATTCTGCTGCTTTATTTAATTCATAAGATCTTTCAGCTTTTTCTATTTCTGCATTAACCTTTTCAATCTCTTCACGTAATTTCTTCACTTTGTTAATTGCTTCTTTTTCATTTTCCCATTTTGCTTTCATTCCATCAAACTTTGTTTGTAATTCTGCCTTTTCCTTTTGAATATCGCTTAATCTTTGCTTTGAAATTTCATCTGTCTCTTTCTTTAATGCTGTTTCTTCTATTTGTAATTGCATAATCTTTCTTGAGACTTCATCTAATTCTGATGGCATTGATTCCATTTCTGTTTTAATTAAAGCACATGCTTCATCTACTAAGTCAATCGCTTTATCTGGTAAAAATCTATCTGAAATATATCTATGTGATAATGTTGCTGCAGCTATTAATGCACTATCAGCTATTTTTACTCCATGATATACTTCATATCTTTCTTTTAGTCCTCTTAGGATTGATATTGTATCTTCTACTGTTGGCTCATCTACCATTACTGGTTGGAAACGTCTTTCAAGAGCTTGGTCTTTTTCAATATATTGTCTATATTCATTTAAAGTTGTTGCACCTATACAGTGTAATTCTCCTCTTGCTAACATTGGTTTTAACAAGTTTCCTGCATCCATTGCTCCATCAGTTTTACCTGCCCCAACTATTGTGTGTATCTCATCTATAAATAATATTATTTTTCCTTCGCTCTTTTTTACTTCTTGTAAAACAGCTTTTAATCTTTCCTCAAATTCACCTCTATATTTGGCACCTGCAACAAGTGCTCCCATATCTAGTGAAAATATTGTGCATTCTTTTAATCCCTCTGGGACATCTCCTCTAACAATTCTTAAGGCTAACCCTTCTGCTATTGCTGTTTTTCCTACACCTGGTTCACCAATTAAGCAAGGATTATTTTTTGTTTTTCTTGATAGAATTCTTATAACATTTCTTATTTCTGAGTCCCTTCCTATAACAGGATCCAACTTTTGTGCTCTTGCTAATTCAACTAAGTCTTGTCCATATTTATTTAAAACATCATAAGTTGATTCTGGATTATCTGAAGTAACTCTTGTATTTCCTCTTACTTCAGATAATACCTTTAAGAAAGCATTTTTAGTTATATTGTACTTTTTAAATAATTCTTTTAATTCTCTATTTGCATTGTCTAATAAAGAAATCATAATATGTTCTACTGAAACATATTCATCTTTCATATCTTTTGCAATTTTTTCTGCTTTTGTTAATGCTAAATCTACATCTTGAGAAACATAATATCCCTCATTTTGTCTTGCTCCTCCTGTTATTTTTGGTTTTCTATCAATTTTTTCTTTTAATTCTTCTTGAAAACCTATTTCATCTATTTTCATCTTTTTCAAAAGCTCTTTTATTAAACTACCATCTTGTTCCAATAAAGCTAATAATAAATGCTCTTGCTCAATCTGTGCATTTTGTTCTAGTATTGATAGTTCTTGAGCTCCTTGAATTGCCTCTAATGATTTCTGTGTAAATTTTTGTGCATCCATATTTATTACCTCCTTGACACTTTATTTTTTTATCTTCAATTATTATATATCGAAAAATTAGCACTGTCAAGTAGAGAGTGCTAATTTTATTCTAATATTTTATTTATTTTCTTCTAATATTTTTTGTATTTCTACAAATCTCTTAACTTTCGCTGTTGTAGTCTTGATTAATGGTTCTTCTGTAATAATTATCTTTTTAACATGTTGATACCCAGCAATAGTCGTATTTATTTCTTTTATATCTTTCCATATCATTTGTTCCAATTCTTCTTTAGTGATATTAGGATAGTTCTCGTTTATATAGTCTTTATTATATACTATTTTAGCTGTAACAATTAAATCATCATCTTTTGGATATCCAAAAACTAAGGATTCAGATACATAATCCATTTTATTAATTAATGTTTCTATTTCTTCTGGATATATATTTTTTCCATTTTTTAATACTATAACATCCTTCTTCCTACCTGTAATATGTACATATCCTTGTTTATCAAAATATGCTAAATCTCCTGTATAAAACCATCCGTCTTTTAAAACCTTGGCAGTTTCTTCTGGCATTCCATAATATCCCAGCATTACACTTGGTCCTTTTACTTTTAGTTCACCTATTCCTTCATTATTAGGTTCATCAATCTCCACTTGTAAATTTCTTAAAGGAAATCCTACAGAACCACATTTTATATATTTATCTGGTTCAACACAAACCACTGGTGATGTTTCTGTTAATCCGTATCCTTGGCATACTAGTATTCCGAAATCATTTAATGCCTCAGCCACTTCTTTATCCAATGATGCAGCACCTGATACTACTATTCTTATTTTTCCTCCCAATGCATTTATAATGTCTTTAAACATTTTCCTTCTTACATCAATATGAATTTTATTTAATGCTTTTGATATTTTCCTTCCTTTTTGTAATGTTTCAAGCTTTCCTTGTTTTTCAACTGTTTTCATTATTCTCTTATACATTGTTTCTAATACTAATGGTACTGTAACAAAAACCGTAACCCCATATTCTTTTAAATTTTCTTGAATATGTTTTAATCCATCACAGAAAACTGTTGTTGCGCCACTAACAAATATATACCAAATTGCAAGTGATCCAAAAGTATGATGTAAAGGTAAAAATGATAATGAAACATCTCCTGGCCATGCATTTAATACAGCTCTTAAAGCTGGAATTTGTTCTGCTAAATTTTTATGTGAAAGCATTACTGCTTTTGCTTTTGATGTAGTTCCTGATGTAAATAATAATATACTCATTTTTTCTGGATAGATTTTTGCGTTTTTATATTCCTTAGCTTCATTAGAGTTTTCTTCTATTAATTTTTTTCCTTTTTCTAATAATTTTGTATATGATAAAAATTCTCCATCTTCCTCATCATCCATACATATGTAACTTCTTAAATTAATTGTTTCGCAATTATTCTTTAATTCCCTAACTGTATCTTTATATTTTTTATCAAATATAATTGCATCAGCTTGACTTCTTTCTAGCATTCCTTGCATTTCATTTTCTGGCAATGATCTATCCAGTGGAACAATAACACCTACACCATTTACAACTGCTAAATACGTCGTCACCCATTCATATCTATTAGGTGAAATTACAACAACTCTTGCATTCCTTAATCCTAAAGAAATTAAAGCTGTTCCTAATGCTTCCATATCTTCTTTAGTTTCTTTGAAAGTTATATTTCTATATTTCACTTCATTTCCTACTTTATTTTTTACTATAAAAGCTGTATTGTCCCTGTACTTTTCTACTGATTTATTTATCATATCTCTAATATCAGTATACTTTTCTGTTTCATATATATCATTTTTTGCCTTCATCTGTAATCTCCTTTTATTAAAATATTCCTTTAGTATAATATATTTTTTTCAGAATAAAATCAAGTCAACTGAACATATAGTCTATATTAACTCTGAGCATTTTTTCATAATAGTTTTCCTTGCAATCTGAATAAGTTTTTGGTTAAACTTTATTATTTCATATACGGCTTTTCTTACAATACAAAAGAACTTAAACTATTAAGAATTAATAATCTAAGTTCTTTCTTTTTATCTTATTTAAATTCCTTATGATATAGGCTTCTTAGTTCTTTTACCAAGAACCTCCGCCTCCACCTCCAGAGCCTCCTCCAGAGAATCCTCCACCTGTAGAACCTCCAAAGTCTCCTCCAGAGAATCCTGATGAATCACTTATATAATCATTGTATTTTGCTTCGCTAAAGTTTTCTCCACTTATTGTTCTATCCATAAAGATTTCAAATCTCTGCATTGTAAATTTATTCGGAGTATAATACCAATCTGGCTGATCTATTGATATTGTTTCAAATCTTTCCATCCATTTATCAGACACATCTAAAGCATAAGTATATGGTAATATATCAAAAAAATATGATGGATTTTCCTCTACTAAAGCTTCTAATTTAGATTTTTCCGCTGTTTCGAGAAATTTTTTTAATCCAATTATTTTTCCTAATATATCTATTCCATATTTTGTTCTATTTGATATTATCGAATTAAATATTGATAATACAATTATAAAACCGATTCCAATCATATATGATAACAAATATCCCGCATCGTCATTTAAAGCTGGTAATATAGAGAATAATACTGGTATCATCCCCAGTAGTGCTTCTCTAAGTATTATAAAGATTTTAGATTTTGCTTTTTCTTTTTTATTCAATCCTTTGGTAAATTTCATTATAAATACTATTCCTAAAAGTACAATTATGACTGGTAATATTATACTTTCATTCATTATTATTGATGGAACTAACGTAATTACTCCAAATACTATAATAGCCATTAAAACCGGAATAAACTTCAATTTAGTCGCTTTCTTTTCGAATATTTTTTCTCTATTTGCTTTTGAATTAACTTCTTTCTTTATTTCATCAATAATTGAATTGAATCTTTCCTGTAAATCAAATGTTGTTACAGTATTTTTATCTTTAAATAAACTATTAAAGAATATTTCTTCTATTTTATTATTTCCATCATATTCTGCTTTTTTATATATTCTCATTCCTTTTGAAACCATACCGTTTATTTGCTTTTCAATAGTTTCTTCTATGCTTAAATATCCTTTATCTGCTAAATAAATCAGTAATGAAATTATTCCTTTTTTCTCTACAGATCCTTTATATAAAAATTCTAATTCTGCGGAATTATATCCTTCTGGAGGATAAAATTCTACACTTGGTATTGGTTGCTTATTTTTCCCATTTATTAACCAAATGCAATAAGATATTATTGTAAATATGCCTCCTAACATACAAATGCGTATTGGAAATTTCAAATCAATTTTCTGCTTAATAAAATATTTTTCTGGCAGTGTAAGTCTCACAGTAAGTGCTTGTCCTGCAAGTAATTGTTTTTTTGTAAATCCTTTTATTTCTTTTCCATTTACTGAAAAAACAATATTTGAACTATCAACAGTAGCATAGTATCCACTTGAAAATCCTAGAGAACTACTATCAAATTCTTTTGGCATTAAAATTGTAAAATTTACTTTTTCTATATTTGTATCCCATTCTGTTCCTATCAAATTGTAATACAATTCATCTGCATCTTTTAATGGGTCTTTTCCTATATTATATTTATATTCAATAACATATGTATGAGTGCCAGTTAATGTTGTATTCTTATTGCCAATTTTTATAATTTTATATCCATTTTCGCGTGAAATAGAATATTCATCATTTACCTTAACATTTGTAACTGTTGCCTTATTAGAATTCATTGTTCCATCTAATCTTTTTACTGAGTTTTTTAATGGGATTTTTCTATATATTCCATGTCTTGGAATATTAAAATAAACGCTAATCGTTTCCACTATATCAAATGTATTATCTTCATTTACTGTCATATCTATATCATAATTTGTTATTGTATAATCATTAACAGCAAATACCTTTTTAGGTATGTATAATAGCATTAATATAAATATTAATGCTATTAAAATCTTTACTCCCTTTTTTTTCATATTAATTTTTACCTTTGCTTTTTTTCTTATATATACGTGATGTCTTTTTGGCTTAGTCTTTTACCAAGAACCTCCGCCTCCACCTCCAGAGCCTCCTCCAGAGAATCCTCCACCTGTAAATCCTCCAGATGATCCAGAAGATTCAGCATGTGGTGTTGATGTCATTGCTTGATTTATTGGTCTCATTGTTTCATTCATAAATCTTTCAAATCTATATACAGTAAATCCATTTGGAGAATAATACCAATCTGGTGGCTCTATTGCAATTGATTCAAATTGTTTTATCCATTTACTAGATATACCTAATGCATATGTATATGGTAATATATTAAAGAAATATGATGGATTTTCCATGACTAGAGCCTCTAACTTTGGTTTTTCAGCTGTTTCAAGGAAATTTTTAAATCCCATTATTTTTCCTAACATATCTGTTCCATATTCTGTTCTTTTTGGAATTATTGAGGCAAATATTGCTAATACAATCATAAACCCAATTCCTATTATATATGTTATTAGATATGTTGGACTATCTATTATTACTGGTAATACAAAACTCAATAATGGAATACCACCAAATAAAATTCCCCAAAATATTGCAAAAATTTTTACCGTTATTTTTGTGTTCTTATTTAATAAAATTGAAAGCATTATTCCAAGTCCTAATCCAGGGAATACTAACGCAAATATTAAACTTTCAGTTTCTCCTATACTTACAAATGGTATTATCGTAATTAAACAAAATATTACAATGGCCATTATTATTGGGATAATTGCAAGTTTACTTGCTTTTTTTTCAAATATTTTCTCTTTATTTTCTTTTGAATTAATCTGTGATTTTATGTCATTAATAGTTAAATAAAATCTTTCTTGAAGATCTGCTATTGTTACTGTATCTTTATTTTTGAATAATCCATTAAAGAACTTAGCTTCTGCACTATTATTGCCGTCATATTCTTTTTGTTTATATATTTTAACTCCTTTTGAATTTCCAAATAGATTTTTTTCTTCTGTCTCTTCTATTTTTATATATCCTTTATCTGCTAAATAAATCAATAATGATATTATTCCTTGATTTCCCGCAGTTCCTTTATATAAAAATTCCAATTCTGCTGAGTTATATCCTTCTGGTGGATAAAATTCTACTGTTGGTATAGGATTTCTATCTTTTCCATATTTTTGCCAAATATAGTATGAAATCGCTATACATATACCTCCCAATAATATAATTATTATTGGAAATGTTAAACTTTCTTTCTGCTCAACAAAATATCCTTCTGGTAATGTAAGTCTTACGGTCAGTGCTTGTCCCGCAAATAATTCTTTCTTTGTAAATCCGCTTATTTCATTTCCATTTACAGAAAATACCACATTAGAACTATCAGCTGTAGAATAATATCCACTTGAAAATCCTAAAGAGCTACTGTCAAATTCTTTTGGCATTGAAATTTTAAAATTTACTTTTTCTATATCAGTATCCCATTCTTTTCCTATTAAATTATAATACAATTCATCTGAATCTTTTAATGGATCTTTTCCTATATTGTATCTATATTTGATTATATATGTATGAGCTCCTGTTAAAGTTGTATTAGCACTTCCTATTTTTATAGTTTTATATCCATTTTCCTGTGAAACTGAATATTCTGCATTTACTTTAATATTTGTAATTTTAGCTTTATTAGAAGTTGATGTTCCATCTAATCTATTCACAGAATTTTTTAATGGAATTTTTCTATATATTCCATGTTTTGAAATATTAAAATACACACTAATTTTTTCTACTATATCAAATGTATTATCTTCATTTACTGTCATATCTATATCATAATTTGTTATTGTATAATCATTAACAGCAAATACCTTTTTAGGTATATATAATAGCATTAATATAAATATTAATGCTATTATAGTTTTTAACCCCTTTTTTCTCATATTAAAATTCTACCTTTACATTCTTTTTTTCTTCTTCTGCTGCTTCAAACATATTTGCTTTTTTAAATCCAAACATATTTGCAACTATGTTTCCTGGGAACATCATTACCTTATTATTAAAGTTTCTTACTGTTCCATTATAATATTTTCTACTATTTGCAATGTCTTCTTCTATTTTTGATAATTCCTTACTTAAATCTGTAAAATTTTGATTAGCTTTTAAATCAGGATAACTTTCAGCTACTGCAATTAATTTACTTATTCCACTTGATAATTGTTTGTTGACTTCCATTTTTTCATCAACACTCATATTATTATATGCACCATTTCTTAATGCTATTACCTTTTCAAGTGTTTCACTTTCGTGTTTTGCATATCCTTTAACTGTCTCTACTAAATTTGGTATTAAATCCCATCTTTTCTTTAAATATACATCCATTGTTGAGAATGCTTCATCTACGATATTTTTTGAACCTACTAAACCATTGTATGTTGCTAAAACATAAAACAATATTACTAGTACTATTGCAACTATTATACCTATTGCCATAAAAAAACCACCCTTCTTTTGAAGTTTACTACTTCATAAAATTATATTTTTATAATAACATTGTTTTTTCATAAAAGCAAGTATTTAGGATATTTTTTTATTCATATTATAAACGCGGTTTTTCCTCGATATATCTGTAGTACACTTTTTCCATTCTCTCATTGAATTTACTTTCTTTTGAAGTTCTATAACTGGTATTGGTAATAGTGAAATTCCTATTGTGTAAAACCACTGCATACTATTTAATGCTTTTAATTCAAATATGTTAGCTAAACTTGGTATCAAAACAATTATTGTTTGCATCAAGGCACCTAATATAAAACTCCCTATTAAGAATTTGTTTTCAAAAATGCTATCTTTAAATATTGATTCTTCTGATTTTACATTAAAACTATGAACTAATTCTAAAAGTCCTAATGATATAAATGCCATTGTTCTTCCAACTTCCAATCCATAAAGATTAGTTCCTAATGAAAAAATAACTAAATTCAGTGCTCCTAGCATTATTCCCTCTGTTATAATTTTTCCCCATAATCCATCTGAAAATAAACTTTTTTTAGAATCCCTTGGTTTTCTTTCCATTATACCTATTTCTTCTTTTTCTAATCCAAGTGCTATTGCTGGGAATGAATCTGTTACTAAATTAATCCATAGCAAGTGAATTGCCAATAATGGTGCTTCCATTCCTAAGACTAATCCCATAAAAATTGTCGTTATTTCTCCAATATTAGTTGCAATCAAAAAATGTATTGCCTTTTTTATATTATCATATATATTTCTTCCCTGTTTAATAGCCTCAACTATTGTAACAAAATTATCATCAACCAAAATCATATCTGAGGCATTTTTTGCAACATCTGTTCCTCCTTTTCCCATTGCTATACCTATATCTGCATTTTTTAATGCTGGACTATCATTTACTCCATCACCTGTCATTGCAACAACAGCTCCTGTTTTTTGCCAGGCCTTTACAATTCGTACCTTATGTTCTGGTGTAACTCTTGCAAATACTGAATATGTTGCAATATTATCAGTTAAATCTTTATCTGAAATTTCGTCAAGCTCAGCTCCTGTGATTGCTTTATCTCCCATTTCTAATATTCCTAACTCTCTTGCAATTGCCTTTGCAGTTGCAATATGGTCCCCTGTGATCATTACTGTTTTTATTCCTGCTTTTTTACAAGTTTTAACTGCTTTTTTTACACCTTCTCTCGGTGGATCAATCATTCCTATTAATCCTACAAAAACTAAATCTTTTTCCAAATTATCTTTTTCTTTATTTAAATACTCATTTTCTTTATATCCAACTGCAATTACTCTTAGTGCATTATTTGCCATTTCTATGTTTTTTTCCTCTATTTTCCTTTTCTCAGTTATTGATAATTCTTGTACTTTTCCATTTATGTAAATTTTATTACATCTTTTTATCAATATATCTGGTGCACCTTTTGTTATACTTATATATTTTTCATTATTCTTGTGTACAGTTGTCATAAGTTTTCTGTTTGAATCAAATGGTATTTCACTAACCCTTTTATTTTCATTATAAAGATCATTTTTATTTATTCCCTTTTCTAATGCTTTATTTACAATTGCTACCTCTGTTGGTTCTCCTTTAGCACTATTTCTTTCTATTTCGCAGTCTGTACACATACTTCCTAATTTTAAAAGTAATTCATCATTGTCTGAATACAAAGCTCTAACCGTCATTTTATTTTGTGTTAAAGTTCCTGTCTTATCTGAGCAAATTACATTACTGCAACCTAAAGTTTCAACAGCTGGTAATTTTCTTATTATACTATTTTTCTTTGACATATTTGTCACTCCAATTGAAAGCATAATTGTTACAATTGCAGGTAATCCGTCTGGTATTGCTGCTACAGCAAGTCCTACTGATGTCATAAACATCTCAACTGGCTCAATCTTTTTTAATATTCCAATTACATATATTACTGCACAAATAACTAAGCAAACTATTCCTAATATTTTTCCAACCTCTGATAATTTTTTCTGAATTGGAGTTTCAGGAGTTTCCTCTTCATTTATCATATTTGCAATTTTTCCTATTTTAGTATTCATTCCCGTGTTTGTTACAATTGCTTTTCCTCTTCCCGATACCACTATGCTTCCCATAAATCCCATATTTTTCATATCACCAAGTGGTATTTTATCTTTTAATATTGCTTGATTATTTTTTTCAACAGGTTCTGTTTCACCAGTTAAGCTTGATTCCTCTATTTTTAAGTTAAAACACTCTATTATTCTACAATCTGCTGGTACATAATTTCCAGCTTCTAGCTCAATAATATCTCCGGGCACTAAATCCTCAGCATTTATTTCCTGTGTTTTTTTGTTTCTTACTATTTTTGTAATTTTAGGAGTTAACTTTTTCAAGCTTTCTATTGATTTTTCTGCTCTTTCTTCTTGAATAATTCCCATAATTGCATTTAATATTACTATTGCAATTATGATTATTGAATCTATGTAATCATTTTCTCCTTGCATATATGACGTCATAGCTGAAATAATTGATGCTATAATCAAGATTATAATCATAAAATCATTAAATTGCTTTACGAATTTTACAATTATGCTTTCTTTCTTCTTTTCCTTTAAAACATTTTTTCCATATTTTTCTTGTCTCTTTTTTACTTCATCTTCAGCTAGTCCGTTTACGATATCTGTACATAATCCTTTCTCAACTTCTACTGTTTTTAATGTATGCCACATTATTTTACACCTTTCCTTCCTAGGTTTTTCTTTTTACCTCTCTTGTTTTCTTTATAATAAATATGTAAGACAGGCTATTTTTATGACATGCTATTTTTTATTTTAATATTTTTTATTATTTACATAACATTATTATTTTTATAAACTATTTACATTTGCTTCAATTCGTATTATAATACAGTTTATCCGAAAGTTGAAACTTATGTTGAACGAGAGGAGAAGCGTATGTTGGAAAACCGATATCGTGTTAGTTTCTGCCGCAAAGGCGAGTGGTTCAACGATGAGCTGGAGGATCTTCAGGCTCTGAAGAAAGCTTTCAGCAAGGGACGGTACGAGGGCACTTCTAGCGTTGCCGTGTTTGACCGGTGGCGTGACGATCCCTTTAACAGTCTCCCGTTGGATAAATACCAGCTCAGCTTGTTGCTCCTCTAATGGCCAAAAGAGGTGTGGGATTTCCCACACCTCTTTTGGTTGTTTTTCTTTTAATTTTTATTGAATGAACATTGCATCTCCAAAGCTAAAGAATCTATATTTTTCTTTTACAGCTTCATTATAAGCTTTCATTATATAATCTTTACCAGCAAGGGCTGATACTAGCATAATTAATGTTGATTCTGGTAAATGGAAATTAGTTATTAATCCATCAATACATTTAAACTTATATCCAGGATAAATAAATATTTGAGTATCACCTTCATAAGCCTTTACTAACCCTGTATTTTCATCTGCAATTGATTCCAAAACTCTACAAGAAGTTGTCCCAACTGCGATTACCCTTTTTCCATTTTGCTTTGCTCTGTTAATTTTTTCTACATCTTCTTGTTTTATATAAAAATGTTCTGAGTGCATATCATGTTCTTCTACCTTTTCAACCTTAACTGGTCTGAATGTTCCAATTCCAACATGTAAAGTTACATTTGCTACATCTATACCTTTTTGTTTTATTTTTTCAAAAAGCTCATCTGTAAAATGTAATCCTGCTGTAGGTGCTGCTGCTGACCCCTCATATTTTGCATAAACTGTTTGATATCTATCTTTATCTTTTAGTCTTTCCTTAATATATGGTGGTAATGGCATTAATCCTATTTGATCTAATATTTCATTAAAAATTCCATCGTAAGTAAATTTTACTCTTCTATTTCCACCTGCAAGGTTTTCTAGTATTTCTGCATTTAATATTCCATCTCCAAAAGATACCTTTGTACCAACCTGGAGTTTTCTTCCTGGTCTTACCATTACTTCCCATTCATCACCTTGTATTCTATTTAAAAGTAAAAATTCAACATTAGCTCCTGTTTCTTTTTTTCCGTATAATCTTGCTGGAATAACTTTTGTATTATTTCTAACTAAACAATCTCCTGGTTCTAAATAATCAATAATATCTTTAAACACCTTATGCTCTATAGTTTGATTCTTTCTATTTAAAACCATCAATCTTGATTCATCTCTATTTTTTATTGGTACTTGTGCAATTAACTCTTCTGGTAAATTATAATTAAACTCTGATACTTCCATTTTGTCGCTAAATATAATAATTTAGCATTTCCCTTCTTTCTTTATATATTTGCATTTATTAATTCTTCATCTATATATTTTTTTGTTTTTATAAATAGCTTTTGTATATCTTCAAGTAAATTTTGTGGTTCTGAAAATATTTCATTTGAAAAGTCTATCGAATTAGTAAAGTTACTACTATGTACAGGTTTTCTTGAAAATACCTCTTTGCTTAAACCAAGCTTTGAGTTTTGAACTCTTCCTTGCATATAATCTTTATACCATTTTTTTAATCCTTCTATCTCATCATCTTGGTATCCATGCTCTGCGTATGAGTGTAACTCAATTACTTCATTTCCATATTCTTTTTCTATTCTTTCTAGTCCATGTAAAAATTCATGTACATATACTTCCTCTGGAAATGTATTATAATTTGTATATTTATATAATAACGTAGAATTCTCATTTGGTACCCTTATATTTGATAAACCAATATCATTACCATATGTCATTCCTCCGAAGTCCTATCCAGTCTCCACCCATTGAGATTTTTTCTTGATGTAATTCTTCTCCTAATTTGTAAGCAACAAAAATATGATCAAATTCTTCCTTTTCTATATAATTATCTATTATGTTTTTTACATCATTAGCCATAATATAATATCCATGTTCTTCACTATATGATATCGATGTTATTGGCATGTTTATATTAAAAACTTTATATGTGACAGTCATTCGATTTCCGTGATAATTCTTTCATTGAAGTTTTAAATCGTTCAAAATTTTCAGTTAATAATTCTTTTTCTTCTTTACTTAATTCCATTTTTACTTGTTTATTTATTCCATTTTTTTGTATGTTTACATCTAAACTATTCATTATAAATAATGCACAGTTCCAATTATTATCTTTCTCTTTTTCTCCTTTTTCAATTTGAAAATCCGAAAACCATACTGTTCCTTTTGAATTATCATCATATGATCCTAATCTAAATACTATATCTACACTTTCTCTATTCTTTGAATTAAATTCAAAACTAATTTTTTCCCAACCGTTGCTATTTCCTATATAGCTTTTTGACTTTTCCATTGTATCCATTATTCCAATGTTTACACCCGCTTCTGTATTTTCTTTTTCATTTTGAACATTTTCATATTTTACCATTGCAGATACTCTATATGGTGTTTCTTTTTGAGTTATTATGTTTTTATATATCAAAGCATCATTAAATTCTGTAGAAACTATCTTATAGCTATTTATATTTGAATATTTATTACTTTCATCTCTAGTAAATTCTGATACTCCTTGTATGTATTCAGCTTTTGAAAACTCGTCAAAGTCATTCAGCTTATATACCTTCCATAATTGACTTATTACCATGTATGCTACTACTAGCATAATAACATTAAATATAAGGGTTATTATTCTAAATCCTTTTTTCATACCATTTTCCTTTCGTTTTTCAATTATCTTATATATAATTTACAAGCATTTCTTTAGTATCTCTTCTAATCTTTCTTTTTGTTCTGTTAAATACAAATATCCAATTAGACCTTCAAAAGCTGTTGCATACATATATTCTTGTACATTTGAATTTTTGGGTAAATGATGATTTTTTGTATTACGAGCTCTTCTAACAATGTCTTTTTCTTCATCTGTAAGACTTTCTTCAATTTTCATTAATATCTCCGCCTGAGCTGAAGCTTTTACTTTTTTTGTAGCTTCTATATGTAACTTGTGTGGCTTAACATTCATATTATTTACTAAATTCTCTCTAATAAATATTTCATAAACCGCATCCCCAATATATGCCCAAGTTAAAGGACTTAATGTATTAGCTTTATTAATATCCATTTTTCTTCCTTTCTTTAAGCTTTTTATATTGTTTCTAATGTTATCCTTCCTATTTTAGCATCTCTGAAGTCTTTTATCAATATATTTGCTGTTTTATTTTCATCAATATTTCCACCAGAGATAATCGCTCCTCTTTTTCTTCCAATCAATCTCATAACATCCATTATGTTTTCATTTTCAGCTTGACCTTCATTATTTAATAATTCATCTATATCCCCTTCTGTAATTTTATATGTTTGAATTAAATTTTCTTTATAGTTTTCTAATAGGAATTTTAATAATTCGTAAGCGATTTCCAAATTATCCAATATTTCATCTTTTATTGTACCTGTAAATGCTAAATTTAATGCTATTTTTTCATTTTCAAACTTAGGCCATAAAACACCTGGTGTATCTAATAGCTCAATATTATTTCCTATTCTTATCCATTGATTTTTTACTGTTACACCTGGTTTATTTCCTACTGTCTGAGTATTTCTATTTGCTAATCTATTGATGATAGATGATTTACCTACATTTGGTATTCCTAATATCATTACTCTTATTGTTCTGCCTACTCTTCCTTTTTGTAAACCTTTTTCTGTCTCTTCTTTCATCATCTTTTCAATTGTATTAATTATTTCATTATTCTTTTTATTATTTAGTGAATTATTACTTATAGCGATAACATTATCCTTAGTAAGCTTGTCTTTCCACTTTTGTGTTTGTTTTTCATCTGCTATATCACTTTTATTTAATATAATAATCTTCTTCTTGTTTTTTACAATTTCATTTAAATCTGGATTTCTACTTGATATTGGTATTCTAGCATCGATTACTTCTATTACCAAATCTATAATTTTTAAATCCTCTGATATTATTCTTTTAGCTTTTGCCATGTGTCCGTGGGTACCAGTTAATCGAAGTCTTAGGAAAACTTTTTTCTTCACTCATTTTTATCGCTCCTTTTGCTTTATTTTATTAAACCACCGTTACATCTTAATTCATATATTTTTACATTGTTTTTGTAAATTGTTTCAATACCATTAAAACAATTTATATCTCCTTTTACTTCAAAGGTGTATTTGTACTCACCATTGATAAATTCTTTAGGCCCTCTTACAGGAATTACAGTTTTATCTTCACCAACATTCATTAATGCAGGACGTAAAGCATTATCCATTGCTTCCTCCCCTAACGTTTCATCCAATGTAACTCCATAATAATTCATAGCCCAATAATTTTGATTATCTATATAAACAACTTCTTCTCCAATAAATCTTGTACCACCAAAATATGTATCGTGATAAATCATATTATCTTTTTGGTATTCATAATCTTTAGAATTTAATCTTGTGTTTGCTATTCTTTCAGCAGAATCATTAGCATATGTCTGTTTCTTAGCTTCAATTAGAAACTTTTCTATATTAACCATTTTTCATTCCTTCTTTCTTTTTTTCTACTAACTCTTTATGATAAAAATAATTTACGTACTTTATTTTATTTTTCTCACAGTAATTATTTATTTCATCTGCCAATTTTGTCCAATAGTTATTATTTTTAGTTACATATATATCAAGATATTTAGAATATAATTCATTATAATTCTCTTTAATATAATCTAAAATTTCCTTTTTATAACTACCTCTTAAATTAAGATTTTCAAACCAATATTCATCTACATATTCTTTTGATATTTCTATTATTTCTTTCCACTCAGTTATATAAGGAAAAATTGGAGACATAAATAAAACTGTATAAATTCCATTTTCATGTAATTTTTTTAGTGTTTCTAATCTATCTTTTATAGAACTTGCATTATCCATATCGTTTTTGAATTTTTCATTCAATGTATTAATAGAC
>CAKPSH010000003.1 GCA_934183325.1 uncultured Clostridia bacterium
AAGTAAATTACACAATACCAGCGAGAGATGTAACATTATATGCGATATGGCAAATAAACCAATATACAATAACATTTGATGCGAATGGAGGATCATGTAGTACAGCGAGTGTAACGCAAAATTATAATACAGAAATAACATTACCGACTCCATCATGGACAGGAAGAGATTTTAAAGGCTGGAATACAGATAGAAATGCAACAACAGGAAGTACAGGAAGATATAGAATACCAGCAAATGACGTAACGTTATATGCGATATGGAAACTCCAAACATATACAGTAACATTCAATGGAAATGGTGGAACTGTAGATGGAAGAACGACTCAAATTGTTGAGTATGGGAGGACAATAAATTTACCTACAGCATCTAGAACAGATTACAAATTTAAAGGATGGAATACAAACAGTAGTGCAAGTTCAGGAAGTACAGGAAAAATGCAGATAACGGGAAATATAACACTTTATGCTACTTGGGTTCATAGTCCTGTTCCATTTTATAAAAATATATCATTAGGAAAAGGTAAAATAAAGGATTCAAATGAATGGGATAGTATTGGAATCGAAACAATAACTGGGGGGTATGTTACTAGAATTAGTGGAAATGCTCATTTTGATGTTGATAAGAATAAACTAGGAAGAACGGCATATCTAAAAATTGATGCATACATTAATGGAAAATGGCATGACAATATTTGGGAAGATTATGAAAAATGGAGTGGCAAAAATGGAGATAAATCATTTTGGGCTTATTTCGATATACCAATAAATGGAGAATGCACAAAAGTAATATTTTATTGGAAAGTGAGTTCGAGTAGTATAGGAAAAGGAGGAGAAAAAAGAGCGGGATATAATTTTACAGTATATTATGATTAAGTAAATACAAAAAAAGAAGAAATTCTGAAATGCACCTCAAATGTTAGAGAAAATTCTAATGTTTGGAGGTGTATTTTTTATATGAAAAATATGTAAAAAGAGTAAAAAATTAATAGGATAAAATTTAGATATAATTATTGATTTTATTTAGTGACATTGTTATAATATAAGTTGTATAATACGACAAAAATATCTTAAAATATACAAGGAGAAAAAAAGTGAAGAAACGATTGATAATAGTAGGATTTGGAATAATAATGGCAATTATAATAATATCCGGAATAGTAATAAATAATAACCAAAATAAGTTGAAAATGAGAATTGAAAAAATTGAAATGGCAGCTCAAAATGCCATTGCAAAAAGTGACAATGAAAAATTACAAAAAGACAGTTTTATAGAAGAATTAAATAAAGTAATAAAAGAAGACTATACACTAACAACAGTGGATAATGGATATGTAATTTTATTAAATGAAAGTTCAGCAATGTATAGGGTAGCATCAAATGGAACTACAAATACAGTCAAATGGACAACTGTAACAGGTCAAAATAAAATAATAGACGAAAATGGAAAAGAATATCAAATTGGTGATTATATAGACTATGATCCTACTATACCTGATCAATCAAGCAAAGTAGTAGACTTTGTAAAGCCTATATGGGAATTAAGATCTCATATTACAGAACTGTATACTGAAAATGGAACAAGGATAACAATGAAAATAAGAGGAACAGATACATATTTTGAAAGAAGCTTATTAGACAAAGCTTTAAATGTAGAAGATCTTAATTTGAAGGATGTACAAGATATTTTTAAAGTATATGTTGATGGAAATCAAATTCTAACAGATGTAACTGTTAATGTAACAGAAGGAACAGCTTTAACAGAAAATAGAACAATAGAAGGAAAAACATCAACAGTACAATATGGAGTAGAATATACGATAGAAATTGAAGGATTCCCTCTAAGTTCAACTCAGGTAAAATTAGTATTACCTAGTGGAAACCTTATAGATCAATATGGTAATGTAAATGAGGAAACTGAATATCTGGTATATAGCTGTTTGAAAGCAACAAATACAGAAAAAAGTGGAACAAGCAATTTTTTAGAAATGCCTGTACAAAGAAATAAGATAGAAAAAATATATTTTGTAACAAGTAAAGATGAAGTTAAAGGTGCTCAAAAATATAATGTGGCAGCACAAGAGGATTATTCAATAATTGGTGGATTTGTTGATGAAGATAACAATGGAAAATATGAAGTTTATATTGGAAGTAATAGAAGAATTTATTCAAACATAGATGGAAGCTATTTATTTGCAAATACTGCAATAACATCAATAGATGGATTGGAAAATTTATATGTAGACAATGTAAGCAATATGGAATATATGTTTTATGGTTGTAATATAATAACAGATTTAGATTTGAAAACGAATTTTGATACTGAAAATGTTACAAAAATGAATTACATGTTTGCAGAAAGCGGAAATTTAAAAACAATAAATTTAGGAAATAATTTCATAACTAATAAAGTAAGCAATATGGAATATATGTTTAATAATTGTAAAAATTTAACACAATTGAATTTGTTAGATAAGTTTAATACCGAAAAAGTAACAAATATGCAATATATGTTTAATGGTATGAGCAATTTATTAACATTATCTTTAGGTGGAGAATTTAACACAAGTAAAGTAACAAATATGAAATATATGTTTAGTAATTGTAATACAATAACACACATAAATTTAGGAGAAAAATTTGATACAAGTAGTGTACTTAATATGAATGGAATGTTTAGTTCAGATATTGCATTAAATAGTTTAGTATTAGGAGATAAATTTAATACTGAAAATGTTACAAATATGGATGAAATGTTTAGTTCATTAAAGAGAATTAATAATTTGGAATTAGGAAAACATTTTAATACCAAATCTACTATAAGTATGAATGAAATGTTTGCTAATTGCTTAAAATTGATAAACTTAGATTTAGGTCCTGCATTCACTAAAATTGCGTCAAACCATAGAAATATGTTTTATAATTGTGGAACATCTAACACGATAATATATTGTGGTGAAGCAATATATTCAGATGTACATAATTTTAGGATAAATCCAAATTCAAATTCGCTTTTAAATTATGATACAGGTAGTATTAACTGTAAATATAGAATAGTCTGGTCAAAAGTAAGTGCCAAATACACAACAGACAAAAAATTAGAAATTGTTATTGAAGCAAAAGGAGATAATGTAAAATATCAAGCAAATACTGCAATATTAGCATTAAATAACTTTCACATTTATATTGATGGAGAGTTAGCTGATGATGGAACAAATGTAAAGAAAACATTAAGTGTGCCAACAGAAGTAACTGATGGAGTTAGATATACAATAACTTTATATGATTTCGAACAAGATAATAGACAAAATGATAAAAAATTTAAAGAGTGGAGTGGAAATGTAAGCATAAAAATAGATAGGAGAATGGCTTTAGATGAAAATCAGGTAGATAATGCTTATGGAAATGGTAACTTAATAGATGAAATAAAGGATGAGGAAACGAATAAAAATACAGTTGGAACATTATTCTATGATTACATAAAACCAGAATTTACATATAAATATTCTAATGCAGATATAAATTATACTGATAAATCTTTAACATTTACATTTGACGCAATTGATAAATATATAGATAATAGTAAAAATAACTTAACATTAACTGACATGAAGCTAAGTGTATATAATTATGATGAAAATGGAAAGGGTTCCTGGGAAGCAGTAGATATTAACGATTCAAGAAATAGTGTAACATCAGAGATTATTGATTATGGAAAACGATACACTGTAGTTATAAAGAATTTACCACAAGACATAGGAGAAAAATACAAAAAATATAGTGGATATGTAATGTTAACAATCGCAAAAGATAAGATAAGTGATTTATCAGGAAATAAAAACAATGCTCAAGTAATAACAGTTGGTGTAAATACACCAGATGGTTCAGATGATGATAAAGAAAAAGTTGACGTTGTAAATCCAACATGGCAAGTAGATACAAGTAGTATAACAATATACAACAAAAATAAAGATAATACATTGACAGAAAGCTATGTCCTATTTGATATTACAGGAACAGATAAGTATTACTTAAAAAATACATTAACAACTGACAAAATACATATTATGTCAGATGGGGTTGAAATAACAAACGATGTTAAACTTGAGTTTGTAAAGAATGCTGGAGAAACACAAATTGGAGTTCCATTATATGAAAATCGTGATGGCGAAAATGTTCAATATGGAATTAAATACCATTTAAAACTTTCAGGACTTCAACAAGAAGTAAAGGATGAAGAAAAAGAATATCTAGAGTGGAGTGGATATATAGAGCTAAAAGTAGAAAAAGATACACTTGAAGATGAATCACATAATAAAAATACTGAAAATATACTAGAATTGGGAAAGATAGATGTTATAAAGCCTGAAATAGAGCAGTTAGGAATAACTGAAGAAGAAAATCAGAATGATAAAGCAAAAAAACAAAAAACAATTAAATTCAAGGCAGTTGACAAATATCTAGATACAACAGCTCAGGATATGACTAAAAAAGCAAATGATATAAATGTATATGTAGATGGAATAAAGGTTGATACCATAAAGAAAGAACTTACATATAAAGATATAACTAAAGTAATCACTGATGACGAATATACTCCACAATATGTAATTAGAGAGTATACATTAGTATTAAAAAATTTTGAAGTAACTAGAACTACAAATAATAGAGAACGTGAATTTATAGATTATAGTGGATATGTAACTGTAATAATACCAAAAGAATTTATAAGTGATACAAGTGGAAATAAAACAGATGAAACAGAATTAATAGGAGGAGATGTAGACTACATTAAACCTACAATTACCTATGAACATTCAGCAAATGATATAAATCATGATACTCAAAAATATATTATGACAATAGATATTACAGATAGATATTTTAAAGAAGATACAGAATTTACATTAAATAATATTAGTTCAATAAAAATAGATGGAACAGAATTAAAAACATTAGCTAATGATGGATTAGTAACAATACAACTTTTAGAAAAAGAATTAATAAAAAATATAATTAATGGTAAAGAGATTGTAGTAGGAAAAAGATATGAATTAGTATTATCAAATTTACAACAATCACCTAATAATGGAAAAGACTATAGTGGTGTTGTAACAGTAGCTATTAAGGCAGATTCAGTATATGATAAGTTTAATAATTCTAATAATGGAATGTCTATAACATCAGGAATAAATATACCAGGAGGAAATACTGGTGAAGAAGAAATAGTAGATGTTGTAAAACCAATATGGAAAAGAGAAAGTCTTGTTGTTGATACAGCAAATGGTGTTGCAACTTTAAAAATTACTGGTAGTGATAAATATGAAGTCACAGAATATGTACAAAAAGCCATTGATGATAATAAAGTAAGAGTATTACTGGACGATGTAGATAAGACGGAAAATGTAAGAGTTACACTTGAGAGTAGTGTAAAATCAAGTGATGGAAATCAAATAAAAATAGTAGTAAAAATTAGTGGGTTTAGTGAAGATACTCAAAATATATATTTATATTTACCTTCAGGAACTTTAATAGATGCACATGATAATAAAAATACTGCTACAATGTTTGCATTGCTAAGTTGTTTAAAGGTTGCACAAGATAGTACAGGAAAATATGAAAGTGAACCTACAAGTGCATTTTTAGGAGGAAAAATACAAAGAAAAGATATTGAAAAGATTGTATTTGAAGATAATGTTAGACATAGAAACGAAAAAACAGCATGGCAAGTTGCATCAGGTGATTCATCTCAAAATGAAGGAAGTACATGGAATGGCGAACCTGTAGTTTGGGATGGACAAGGTAAGATTTATGCTTGGTATAATGAAACATCAGCACCATATACAGTACATATAGGTAGTGATGTTGCGATAAATGCAAATCCAAATTCAAGTTATTTATTTGCTAATATTGGAAATGGTACAAGTTGCAAAGCAACAACAGGAATTGAAAGAATTGAACTTTTAGAAACAGAAAACGCATTAAATATGAATTATATGTTTTATAATTTTGGATATACAAAAGTTACAAACCTTGATTTAGGGGATGAATTTATTACAGAGAATACAACATCAATGGTAGGTATGTTTGAAGGTTGTGGACATAATTCAATGACAACATTTAATATTGGAAGTAGTTTTGATACAACAAGTGTAACAAATATGAAAGCTATGTTCAAAGACTTTGCAAGTGTTTTAGCAAAATTAGACTTAGGTGATAAATTTCACATAAACAATTGTGTAAATATGCAAGAAATGTTTATGAATTGTGGAATTAATAAAATGACAGAAATAGATTTTGGACAATATTTTATAAAAATTGCAACAGAAAATACAGATTTTGCTACAAATGTTGGAAAAGATGGAGAATGTACAATTCTTATTCCAGAATCAATTTATTCTAGTTTGAATAATTTTAAACTAAATGCCACTGATGAAACTACAGTAGCAACAAATGGATTGTTAAATCCAATATATAGACCAGAATGGATACGAATCCAAAGCTTATATGATAATGCTCAAAATCCAACTAAAATTATTCTGGATGTTGAAGGAAAAACAAATACAGAAATTTATTCAAGCAATGTAACAAATTCTTTGAAACAAAGTGATTTAAAAGTATTTGTAGATGATGAAGAAGCTCCTGAAATAGAGGCAGTATTACAACCTTTACAAAAAGATAATCAATATAGAATAACAATTCAAGGATTTGAAGAAAGTGTACAAAAATCAGGAAAGAGATTTTTAGAGTGGAGTGGAAATGTAACAGTTCAGTTTGCTAAAAAAACTCTTATAGATGAATTAGGAAATCAAAACATTGAAAGAATTCAATTAAAAGATTCTACATGGAAAGTTGTAGGGGTAGAAGATGAAACAGATAAAAACAAAAATGAAGCAGGAAGTATGTTCATAGATATAAGAAAACCTGAAATAAAATACAAATATTCAAATGTAGAAAATACTAAAAATCCAATTATTAATTATGAATCAAAAAACGTAACAGTGGTATTTGATGTAATTGATAAATATTATAAAGGAACTAAATTTGTAGAGGGCAAAAAGCTAAGTAATCAAAATAAAAAAATAAAAGTAAAAGTAGATGGAACAGATATAACTCAACAATTAGAAATGAATTTAAGTTCAGAAAAAATAGAAGATGGACAAAGATATACATTGGTTTTATCTAAGTTTGAATTAGATAAGATATTGCCAGGTGATGACTATAAGAAATATAGTGGTCCTGTTCAATTTATATTTGATGAAAATTTAATTTTGGATTATTCAGGAAATGGAAATGCAAAAACCACTCTTACAATAGACTATGATGATGGAGATGATGAAGATAATCCAATAATTGTGGATGTTGTTGACCCTATATGGAGTTGGGAAGATAGCAGTATAGATAGGACTAATGAAACAGTTACATTGAGAATAAATGGTTCAGATAAATATTTAAAACAATCAACATTGACTAAAAAAGATATTACAGTATTAGTTGATGGTAAAGAATCTGGAGTAACAAGTAGCTTAGCAACTGTAAAACAATTAGGAGGAGACAATACAACTAATGTAATTTATGAAATTGTGCTTTCAAACTTTGGAACAGAGTGCGGGTTAACTCAGATAAAAATAGCAAGAGGAACACTGGAGGATAATTCAGAAAATTTAAGTAAAGAGACAATTATAAATGTTGGAAATCCAAACTGGACTGAAGACGGAGACGATCCTAATAATAGAACATATACAGCATTTAATAATAGTATTGTAGACTTTATATCACCAGTAATAAAATACAAATATTCACAAGTTGGGCAATATTCAAATCCATCTATAGATTATGAATCAAAGCAACTAACAGTAACATTTGATGTTATTGAAAAATATTTCTGTATAAATAATTTAGTTGAAGGTGAAAATTTAGCAAATGAAAATAAGAAAGTAAAGATTAAAGTTGATGGAATAGATGTAACAGAACAATTGAAAATGAATTTATCATCTGTTGCAATATCAAATGGAAAAAGATATACATTAGTGTTATCAAACTTTGAATTAAGTGATATTTTACCAGGAGAAGAGTATAAAAATTACAGTGGACCAGTTCAATTAAACTTTGATGAAGCATTAATACATGATACATCAGGAAATAAAAATAAGAAAACATCAATAACTATTGATTATAATGAAGGAAATGACGAAGATAATCCAGTAATAGTTGACGTCATAGACCCAATTTGGAAGTATAAATTAAGTGATATCAATAGAACAGAAAAAACGGTAAGTATGGAAATAAGAGGTTCAGATAAATACTTAACAGAAGCAAGTTTAACAGCAGATAATATAAAAGTTTTAATAGATGGCAAAGAAATTTCAACGATAACTAAAGAAGTTAATAGATCAGAACCAGATATGGATTCAGAACTTACAAATTATGTAATATATGTTGTTAAATTAGGTAATTTCGGAGAAAATAATGGCGTAACTGAAATTGAGATCGATGAAAATACATTAAGGGATTCTTCAGGAAATGGGAACATAAGAACAAAAATTAATGTGGGAAATAAAAATTGGAGAGAAGATGACGATACAGAAGGAAAATTCACAGCATTCAAACAAGGTATAGTGGATTTTATAAAACCAGAGTGGACTTATGTAACAAGTAGTATTGATAGAACAAAGAATATTGTGGAAATGCAGATTAAAGCAAGTGATAAATATTATTTATATGATACTTTAAGTAAAAATGTTAATGGAAATAATGTATTTGATACAAGCGATATAAGTGTATATGTAAATAATAATGAAGTATCTACAATTACAAAGAAGCTTGAATTAGTTTCTAAAAATAGTACTACAGTAATCTACAAACTAACATTAGGAAATTTTGGACAGTATGATGGTGTTACAAAAATAGGTTTGAAAGAAGGAAGTATAAGAGATTTATCAGGTAATAAAAATGAAGAAACATTTATCAATGTTGGAAATCCAGATTGGAAAGATGATGAAGCATTTAAAGATAATGTAGTTGACTTTATAAAGCCAACAGCTGTTTATGAATTTAAGAAAGATCAAAATCTTATTATTAATTATGACGAAAAAAGTGTAACGATAAAAATGAAAGTTTTTGATACAAACTATTTAAGAACAGAACTTTTAGGAAGTAATGTAGGAATATATGTTGATAGAGTTGAAAATGGAGTTAGTACATGGACATCAGTAGGTACAAATATAAAAAGAGAAGTATCATCAACAGTTCTTAATAATGATGAAAATAAGCAAATAGGAGTAGAATATACTATTAAGCTTTCTGAATTTGAAGTTCCAATGATATCAGGAGAAGCATTTACAAGATATAGTGGAAAGTTCAAATTAAAAATTCCTAAAGGAACAATCGTTGATACTTCAGGAAATTTAAATGATGAATTAGAAATTGTGTTATGCAAAGATAAGGATACAGACAGTATCTCAGAAGCAACAATAATTGATTTTATCGATCCTAAAATTTATTGTACAGATAATAGTGTAAAATATGATCATGACACTTTAACAGCAACAGTAAGTTTTGAATCTAGTGATAGATATTTTAATACAAATGTAAATGAAACAGACGAAAGTGGAAACAAAATAGCAGTAGTCGAGAGAAGCGAAATAAGAATTTATAATGATTATAATGAAGATGTTACTGATTCATTAGATTGGACATTAAGTGCACCGACATTAACATCAGGTGGAGGATTTAAGTATTATGTAACAATAAATAATTATATGGATGAGTTTATGTTTACATTTGTAATAAAGAAAGGTGCAATTCAAGACAAAAATGGAAGAGAAAATCAAGAAACTAGTTTGACATATATGGTTGATGATTTGAAACCTAGATGGAAATATGTGAGTTGCGATGCAAGCGTGCTAGATACAAATGAATATAAAATGGTTGTTAATGTATCAGCGGTAGATAGATATTTAAATACTGAAAAGAGCAAATTAATTGCTTCTGATTTAACTTTATGCAAAGATGGTGAGTTAATTTCAAATGGAATAAATATTACTGTTGAAGAAACTTCAAGAGTAACAGAAATTCCAAGATCAATCGATTATCAAATAACTATTACTGGAATTAAAAAGATTGGAACTTATTCTATAATTATTAAAGATGCTAATTTAATAGATATGGAAGGAAATACAAGTGTACAAACTACAATGACATTTTCAAGATCACAAATAAGTTCTACTAGATTTGCACAGGTAACTTACTTTGTTAATGATTATAAAACCTATGTAAATGAATTGTTAAATATAGATACAACAGGAAAAAATAATGCAAAAAATTTCACTCCAAGTTCTTTAGGCGAGTTATATATAGATTCAAAAAATAAATATTTTGCAGAAGATTTTGCTTATGCAAATGATTTACAAACAGCAAAAGCATTTAAAGCATGGGCAGTAACAGATGAAGAGGGAAATTATATTTATTATAAGGAAAGTAGTTGCATAAATGTTTCTGTTACACCAACAGACTATATAAAAACTTATGGAATATATGAAGAAATACCTTGTGAAGTTGGCCAAAGTATATATTTGAAGGCTGTATGGCAGGACGCAAATGTTGTATTTGTATCTAATAAGAGTGGAAATGATTCTAATAATGGATTATCACCTAGTACAGCAGTAAAGAGTATAAGTGGAGCATTTAATAAGTTAAGCAGTGGAACTACTGGAAATAGAATTATAGTAATTATGGATGAAGTAACATGGAATAATACAGCTACATTCAATAGTAAAAAAGCAACTATTACAAGTTTATATGCAGGTGTTGATTATAAAGCAACTAAAGGTGCAAAATTAACTGTAAGTTCTAATATTAGTTTAGGGGAAGATATTGTTTTTGATAATATAGAAATAAATCAAACTTCTACAACTGTAAGTGATGGTACCAAAAATTTAACAGAATATAGTTTATCTAATTTGTTAATTGGTAACTACCATAATATAACTCTTGGAAGAGAAGTAAGCTCTGCTAATGGAAAATATACATTTGGAGCTATAATTGGAGGAAACTATAAAACAGAATCAAAAACAGGAGACATTGGACAATATAAAGTTATAGTTGAAACAGGTGTATATAATGATATTATTGTAAGAAGCAGTATAGCTTCAGGAAGTGAAACAACTACAGCTAAGTTTGTAAATGCTAATGCACAGATTGGTTCTAAAAAAGATGCTACAAAAGCACAAAATGATAAATTAACAATTAAAGGATATTTAATGTTAGGACAAAATGAATCAGCCTTTTATTCAAATAAATGCAAAAAAGATACTAGTACGGCTGGTTCTGAAACTTATGCTAATATAGAATTATATAGCGGAACATTTAAAGGAGAACATTTATATAGAAAAACATCAGAATATGCAGCAGTATATTTAAGACAAGTTGAAAGTAATTTAAGTGATGGTGTTATAAACTATAAAATGTATGGTGGATTAATCTATGGAAATGTATATGCTGGTGCAAGAACTATTCAAACAGGAACAGGTAATACATATACATATATGTATTTATATGGAGGAAAAGTAATTGCAACAGGTACAACTAGAGCAGACGGAGCTGCAATAGGTGGTGTATTTGGTCAAGGTTCAAATCAAACATTCTATGGAGGTTCAGCTATAACAATTGGTGGAATTTGTGAGATTCAAGGAAATGTATTTGGTGGATCAAATGCTACAGCAATATCTAAAGGAAGCGGTACAGCAAATACAAGAATAACAATTGCAGGAAGTTCAGCCAAAGTAACAAAAGGAGCAATATATGGAGGAAGCAATGGAGTTGTGAATTCAAATGATACAACAACAGGGTATATTAATGGTTCTACTAATGTAAATATTGGTTCTATAACTGCTAATATTTATGGTGGAGGATATAATTGTGGAGTATCTGGTCAGACAAATGTCTCAATAGGTGGAACAGTAAATGGTGAAATCTATGGTGGCGGATACCAATCTTATGTTGGAACAACTACAAATATAACAATTACAGGAAATCCAAGAAAAAATATTTATGGAGGAGGAGAATCAACTGCTATTGCTACAGCTGGAGTTGGAAAGAAGAATGAAAGCTCTTGGGTAGCTGGAACTATAAACATAAATTTTAATAGTGGAACATTTTCTGTAAAAGGAAATACAGTATATAAGATATATGGTGGAAACAAAAATATAAAATTAGCAAATGATGAAACATTAAAGGAAAATATTAATATTACAATTGGTGTTTTAGGTTCAGCAAGTAAACCAAGTATATATGGAGAGATATATGGTGGTGGTGTGTATGACAAGATAAATACAGCACATATTACTGCTATCGTAAATAATATAGAAAATGATAGAGGAGTTACGTATGGAAAATTGATAATATATGGTGGCTCAGATATGGATAATGAATGTGAACAAAGTAATATAGAAATAAAAGGTGCAGTAGTTGACACAATATATGGTGGAGAAAAAGTAAATGGTACTATAAAAAATACAAATATAACATTTACTTCTGGAACAGCAAATAACATATATGGTGGTGGAAATGAAAATTCAAATGTAACTAAAACTACAGTGAAAGTAACTGGTGGTTCAGTTGGAAATGTATATGGTGCAGGATTAAATGGTAATGCAAATGAAACAAATATAACAATTTCAGGAGCAGTAGTAACTGATGTGTATGGTGGAGAAAATAATACAAATAATTCAGAATTAATTACACCAAAAACAAATATAACAATGACTTCAGGAAATGTAACAAATATTTTTGGAGCAGGATTAAATAGTGGAGCAACTCAAACAAATGTTAAAGTATCAAGTGGTTATATTACAAATATATATGGAGGTGTAAACACTAGCGGAACTGTTGATAATTCTAATATAAATATAACAGGTGGAACTGTAACAAATGTATACGGAGGAAATCTTCTAGGAGGAGATATTAAGAATACAAATGTAAATATACAAGGTTCAACAACAATTACTAAAGACTTATTTGCAGGTGGTTATAGTTCAGATGTTGGAACACAAAATTCAGCAGGAAGTGCAACATTAAATATAACAGGTGGTACAATTAATTCAGACGTAAATGGAGGATCAAGTTTAGGCGTAGTGTATGGTGAAACCAATGTTAATATAGGTAAAAACTGTGTAACAACAGATGCTAATAGTATAGTTGCAGGAGATATTAATATACAAGGTGATATATATGGAGCCGGAACATCAGAATATTCAAAATACAAAAATGAGTATGATAATGCAGAAGTAAGTGATTATAATTTTGATAATACTAAATCTGTAATAGGAAATACTAATATAAAATTAGATGGAAAAGATGCAACAATAGCATTTAGCAAAAATATTTATGGTGTTGGTAATGCTTCAACATATACAGGAAGTTCAAAAGTATCAATTGAAAATTGGGGAAAAATAGATAATATAAAAGAATTAGGTTCTATACAAAGAACAAGTGATTTAAATATAGGAAATTCATGGTTAGAATTAGATGGAAAAATTGATGTGTTAAATGCTTCAACAAGACAAGCCTTCTCATTAAATAGAATAGATAGTGTATCTGTTTATGAAGGAGCTGTAATACATGTTCAAAGTGAGTTTAATTTAGTAAAAGAATTTAGTAGTTATGAGGATAAAGCAAAGACAAAGAAAGCTACAGATGAGTCTAAAGTAATTAATAGATTATACACATTGGAAAATCTTAACCTAGTATTTGCAAAACAAGAAGAAGATATTACTGAATGGGGAAAAGTCAATGGAATGACATTCTTTGGATTATATGCTTTTAACCATGAGGATACTAGTGAAGCAAAAACTTATGATATATATAACCCTGATGATGTGAAAGCTGGTTTAGCAGATGGAACTCTATTTATAGAGGGAGCTTATGTAGAAGGAAATAAAAAACAAAATCATGATATAACAGTAGATGGATTCTTTACAAATGTCCTTTCAAGCAATTCTACAACAATTGAAAAAGAAATAATTGATCCAGCAGTTGAAACAGATGAATATTATGACTGGGTTGTTGGAATTGATATGGTTAACTATAGGGTAACTTTGGTTGGATCAGTTTATGAGAGACAAAGTATAGCAAATTTACCATTGAATTATGATTATTTACCAAATGCAAAATATACAGTATCAAGAATAAGTTTAAATGCCTTAAAGAAAGGAATTGAATTAGTTGATCCTAATGAAGTACCAGAAGTAGCAAATGATAGTAATGTAGCTAATAGTAGATTTGGTCTTTCAATGGAAACAACAATGGAAGGTCACTGGACTACTGTATCAAGTAATAATATTTATACAGCAGACAATGGATCAGTAAATAAAACTGGAATTGATTATGTAAGTGATTCATCAGATGCAGCACCAATATTAAAATTCAAAATGTATAACTCAAAAGATATTACAAGAACTCAAAACTTAGGAAGAGTAAATGTTGTTTTAATTGGAAAGACTGTAGATGAAGAAACACAAGAAATCCAAACATTTATGATTATTATTACAGTAGATTTAAAGACAAGTGTTGAAACTGAAAATACAAAATATATTACAATGTTTACCGATTCAGATGATGTTGAAAGAAATTATACAGAAGATAGTAAAGTGGATTTGAGATATCATTTATTCTACAATACGGATGTTTCAGTTTATGATGATAGTTCTGACTATAGAGCATTAGTATCAACAATGAAATTACCAAGTGGAACAAAATTAACTTTAGTAGATGATTCAAATTCTCTAAATAAAGTTTATTATTATAAAATTAAATCAGATGATGGATATGATGCAATGGAGACTGATTCAAATAATCAGAATAGGTATATTTATAAATTGAATAACTTTACAGAAATGGGAAGTGTATTAGATTCAATAAAATATAGTGATTCGGCAAATGGAAATAGTAATTATTATCATTCTATACAAAATTCAAGTGGAGGTAATAAAAACAGTGATGGAGATGATGTATCCTCAAGCTATATAAGTGAAAATTTTTATTTGACCATAGATTTGGAGGAAACTACAATAACATCTAATTTACTTGGACAAGATATTCACATGGAATTAAGATATGATAACTCAATTAAATTTGGACAGGATGAGGACAATAAAAGAATATTAAATATATGGAAGGATGATACTAAAAAAGCTCAAATGAATTTTAATGCAGGTGTAACTGATACATCTAATTATGTTATAATAGGAGAATATGATAATACAGTAAATGTAAAGGCAGCATTGCAGGGAGCAACAATGGAAGATGAGAGTTATGTTATGGATACTAAGTATTTTGATAAAATAGGAGGTATAGCTTTTGAGATTACTTCAACAGATGGAACAAAAATAACTTATCCAAACATAAAAGAATTCTACATAGAAGGTAAAGAACTTGGGGAAGTAACTCGTTATAATGCAGATATGAATGGAACAATAAGATTAAATGTAACAAATGGATATTCTTCAATAAATAAAAATTATAATATACATATAGTATCAAATAGAGTTCAAACTGGAACATATAAATTAAGAATGTATTATTTTTATTCTGATGATGGAAAATATTTTTCAGATGAAAGCTTGATAAAAGGACCTTCAGAATTTGAACTTAAATTTGTAAATACTTATGAAATAGGAATTAATGTTGCACAAGATAATAGAAATAGAATCATAAAACTAGAAAAAAATAAGCTAACAGATTTAGCAGGAACAGAAGACCAATTAAATATGAATATTGTGTTGTCTGGAGTAAAATCATCATATACTTTGAGAGCAGAAATGTATAGAAGAAACACAACTTATAAAGATAATAAATACGAAAATATAGGATATTCTTTAGTTGATTTACAAGACTATACAACAGAAGAGCTATTACAAGTAACTAATACAAGTACATCAAAGGAATACCAATTATTGGCTCAAATTCCAACAGAAGAATATATATATAATTTTACAATGCCAATAAAAAAGGCGGATAGTGCAAATAATCCAATACCCGATGGAGAGTATAAATTAGTATTTAAACTATATTTTGAAAATCAGTGTATTCAAGAAACATCTAAGACTTTTGTAATAACACAATAAACGGATTTGGGGCAAATGCCCCAAATCCGAAAGGTATATATAAAGGAAATGAAAATATGAAAGAAAACAAAAAGAAAAATGTAATAAAATCATTAAAAATTGCAATAATAATTATTATAATATTATTATTTATTGGAATACCTGTATTTGGTAGATATATTTATAATAGTATTAAAGATGCATATCTAGATTCAAAAGAGTTTTATTTTACAAGTGATACTTTAACTGTTAACTCTCCAACATATTCTTTAACAAATTGGGGAGGAAATGGTGAATATAATTTTGAGATTAATATATATAGTCAAAAAAATATTTTAAATAGAGTAAAATATGACTTAAATTATACATTAACATGTGAAATAAAAAACAGTACAAAAGTAAGATGTACATTAAACTCAACTACAGGAACATCAACAGATTCAAATGGAAAATTTACAACAACACGTAAAATTTCAAAAAATAATAATACAGATCAAATAATTTTATATGTAATTCCATTAGAAGAAATTACGAAACAAGATGAGATTGAAATAAAATTAACAGCAAAGACAAGCGAACCTTATGCAAAAGAAATTTCAGCGACAATAAAGGTATCAGCAGGAGCAATAAGTAGTGAGTATGTAATTAATGATAATTCAAATGATAGATATGCAGAATTGGTTTTAGTAAATTCAAAAGAAATTGCTACTATCGTTAAATTAGAATTTGATCCTAATATAGTAAGAATAGATTTAAATGATGAATTATTTAATTTGGATAATTTAGTTAAAACATTACCAAGTAATTCACTAATAGGTTGGACAAGAACATTAGATAGTTCTGGAAAATATGTAAAGGGTGTAAGTTTTAAATTAAAAGGAGAATCGTCAAAGAAGATAAAATTTTATAAAGCAGATAGAAGAGTTGATTATACATATCCAAATTTAGAAGAGGATTCATACTCAAACATCAATGGAAGTGTTGTAAAAGTCACATTTGAATAAAATAAAAAAATTGTAGACATTTATATTAAAATGTGATATAACTTTGAAAAAAGAGGAAAGGAAATCGAAAATGAGAAGAAGAAAGAATAATAATAAAAAGGTGATTATTTTAATCGCGGTTGTAATAGCAGTTGTTTTGATAGTAGTATTAATAGCATCTTTAGTAAACAAATCAAAGAAGCCAACTGATGATAGTCAAAATGAAGAACAAAACATTGTAAGAGATTTACCAGATACAAAGTATAGTGATATGACAGTTAATAATGTTCAAATGGAATATTTAAAGCAAAATAATGAAACAATGGTTTCAATGACAATAAATAATACTACAAATAGAAAAGTAGTAAATGAAAGAGTTACAGCTTTATTATTGAATGAAAGTGGAGAAGTATTAGACAAAATGAATACTTTTATTGATTCATTAGATATAAACGAGCAATATAATATTAGTGTTATTTTCAAGGGAGATTTAACATCAACAACTCAAATAGTATTACAAGAACAAAAATAATAAATAAGGGGAAAAAAGATGAAAAAAATATTAGGTACAATTTTTTTGGTAATTTATGCTATCATAGCTATTACAACAACTATATTGTTATTATCTTATAACGAATATAATTGTAGTGTATTAGGAAACTATACACTTTATATTGTAAAAGATGACGGTTTAGAACCAAATTACAATGAAGGAGACCTACTAATAATTAAGAAAACTAATGAAAAAAATATTAATGAAGGCGACAATTTATTCTTTTATAAGGTAATGTCTTCAAATGATTATACAGTAGTTTTTGATCAATTAGAGGGAAAAACTAGCCAAGGAAAATCTACATTATATTCTATGAAAGATAGTGGATTATATAGTTCACAATATTTTATAGGAAAAGCAAGTGATACAAAGGTAATACATAACATAGGAACAGTTTTAGCAATATTAGAATCAAGATGGGGATATTTGTGTTGCGTAGTAATAGTAACATTAATAATATTCTTAGAAGAAATCTTTGAATTAGTAATGGAATTAAAATATGGAAATACAGAGGATGTTAAGGGAGTATAGATGAAAAAAATATTAATAATAATATTTTTAATAATGATAATTATATCTACATATCAAATAAATAGTATGTATGCACTATATAAAACAGAAGTAAGTGGAGATTATGAGCAACAATTAGGAATTTGGTATATAAAAGTAAATGAAAGCACAGAGCAATCAATTACATTAGATGATAAATATTTTAAATTTGCAACAGCATCAAGTGAACATACTGCTGATGGAGTGATAGCACCGGGAAGACAAATGTATTTTGAGATTGTATTGGATCCATCATACCAAAATACAAAAGGAGAAAGAAAATACACAGATGTTTCCATTTCTTATGAAATGAATTTAAAAAATAAAGTAACCACAGAATATGGTGAAGTAAATTTGAAAATGATAAAAGTTGAAGAAAGTTATATTAAAGATGGAAATGTAACATTAGACACAACGAATTCCAAATATAGTTATTTACAAGATTATGAGAATAATCATTCTTTATTAAACAATAAATATAAATGTGTATTTCCATTAAAAACAATTAATGAAGGATGGAAAAAAAGATTATTAGTGTATTTTACATGGGATAATGCAGATACAAAACTTAGAAATGAAAATGATACACAACTTGGACAAACAGAAGATTTGAAAATAAGTATACCCATAACAATGAAATTTGAACAATATACATAGGAGAAAAAGGTGAAAAGAAATTTTTTAAATATAGTAATTGATATAATAATTGTAATATTAATGGTTTGTGTAGTATTTGCCTGTATAAGTTTTATACAGGTAAACTTTCTAAATATGGAGTATATGAATTTATTTGGATATACTGTCTTCAAAACTGAAACTGGAAGTATGAAAAATACTATTGGAATTGGTGATTTTGTCATTGTTAAAATAGGAAAAGATGTTGAATATAATGATATAATAACATTTAAAGAAAAAAATACTTTTATTACTCATAGAATTATCGAAATTAATGATGAAAATATTGTAACAAAAGGTGATAATAATACTGCAAAAGATGAACCGATCAGCAGAGAAAATGTTGTGGGTAAGGTAGTATTTATTATAAAGGATGTAGAAACATGGAAAAAGGTATTTACAGATATTAAAGTAATAATACCACTGGGGATTACAGTTCTTTTGTTAATATTAATAATTATTTTTAATGATAAAACAGGAGAAGAAAATGGTAAATAAAAAGAATTTATTTAAAATTTTAATTATAATAGTATTGATATTAGTAATAGTAGGAATTTTTATAAAAATCAATTCAACTTTTGCAAAATATCGAACAGATGTAACAGCAGAGAAAACAGATGTTGATATAGCACTTTGGGCTGTTAATGAGGATTTATTGAGCAGTCCAGAGAAAATAATGCTATCTGATATATATCCAAGTAATAATTCTTATGAATATACATTTTCTATTAGTAATTATGAAGGAAGACTATTTGCACAAACTGATTTAGAATATTATATAAAATGCAAGGCGTCAACGTATTTACCATTGGAATATAAATTCTTTATAAAGAATGAAAATGATCAATGGATAGAGTGCTATAAAGAAGAAACATTAAAATATAAAAGTCAACAGTATAATTCAAATACTTATGAAACATATTGGAAAGAAATTACTGTAATGAATAAAAAAGCAGATGATAAATTTTTAATAAAATGTAATGGAATGAATACTAATTATTTTAAAGTACAAGTTAAATTTCCAAAGCAATATAATAAGGAAGAATACGCAGATGTAGTTGATAGTATAGAAGTGGAATTAGCAGTTCAACAAGTTATAGATGAGTATAAGTAATAAAAAGTGACAGGAAGAAAGGAAATTAGATAAAACTAATTGTAATAAAATATGAAAAATTTAATGGATAATTATATTGAATTCACTAAAAAAAATATAAACAAATATATGAAGTTAATATTTGGAAAGTATTATAATAAAGAAGTTATAGATGAATATTTAAGAACATATATAAATGCAAGATATTATAATATAGTGCATACTGATAAATCAGCAAGAGCTTTTTATGTGAGAATATTAAACGAACTAAACTATAAACAAGAAATCCTAGAGTATAAATTGAAGGAAGAAGAAATTGAGGCTGATGAAAGAATAATCAATTATTCAAAAGAAGTGTTTGAATATATATTATTTTTTGATAATGTAAGGAATGTTGAAAATTTTAAAAAGATAAAAAGTTTAAAAGAAATTGTAAATAAGCTGGTAGAAATTAGAGAAAAAAAATTTAAAATAAAAAATACAGATGATTTTGCAGGAAAACTTTATCAAGAAATTGTAAATGATATGATTGAAAAAGAAGTGTTTTTAGATAATTTTGAAAGTGATGATTTTCAACTTGAGATAAGAAATAGTGAAGAGAGAGAGAATATATATTTTACAGAAATAAAAAGTAATTTTAAAATTAGTGAGATTTACAGTGAGTATGCAAAAAATAAAGTCTTAAATTCAGGAATTGTGGCTGAAGATAAATTACAAATAGAATATATTTTACTTAGTGTAATAGCTCTTAAAGATATTCTAAATGGAAATTTTGAGGATATTTATGTAGCTGAATTTTCAACTTCGCTATTTAATAAAATAAAAAAGGTAGAGACTATCTTAAGTCTAATTTCAAATCAGGCTCTTCAGGCTAAAATTAATGTAAATATCATGTATGAAGATTATATAGATAATTATCAATTGATTACATCATTAATAAAAAAAGGATATAATTTTTGTATTACACTAGATAACTCTATGAAAGAGGTAGAGGAGCTAGAAAAATTAAAAATATTTAATGCTGTTATTTTACCAAATAATTTAGAAATATATAAAAAAGTTAAAGAAAAGAAAAATATTTATACAAATATTATAGAAAAATAAGAGAGGTATAAACATGGAAACATACGGAAGATTTTTATTTGAATTCTTAGATCAATTTTTTTCAGGATTTAAAAATGTTTTGATTGCAATATATGAAGGTTTAAAAAATACTTTTAACATACCAAAGTATTATAGCCTAATAAAGCAATATCAAAATGATTTTCAAATATCAGAATGGTTTTTAACTGGACTTGCTATATTATCATTAGCAGCGATTATAGGTTTTGCCATTGCAATCATAATGCTATTTCTAAAAAAACATATGAGATTAAGAAAAAAGATTATGAATCAAGAGGAACTATTACAAGAAATAGACAGTTTAAATAAAGAAGTAGAAACATTAGTTGATGAAAAAATGAGAATTCTATCAATGCAAAATCCTGAATTAGGCATAGACTCAAAAGGATTTTCTGACATTGGAAAACCAGCAGGAGGAACAGAGGAAGAAGAAGAAGAGGAAGAGAGTAAGGAAGAAGAAAATGTTTCAAATCTAGACAGTAGATTTTCGAAGTTAACACTTGTTGATCAAGAATATGCCAAATATAAACAAAAAGATTATAAAAATACATTTACATTGCCAGAATTTTGTCATGGATTTAGACATTTTGCTGCATCAAAATTAGGACTATATTATAGTGAAAAAATGATTAGATTATTCGTATCAGCGATAGCATCAACAAAGTTAGTTATCTTACAAGGTATTTCTGGTACAGGTAAAACATCTATATCTCTTGCCTGGGGTAAATATGTAAAACATCCTTCATGTGTTGCATCAGTACAGCCATCATGGAGAGACAGAACAGATATATTTGGATACTTAAATGAATTTACAAAGAAATTTAATGAAACAGACTTCTTAAGTTATTTGTATACAGCAGGATATACAGATGAAATTTATACAGTTATACTGGACGAGATGAACCTAGCACGTGTTGAGTACTATTTCGCAGAAATGCTTTCTATTCTTGAAATGCATAATACAAGTGAATGGAAAATTGAAATTGTTCAAAGTTCTTGGCCTTCAGATCCAAAGAGATTAATTGGAGGAAAATTACAAATACCACCAAATTGTTGGTACATAGGAACAATTAATAACGATGATTCAACATTTATGGTTACAGATAAGGTTTACGATAGAGCGATGCCAATTGATATTAACGAAAAAGGTGTACCATTTAATTTTGAACAAACAGAGGCTTTGGATGTAAACTATTCATACCTAGATGGTATATTTAATAAAGCAATGGTTGATTATGCAATGTCTGATGAAACAAATCAAAAAATAGAAGAAATGGATGATTATACAATAAAGCATTTTAGAGTTGCATTCGGAAACCGTATTGTTAAACACATGAGAAAGTTTGTACCTGTTTATGTTGCTTGTGGCGGAGATGAGATAGAAGCAGTTGATTATTTCATGGCTAAAAAGGTTTTAAGAAAATTTGAATCTTTAAACTTAGCATTAATTAGAGATGAAATTGATGGATACATAGATTTCTTAGATAAACATTTTGGAAAAGGTAAAATGGCAGAATGTATAGAGTTTTTATTAAGACTTAAGAAAATGTCATAGAATTTGGGGTTTTTATTATGAATTTAGATGTTATAAAGTTAGTGGATACACAAAATACAAGAGATGAAGAATTTTTTTCAAAAATGGAATCAAACTTAAAGTTGGATATGAAGAAAAACAAAATAGTTTCAAATGAGGAGTGGTTGGATGAGGTAGAATTCACCATTCCTTATATAGAAAAAGCTTTGAGAAATCCAAATAAAAATATTGTTACAGAGGAAGAGATAATAAAAATAGAACTGATAAAAAAAGTATCTGTAGAAAGTATAAAACATTTATCAAAACATACAAATTTTATTGACCAATATGATCAAAAAACAGGAGATGTTATACCAGCAAAAATTTTAAATGCATATAAGGAAGAAAGCTTTATAACTTATGAAAACAGATTTATATATACTTTAATAAAAATGATTGAAGACTTTATCTATTTAAGAACAAAAGCTGGAGAGCAAGAATTTAAAGGAAAAAATAAACAAACTGCTATGTATGAAGCAAAAACTAAACTTAGAAAAGAAAGAATTAAACTTAATTTTGAATATAGTTCAGAGTTAGCCGAGAGCTTAAAGAAAGATGAAAATTCTATGGTAAGAATAAAGCAACTACAAAATAGTTTAAAAATGTTAAAGGCAACTGAAATGTATCAATTATTAGATGGAAAAAAAGTAACTTTAGTAAAAGCACCACTGAAAATGACAAATGTATTATTAAAAAATGTAAATTTTCAATATGCTGTAAAATTATGGAATTATCTTAGTGATCAGTTAGATATGGAAGAAAAATCTATTACACAAAAGAGAAGTATTACAGACGAAGGACTTACAAAAAAATTGGTAGATGAAGATTTCTATTTGTGTTATTTAATATTCAATGTCTTAAATAAACAAGTTAAGGATGGAAATAATTCAAGAAGAACAGAATTAGATAGAAATGAAAAGGAAGATATTACAAATAAATTAATAGAAAATATAATTGAAATAAATCCAGAAATGGCAGAACAAGAACTTAAAAGACTTATTGTTGATAGATATGTAGTCTTAAAAAATAAAGAAGTTATATCATTAAAACCATTATAAAGAAAATTTAAGGAAAAAATCAATCAATATTTAACAAGAGTAAAGGAATTGAGGTTAAAATAAAAATGAAATTTACAAAAGAATGTATAAAAATTTTAAAAAAGATTGCTAAGATAATTGAAGTGATTTTAATTACAATAATAATTTTTATATCACTAATAATAATAATTCAAAGATTTTCTAACAATGAAAAGTCCTTTTTAGGATATAGAATATTTAGGGTTGAAACAGGAAGTATGGTACCTAAATATTTAGTTGGAGATGTAATTCTGGTAAAAGATCAAAAATTTGAGCAGTTAAAAATTGGAGATGACTTAACATATAATGGATTATCAGGAAATGTAGCTGGAAAAATAATAACTCACCAAATTATTGATATTGAAATTGTGAATGGTAAAAAAATAATTCATACAAAAGGTATAGCAAATTCACAAGAGGATCCTGAAATATTTGAAGAACAAATAATAGGAAAAGTTATTACAAAAATGAACATTTTAACTGTAATAACAAAATGTTTAAATAATAAATACATTTTTTATTTTCTGGGAATTGTACCTTTAACGATATATATTTTCTTCAGTGTTATTAGATATAATAATAGAGTTGAAGAAAGAGTAAAAGAAAGGAATAAAAAATTTGATGAAAAGTAAAATAAAAATATTATATATATTATTACTCGTGTCAATAATAATTACAACCTTTTCTATAAGAAGAACATACGCTAAATATCGTGAAAATATAAAGACAAACTTTCAGGCAACAATAAACCAATGGAGAATTTTAGTAAATGAAGAGGATATTAAAAAAAATAAAAATTTAACAGAATATTTAAATTTTTCATTTGATGAATCGAATAAAGATGTAGATGTAGGAGCTTTTGTACCAGGAAGTATGGGGTATATTATTTTGGACCTAGATTATTCTAATGTAGGTGTAAATTTTATAATGGAAGTTACAATGAAGAAAACGGAAAATAATTTAAGCAATTTTAGAATATATGGATATAAAATTGATAACGGTGAAATTATTACTGAATCTAGTGAACAGGACTTAATTTATTTTAAATATACTGGTGATGAATGTTATTTTAGAGAAAAAGTTAGTATCTACACTTCAGAAAACTACAAGCAAAAAGTGACTTTATATTTTAAATGGATAGAGAGTGGAAATAATTCTGAAGATACAGCTATGCAAGGTAAAAATATTAAATATAAAACTACAGTAACATTTACTCAAAATAATAGTTAGGAGGAAATCATGGAATTAAAAGATGTAAAGATTGGAAGATTAAATGATGACGAATTATTGTCTGTACAATATCAAAATGAGGCTTTTTTGAAATTTTTAGATAGTGAACTTGTAAGTGCTAAGAAATTGGAGGAAGAAAAATCATGAGTGATTTAGTAAAAAGTATTGAAAAACAAATTGAAGTAGACAAAGAGTTAATAAATGTTTTGCCAAAAGCAGAAATAAAACAAATTACAAAACTAATTGAAGAAATAAAAAAAATGCAAGACAAATATGAACAGTTTAATAAGAGTTTGTTAAAAGAAATTAATACCAGATATAAAAAATATATGAGCGTTGAAAAAAATCCACAAATAGATATTTACGAGCAAGAAATAAAAAAACTAAATCAATCAGTTGATATAGTAGATAATAGAACTGCATTTCAAAAATTAGATATGGACAAATTAGTATATAATATAAATGGTTATTATAAGAAAAGTTTAAGTTCAATTAATATTGAAATAATAGAATGGATTAAGAGATTTGAAAGTATAGGAATAAGAATTAGTGGAAAAGATTTTACAATAAGTGAATTTGCTAATGAATATATGACTGTTTTGATTGAAGAAAGTAGAAATGGTGTAATAGATTCTGATAAAGTAAAAGATACGTTTGAGAAAATATATTGGAAATGTCCAGAACTAATTTCACAAATATATGTAAATATAAGAATGATATATGAAATTTACCAATCAGAAATTGAAAAATATTTTAAAAATATTATAGTACAAAAAAACGAAAACGAAGAAAATCTTGAAAATGAAAAGAAAAAAATAATAAAAAAGAAAAAGAGATTACAAAAAATAGATGGTAATTTGATATTAAATGATTTCTTCAGAGGAGAACTAAATATAAATGAATATAAAAGCGAAAACTATTTAAAAACATATCAAGAATTAGTTTCAACAAATTTAGAACAAATGTCAAAAGAAGAAAAAAATGAATTAGATCAAAACATGGAAAAACTATATGATAATATTTTAGAGTATCAAATTTATTTACAATTCAAATTTTTAAATGATGAAATTCTAAAGATTAGAAATGAAGAAATTGCCAAAAGAGAACAAGAAGAAAAAGAAAAGAAAAAGAAATCAAAATCAGAGGTTGAATTATTAAATCAAGACATAAAAAAACAAATAACTGAAATATTAAAGATGAATACATTAATAGAAAAAATGAATAAGAAAAAGGTTGACGAACAGAAAAAAGAAGAAGTGGTATTGAAAAGAAATAAACAGATTATTGATGTAAAAAATCTATATATTAAATTAGATGAAAATATGTTTAAAGAGGAAATAGTTCAAAAGATATTTGATACCTCAAGTATTCTTGAAGTATTAAGGTTTGCTAGCTATAATTTTGGATTTTTAGCGAAAAGCTTTATAAAAAAAGAAGTTGAAATTACAGATGATGAAATAAAGAGAAAAATTGAAGAATTAAGAGAAATTCTAAAAAATACATCGTTTGATGTTATAAATAATATCTGTATAGGTGATGATAGACCTGTTAGCATAACAATAAAAGATAGGTATAAACTTTTCGGAATAAAATTACAAAAAGATGATTTTAAGGAAGATAATATTGAAGATGTTACAAAAAGATTAAAAATGATTAATACATATAATAATATTAACGATAGTGTTTATTCTATAGACAATATAAATTATATTCTTAAGGTAAGAGAAATGCAAAAGAAATAAAGGTGATGTAATGAAATATGATGTAGAAGAAATTTCTAATAAAATAAGGAAGAAAAATATTGCAAAAAAAATAATTAAAGATATAATATATATTGATCTTATATTTATTTTTGCAGTTAATATTATTTTGTTACATCAGAGTATATTTCAAAAAGATGAAAATAAAATTTTTGCAAATATTTATATGTTTAATATTGTATCACGGAAGCATGAAACCTACATTAAATGAGCAAGATGTTGTAATTGTAAAAGGATGTAAAAGTGATGAATTAAAATTAGGTGATATAATTACATTTAATAGACAGGAAGAAATAATATCACATAGAATAATAGATATCTTTAAAGAAGAAAATAAATTGAAAATAAAAACCAAAGGAGATAACAATGAAATTGAAGATAATTTTATTCTTGAAGAAGAAGATATTATAGGTAAAGTTTGCTTTAAGTTAAAAGGAATTGGAAAATTAGTTACATTTATCCAAAATGGAAAAGGATTTTTTAGTTCTATTGCAATAATTACAATTATATTTATTATGATTAGTATGAATGATAATAGAAAAAATAATAGAAAAGTAAAAAGAAAAAAATACGAAATCAAAAGATTAAGAGATAATTATAGTTTATAGAAAGAAAAAGGAAAAGGGAAATGGAAAGAAAATATCCAAATTTAGGAAAAAATATTTTAAAAATATTTTTAAAAATAATGCAAATACTAATAATTATATGTTGTATATTATTTATTTTAGTTGTATTTATGCAGAGAATAACGAATAGTAATGGATCTTTGGGTGGATACAGAATATTTACAGTAATAACAGGAAGTATGCTTCCAAGGTATGAAATTGGTGATGTAGTAATTTGTAAAGAAGTAGATTTGAGTACTATAAAGCAAGGGGATGCAATTGTTTATAAAGGTAGAAATGGCGAACTTGCAGGAAAAATTATCATGCACGAAGTTGTAAATGTTAATGTAGATAACAATGGAAGAATAACTTTTCATACAAAAGGAACTAATAATGAAGAAGAGGATCCAGAGGTAAAAGGTGAACAAGTATATGGTTTGGTAGTGATAAAGTCAAAACTACTATCTGTTTTATATGCTTTAGCAACTAATGTCTATGCATCATTTGTAATTATTTTAATTTTAGTTGGAAATGTATTCTTTCAATTTAAAAATGACAAAAAAGAAATGATAAAAAGAGATACAGGTGACATAATAGAAGCTGAGAAAAAAGATAAACTTGAAATAACAAATGACGAAGATTCAGAAAATGGAGAAGAGGAAGAAGCAGTAAATAATCAGATTATTAGTGGAATAAAAAAAGAAGAAAACGAGGAAGAAAAAGAAAAGAAAAATAAAACATAAGAAAAAGAGGATATTTTATGAATATATTACGAGAAGTTAGAAAGATGAGTAGCCGAAGTATAAAGCGAAAAGTTATACTTGTTTCAATGCTTACAATTGTATTCATTATAAATACTTATGCGTGGTTTAGTATCAGCAAAGATATTGAATTAAATTCTATAAGTGGAACTGTATCAAATTTTGATATTGCCTATGTCGTATCTGACAAAGAAGTGTTAACAGAAGATATTTCTTTTGAGGTAGGAAGAATTTATCCAAGAATGCCAATATATGAGCAAAAAGTCTATGTATATAATACGGGAAATGGAGGAGCTGCTATCGGTGTTGAATTAAATTGGGTAAAATTGTTTGGACAAGATATAACAGAATTATTAAAAGAGAGAAATGAAATTAATATGACTAATGGTTCGACAATAATATTTGCAAGTAATAATAATGACGGACATCCTTTTAGAATAGAATGTACAATTGATAAACCATATTTATCAACTAAATACCAATATGGAAAATATACAGATGATGGATATGTTGATTTAAAGCATAATGGAAAATATGGATATGAAACAGGGGATACAGGAGTAGCTACTGTAAAAATTCAGTTTATTTGGGAAGGAACTAATGATGAATTAGATACAAAATTTGGAAAACAGGCATTTGAATTTTATCAAAATAATAACACTGAGGCTGTAAATGCAATAGAAGCATCTTTAAAATTAAATGGAAAATCAGCATGATGACATTTGTAATAATCTTGTAATTTTTTTGTAATACAAATGTCGTTGACTTTAAAGTAAAAAAAAAGTAAAATAAAATTATAAAAAAAATTTTTTTTAAGAACAAGGTGAAAAAATGGCGAAAAAAATTATAGACGCAGCTAAAAAGGAAAAAAGAAAAAAATTAAGAAAAAAAATCTTAAAAATAACATTAACAGCAATAATACTTTTTCTAATTAATTTATATATAATTTTAGGAATTATATATAAAGGTGAAAATTTCACAGTAACCTTGGACAGTGAATATGGAAGAGAGAGTGGATTAGTTATTTATGAAAATCCAGACGACATCAAAGAGAGAACATACTTAAAATCAGAGCAAATTGATTACTTCACAGATATTTCTGTAAATTGGTTACCAAAAGACATTGATGATGGAGGAAATGGATCACATAATGGAAAAGATTATATTGCATATACTTTTTATGCATCAAATTTTGGACAGGAAACAATAAATTATTGGGCAACTATTGAAATTGATGATTCAATAAAAAATGTTGATGAAGCAATAAGAGTTATGGTAATAAAGAATGGAAATAGAGTGATATATGCAAAGAAAAACAGAACAACAGGTGAAAACGAAAAAGACACAACAGCTTTTTATGACGATAAAATAGTTATGCTAGAAGAAAACAAAGAATTTAAAGTAGATGATACTGATAAATATACAATTGTAATTTGGGTTGAGGGTGATGACCCAGATTGCACAGATGAGCTTATTGGTGGAGAAATAAAAATGCACATGAGATTAACAGAACAACACTTAGATAAGAATGCAGATACGAACGAAAATGAAAAATAAACTTAAATTCTTTTTATAAATTATGTTATTAAAATTTTAAAATTATAAATATAAAGAAAAGAAAGGGAGAAAAAAATGAAAAAACAACAGACAAAGAAAAGTCAAAAGAACAAATTAAGTTCATTAATTTTATTAATTGCTTTTACAGCAATTATGCTTATTGTATCAACTTATGCATGGTTCTCTACGCAAAAGGATGTTACAATTCAAGGACTACAAGGAACAGTACAAGTAGCCGAGGGTCTAGAAATTTCACTTAATGCAAAAGATTGGTCACAAGTAATTGACCTAGGAAATGCAAATTTAAAGCAACCAGATTCTACTAAAACATATTCAACATTCGAAGGAAACAACAACCATATATTAGATGAAAATGTAAATATGACACCAGTATCTACAGCTGGTACAGAAACATCAGAAGTTACTGTATCAGAAAGTAATAAATATAAAACATTATCATTTTATAATGGTATAGCAACAGCAAAAGAATTAAAAGATATTGTAGCATGTGATGAAAAGGAAACTACAGTTGCTGCAAATAATTTCGCAGGATATTATGCTTTTGATGTATTTTTAAGAAATACAACAAGAACAGGTGATTTTGATGCAATTCAAATTACAAAAGATTCTGTATGTGAAATCTTAAATTCTGGAGATACTGATAAATCAGCAGAAGAAGCAACAGGACTACAAAACTCTGCAAGAGTTGCAATTGCGTTATATGGAGATAAAACTTCTGGATGGAGTGAATATACAGATGCAGATACAGCAATAATAGCAAATTCAAAAGGAAAAGATATAAGTGCAGTAGCTATATGGGAACCAAATGCAAATTATCATGTTAATTATACACAAAAATATTTTTCAACAGGTGCTATAAATGTTTTAACACCTACAGGATTTAAATCATCAACAACAAATACAAATGATAAGGTATCTAATAAATTTGTTCCTAATGTTTTAGGTACAACACATGCAAGTGATTCTGAAAAGACATTACAGTTAGCTAATAGCATGAGATTAGCTACTTATGGTATTAATGCAAATGCATTAAGAACATATACAGATACTACAGCAAATAAAGAATATAGTAATTACATAGAAAATGTATATGATTATAAAACAAATAGCGGAGCAAATAAAAAGGTTTCTGCAACAGAAAGTGTTCCTGTTGTTACAGAACAAAAAACATTACAAACAACAGTAGCAGTTAATGAAGGAGCAGTTACTTCTTATGCAATGGAACAAGATAATTATAGAACAAGACAATTAGTTGATTCATTAAGTAATTATGCAACAACAAATGATGGTAGCGAATATTTTGCATTACCAGCTAATAAAGTTGTTAGAGCAAGAATTTTTGTATGGTTAGAAGGACAAGATATTGATTGTATCTCTTATGCATCACATGGTGGAGGAGTTCAATTAGATGTTGGATTCGAGAAACAAGGTACAACAGGTGGAGCAGATTCTTATGAAGTTGTTACAAGCACAGTTGGTGGAGCACAAGTTAAAACAAACTTCTAATAAATTTATAAAAGGCACTATTTAGCTAGTGCCTTTTTGATTAATTAAACTAATGCAAAAGATGGAGGAAACTTATGAACTTATTAAGATTAAAGAGAAAAAATAAAAAGAAAATAGGAATTAAACGTTTTTTATTAGTAATTTGTTCAATGATAATGTCATCATTTGCATGGTTTGCATTTTCAAAGGTATTAAATACTAGTTTTAGTGGACATATGGTGTCTTGGGATATAGTTTTTAAAAAAGATGGAGGAGTTATAACAAACACAGAATCAATTGATTTCTCTTTTTCAAATTTATACCCAGGAGTTACAGATAAAATCACTGTAGATGTTGAGAACAACGGTGAATCAACAGCAGAAATTGTATATGTAATAAAAAGTATAACTTTTTTAGGAAAAACATATAGTATAAAAAATCCTGGTTCAGCTAAGGATAATAACTCTATAGTTCTTGAAACAGCATATTCAAGTGGTAGTAATGTTACACAAACTATTTTAAATACTAATACAAAAATAAATAATGAGTATTTATTAGAGAACGCGACAGAAAATATTATTGAGGAAGAAAATTACATAAGAACTCCATTTACAATAAGTGCAAATAAAACCGAAAAATTAGAAAAAGGCGACAAGGGAAAATTTGAGATAAGTATAGAATGGCCTGCAACAGATGCTCAGCTTACAAATAAAGATGACATAGATTCAGCATGGGGATATAGCTTTTCAAAATATTTACAATACTGTAATGAAAATAATATAGATCTGCAATCTGCAATTTCAATAAATATGGAAATAGATGCAGTTCAATATGTTGAATAAATTTAATATATGATATGAAAAATGGAGGCCAAAATAGTGGAAAATGTTGCAAGAAATGAGGTAATATTAAATAACTGTGCAGAAATACTAGATAAAAAAGAAATAAATATGAGAATAAATGAAAATGAACATACTATTGAAATATCTTTAAAAAATATGTTTTCTAAAATAAAAATAAATTCTAATTATGAAATATATACTAATGATATTTATTCATGCCTAATAACAGAACAGCCTAACCTTGAATTATATTATGGTAGATTTTATCTAGATATTAAGAAGGAAAAAAATTTATTTACAATTGAAACAAATCAAGACATAGAATTAAGTGATAAAGTTGTAAATATAATAAAAAGAGGAAAAAGATGTTGCTTTAAAATAGCTAATTTAAGTGAAATACGAGTAATAAATGGAAGATTAAAATTAAAGGTTCATAATGAAGTAAAAAAAGAAATATGTTGCAATGATAAACTGATAATATCTGAAAATGAAAAAAAGGTAATTTTACCATATTCAGAAAAAGATATTATAAGTGAATTGAAAATTAACAAAAATAAAACTGCAAAAAAAATCATTGATGAAAAATATACTATAGCATTAGAAAAATACAGCAATCCAATACTTTCAAGATATAGGGAAGCATACAATTTAATGCTTGAAAAAGAAAAAAAATCAAAATTAAAGGCAGTTTTGCTTGGAATAGAATTAATGTTTGAATTTAAATTACATCCTGCAATTATAACAGCATGTAAAAATTTAGAGGAATTAGATTATTATTTGAATTGTATGGAAGAGGGAAAAATAGAAAAATTTCCATATTTTAAAATTGAATATAAAATTATGCCTATAAAAAAATAAATATATAAAAGAAATATCAAGACTTTCTATTGATATTTTTTTTTTTATTGTGTAAAATATATATATAGTCTATAACAGGCAAAATAAATATAGGAAGGAGATTAACTTACAAGATAAGTTAATAAACAAGATGGAAAAACAACCAGTAACATACGAATTATTACATATAGATAAAAATTCAGGAGCAAGAAGAGGTGTTATACATACTCCACATGGAGATATTCAAACACCAATTTTTATGCCAGTTGGAACACAAGCAACTGTAAAATCAATGACTCCTGAGGAATTAAAAGAAATGGTAGAAGCACAAATAATATTAGCCAATACATATCATTTATATTTTAGACCAGGACATAAATTAGTAGAAGAAGCAGGTGGACTGCATGAATTTATGAGATGGGATAGACCTATTCTAACAGACAGTGGAGGATTTCAAGTATTCAGCTTAGGAGATTTAAGAAAAATATCAGAAGAGGGTGTTGATTTTAAATCATATTTAGATGGAAGTAAACATTTCTTTTCACCAGAGAAAGTAATGGAAATAGAAAATGCATTAGGTGCAGATATAATTATGGCATTTGATGAATGTGTTAAATATCCAGAAACTTATGAATATACAAAAAATTCAATGGAAAGAACAACAAGATGGGCAAAAAGATGCAAAACTGCACATAAAAAAACAGATAAACAAGCATTATTTGGAATAATTCAAGGAGGATTTTATAAAGATTTAAGGGCTATTTCAGCAAAAGAACTGATAGAATTAGATTTCCCAGGATATGCTATAGGTGGTATTAGTGTTGGAGAACCAAAAGATGTATTTTTAGATATTTTAAATTACACAGCACCATTAATGCCAAAAAATAAACCAAGATATTTAATGGGAGTTGGAACTCCGGATTATTTAATAGAAGCAGCATTAGCAGGAATAGATATGTGTGATTGTGTATTACCAACAAGAATTGCAAGAAACGGTACAGCACTAACTTGGAGAGGGAAAGTAGTTGTTAGAAATGCTACTTATGAAAGAGATTTTACACCATTAGATCCAGAATGTGATTGTTATACATGTAAAAATTATACAAGAGCATATATAAGACACTTGGTAAAAGAAAAAGAAATATTAGGAGTTAGATTATTATCAATACATAATTTAAGATTTTTAACTAAATTAATGGAGAGAATTAGAGAAGAAATTGAACATGATAATTTAAAAAATTTCAGAGATGAATTTTATAAACAATATGGTTATGAAAAATAAAAGGGGGAAAATCAAATGAAGCTTAATGCAAGAGAATTAATGGAAGATAATAGAGTAAAAATGGATAAACCTCAGAGAGAAAAAATGAATCCAAAATTGTTAATGCTTATAGGTGCAATAATGATTGTAATTATAGCAATAATAGTTGTCTTATATATTTTACAAGAGATAACACCACCAGATACATCTATAAAGTTATATATAAACTCTCAAAAAATAAAAAATTTTTCTGCAGATTTATTTGTAGTTGAAAATGATGAGATATATGCAAATGTAAAGAAATTCGCAGAATTAGTAGGCTATGAAGCGCATAGCGGAGAATACAAGATAGATGCAGAAGATTCTAATAAAGTATTTGTACAAAATAAATATGAAACAGCATCAATATTTTTGAATTCAACAACTATAAGTAAGGTATATACAAATTCAAGTGAAGAATATAAAGATTATACAATGTCAAAGCCAGCTAAGAGAATAGGAGAAGATATATATGTAACCTTAGATGGAATAAAAACAGCATGTAATGTATCAATAGGATATGATGCAGAAAAATATACAATGAATGTTGGAACATTAGAATATAATTATGAGATATATAATAATTGGGCACAACAAAATGGATATCAACAAGTAAGTAATGACTTTGAAAACGCAAAAGCAATCTTATATGACAGAGTAGTAGTAAAAAATGCTGACGGAAGATATGGAGTAATTAATTCAAAGAATGAAGAAGTTATAGGAACCAGATATTCTAATATCGAATTTGATGAATATACACAAGAATTTACAATAACCAATAATTATGGAAAAATGGGAATTGACTTTATAAATGGAGAAACTAAAATAAATGTTAATTATGATGAAATAAAAAGCATTCAAAAGGAAAATGAACTTTATTTAGTAAAAAATAATAATAAATATGGTGTTATAGATAGTAAATCAAGAATAGTAATACACCAGGAATATGATGATATAGGAGTAGATATTTCACCATATATAACAACAACAACTACTAGAGTAACTACAACATCAACACCAGTACAAAATGAAATAAATAATGCTGAAGCAACACCAACTGTTGTAAATTTTGTTTTAACAAATACAAAGAATAGTTCGAATGTAAAACAATATATTATGTTTGATTCAGTTATACCGGTAAAGCAAGATGGAAAATATGGATTTTTTGATATAAAAGGAAACAAAATTGTTGAAGTCAAATATACAGGAGTTGGATGTTATGCAAAACCTGTTGTAAAAACAAACAACAAAGAAGAAGAAGAAGAAAAATTCAAAAAGACTACAACAAATTTATTAGAAATAGAAGATTATGAATTAATTGTAGTTGAAAATGATGAAAAATTTGGTTTAATAAATACTGAAGGAAAAGAAATTGTAAGAGTATTAGCAACTGATATGTATAGCACTGTAAGTGCAGGAGTTAAATCATATTATATGTTATATGAAAACAACGTAATTAATTTAGAAAAAGATCTTTTTGAGCCAAATGGTATAAAGAAAAAAAGTGAAATAATAGAAGAAAAAAATAAAGAAGAAGAAAATCAGAAAAAAGAACAAACAAATGATAACACTACACAAGAAAATACAGATAAGAGTGAAAACAATTTAAACAATACACAGCAAACGAATACAGAAAATAATAATACACAAAATACTACAAGTGAAAATAATTAAACAGATAGTAATTACAAGAAGGGATGATAATTAAATGAAAATAGGAATAGTAGGACTTCCAAACGTAGGAAAAAGTACAATGTTTAATGCGATAACAAATGCAGGCGCAGAATGTGCAAATTACCCATTCTGCACAATAGAACCAAATGTAGGAATGGTGGCAGTACCAGATGAAAGACTGGATGTTCTTACTAAAATGTATAATCCAGAGAAGACAACTCATGCAGTAATTGAATTCGTAGATATTGCTGGATTAGTAAAAGGTGCTAGTAAAGGCGAAGGCTTAGGAAATAAATTCTTATCACATATTAGAGAAGTGGATAGTATAGTCGAAGTAGTACGTTGTTTTGAAGACTCAAATATCGTACATGTTGAAGGAAATATTAACCCATTAAGGGATATTGAAACTATTAATCTAGAATTAATTTTAGCAGATATTGAAACTGTAAACAAAAGAATAGAAAAAGCAAAAAAGATGATAAAGGCAGACAAAAAATATCAATTTGAGATAGACACATTAGAAAAAGTAAAAAAGGTTTTAGATGAAGGAAAATCAGCAAGAACAATAGAATTTTCAGAAGAAGAAAAAGCCATAATAGATGATACATATTTACTTACAAATAAACCAATATTATATATTGCAAATGTATCAGAAGATATGCTAGAAAACGCTGAAAACACGGAATATGTTAAACAAGTAATACAATATGCTAAAACAGAAAATGCAAAAGTTATTCCTTTATGTGTAAAAATAGAGGAAGAATTAGCATCACTAGAAGGTGAAGACAAAAAAGAAATGTTAGAAGCTCTAGGACTAAAAGAATCAGGATTAGACAGAGTAATAAAAGCAAGTTACGACTTATTAGGACTAATGTCATTCCTAACAGCAGGAGAACCAGAAGTAAGGGCATGGACAATAAAAAAAGGAACAAAAGCACCAGTAGCAGCCGGAAAAATACACTCAGACATACAAAGAGGATTCATCAAAGCAGAAGTAGTATCATTCGATGATTTAGTAAAGAGCGGATCAATGAATACAGCAAAAGAAAAAGGACTAATAAGACTAGAAGGAAAAGACTACATAATGCAAGACGGAGACATAGTACTATTCCGCTTTAATGTCGCTCTTAATAAATAGACGAGCGAAGCGAGTATATTTATTTAGAGCGACATTATACAGTTGCGAAAAAGCAACTGTATACCTTAGATAAGAAAGATAAGCAAATCAAATATAATTATTAGAGCGACATTATTATATATATACACAAGCGAGCACAAAGATTATAAAAAAGAAAGGAAGAAAGATTATGGAAGAAACACAAAAGTCAGAAGGAAAATTATTAGAGGAAAAATTATTTAATAAAAGAAAATGCGGATGGACAGAAAGTTCAGACGAAAAAATAAAATTAATAATGAACTTTGCAGACGAATATATGTATTTTATGAACAATTCAAAAATAGAAAGAGAAGTTTCAATTTTTGCAAAAGATGTATTAGAAAAAAATGGCTTCAAAAACATTGAAACATTAGAACACATATCAATTGGTGACAAAGTTTATTATATAAACAGAGAAAAAAGTGTATATGCAGCAATTATAGGAAAAGAAGGACTAGAAGCAGGATTAAATATAGTTGGAGCACATATGGATTCACCAAGATTAGATTTAAAACCAAATCCAATATATGAGGATTCTGGATTTGTATACTTAAATACACAATATTACGGTGGAATAAAAAAATATCAATGGACAACAATACCATTAGCAATACATGGTGTCATAGTTAAAGCAAATGGAGAAAAAACAACCTTCAAATTAGGAGAAGATGAAAATGATCCAATTTTCACTATAACAGATTTATTACCACATTTAGCTAGAGAACAATTGAAAAAGCCATTAGCAAATGGAGTAGAAGGAGAAAGCTTAGATCTATTAATCGGAAGTATACCTTATAAAGATGAAAGTGTATCTCAAAAAGTAAAATTAAATATATTAAAACTATTAAATGATAAATATGGAATAACAGAAAGAGATTTTTTAAGTGCAGAAATAGAATTAGTACCTGCATTTAAAGCAAGAAGTTTAGGATTTGACAGAAGCATGGTAGCAGCCTATGGACAAGATGATAAGGTATGCTGTTTTACAGGATTAAGAGGACTTGTAGACATGAAAGAAACTCCAGAAAAAACAGCAGTTTTAATTTTAGCAGATAAAGAAGAAATAGGAAGTATGGGAAATACAGGAATGTGTTCACAAACATTTGACAATTTCATAGCTGAACTTCTAACAAAATCAGGAATAAATAGACCAAATCTATTAAATAGTGTATTCTGCAAATCAAGTATGTTATCAGCAGATGTAAGTACAGCGTATGATCCATTATATGGTTATGTATCAGATAGAAACAATGTTTCTTATGCAGGTTATGGAATTTCAATGAATAAATATACAGGTGGACGAGGAAAAGGTGGTTCATCAGATGCAGGTGCTGAATTTGTTGCAAAAATAAGAAATTTATTTGAAAACAATAATGTTGCATATCAAATAGATGAATTAGGAAAAGTAGATGCAGGTGGAGGCGGAACAATAGCCTACATTTTAGCAGATAAAGGAGTAGACGTAATAGATTGTGGAGTAGGAGTATTATCAATGCATGCACCATATGAAGTAACAAGTAAATTTGATATTTATACAGCTTATGAAGCATATAAAACATTTTTTGAAAAAATGCAATAAAATATAGAACAAATATTAAAAACAAAACCTTGTGTTATAAGCACGAGGTTTTAAAATTTATTGAGAAAATGTTTTTATAATAATTATCAAATACTATTTATTTTTTTTCTCTTTTTTAATATAATAATGTCAATGTAAAAAATAAACGGAGGTTTTAGAAATGAATTTACCAAATAAACTTACAGTTTTTAGAATTATTTTAGTACCAATAATGGTTATAATACCATTTTTTAATATTGGAGGAGAATGGCTTGGAGTACCAACATATTTGTGGATAATAAATGCGATATTTTGTTTAGCATCATTAACAGACAAATTAGATGGAACATTAGCAAGAAAATGGAATCAAGTCACAACATTAGGAAAATTTTTAGATCCAATTGCAGATAAAATATTGGTACTAGCAGCAATGCTTATGTTAGTAGAAATGGGAAATTTACCAGCATGGATTCCAATAATTATTTTAATGAGAGAATTTGCTGTATCAGGATATAGATTAATTGCAGTAGAAAAAGGTGGAAAGGTAATAGCAGCATCAATATGGGGAAAACTAAAAACAGTAACACAAATAATTGCAATAATATTTGCATTTATAAATATTAATAATACAAATAAGTTTTTTGCATTTACAACAGGAAATTTAACAGGAGCTAGTTTAGTAATAAATATTATTACATCAGTAATGATGATAATATGTGTAATTGCAACAATCTTTTCAGGAATTGACTATTTAAAGGGCGGAAAGGAGTTATTAAAAGACTAGAATGAACAAAGAAGAAGCAAAACAAAGAATAGAAGAACTTAGGAAAAAAACTCAATATTATGCAACAAAATACTATGATGATGATGCACCAGAAATAAGCGATTTTGAATATGACATGTTAATGGTTGAATTAAGAAATTTGGAGGCAAAATATCCAGAATATATAGATAAAGACTCTTTAACTCAAAAAGTAGGAGGGACTGTTAAAGAAGGATTTAATAAAGTAGAACATGAAGTACCATTACAAAGTTTACAAGATGTTTTCTCAATAGATGAATTAAGAGCTTTTGATGAAAGAGTAAGAAAACAATTAGGTGTAGATACACTTGATTATACTGTAGAAGCTAAAATAGATGGATTATCATCAGCAATAGAATATGTTAATGGAGAATATGTAAAAGGAGCAACAAGAGGAAATGGAACAATAGGAGAAGATGTTACCGAAAACATAAGAACAATAAAAAATGTGCCTAAAAAATTAAAAGAACCAGTAAATTTAATTGTACGTGGAGAAGTATTTATTTCAAAAGAAAACTTTGAAAAAATGAATGAAGAACAAGAAATTTTAGGAGAGAAGACTTTTGCAAATGCAAGAAATGCAGCAGCTGGTTCACTTAGACAATTAGATAGTAAAATGACAGCTAAAAGACCATTAGATATTTATATTTTCAATATACAAAGACTAACAGGTAATACATTCAATTCTCACTATGAGCAATTATTATATCTAGAAAAACTAGGATTTAATGTAAATCCACAAAAGAAACTTTGCCATGGAATTGAAGAAGCAATAAAAGAAGTAGAGGAAATAGGAAAGAGAAGACCTAATTTAACTTTTGGAACAGATGGAGCAGCTATTAAAGTGGACAATCTTGAATATAGAGAAAAATTAGGAACAACATTTAAAGTACCAAGATGGGCAATTGCCTATAAATATCCTCCTGAAAGAAAAGAAACATTAGTAAAAGATATAGTATGCCAAGTTGGAAGAACAGGAGCAATAACACCAGTTGCTGTGTTTGAACCAGTATTACTTGCAGGTTCAACAATATCAAAAGCAACCTTGCATAATGAAGATTTTATAAAAGAAAAAGATATTAGAATTGGAGATTATGTAGTTATTCAAAAAGCAGGAGATGTTATACCAGAAGTTGTAGATGTTTTAAAAGAAAAAAGAACAGGAAATGAAAAAGAGTTTGAAATGCCAAAAGTTTGTCCTGTATGTGGAGGAAAAGTTGTAAGAGAAGAAGGAGAGGCAGCTTGGCATTGTATAGGAATAGAATGTAGTGCAAGAAATTTACAAAATCTAGTTCATTTTGCTTCAAGAACAGGAATGAACATAGATGGCTTAGGAATATCTGTAATAGAGCAGTTAGTTGATAAAGGATATTTAAAAAATATAGCTGATATATATTATCTAAAAAAAGAGGAGATAGCATCTTTAAAAAAGAATGGACAAAAATTTGCACAAAATTTGATTGATGCAATAAATGAAAGCAAAAATAATGATTTAGAAAGATTAATTTGTGCATTAGGTATAAGACATATAGGAACAAAAGCTGCTAAAATTATAGCAAGAAGATATGGAAGTATGAAGGAATTAATGAATGCTAGTATAGAAAGCTTAAATTTAGTTGATACAATCGGAGGAATATCTGCAGAAAGCATATATGAGTTTTTCCATCAAGAGCAAACAATTGACTTAATTAATAAACTTGAACAAGCAGGTGTAAATATGGAAAGCCATGAAGAAATTGAAGAACATGATGATAGATTTGCAGGAAAAACATTTGTATTAACAGGAACTTTAGAGAAATATTCAAGAGATGAAGCAAGTGAAATTATAGAAAAATTTGGAGGAAAAACATCAAGTTCAGTGTCTAAAAAGACAGCATATGTTTTAGCAGGAGAAGAGGCAGGTTCAAAATTAACAAAAGCGCAAGATTTAGGTGTTACAATAATCTCAGAGCAGGAATTTGAAGAAATGATAAAATAAACAGGAAGGAGATAATTCAAAATGAATGATAAAAGTTTTGATGAATTTGAAGCAATATTAGATAAGGGATATCAAGTTTATTTTAATTATTTAGATAATAGATTTTTGGTATTTAAAACAAATGAAAATTGTTATACAAAAAAACTAGTATATCAAGGCTCTAAAAATCCACCTGCAAGAATGGCAATGATAACTAAAAAATATTTAAGTGAGATATTTAATTTTATGGAAGAAGTCGAATATAAATACGAAAGTTAAAATGCTACAATTGTATAAAATTTATATAAAAAAATATATTAAAAATTAGCTGAAACTATTGACACTAAAGGATTTTACTAATATAATTGACTTTAGAAAGAACAGCAGGAGGAAAACGAATGGAGAGTCCAACAAAATTTTTTGCAACAGGGAATAAAATTAACAATATGAATGATGAAGAATTAGTTAGATTAATACAAACAGAAAATAATAAAGAAGCATTAGAATTTTTACTTGATAAATATAAAAATTTAGTTAATATGAAAGTTAGTAAATACTTTATAATAGGGGCAGAAAAAGACGATATGATACAAGAAGGAATGATTGGACTTTATAAAGCAATAAGAAGCTTTGAGGTAGAAAAGCATTCGGCATTTAAATCATTTGCAAATATGTGTGTAGAACGACAAATGATAACAGCAATAAAAACTTCAAATAGACAAAAACATATGCCATTAAATTCATATTTATCATTAAACTCTTCACCAAATGATGAAGATGACGAAGATGGAGCGGACCTATTAGATATATTTAATGCAAACCTAGTAGAAGATCCATTAGAAACAGTTACTAAAAAAGAGTATTATAGTTATGTAGAAAAAACTATAAATAATTCGTTAAGCGATTTCGAGAAAAAAGTATTAAATAGATTTATAAATGGTGAAAGTTATGAGCAAATTGCAAGAAAACTAGAGACACCAGTAAAATCTGTAGATAATGCAATACAAAGAATAAGAAAAAAGGCAATAAAGAATATAATAGATATAGAGGATAATAAATAATATCCTCTTAATATATGCTTGCATAGCTCAGTCGGTAGAGTGCAGCCTTGGTAAGGCTGAGGTCACGGGTTCGATTCCCGTTGCAAGCTCCAGAAACATTTAAAAAATATGGTTTTGCCGATAATATATGAAAATTCACATCTACTTGTTGAAGTATAGATGTGAGTTTTTTTGTTAGTTGCTTATCAATATTGATAGTATTAAAAATATATTACACCCAAAATCACTATGTAATTTTGATGTAAAATAAAAAATGGACTTAAAAATATTTTAATTAAGTAAAATATTTTTAAAGTCCGTTTTTATTATAAAAATATGATATAATTATAAAAATCATTACTTTATGAATAAGTAGAAGAAAGGAATGAGGTTAATATATGGCTTATATAGAATTTAAAAATATTGTCAAAGAATACCAAATGGGAGAAATAAAAATAAAAGCACTTGATAATACAAATTTTGAGATCGAAAAGGGAGAACTAGTAGTAATAGTAGGACCATCAGGAGCAGGAAAAACTACTACATTAAATATATTAGGAGGAATGGATAAAGCAACATCAGGAGAAGTCTTTGTAGATGGAAAAGAAATTACAAAATTAAAAAATAAACAATTAATAGAATATAGAAGAAATGATATTGGATTTGTTTTTCAATTTTATAATTTAGTACAAAACTTAACTGCAAAAGAAAATGTAGAATTAGCTACACAAATATGCTCAGATGCATTAGATGTAAATGAAATTCTAGAAAAAGTAGGATTAGGAGATAGAAAAGATAATTTCCCAGCACAACTTTCAGGAGGAGAACAACAAAGAGTTGCAATAGCAAGAGCTATAGCAAAAAATCCCAAGTTATTATTATGTGACGAACCAACAGGAGCCTTGGATTACAAAACAGGGAAAAGTATTTTGAAATTATTACAGGAAATGGCAAGAAAAGAAAAAATGACAGTTGCAATTATTACTCACAATGGAGCAATTGCACCAATGGCAGACAAGGTAATACATTTTAAGAATGGAACAGCAGAGAGAATAGAAATAAATAAAAATCCTATATCAATAGATGAAATAGAATGGTAAAGGAATGAGATAAAATGAAAAAATCATTAATAAAAAATAATTTCAAATCAATAAGTAAAACTAGAAGAAGGTTTTTATCAATACTTGTAATGGCTTTCCTTGGAGTAGGCTTTTATGCGGGGTTAGTTGCAAGCAGTCCTGACATGCTAGATAGCTTAGACAAATATGTTGACAAAAATAATATGTATGATATTGATATAATATCAACTTTAGGACTAACAGATGATGACATAGAAGAACTAGAAAAAATTAAAGGAGTAGAAAAAGCATATGGATTGCAATCAAAAGATACATATGTAGAATTTAATGATAAAGAAAGTATTTGCAAGGTAATAGAATATAATGGAGAGATAAATACACCTGAAATTATAGAAGGACGATTACCTGAAAATACAAAAGAATGTCTATTGGATAAAGGCTATACATATTTAGGCGGTGAACAAAATTTAATAGGAAAAACTATAAAGATAAAAAATGATGACTTAGATGAAGAGGATAATCCGATTTTTACTGAAAAAGAATTAACAATAGTAGGAATAGCAGAATCACCGCTGTATATATCAAATGAAAGGGGAACAACATCATTAGGTAATGGAAATATATCGTTTTATATATATTGTAAAGATGAGGTTATAAATATAAATTACTATACAGAAATAGCTTTGAAAATCGAAGGTGCAAAAGAAAAGGTTACAAATAGTGAAGAATATTTAAAAATTATAAATCCTGTCGTTGAAAACATTGAAGAAATTAAAGAAGCAAGACAAGAAGCAAGATATAATGAATTAGTAAATAAAGCAAATGAAAAAATAGATGATGCTCAAAAAGAATATGATGATAAAAAATCAGAAGTAGATACAGAATTAAATGATGCACAAAAGAAAATAGATAATGCAAAAGAAGAAATAAATAAATCCGAAGAAAAAATAAATAAATCTGAGAAAGAATTAAATCAAAAGGAACAAGAAGCAAAGAAAAAATTCGAAGAAGCAGAAAAACAACTACAGCAATCAGAGGATAAAATAAATGCAACTATTGCACAAATAGGAATGGAAACACCTGAACTAAAAACTGCAAAAGAGCAAATACAAAAACAAAAAGAAGAATTAGAAAAAAACAAAACCAGTACTAATCATCAAATATCAAGTGGAAGAAAAGAAATTGAGAATGGGAAGACTAAAATAGAGAAAGCTAAAAAGGAATTAGCAGATAAAGAAAAAGAATATAATGAAAAAAGAGCAGAAGCAGAACAAAAGTTAAAAGATGCACAATATGAAATAGATAATGCAAGGAAAGATGTAGAAAAAATAGAAAAAGCAAAATGGTATATACAAGATAGAACAGACAATACCGGATATACAAATATATTTGATGCTATAAAAACAATGAAGAATATTTCAAAAATATTTCCAGTTATATTCTATTTAGTAGCGGTTTTAATAAGCTTAACTTCAATGACCAGAATGATAGAAGAAGAAAGAATTGAAATAGGAACTTTAAAAGCTTTAGGATATACAAATTTACAAATAATTTCTAAATATATTTTATATGCATTTTTAGCATGTGTTTTAGGTGGAATTCTAGGAATGTCAGTATGTTTCTATTTATTACCAAAGATTGTATGGACATTGTATTCTATGATTTATACAATACCTGAATTTTATATGACATATTGGCTATCAATAGGAATTAAAGGTGTATTAATAGCATTTATATGTATTGGAGGAGCAACACTTTTTGTAGCTATGAAAGAACTAAAAGAAATGCCTTCAGTTTTGATGAGACCCAAAGCACCTAAAAATGGAAAACGAATTTTTATGGAAAGAATAACTTTTATATGGAAGAAATTTAATTTCTCACAAAAGGTTACAATAAGAAATATTTTTAGATACAAAAAAAGAGCAATAATAACAATAGTAGGGATTGCAGGATGCACAGGATTAATGTTAGCTGGTTTTGGAATAAGAGATTCAGTAGTAGATATACCAAATTTACAATTTAAAGATACTTTTATGTATGATACTTCAATTGCTTTAGCAAATACAGATAAATTAAATGAAATAGAAGAATATTTAACACAAAATGAAAATATTGATAATTATTATGAATTATATGCTAGCTCAGGTTCTGTAAGTAATGAGAAATTAAGCTATGATGTAACAATATTTGTTCCAGAATTAGAAGAAGAGTTTGAAAAAGTATGTAATTTAAATGATGCTAGAAGCGGAGAAAGATTAGAATTACAAAATGATGGAGTAATAATAACAGATAAATTAGCAGATACTTTTGGAATTAATATTGGAGATGATATTACAATAAAAAATAGTGACGATATAGAATATACATTTAAAGTAGATGGAATAACAAAAAATTATGTAGGACATTATATATATATGTCAAAAGAAAATTACGAAAAAAACATTGGAAAATATAAAACCAACATGATATATGTTAAGATGAGTACAGAAAGCGAAGATATTCAAACAGATATTTCGGAAAAAATACTTGAATTTGATGGAGTAGCATCTGTATCAGTAATTTCTAGTTTAATGAAATCTGTAAGTGATATGTTAAATACAATGAACTATGTTGTTATAGTTTTAATAGTTACATCTGCAATGCTAGATTTTGTAGTGCTATATAACTTAGCAAATATAAATATAGGAGAAAGACAAAGAGAAATAGCAACCTTAAAAGTACTTGGATTTTATGATAAAGAAGTAGATAATTATATAAATAAAGAAAACATAATATTTACAATTGTAGGAATTATTTTAGGACTAGGCTTTGGAACAGTACTTACTAGTGGAATTATTTCTAGTATAGAGATAGATAAATTGAGATTTTATAAAAATATATTATTAACAAGTTATATATGGTCAGCAGTAATAACTGCATTATTTTCAATAATAGTAAATAATATTATACATTTTATTCTAAAAAAGATAGATATGATAGAAAGTTTAAAGAGTGTAGAATAAAATATTACAATAATATTACAATAACATTAAAAAATGGTTACAATCAAAAAAACTATTGACAACTTTAATGAAAAGTAAGATACTATATGTATAAAAATCACGAATGATGCGTGTAGGAGGTTAAAAAATGGCAGGATCTATTATGAATAAAGTATTAGACCTTTTCTCATCAAATGGAGAGGAAGAAGAAGAGGAAGAAGGATTAAACAACCTAGGCTATGATACAGAAGAGGAAGAAGAAGAAAATGAATCAGAAGGAAAAAAATTCTTCGGAAGTAAAAAAGCAAAGCTAGTAAGCATGCCACAAACTCAACAAATCAAAATGGTAATTTCACAACCTACTTCATTTGAACAATCAGAAGAAATATGCCAGTATTTGAAAGAAAAAAAATCTTGTATAGTTAATCTAGAATATGTAAATAAAGATGTAGCAAGAAGAATTGTTGATTTTATTAGTGGTGGAGTTTATGCATTAGATGCACATATACAAAAAGTATCTAACTCTATATTTCTAGTAGCACCAACAAACTATGAAATATCAAATGAAATGGGAAGAGAAGAAATGAAGAGCAAGCTTTCAGTTTCTTGGCTAAAATAATAATATAACTTAATAAAAAATATGAGGACAGAAGAATGCTGCTGTCCTCATAAATGTATGTAAGGAGGAAGAAAGGATGATTACACCATTAGATATCGAAAACAAAAAATTTTCTAAACAAATGTTAAATGGATATAGTGTAGAAGAAGTTGACGATTTCCTTGAGGAATTGACAAGAGCATATGAAAAATTGTATAAAGAAGTAACAGAAAACAAAGGAAAAACAGAACAATTAACAAGTGATTTAAATAAATACCAATCTATTGAAACTACTTTACAAAATACTTTACTTATGGCACAAACAACAGCTGATGAAGTTAAGAAAACAGCCCAAAAACAAGCTGATGCAATTATAGCTGAAGCACAAAGTAAAGCAAAAGAAGCACTTTCAAGCGTAGAAAATGAAATTATAATAAAACAAAAAGAACTTGATGATTTACAAAAACAATTTGATATATATAAAGCAAAAATGGAGTCTTTATTAATATCACAATTAGAGTTATTAAAAGAAACAGCAAAAGATAACAATTAATATAGAACTATATTAGGAACAATGAGAGAAAAAAGTCCAATTATAAATATGATAATTCCAACAAATTTGTTGGAATTATTTTTTAATTCAAAGATACCATAAGATATAGTTTTAACAAAAACATATATAGAAATAATAAAAATAATAAATGGCATAAAATCAAATCCTTTCTTATGAAATAAAGTAGCTTGTATTAATGATTACGTTAACATTAACATTAAATGTAGAAGTCTCATATTTAGAATTCCAATCATAGTCGATCCAATCCTGAGTAGTAGGAAAAAGATGGACGGCATATTTTCCAAGTTTAGCTATATCGGATTTATATTCTTTAGAAGTTTTTTCATAATAATTAAGTATAAGTTTTGAAATATAATCGGAGATGGCTTTTTCTAATTCAGATAATTGTTTAGTTGATGTTATATGGGAACTTTCTAAATTAGACAATAAAGTAACATTCAAATCTACATCTGTTGTTATTTCTGGAACAGAATTACGTATATTTACTTTATGCGAACATTCCATATTTTGAGATAAGTGCAAATCAATAAAGCTATTATCATCAAAAGGACTTGGAACAGAAACAACAGCCTCTTTTAAATCATTAGTAATAATCAAATAAGGAAGTGTTTCATCTACAGTAAGATTACCAACATAATTTTCTCCTTTAAATACAGCAAGTCCACCAACGACAATATCTGTTTTCTTTTCATTCTGCTCTCCAGAATTATTAGAAGAACTAGAAGAGCTTGATGGGCCAGAAGTTGCTACAGATGAATTAACAGATTCAGTAATATTATCTTCTTTTATACCACCTAAAATAGCACAGGTTTCACCAAAAGTATCAGAAATACTAGTATAGAGATGATTTAATGTAATATTTGAAGTAAAACCTGAATAACTAGTGGAATTTGCTATAATTTTATAATATTTAGCGGTCGAGTTCTCAAAGATAGGATTTGTATATGATAAGAATTCAGTTGCTGGACAAGTTGATATTAGAATGTTACAAGTCGAACGTAGCTCAGCATTATTTTCTAGGGTATAAATATATTTGTATATTCCTTTTTTAGCAAGTTTGTCAGAAAAAACAATGAATTTACAATGTGATAGATTTACATCTTTGCTAGTTAAGGAATTTAATTCATTAAGCCCAGAATAAATTGAAGAACATTCAATACTTTTAGTTAGAGTATCTTTGGAGCCCTTATCACTAGAACTGCCAGAATTTCCAGAACTATTAGAATTTGTTGCAGAAGGAATGGAAATTTGAAAAGTCATTTTGAGTTCTTTAGATTCTCCTATATCAAAACCTAAAGCAACTACATAAGCTAAATCATCTATATCTTCTTCATGCCAATATCCACTAAAAATAATTGCACAAAGTATTATGAAAATAAGTGTAAAAATAAATTTTTTAGACATTGTGTGAAATCTCCTTTTTAAATAATTTAATGATTATCTTTTTAATGCCAGCCATAATTAATATTGATATACTAAAAATAATGAAAAAACCAAGAGTAATATATTTATATAAGATGTTATTTATTAGTTCTAAATCAGACATATTACTAAGAATGGATGTAATTACAAATATAATAGAACAAAAAGCATAAATCATACTTGCTGGATATTTTATATTGGTAATTTGTTTAAAACTATTTAATATAAGGCTAAAATTTAAGGCAGAATATATAAGCAAAAAAGGAATCCATACTAACAAAAATAAAGCATCAATACTTTGAATATAATCGCCTAAAGTTATTTGTCTTGCAAGTAGGTACAACGAAATTGGGGTTGAAGAACTTGATATTTGAGGAAAAGAAAACATCAAGGCGGAAACAACTAATATCATAAGCAATGCATAAAAGAAAATACTTGTAATGCCAACTTTTTTGAAATCAGATACATTTTCTAACATTGAAAATATAAAAAAAAGTATATAGATGCATCCATATCCTGAAAAATTAATAAGACCATCCCAAAAGGTTTCCTTTATCCCAAAGCCAAATATAGGAAAAACTTGTTGAAAAGTGTAATGTTTAAGTGATGAAAAATATAAAAAACAAATGCTAAATATCATAAGCGGAATCCAAATTAAGGTTGCTCTGCAAATGGATTTGAAACCTAAAAAATTTAAGATTCCTATAACACATATAACAGCTAAAATTATGAGTGGAATATTTAAATGTGAAAAATATATTAAAGATAATCCTTTGACAAAAGTAGAAAGCCTCATAGAGGTTAATAGAATGACGAAACTAATAAAACAAACTGAATAGATAATTTTTAAGGGTTTACCACCTAAAAATTCACAAATATCAATAATATTATAACCCGGAAAATGTACAAGGATTTTATTAATAATAAGAAAAATAATAAGCATTAAAATAGTAATAAAAACTATATTCAATAAAGTAGCAGAACCGGTTGCATTTATTAATGTATTAGGAAGACCTAATAAAATCGAAGATATAAGAACTGTAAGCACAATTGAAAAAGCTTCAAATCTTTTTAATCTATAAGAATTCATAACTAATTTTTACCTCCAAATTTCCATTTCATACTTATTTTAGGCTCTCTTTGTGCACGTTTTGTTTTCAAAAATGGTTCACGTTTTTCTCTCTTCCAAATTGGATTTAAGAAATAAGAATTACTTTTATGAACACCGAAAAAAGTATAAGGGTTAAGATAGCAAACTCCAAAAGAATTAATTGATGATAAAGCACCTAAATGAATAGTTATTGCAAGAGCAATTCCAAGGAAACCAGCAAAATATCCTGCCAAGATATATGCAAATCTAACAATTCTGATATGAAAACTCAATGAGTAATCAGGTACAGCAAAGGATGTTAAACCAGTGATAGCTACAACAATTATTAATATTGGACTAACTATATGAGCACTTACAGCAGCATCTCCTAAAATCAAACCACCAACAATACCAATGGTTTGACCTAGAGGGGAAGGTACATAAATACCAGATTCTCTAATTAATTCCAAAGAAATTTCCATTATTAAAATTTCAAAAATAATAGGAAAAGGTACTGAATTTCTAGAGGAGACTATTGCAAACAATAATTCAGTAGGAATAATTTCTTGATGAAAAGTGGTAACAGCTATATAAAATCCAGGTAAAGATAAGGTAATAATTAAAGCTAATAATCTAACAAATTTTAGTAAATTTGAAAAATATGAGTTAAGGTTTTTATCTTCTGATGAAGACAAAAAATCGGTTAAGACACTTGGAGCAACTAAAACATAAGGAGAACCATTAATAATAATAGCAACACGCCCGTCTAAGAGATAACTAGCAACTCTATCTGGTCTTTCTGTAGCAATAACTAAAGGCAGACCAAATTTGGAATCAGTAATTAATTGCTCGAGTTCACCAGATGAAATTATAGAGTCAACTTCAACATTATTTACTCTATATTTTACTTCTGAAATAAGACTTGGATTAGCAATATTTTTTAAATAGCAAATACAGCAAGTATTATTATTAATCTTACCAACAGAGGTAGTTTCAATTATTAAATTTTCACTATTAATTAATCTCCTCAACAAAGAAGTATTTGTACGAATAGCTTCTATAAAACCTTCTTGGGATCCACGTATAATAAATTCATTATCAGGAATAGGAATACTTCTTTTTTCAAAGCCTTTAGCATCTATTAAAAAGGCAACTGATAAAGTGTCAATAAAAAGAGCAGAAACGCCAGAGTTAACAGCTAAAAAAATTTTTGAAAATTCATTGGAAGTAGAAACATCATTTTGAGGTAATAGTGAATCAAGAATATAATTTTGAAAATCCTGAGGTTTAACGATAGACACTTTTTTTTCTTGATTATTAGTTTGAGTGTGGGAAGAAAGAGTTTTACTCTGCAACATAAGAGGATCAAGTACATAATGATTTATAGAATTAGTATTAATCATTCCATCAATATAAAATAAAAATGATTTATATTGTTTGTTCTGAAAAGTTAAAAAAAATTCACGAAGTTTGATATCACTATTTATACGTACAGAGTATTTATCTTGTATAAATGTTAAATTATCATCATATTTATATGAAACTTTTTCGTGGATTTTATCTGGTTCTTCATTTGGATGAACATTAGAATCTGATAATGTAAATTCATAGTTGTTTTGTTCTTGATATTGAAATAATTGGCGTATTGAATTTATAAGTTTGCCCATCTTTTTCTCCTTTCTATTTTATAATTATTTACATTATTTACAGAAAATAGGAATATATACTTAAAAAGAGAATTTAATAATAAAATTTTTAGTTACAATTCCTTGAGAATATTATTTAATGGCATTTATTTATATATATTATTTAAAATTTCCGTTCTTCAAGGCGTTTAAGTTACCAATACTTCCACAAAAAGATACACACTCTGCAAACAGTATAAAATAAATTGGTTAAGGTCGAACTCGATTTTAAATAATATATATAAATTCTGCCTTATTTTATTTTTTTATTATGAATTGTAACTAAAAATCATACTTGATATTTATTAAAAATAATAGTAAAATAAAGCAAATATCAAGTGCAAATTTGATAATAATTAGTAAATGGAGGATAGGAGAATATGGAACCTATAGAAGTAAAACACCCATTAATTGAACACAAATTAGGAATTTTAAGAGACAAAAAAACAGGAACAAAAGAATTTAGAGAATTAATCTCAGAAATAACATTATTTTTATGTTATGAAGCAATGAAAGATGCTAAAACATATGAAGAAGAAATAGAGACACCAATTACAAAAACAACAGTTAACAAATTAAATGAAAATCATTATGTATTTGTACCAATTTTAAGAGCAGGGACAGGGATGATAGATGGTATTACAACAATGATACCAAATGCCAAAATAGGACATATAGGATTATATAGAAATGAAGAAACACTTGAACCGGTTAAGTACTTATTCAAAATGCCTAAACATATAGAAGACAAGGAAATAATAATAATTGATCCAATGTTAGCAACAGGTGGTTCAGGATGTGCAGCAATACAAATGATTAAAGATGAAGGAGTAAAAAATATAAAATTCTTATGTGTAATAGCTGCTCCAGAAGGAATTGAAAGAATGAGAAAAGAACATCCAGATGTTCAAATTTATTGTGCTAAAATAGATGATCATTTAAATGAAAAAGGATATATTGTACCAGGACTTGGAGATGCAGGAGATAGAATTTTTGGAACAAAATAATAAAAGAATATAAAAATAAAAGGGGGTAATTAAATACCTCCTTTTATTTATTCAGCTGAATCAACATTGATTACTTGTTTTCCGTTGTAATATCCACAGTTAGGGCAAGCTCTATGTGGAAGAACTGGTTCATGACAATGAGGACAAGTAACGATATTTGGATTTTCTAATTTCCATGTAGAACGTTTAGATCCTGTTCTAGCTTTAGACCATCTTCTTTTTGGTTGTGCCATTTTAATTCCCTCCTTAACTAGTCAAGATATGTATATATCTTTATAAAATTATTGATTAAGTCATACCTTAACAGTATACTAGCATTTTTTTGTTTTGTCAATACTTGTTAAAAAAAAATACTTATGGTATAATGATTTGCGGTGATATGATTGAACGAGAATAGAGTAGATAAAACTAATTATTATTTAGACATAGCAGAAGCAGTAGCGGAAAGAGGAACTTGTCTAAGAAAAAATTTTGGATGTATTATAGTAAAAAACGATGAAATTATTGCCACAGGATACACAGGAGCACCTAGAGGAAGAGCAAATTGTATAGAACTTGGATATTGTACCAAAAAGAAAATCTTTCCAGAAGTTAGACATGGAGGGTATGATGCTTGTAGGTCTGTACATGCAGAACAAAATGCAATAATTAGTGCATCTAGAAGAGATATGATAGATTCTACTATGTATTTAGTAGGAATAAGAAAAGATACAGGAGAATACGAAGAAGGTGCAAATTCTTGTCAAACGTGTAGGAAAATGATTATAAATGCAGGAATAAAAAAAGTCATTGTTAGGGGAACCAATAAAAATGATTACTTAGAAATCAATGTAGATGAATGGGTGAAAAATGATGACTTATTAAACGGAATCATAAATTATTAATAGAAAGGGGATTAAATAAATGTCAAAACCAATAGTAGCACTTGTTGGAAGACCAAATGTTGGAAAATCAACTTTTTTCAATTATGTTATAGGTCAAAGAATATCAATAGTTGAAGACAAGCCAGGAGTTACAAGAGATAGAATTTATGGAGAAGCTAATTGGTGTGGAAAAAACTTCACTTTAATAGATACAGGAGGAATAGAACCAAAATCTGATGACATTATTGTTGTAAGTATGCTTGAGCAAGTTAATATAGCAATTTCTATGGCTGATGTTATTATTTTTATGACAGACATAAAAAATGGAATGTTAGAAACAGATAAAGATATAGCTTTAATGTTAAAAAAATCTAAAAAACCAATTGTTTTAGTATGTAATAAAGCAGATAATTATGGAAGCAATCCAATAGAAATTAATGAATTCTATGCCTTAGGCTTAGGAGAGCCTATTGCAGTATCATCTTCAAATGCAAAAGGAATAGGAGATGTATTGGAAGCTGTCTGCAAAAAATTACCAGAAAGTAGTGAAAATGAAAATGAGGAAATAACTAAGGTTGCAGTTATAGGCAAACCAAATGTAGGAAAATCTTCATTAATAAATAGAATTCTTGGTGAAAATAGGGTAATAGTAAGTAATATTGCAGGAACAACAAGAGACGCAATAGACACATATTATGAGAACCAGTATGGAAAATATAATTTTATAGATACGGCTGGAATTAGAAGACATAATAAAATAAAAGAAAATATTGAAAAATATAGTATAATGAGAACATTACTTGCTATTGAAAGAGCAGATGTATGTTTAATGATGATTGATGCAACAGAAGGTGTAACAGAGCAAGATACAAAGATAGCAGGAGAAGCACATGAAGCAGGAAAAGGAATTATAATAGTTGTAAACAAATGGGATGAAATAGAAAAAGATAATAGTACATTTAATAAATTCAAACAGGATATCTATAATAAGCTTGCATATTTAACATATGCACCAATAATATTCATATCTGCTAAGACAGGACAAAGAGTGGATAATCTATTTGAAATGATTAATAAAGTAAATGCAATGAATTCTATCAGAGTTTCAACAGGAACTTTAAATAAAGTAATAGATGAAGCAATTGCTATAACACAACCACCAACAGATAAGGGTAGAAGATTGAAAATACTATATGTTACACAAGCAAGTACAAGACCACCAACATTTATTGTCTTTGTAAATAATAAGGAATTGTTCCATTTTTCTTATGAAAGATATTTAACAAATCATATAAGAAGAGAGTTCGGTCTTGAGGGAACACCTGTTAGAATAATAGCAAGAGAAAAAAAGGATGAAAATCCAGATGAGTAGGGAGGAATAAAAAATGGTAATTTATATAATTGTTTTAATTATGGCATACCTAATTGGAAGTATAAATTTTTCTATAATTTTAAGTAAGAAAATGGCAGGATTTGATGTTAGAGAAAAGGGAAGCGGAAATGCAGGAACCACCAATATGCTTAGAACTGTGGGAAAGAAAGCAGCACTTATAACATTACTATGTGATATATTAAAAGGAGTTGTCCCAGTTTTATTAGCAGTTTTAATTGGAAATATTGCTAATAATTTTGGAGCAGAAATTAGAGTTGATTATTTAGCTCAAATAGCAGGAATTGCAACAGTAATTGGACACACATTTCCAATATACTTTGGATTTAAAGGCGGAAAAGGAGTTGCAAGTTCTCTAGGTTTAATTTTAATCATAAACTGGCAGATTGGTTTAATATGTTTAGTATTTGCATTATTAGTAATGGCAATTACAAGAATGGTCTCTTTAGGGTCAATAACAGCAGCTATTTTATTTGCAGTTTTGGTTATATTTAATATCAGCTCAGAATATTATATAGTTCAAAATGGAAATTATAGAATTTTCGGAATTGTATTAGCTGCTATTGTTATATTTAATCATAGATCAAATATAAAGAGAATATTATCTGGAACAGAGAATAAACTATCATTTAAAAAATAAAATTAACATAAGAAAGAAGGAAAAATAATGAAAAAAATATGTATAATAGGAAGCGGATCTTGGGGATGCGCTTTAGCTATTCATTTAGGAAACTTAGGACATGAGGTAAGAATATGGTCTTTTAGCGAAGAAGAAAAAGACATTATTAATAATGAAAGAACCTGTAAATTTTTAAAAAATTCAGTGATACCTAAAACTGTAAAATGTACAACAAGTTACAAGGAAGCTATTGAAGGAAGCGATTTAATATTACATATAACACCTTCAAAGTTCACAAGAGATACTGTAAAGAATTATAAAGAATATGTTACAAATCAACCAATTATAATATGTTCTAAAGGATTTGAAGAAGCAACACTATCTACATTGGATGATGTTGTAAGTGAGGAATTACCAAATACAAAAATAGGGGTATTATCAGGACCAAGTCATGCCGAAGAAGTATCAATAGCAATACCAACAGCATTAGTTATTGCATCAAAAGATGCAGAGGTTTGTAAAATGGTTCAAGATGAATTTATGAATGATAGATTGAGAATATATACTTGTGATGATGTTAAAGGTGTTGAACTTGGAGGAGCTTTAAAAAATATAATTGCCTTTTGTGCGGGTGTAGCGGCAGGATTAGGTTTAGGAGATAATACATTTGCAGCACTTATTACAAGAGGATTAAAAGAAATAACAGAACTAGGTGTAGCATTAGGTGGAAAAAAAGAAACATTTTATGGTTTAACTGGACTAGGAGATTTAATAGTTACTTGTTTAAGTGAACATAGCAGAAATAGAAAGGCTGGAAAATTAATAGGTGAAGGTAAAACTCTAGAAGAAACAAGAAAAGAAGTTGGAATGGTAATTGAAAGTATAGATAATATACAAGTAGCATATAAATTAGGAAAAATGCATAAGATTGAAATGCCAATATTAAATACTGTTTACGATGTTTTATATAATAAATTAGATCCAAAGACAGCAGTCTCAAACTTAATGATAAGAAACAAAAAATCAGAATTTTAGTTTTAAAAAAGAATAAAAATGTAAAAAGAAGTTAGAATATATTGTATAGAAATGGAGGAAGAGCAATGGAAATTTTTGATAAAATAGGAGAAGTAGCTTCACAGACATACAAATTTACTACTGAAAAAGCTGATAAATTTGCAAAAGAAGCAAAATTAAAAATGAAAATGAATGAAAACAAATCCAAAATTGAAACTCTATACAATGAAATTGGAGAAGCAGTATATAGAACACATATAATTGAAAAAAGCATAGAAAATAGTGAGGAAATTAAACTTGCTTGTGAAGAAATTGATAAAATTTCAGAAGAAATAAAAAAACAGAATGATGAGCTTTTAAGAATAAAGAAAAAAAAGCAATGTCCAAATTGTCATCAAGAAATTGAAAGAACTTCAAAATATTGCAATAACTGTGGATATAAGCAAGATATAAATGTTGAGGAAGAAAAAGTTACAAATGATAGTACAGTTGAAGAAGAGTATAATAATGATGCAATAGAAACAAATGCAACTGAGGAAGAAAAAAATGGTAATGAATAATACATTAATATGGGTATCTTTCAAAAAGATACCTTATTATTTTATCTGAATTAGAAGGTGTTACATTTATAAAAGCATTCTGATCTAAACTTACCCACATATTAATATTAAACTTGTCATCATTATCAATAAAGACTCCAATTATATCTGCTATTTCGATAGGATTCTCATAGTTCTTTTCCCATTTTAAATCATTATCAATATTAAATAAATTATTATTTCCATAAAAAAGACTTAAAAAACGTTGAATTTCGCCTTCTTGTATACTATATAAATTTACAATTGTATTCAAAAAAATCACCTTCCCCTAATATTTATAATTATATATTTTTTATAATAAGAAGTGAAAAAGTACTTCTTATTATAGTTTTTGAAAAAACAAGAAAAATATACTTTATAAATAAAAGGTTTATATATAAAACAAGAATAACATTTTCTAAGTGCCAGAGGCACATAAGAAAATTTAATTCTTCCATAATTATCTTCTAAGGAAACTCACTATTTCATAGATGACTTTCCTAAGAATATAAAAAAACAAATTATTTTAAAGAAAATAAATTCTAAAAATAATTTGTTTATTAATTTTTTTATTATTAATACTAATTTTGTTTTTTATATTTTATATATTCAAAAGTACCAATACTGCTAATAGCTAAAATTGCTGAGATAATTATAAATGCATTTGTTCCTGTTTTTGGTAATTCTTTATCAGGAATTATTGTGTTATCAGGAGTTGGAGTAGCAGTAGGTGTAGCTGTTGGAGTAGGAGTTGGTTCAACGACTGGCTCAGTTACTTTTACTTTTGGAGAATCAGTAGAGGTTTTATTATCTCCTTGATCATCTGTTATATTAACTTTTTCATTTGTAGGTAAGATTTTACCTAATATTTCTTTATTAAAATTATCTTTTAAAGTTAATTTGTATTGTAAAGAACCTTCTTTACCAGCTTCTAATAAATCAATTTTCCAAGTTATACAGTTAGTGTTTTTATCTATTTCTGTATTGACTGTTCCTATATTTGGAGAGGCAACATATTCAAAGTTAAAATTATCTATAATCTCCTGAGGAAAATAATCCTTAACAATTACATTTGTAAGTGATGTACCAGGGATAATTTCAATATCATTAAATACATCATTTTCAACGATATTTTTAATATTTTCATCATTAATAAAATAATAAGAACCAGCAGTTGGGTTAGTAGTAGTACCGAAAACTTGCTCAGCCATAGCTGCAAAGGTTTTCCCAGTTGTAGGTTCGACTGATTGACCAATACCAATTAAAACGGAAATTAGATTAATATTTTTTTGATTTAATTCAATTAATTTATTTTTTGTATTTTCCATAACAATATCAGAATATTGAAGAGTATTACCATGAATATCATCATTTGGAATACCATCTGTTAAAAGAATAACATATTTTTTTGTGTTTTCACTTGAAAAATTTGTATTAGCTAACTCTAAACCAGCCTCAATATTTGTTCTAGAACCAAAGTTATCATCATTTATACTTTCTATAGCATTTAAAACTTCTTGACTATTATTAGTTAAAGCTTGTTTTAAAGTAGCATCTTCAATAGTTCCTTCTTTATTTATATCAGATGAGCTAGAAAAACTAATTACACCAATTTTAAAAGTAGAATCGGCTTCAAAAAGTTTGGTAGCTAGAGTTTTTGCAGAGGCATATATACGATCTTTTCTTGTCTCTGTATCTGAAATTGATTCTTTTAAACTTAATGAATTATCAATTACTAAAAAAATCTCAGACTTAGTTTTTTCAGTAGTTGGACTTGCAGTATTGTTTATAGTAAGTCCTAGTGTTACAGAATTTTCATCATATGTAACAATTTGCTTTTCAAAAGAACCATTTTCATTAAAATTAATTACACATTTAGTTTTATCAACAACTTCAAAATGTGGATTAGCTGTTGTATCTGCAAATACAAAAGAAGTACAACAGCATAAAATAGTAATGATTAGTAAAATTATTTTTGCTTTTTTTGTCATTATAAATCTTCCTTTCTATATAAAATCACTAAATAAATAATAACATAATAGAATTTAAAAATCAATCAGGGATAAAAAATAGTAATTGATTTAATTAATGTTCTAAAAAGACTATAAAGTGAATAGATTTAAACAAAAGTATTCATGATGGAGGCTTTAGAATATGCGAGAAATATCAATAGAAGAGCGTGCAATTCAATTAGCACAGTATATTATAGAATCAAAAGATACTGTAAGGGGAACAGCAAAGAAATATGGTATAAGTAAAAGTACAGTACATAAAGATGTTTCAGAAAGACTTCAAAAGATAAATCCGATTTTAGCAGTTGAGGTTAGGAAGATATTAGATGAAAATAAAGCAGAAAGGCATATTAGAGGAGGATTAGCAACAAAATTAAAATATGAACATGAACATCAAGAAAAAAATGTAAGCTAAAAATAAGAAAGTCAAGTAGAGTAAAAATTAACTCTACTTACTTTTTTTATGATATAAGAGATTTTAAAATCTTGATTAATATATAAAATTTTGCTATAATACTGACGAAAGGAAAATGAAAAATGAGAATTAGATTTAAAAAGTGGGCAAGACCAGAATTAGAAGCAAGCCCATTTTATATAGATAATCCAGAAGAATTTAAAGGAAAATGGAAAACAGTATTCAAGAATCCAAATAACCCAATACACTTGGAATTGGGATGTGGTAAGGGTACTTTTATGGCACAACTAGCAGGAAGTAATCTAAATGTAAATTACATAGCAGTAGATATGGTAGATGCAATGTTGGGACTAGCAAAAAGAAATATAGAGAACATTTATAAAGAGAAAAATATAGAAGTAGATAATGTAAGGTTGGTAAGACATGATATTGAAAGAATATTACTATTTATGGATAAAGAAGATGCGGTTGAAAGAATATATATTAATTTCTGCAATCCCTGGCCAAGACCAAAACACAGAAAAAAGAGACTTACTCATTCAAAACAATTAGAGTTATATAAGCAATTTTTGGTAAATGGTGGAGAAGTATTTTTCAAAACAGATGATGATGATTTATTTAGAGATAGTTTAAAATATTTTGAAGAAAGCGGATTTGAGATTGTAAATAAAACTTATGATTTGCATAATGAACCAATTTTTGAAAATAATATAATTACAGAACATGAGAAAATGTTTAGTGATGAAGGAATAAAAATTAAAGCACTTATTGCAAAGTTGAAATAATTAAATGTAAGATACAAAAAACGACAAATTGTATTGAAAAAAATTTTTATATGGAATATAATAAATACAATGTGTGAAAAAAGGTGGAGAAGCAATGTTGAAATTTGGCTTAGGATATGATATCGGAATAGATTTAGGAACAGCTACAGTTATTGCGTATGTGAAAGGAAAGGGAATAGTCTTAAGAGAGCCTTCTGTTGTAGCTGTTGATAACAATACAAAAGAAGTGTTAGCAGTAGGACAAGAGGCAAGAAGAATGTTAGGGAGAACACCAGGAAATATTGTTGCAACTCGTCCATTAAAAGATGGAGTAATTTCAAATTATACAGTAACTGAAAAAATGTTAAAAACATTCATAACAAAAATTTGTGGAAAAACAATTTTTTCACCAAGAATAATGATTTGTATACCATCACAAGTTACAGAAGTTGAAAAAAAAGCAGTAATAGATGCAGCAGGTCAAGCTGGAGCAAGAAAAGTATATTTAATAGAAGAACCAATAGCAGCAGCCATTGGAGCAGGATTGGATATATCTAAACCTTGTGGAAATATGATAGTAGATATTGGCGGAGGAACAACAGATGTTGCTGTTATATCTTTAGGAGGATCTGTTGTTAGCACATCTTTAAAAGTTGCAGGAGATAGATTTGATGAATCTATATCAAAATATATTAAGAAAAAATTTAATGTTGTAATAGGAGAAAGAACAGCAGAAGATTTAAAAATAAATATAGGATGTGTATATCCAAAAGTTCAAGATATTGAAATGGATATAAGAGGAAGAGATTTAACTACAGGTTTACCAGTAACTGTAACTATTCATTCAAGTGAAATGATGCAGGCACTAATAGAACCAGCAATGCAAGTCGTTGAGGCGGTACATTCGGTATTAGAAAAGACACCACCAGAATTAATAGCTGATATATGTCAAAAAGGAATTTATATGACGGGTGGAGGTTGCTTACTCGATGGACTTGATAAATTATTACAAGAAAAAACAGGAATAAATGTTATGATTGCAGAAGATGCAGTTTCTTGTGTGGCTTTAGGAACAGGAAAAGCACTCGATAATTTAGATGTTCTTGACGGTAAAAAAATAATGAAATATAAAAGTGAATAAATAATAAAATAAATTAATCAAATTTTTGTGTACTTATCTTTTAAGAAGGAACAATTCTTTAGAATAAATTTTTCTTAAGAGGTAAGTAACAAGAATAAGAAAATTTTTAAATTAAAAAAATGATATATAATAAATGCTACTGTAGCTCAGTTGGTAGAGCACCGGATTCGTAACCCGAAGGTCGGCAGTTCGATTCTGCCCAGTAGCTCCAAAACACAATATTACATAATATTCTAAATATGTTAAAAAGTTGATTTCTTATGTAAAATAGTATATAATAATATTATAATATGTAGTGTCCGAAAGGATTCAAAAATCCTGGAGGACAACCTCCAGGATTGATTAATAAGGAGGAAAAAAGCAATGACATATCAAGCAGCAAAGGATTTAGAAAAAATAGAGAAGTATCTGAGACCTTTCTATGATATAGAAAGCTTTGAAGATGCAGGTGAAATAGAGATCAGAAAAATAAAGCTCAATGCTTTCTATTGTTACATCCGGCATGAGAATGCCGGGGTTGTAACCGAACATTTAGTATTTCTATATAGAAATGCGGTTGATATGCTGTCGAGAACAGCACAGGTCAAGGAGTTCGGTGAAGTAGAAGATCCAAACTTTATTACCATAGGCGATAAGCCTGCTACTATCGATATAATTTATAAGAATGGAGATAGGATCAATGATAGTAGCATATTAAAGTATGGTGATTATGTATCACTTAGAGAGCACATCTTTGAAAATGGTCAACCTTTGGAATGTGTCCAATGGTTAAGGAGAGATACTGAGGAACGCTCTATGAATTGGGGGAGATATGGAAGGTATGTTATAACTGGCATCTACAGTAATTAAGGTTTGAAGGCAGGAAACTTGAAAGAGTTCCTGCCTTCAAACCTTATAAAATAATAAATATAATATTAGATTTACAGTTAAAATTGTGAAATTTGTTAATAAAAAAGTGGGCCGTTTCCGTTAGGAGAACGGCCCTGTCCATAGTATCTTTTATATGGACAAAATTGAAATAGTCACGTGCCTAAGATAAAACAAAAATGCTTAACTTTTTGAAGAGTAATGATTGAAAAGAGTACAGAGAAAAGCAAGATCATTCAAAATAATAGTATTTCTTGAATTCCTCCATACTCATCTTGAGGCCTTTTTTAGCCTCAGCATCTTCCACTAAAAAAACATCCCTGCAATGGAGTTTGGTAAGTTTTGTGTCAGGGTCTCCAGAGCAATGGCACATAATATAGCCAAGAGAACCAACCATCTGATTAGTAACAATGATAGCACTAAAGCCATGAAGAGCACCACAGATATAATGAGTAACATCTGAAGCAACATCAAGCAGAGGTTTTAAATCTGCAAGAGTGTTAGCTGGCAAAGTTGATAGCTCATAAGGAGCACCAAGGGAGGCTTTGATTTTTTGTGTGTCAAAGGCTTCGATGTCATAGAAACCATTAGTTTTGACCTTGAAACCAACTCCGCCAAAACGAACAAAAGCATTCAGGTCCTGCTGGAACACATATCCCTCAGGAAATTCTTTGGTAGAAATAACAACCTTACCATTTGTATTCCAGATAACGCCTGGAAGATTGGAAAGAGCTGATACTTTTCCAAGGTCAATTGTTGCCAAAGGACGCTTAACAGCGGGAATAAGAACACCCATCTCAAAAAGTTTTTCATTAGTAATGTCAGTCATAAGGTAATACCTCCAGTTTAAAGTGTGAAAATCGAATTGCAATGACTTGTTTGTGCTTGGTATAGAAAAATATTATATACTATTTTACATAAAAAGTCAAAATACTATTATAATAAAATCAAGAAAATAAAAAGATATAACATAAAATTTATAAAAACAATAAAAATTAAAACTAATTAAACAGTTCTTTTTAATATTTTTATTTTAGTTATAAATATAATTATATTCAAAAATAAATGAATAAAATAAAAGTGAACTCAAATTTTTAAATATTAATTTGAGTCCATATTTATATATAAATAAAACAAATTTACAAAATTAAACTTTCATTTAAATTTAATGAAAGCTTATCCTTCATAGCTTGTTCAACAGAAGAAGGAACATAGCGAGAAACATCTTTATTTAAATAAAGAATTTCTTTAACCATGCTAGAAGATATATTTTCATAATCATGTTCTGCAAATAGGCTTATAGTATTAATCATATTTTGACTAATTTGTTTATTTATTTGAGCCATTTGAATTTCATATTCAAAATCTGTAAGAGTTCTAAGACCTCTGATTATAGCTTTACAATTATTTTCAAGAGCAAGGTCGATAGTTGCACCATCACTAGAAACAACTTTTATTTTAGGATTATTTTTATATAAATCTGCAATAAGTTTAACTCTTTCATCAGGTGTAAACATACCAGATTTTCTGGGATTGTGCATAACAGCAACTATAATTTCATCAAACAAATCACAAGTTTGCTCAATAATATTTATATGTCCATAAGTAATGGGATCAAAACTACCTGGATACAATACTCTTATCATAAAATTCTTTCACCAACCTATCTGTATTTATTGAAAAATCATTATCAATTATAATATCAAAGTCATCTTTATTAAAAGTATAAGAAGCTTTTTCTCGTGTTAAAAAATTTTCTTCTGTTATATTATCTCTCAAAATGGCATATTTCATTCTTGAATTGAAATCGGCTTGTACTAAAACTTTAAAATTAGCTTGATTAAAATATTTTGTTTTAGGTAAAAGTTGCCAATCTAATAAAATAATCTTACTTTGATTATTTTCTATAAAGTTATCAATAAGTATTTCCATTTGATTCCAAGTAATGTTAGTTAGTTTGTCCATTGCAGACTCAGAATTAAAAACTATATTAGCTAATGCTTTTCTATTGATAGAATTATTATATAGAACTGAATTACCAAAAGTACTGACTAGTTTATCAACAACATTTGGAAAAGTTAACACTTGATGACTTATATTATCAATATCCAAATGTATTATATTTTCAGAATAACTTTCTAATAAATTACATACATAGCTCTTACCACTACCAGATTTTCCAACAATACAAATAATCATAAAAATCTCCTAACAATATTCTATTATACCAGATTTTGAAACATAAGTAAATATATGAATAATCAGTACAAAATTATATCTAAGTATGATATAATGCACGAAAAGGAGAAAAAAATGTATTTCGTTTATATGTTAAGATGTAAAGATAATTCAATATATACAGGAATAACAACAGATTTAGAAAGAAGATTAAAAGAGCATAAAGAAAGAGGAGAAAAATGTGCAAAATATACTCAAAATCATCAAGCAGTAAAAATGGAAATGGCATGGAAAACGGAAAATAGAATATATGCTTCAAAATTAGAATATCATATAAAGAAACTAGAAAAATTTAAGAAAGAAGAACTTATAAAAAATCCAGAAATTAAACTAAAAGAATTTTTATCAGAGAAGATAGATACAGATAAATATAAAGTTGAAATTAAATGCAATTAAAACTATTGATATAATCAAAACTTTAAGATATAATAGGTTTGATTTCTAAAGGAGAGGAAAGAAAATAAAAGTGAATTTATATCCAAAATTTTATTTAAAAAATGTAAAAGAAATAACAACAGAGTTATTAACAGAAAATAATATAAAAGGGTTAATTTTAGATGTTGATAATACTTTAATAGATAAAGAATGCACATTATTAGAACAAGCAGATGAATGGTGCAAAGACTTAAAAAAACAGGGAATAAAAATATGCATATTATCAAATACAGCTAATAAAAATAAAGCAGAAATGGTAGCAAAAAAATTAGATATACCCTATTTATATTTTGGAAAAAAACCACTAAAGATGGGATTTAAAAAAGCAAAAAAACTTTTAGAAATCGAAAATAATAGTGAAATTGCAGTGGTGGGTGATCAAATATTTACAGATATATTAGGAGCAAATAGAGTAAAAATGATACCAATTCTTGTTCAACCAATAAGCAGAAAAGATTTATGGTATACAAGAATAAAAAGACCGCTAGAAGATTTAATTATCAAAAGATATTTAGAAAAATACGGAGGAAAATAGATGTATATAAATGATGTACATATATTATATTATGTTGTGCTAGGAATAATAGGAATGATGGTAGGACAATTTATCAGTTGGTGTAATATTAGAATGCCAGAAAAAAAGAAAGTTTTAACATTAGAATTTTTTAAAAACATGAAATTAAACTATCCACTAATGCTGATAAATGCTATTTTATATTTGGCAATATTACATATTTATGGAATCAAAAAAGATTTTAGTGATAATTTATACTTAATAAAATTTCTAATATTATCACCGATGATGATTTCTGCATTTTGCATAGACTTTAAACACCATATTATTCCAAATAGATTGAACTTAACAATATTTGAAGTTGGACTAGTTATAACTGTAATAGGAGGTATTTCAGATATAAATTTTGCAATTAATTCAATCGAGGGAATGTTAATTGGAGGAGGAACTTTTTTTATAATTACATTAGTAGGAGGACTTATTGCCGGGAAAGAAGCAATGGGATATGGAGATGTGAAATTTATGGCAGCATTGGGCTTATACTTTGGATTTGCAAATATGGTAGCAATAATTTTCATAGCTTTTTTAATTGGTGCAATATTAAGCATATTATTAATATTATTGAAAATAAAAAAGACAAACGAATATATACCATTTGGACCATTTATAGTTCTAGCATCCTATACCTTGATTTTTATACCACTTAATTCTATTTTAAGTGTGGTAATAAATATTTTTAAATAGGGGATAAGGTTAAAAAATAACCTGTACTATTCTTAGGAGGGAGTTTGGTTAAAATGAATCAACGATTACAAAACTTAAGAAACAAATTAAAATCAAAAAATATTGATGGAATGATTATAAGTAATCCAGTAAACATAAGATATTTGACAGGAATTGATGCAGAAGGAGTTCTATTATTAACGCGAAAAGAAAATATTTATATAACAGATTCAAGATACATTGAAGCAGTACAATCAATAATAATGATAGACGATGAAATAATAATAGACAATGTTAAAGATTTAACAATAGATGATTATCAAAATTTTTTCTTGTTTTGTGAGAATGTTGGTTTTGAAGAAGATTTTATTTCTTATGCAAAATATAAAGATTATATGCAAAAATATAGAATAAATAATTTTGTTGAAACAGAACAATTAATAGAAAAACAAAGAGTAATCAAAGAAGATTATGAAATTGACAATATAAGAAAAGCTTGCGAAATTACAGATAGGTGTTTTGAATATTTACAAGGATTTATAAAAGTTGGGATGACAGAAAAGGAAATTGCCTATGAGATAGAAAGATTTTTCATTATGAATGGAGCCAGTGGACTAGCTTTTGATACGATTGTTGCATCAGGAATAAATTCATCTAAACCACATGCTGTTCCAACAGATAAAAAAATACAAGCTGGAGATATAATAACAATTGATATGGGATGCAAATATAATGGATATTGTTCAGATATGACAAGAACGGTATTTGTAGGATTTATTCAAGAATATATGAAAAAAATATATAATTTAGTTTTGAAAAATCAAGAAGAAACTTTGCCAAGAATATATGAAGGCGCAAACACAAGGATATTATTTCAAATGGTAGACAATAGCTTTGAAAACTTTGGATATGAATTAACTCATGCATTAGGACATGGAGTAGGAATGGATGTACATGAAAATCCTGTGATAGGACCAAAACGAGAAGTATTATTAGAAAGAAATATGGTAATAACAGATGAACCAGGAATTTATATACCTGGAAAATTTGGTGTAAGGATAGAAGATACAGTTCTAGTAACGAAAGATGGATATGAAATCTTGACAAAATCAGAAAAAGACTATATAATAATAAAATGATAATAAAAAAAGAGAGTAAAAAAGGAGAGATTATAGTATGGCATCAGTATATATGGCAGGAGATTTAAGAAATGGAAATACATTTGAATTAGATAATTCAGTATTTAGAGTAGTAGAATTCCAACATGTAAAACCAGGAAAAGGAGCAGCATTCGTTAGAACAAAAATAAAGAATGTAATAACAGGAGCAGTTCTAGAAAGAACATTTAACCCATCAGAAAAATTACAAGGAGCAGAAATCGAAAAGAAAGAAATGCAATATCTTTACAATGATGGAGATTTATATTATTTCATGGATAATGAAACTTATGAACAAATGCCATTAAATGCAGAACAATTAGGAGATAGTTTAAAATATATAAAAGAAAATATGAATGTAAAAATACTTTCTTTTAAGGGAAAAGTATTTGCAGTTGAACCACCAATGTTTGTTGAATTACAAGTAACATATACAGAACCAGGATTTGCTGGAAACACAACAACAACATCTGGAAAACCAGCTACATTAGAAAATGGATTAGAAATAAGTGTTCCAATGTTCATAAATATCGGAGATGTAATAAAGATAGATACAAGAACAGGCGAATACATGGAACGTGTTTAGTGACAAACAAAAGAGCGATTATAAAATCGCTCTTAATTTGTATAGGAGGAAATGGGATGGATTTAGAAGTTAAAAAAGAAATTGAAGAATTAAAAAAAGAAAACAAAGAGTTAAAAGAAAGATTGGAAAAACTAGAAGAAACAATAGAAAATATAAAAGAAGAATTATATATAGAAGATGAAGAAGATGAAGAATGGGATTGCTCAGGAGATTGTTCATCTTGCAAAAATAAAGAATAATTATTAAAAATATAATAAAAAAGTAAGTATAAAATTATCGAAAAGCAAGCTAGGGCTTGCTTTTCGATAATTTTATACTGATTTTTGAAAAAGTGTATTATGGAAAGATTAATCTAGTAATTTTGCAGGAAATCTAGGGGATTTTTGTACTCATTATTTTCTTTTATACTTAAATGAAGATGACAACCAGTAGTAGCACCATTTGTAGGTCTACCTGTGGAATCGTGATAAGGATTACCAATCACATTATAGACATATTTTGGACCAACTTGACCGATAACTTGACCGAGCAATTACATTATCTCCAACAGAAACCATATAGCTAGGTGAAGTATGACAATAGATAATTTTATATAAATTAGTCGAACAAATTATACAATATCCACTACTACCATTAAATCCAACAAATGAAATAACAGAATCAAATAGAGCAAGAAAGTATGTACCTTCAGAAGCAGGAATATCAATTCCTTTATGAAAATTACTAGCACCAGCAGTGGGAGAAACACGATATCCATAGTAAGATGAAATTCTATGATTAGAAGGAAGTGGCCAATAAAAACCGTAGAATACTTTTTGAAACTTGAGAAATATCAATATTATATTGATTGTAATATTCTTCAGATAAAATTATATCTTGAGCAAAGAAAAAAGAAACAAAAGTAGATAAAATTAAAATAACTAAAAAGTAAAAAAATAAAAATTGGAAAATAAAATTATTCATAAAAAAAGACCTCCTAAAAATAAAGGCCCCCAATATTATATTATTTTTTAAATGCAAAGAATTTACTAATAAAAAAGTTTAAAATAATTACTACAACACTAATAATTAATTTACTAACCAATCCATTTAAAGCAGTTATATTTATTACAGAGAATAATAACCAAAAACCAACAGATTCTACAACCATTGTAAAAGCTCTACCTAAAATAAATTTACCAAACGCTTTAAGCTTTTCTTGGATAGTAACTGCGGTTGAATTAAAAACTAATTTTCTATTAGTAAAATAAGCAAATAAAACAGCAATAATAATTCCAATATTACTTGCTAGATTTTCTTCAAGATGAAATACGGAAGATAAAATTGTATATGAACCTATATTTACTACAGTAGTAAGGACTCCAAATATTGTATAAAATATAACTTCACGTGTGCAAAATTTCTTTATTAAATTTTTAATCTTTTCCATAAAAACCTCCAATAATATTTAAAAATCTTATCATAAAAGGTAAAAAAAAACAACAAATAATAGATAAAAATTATAAAGTTTACAATAATGAATAAATTTGTTATAATGTAATAGTGCTAGAAGGCAGGAAGGATAATAATTATGAATGATAATAAAAAAACAGTAGCTTTTTATACATTACGGATGCAAAGTTAATCAATACGAAACAAATGCAATGAAACAAAAATTTATAGAAAAAGGATATAAAATTAGAGAATTTGAAGAAAATTCAGATATATATATTATAAACACATGTACAGTTACAAATATGGCAGATAGGAAATCTAGACAAATTTTAAGAAGAGCAAAACAAATAAATTCAGAAGCGATATTAGTAATAGTAGGATGCTATGTCCAAGTAGGAAGAGATGAACTAGAAAAAATGGAAGAAGTAGATTTAATACTTGGAAATAACGAAAAAAATAATATTGTAGAATATGTGGAAAATTATCAAGAAAATAGAAGTGTTGTATCAGATATAGATGAACAAAAAGAATACAAAGAATTTGGAAACACAACATATACAGAAAAAGTAAGAGCATTTATAAAAGTACAGGATGGATGTAATAATTTCTGTAGTTATTGTATAATACCTTATGCAAGAGGAAGAGTAAGAAGCAGAAAAATTGAAGAGGTAGTTAGTGAAATAAAAGATATAGCCAAAGAAGGCATAAAGGAAGTTGTTATAACAGGGATACATATAGCCTCTTATGGAAAAGACTTTAAAGAAAATATAGGACTCATAGATTTATTAGAGGAAATTAATAAAATTGATGGAATAGAAAGAATAAGACTAGGTTCATTAGAACCTAAGATAATAACAGAAGAATTTGTTAGCAGATTGGGAAATTTAGATAAAATTTGCGAACAATTTCATATATCTCTTCAAAGTGGATGTGATACAGTCTTAAAAAGAATGAACAGAAAATACAATACAGAAGAAGTAGAAAAATGTATTGAATTATTAAGAAAAAAATATCCAACAGTAATATTCACAGCAGATGTAATAGTAGGGTTCCCAGGAGAAACAGAAGAAGAGTTTAATACAACTTATGAATTTCTAAAGAAAATAAGATTTTATAAAATACACACATTTAAATACTCAAGAAGAAAAGGAACAGTTGCAGAAAAAATGCCAAATCAAATATCACCAGAAATACAAGAACAGAGAAGTAAAAAAGTTATTGAATTATCAAATGAAATGCAAAAAGAAATAGATGAACAATATTTAAATAAAAAAGTAGAAGTACTTTTTGAAGAAAAACAAGGAGAATATTATAAAGGGCATACAAAAAATTACATGATGGTAAATGCAAAATCAGAAGAAGATTTAACAAATAAAATTTGTGAAGTAGAATTAATAGAAATAAGAGAAAATGAATTAATAGGAAAATATTAGAAAATTTGAAAAAGAGTACTTGCAAAGTATTCTTTTTTGATATACAATAATTTTGGTTATTAAAATTAATAATTATGGGTACAATAAACCCGTATCAAAGGAGGAATTTTAAATGGCAGTTAAATTAGGAATTAATGGTTTTGGAAGAATTGGAAAGTTAACATTCCAAGCAGCTTTAGGTAAAGAGGAGGTTGAAATTGTAGCAGTTAATGATCCATTCATAACAGCAGATTATATGGCATATATGTTAAAATATGATACTGTTCATGGTAAATTTGAAGGAGAAGTAAAAGGAGAAGGAAATACTCTAACAGTTAATGGTAGAGAAATAAAAGTATATAATGAAATGGACCCACACAATATTCCATGGGGAGAACTAGGAGTTGAATATGTTCTTGAATGTTCTGGAGTATTCACAACATTAGAAAAAGCACAAGCTCATATTGATGCTGGTGCAAAAAGAGTTGTAATAAGTGCTCCATCTAAAGATGCACCTATGTTTGTTATGGGAGTTAATAATGAAGAATATGATCCAAGTATGACAATAATATCAAATGCTTCTTGTACAACAAACTGTTTAGCACCTTTAGCTAAAATAATAAATGATAATTTTGGAATAAAAGATGGATTAATGACAACAGTACATTCTACAACTGCAACACAAAAAACAGTTGATGGAGCTTCAAAGAAAGATTGGAGAGGTGGACGTGCTGCATCTGCAAACATAATACCATCTTCAACAGGAGCTGCAAAAGCAGTTGGAAAAGTTATCCCATCATTAAATGGAAAATTAACAGGTATGGCTTTCAGAGTTCCAACTGTTGATGTTTCAGTTGTTGATTTAACATGTAACTTAGAAAAACCAGCTACTTATGAAGAAATTTGTGCAGCTGTTAAGAGAGCATCTGAAAATGAAATGAAAGGAATTGTTGAATATGTTGATGACTTAGTTGTTTCATCTGACTTTATAAGTGATGAACATACTTCAATTTTTGATGCAAAAGCAGGTATCCAATTAACAGATACATTTGTAAAATTAGTTGCTTGGTATGATAATGAATGGGGATATTCAAACAAATTAGTTGACCTTGCAATTTACACATCAAAAAAACAATAATTTAATATAATAATCAGTTATTATATAAAAACAGAAGTCGGAATTCAGGAATGTATAGATTTCTGAATTCTGGCTTTTACTTTTTTATATTCTAAGGAAAGTCATCTATGAAATAGTGAGTTTCCTTAGAAGATAATTATGAAAGAATTAAATTTTCATACGTGCATATTGTACTTAGAAAAGGTTATTCTAGTCTTTTTAAAAAGGAGAAATTTTAAATGAATAAAAAAACTGTTAGAGATATAGATGTTAAAGGAAAAAGAGTATTAGTAAGATGTGATTTCAATGTTCCACAAGACGAAAATGGTAATATAACAGACAACAGAAGAATAGTAGGAGCATTAGACACTATAAGATACTTATTAGACAATAAAGCAAAAGTAATTCTTTGCTCACACTTAGGAAGACCAAAGGGAGAAGTAAAACCAGAATTCTCTTTAGCTCCAGTAGCAAAAGAATTATCAAGACTATTAGGCAAAGAAGTAAAGTTAGCTAATGATATAATAGGAGAAAGTGCAAAAGGATTAGTTTCAAATTTAAAAGAAGGAGAAGCTATACTTTTAGAGAATGTTAGATTTGATAAAAGAGAAGAAGCTAATGATCCAGAGTTCTCAAAAGAACTTGCTAGTTTAGCTGAAATATATGTAAATGATGCATTTGGAACAGCTCACAGAGCACATGCTTCTACAGCAGGAGTTGCAGCATATTTACCAGCAGTATCAGGATTTTTAATTGAAAAAGAATTAAAATTCTTAGGCGAAGCTTTAAATAATCCAAAAAGACCATTTGTAGCAATAATGGGTGGAAAGAAAGTTTCAGATAAAATAGAAGTTATAGAAAATCTATTAGAAAAAGTAGATACATTAATGATAGTAGGAGCAATGGAATATACATTCTTCAAAGCTCAAGGATATTCAGTAGGAAATTCAATTTGCGAAGATGATAAATTAGAATTAGCTAAAGAGCTAATGGAAAAAGCAGAAGAAAAAGGTGTTAAATTCATGTTACCAGTTGATACAAAAGTTGGTAAAGAATTTGAAAAAGACACAGAAAGTAAAATTGTAAAAGTAACAGAAATGCCAGAAGACTGGATAGGATTAGATATAGGTCCAGAAACTGTTGAATTATATTCAAAAGAATTAGATAAAGCAGAAACTGTTTTATGGAATGGACCTGCTGGACTTGCTGAATTTGAACAATTTGCTTATGGAACAAATGCTATTGCAAATAAATTAGCAAGCATAGATGCAGTAACAGTAATTGGTGGAGGAGATTCTGCAGCAGCAGTAGAAAAAGCAGGAGTAGCAGATAAAATGACTCATATTTCAACTGGTGGAGGAGCTTCACTAGAATTCCTAGAAGGAAAAGAATTACCAGGAATCGAATGCTTAGATGATGCAGAATAAATTGAAAGGAGAACTTTATGAGAAGAAAAGTAATTGCAGGAAACTGGAAAATGAATATGTTACCAAATGAAGCTATTAATTTCATAAACGACTTTGCACCGATGGTAAAAGATACAAAAAATGAAGTGATATTATGCGTTCCATATACAGATTTATTTTATACATTATTAAATACGCAAGGAACAAATATTAAAGTAGGGGCTCAAAATATGCATTGGGAAGAAAAAGGAGCATATACAGGTGAAATATCTGCCGAAATGTTAAAGTGCATAAATGTTCAATATGTAATAATTGGACATTCAGAAAGAAGACAATACTTTAATGAAACAGACGAATCTGTAAATAAGAAACTAAAAAAGGCCTTAGATACAGGATTAAATCCAATAGTATGTGTTGGAGAAACTTTAGAGCAAAGAGAAGCAGGAAATGCAAATGAGATAATAACAAATCAAACATTAAAAGCCTTAGATGGATTATCTAATGAAGAAGTTTCTAAAACTATAATAGCATATGAACCAATATGGGCAATTGGAACTGGAAAAACAGCTTCATCAGAAGATGCAAATGAAAGTATTAAAATAATTCGTAAAGAAATTGAAAAAAAATATGGAAAAGATGTATCAGAGTGTGTTATAATACTGTACGGCGGAAGTGTAAAATCTTCAAATGCTAAAGAACTATTTAGCACATCAGACATTGATGGAGGCTTAGTAGGTGGAGCAAGCTTAAAACCAGACGAATTTGCTAAGATAGTAAATTTTGAAAATTAAGCTTAGTTTTAGAAAGAAGGAAATAGAATGAAGAACAAACTAACAATGCTAATGATATTGGATGGATTTGGTATAAATGATAAAACAGAAGGAAATGCCATAAAGTTAGCAAAGACACCTAATATAGATAAACTAATGAGCGAATGTCCAACAACAAAAATTTACACAAGTGGATTAGCTGTTGGATTACCTGATGGACAAATGGGAAATTCAGAAGTTGGACACACAAATATTGGAGCAGGAAGAATAGTATATCAAGTATTAACAAGAATTACAAAATCAATTGAAGATGGAGATTTCTTTACAATACCTGAATTTAATGAAGCTATTGAAAACTGTAAAAAATATAATTCTAAATTGCACATAATGGGGCTATTATCAAATGGTGGAGTTCATAGCCACAATAGACATTTATATGCATTATTAGAATATGCAAAAAGAAAAGGACTAGATGATGTATTTATTCATTGTTTTATGGATGGTCGTGATACACCACCAGCTTCAGGAGAAGGATTCTTAACAGAATTACAAGAAAAATTAGATGAAAAGCAAATAGGAAAAATTGCAACAATAGCTGGTAGATATTATGCAATGGATAGAGATAAACGTTGGGACAGAGAAAAATTAGCTTATGATGCAATGGTAAATGGAGTTGGACCAAAAGCTGTTTCTCCAATTACAGCAATCGAACAATCATATCAAAAAGAAGTTTTTGATGAATTTGTTGAACCAACTGTAATAACAAATGCTAATGGAGAACCTGTTGCTACAATAGGAGAACACGACTCTGTAATATTCTTTAACTTTAGACCAGATAGAGCAAGACAAATTACAAGAGCTTTAGTAGATGATAAATTTACAGAATTTGAAACAAAGAAGTTGAATTTATATTTTGTAACATTTACACAATATGATGAAACTTTACCAAATGTAAATATAGCATTTAAACCAATAGCATTAAAAAATACCTTTGGAGAATATATAAGTAAATTAGGATATAAGCAATTAAGAATTGCTGAAACAGAAAAATATGCACATGTTACATTTTTCTTTAATGGTGGTGAAGAAAAAGTATATCCTGGTGAGGATAGAATATTAGTAAACTCACCAAAGGTTGCAACCTATGACCTTCAACCAGAAATGAGTGCATACGAAGTAACGGAAAAAGTAATAAATGCAATAAATGAAGATAAATACGATAGTATAATTCTAAATTATGCTAATTCAGATATGGTAGGACACACTGGAAATCTTGAAGCTGCTATAAAAGCAGTTGAAACATTAGATGAATGTGTACAAAAAGTTGTAGATGTAATAAGAAAGAAAGATGGAGTATTATTAATAACTGCAGATCATGGAAATTCAGAGCAAATGATAGATTATGAGACAGGAGAACCATTTACATCACATACAACAAATCCAGTCCCATTAATATTAGTAGGAATGGATAATGTAACATTAAAAGAAGGAAAACTTGCTGACTTAGCTCCAACAATGTTAGATATAATGGGAGAAGAAAAACCAGAAGAAATGACAGGAGAAAGTATTATCGTAAAATAATAGGAGTTTTAGATGAACAAGCGAGAATATATTATTAGTTTACACAATGATATACACCAAAATATATTAGGAATGATACCAGAAAAATTCAAAAAAGTATGTTTATATGCATCTGTTGTAGATGAAAAAAAAGATGTAACTGGAGAAATGTTTTTCTATTATTTTCCTAAGGGAATCATGAAACGAAAACCAATTAATGTTTATGAAATACCTGAATTATTTAATATTGACGAAGAAGCATATCAAAAATTGGAAAAAAAATTATATGAATCAATAAAAAAGATAAGTAGATATCATAAAAACAAGCAAAAACAACCTTGGACAAATTTAACAATAATAATTGAAGGAACGAAATATAGAGTAGAATTCAATTATAACGAATTGTTAAAATCAGAGTTTAGTGATTATGAAAGACATATAATTTGGAGATATGAATACTTAGGAATTTCAGAAGCAAGCTATAATAGAGAAGAAAGAAAAATTCTTGATAAATACTTTAGTAGTAATGAATATTACAATAGCAAAAACTTGGTTTTTGAGTATAATTTCTATGAAAAACCAACTAATACATTAATGCAATTCAATTTTGAAGGTAATGAGATTGAAAAGCCAGAAGAAGTATTAAAGGAAAAAGAAGAAAAGCCAAAGACAATTTATATTCCACCTAAAGTGGAAACAAAAATGGTTACAAATAATATAGAAACAGAAAAGAAGAAGAAGGAAAAAAATAAAACTCAAATAAAAAATAAAAATGAAAAAGAAAAGCAACAAGAAGTAGCAGAACAAGAAGAAACAACTGAAAAGGTTGTAAGAAATCAGCTTTTAAATTATTAATATATATATTTATATAAAAAGAAAGGAAGTTTTAACATGAAAGATTTTTTAGGAATTGAGGAAGTAAGAGCATTAGAGGTTATTGATTCAAGAGGAAATCCAACAGTTCAAGTTGAAGTTGTTACAGAAGGAGGATTCTCAGGAGTAGCAATGGTTCCATCAGGAGCATCAACAGGAAGTTTCGAAGCAGTTGAATTAAGAGATGGAGACAAATCAAGATACTTAGGAAAAGGTGTGTTAAAAGCAGTTGAAAATGTTAATACAATAATTGCAGAAGAAATAGAAGGAATGAACGTTTATGATCAAGTTGCAATTGATAAAAAACTTATAGAAATAGATGGAACAGAAAACAAAGCAAAATTAGGAGCTAATGCTACATTAGGTGTATCTTTAGCAGTAGCTAAAGCAGCTGCAGCATCTTTAAATATGAGCCTATACAGATATATAGGTGGAACTAATGGAAAACAATTACCAGTTCCTATGATGAATATTATGAATGGTGGAAAACACGCTGATAGTACATTAAGCGTACAAGAATTTATGATAATGCCAGTAGGTGCTAAATCATTTACAGAATGTATGAGAATGTGTATCGAAGTATACCACAACTTAAAGAGTGTATTAAAATCAAAAGGTTTATCAACAGGTGTTGGAGATGAAGGTGGATTCGCTCCAATGGTTAAAGATGAACAAGAAGCTATTGAATTAATACTTGAAGCAATTAAAAAAGCTGGATATGAAGCAGGAAAAGATATCTGTTTAGCACTAGATTTAGCTGCAACAGAAATGTTTGATGAAGCTAAGAAAATAGGAAAAGATGGATACTATTTCTGGAAAATTGATAAATTCTTAACAAGAGAAGAAATGATAGATTACGTTGTTGATTTAGCTAACAAATATCCAATCGTTTCAATCGAAGACGGTTTAGCAGAAGAAGATTGGGAATCTTGGAAAGTATTAACAGAAAGAATCGGAAACAAAGTACAAATTGTTGGTGATGATTTATTTGTTACAAATACAAAGAGATTACAAAAAGGAATTGATACAAAAGCTGCTAACAGTATATTAATAAAATTAAATCAAATTGGAACATTAACAGAAACTCTAGATGCTATTGATTTAGCAAAGAGAAACGGATTTACAGCAGTTGTTTCACATAGAAGTGGTGAAACAGAAGATACAACAATAGCTGATGTTGTTGTTGCAACAAATGCTGGACAAATCAAAACAGGTGCACCATGCAGAACAGATAGAGTTGCAAAATACAATAGATTATTAAACATCGAAAATGAATTAGGAGATGTAGCAATCTATTCATCAAAAGAATTAATGGAAAGAAGATAAAAACAAGTGGGGGCGGACTTTACCGTCCGCCCAAAATAAAAAGTATATTGGGGTATCGCCAAGCGGTAAGGCATCGGACTCTGACTCCGACATTCCTGTGTTCGAATCACAGTACCCCAGCCAGTAATTAAACATCTGCAAATGTGAAAAACTCGAAAGAAACATTTGCAGATTTATTTTTATCATATTAAATATTATAATACTGCTAAAAGCAGTAGCTGATAAACAAAATATATGATACAAAATACTAAAAGGAGTCGTATATGATAAATTTAGAACTATACAGAATATTCAAAATTGTTGCAGATGAAGAAAACTTAACTAAAGCAAGTGAAATTTTACACATCTCACAACCAGCTGTAACAAAACATATAAAAAATTTAGAAAATGAATTAAATGTAGAATTATTTAAAAGAAGTAAATATGGAATGATATTAAATGAAAATGGCAAAAAATTATATTTACAAATAAAGGATTCAATAGAAATTCTTTCAAAAACGGATTCAATATTTAACACACATAAAGATATAAAATTAGGAGTACATGTAAATATGCCAGATAGAATATATAACAATGGCATTTCAAATTTCTATGAAAAAAATAATAACAATATTATTAATATACATAGGCTAAATGCTAAAAATATGTTCTTGGCATTAGAAAAACAAGAAATTGATCTTGCTTTTTCCAAGAAGTATAGTGATGAATTATATGATACAAATAAAATCAAATTTATAAAAATAGGAGATTTACATGATATATTTATTGTAAATAACAATTCTCAATATTTGAATAAAAAACTTACAAAAAGTGATTTAAGAGAAATAACAATTTATACATTAAAAAAATTCTCTAGTGCGTATAGAAATTTAGTAAAAGCACTTGAATATAAAGAGGATGATGAAATAAATATATCAAATGTTGACTTCCCTGGAATTATGGAATTATTAAAATTTAGAGATATAATAGCTGTTGTTACAAAAGAATATGTAGAAGATAAATTAGCAAATAATGAATTGAAGGAACCAGATGTAGGATTTATGCTTGCTCCAGCTGAATATGGAATATATTACAATGTTAATAATAAATTTAAAGAATTAAATAATTTAATTGAAATTTTAAAAGATAATTGCAAAGTATAACTTTTAGTTATGCTTTGCAAACAAATATGTATTTTACTTAATACTGAAACCATTTTATAATTAAAATGACAATAGTCAAATTTATTATAGGAAGGTTTTAGTATGGTTAATTTAACATTTAATGATGAAACACAAATGAAAATTTTAGAATTTTTAGAAACAACAGAAAAAATGATATCAGATGTAACTAGTCAATTATCAAACTGCAAAAAAAATGCAAAAATATATGCTATGTCTGATTTAGGATTATCAATAGATGCTGTAAGAATGATGGGAGGATTCTTTGTTGGAACATGTATAACTTGGGAATGTGATGTACCATTCGTTCCTATTGATGCTACTGTCAATGTATGTGGAGTTTGTGCATATAAATTAAAGGATAAAATTACATCAGAAGAATTTAGAAATCGAATAGAAAAAACTTTTAATACTGATAATACTTACGATTGGAACTATAACAGAGGTAATCATTTTTGTACTTTATGCTATTGCGATGGAAAAAATAAATTAGAAGAAGGTTATTATATTGTAGTTCATGCATCAGCAGCAGAATATAAAGAAGGCAATATGGAAGAAGGATTATTTCCAGAAAAAAATAACTGGTATTATAATGCTATTAAGACATATACAGACACTGAAACAGGTAGATATTTAAGATATTTAGATGGAGAATATGCAGAAAAATTTTGGAATATAGCACATTTCTTAGAAAAATTTAATGAAAAAAGAAATGAATATTTTATAGAAACTACATTTAATGGATTGATTGATAAAAAAATAATAAATATTCAACATTATGGAATGCCCACAGAACATTCTATTTGTATAGGATGTCATTGGAAAGAAGGAATGAATGCATTACTTACAGCACCAGGAGAAGATATTTATTTTGTAACTCCTTTAGAAAGTGAAAAAAATCGATTTAAACATGATAATATGAATTTTGTGCTAAGTCCTCATGGATTGGGGCAAAAAGTTCCAAATAAAAATGCAAACATAAAAATTAGTAAAGATGATATAAAAATCGGTGATAATAGTTTTAAAGATGGACAAATATTAAATATTGATGTAGATATTAAAATAAGAGGAACAGCTGATGGAGATGCTCCAATTTCAGAAACCGTCCAAGATATATTAAAAATTTACCCAGGTAAAATACAAGGAAAAATGAAACAAATTGCATCTATAACTAAAAGAGGATTTAAAGAATATTAAAATAAAAGAAAACCTTAGATATTAAATCTTTTTAATATTTAAGGTTTTATGATTTTAGAGAGTTGATAACAGAAAATAACATTAAGTCATAAAATATAAAGGAACAGAATAACTTGCAAGAGAGATAGGAGGAAACAAGATGGATTTAAGTGTATTAAGTGAATATTTAGTAATCGTAGTTGTCGGAATATGTTTATGTGTAGGATATGTAATAAAAAACAGTCTAGATTTTATTCCTAACAAATATATACCTCTAATAATGTTAATATTAGGAGTGACTATAAATATAGTAATAAATTGGAAAACAGGAATAAACGCAAATACAATATTAGCAGGAATGTTAAGTGGACTTGCAAGTACAGGTTTACATCAAGCATTTAAAAACTTGATTAATGACACAAAAAAATAAAAATGGAGGAATAAAAGTGAACGACGAGACTGAAATAACCTTAGAATAAGCAAATTCTTTTTAAATTAAAAAGTCTAGGATATTATAATGGAAATGCAGATATGATCTATGGAAATAAGACTCAGAATGCAGTGAAGAAATATCAAAAGGCAAATGATTTAAAAGTAGACGGGATAGTAGGGAAAAATACTTGGAAAAAGATATTCTAATATGTAAATAATAAAAGCGGACACAGTTTATGTCCGCTCTTAAAAAATTAAGAAAATTTTAATTGAATAAAATATAGAGTAATGATAAAATTACAATGCAATAATGAAAAAGGAGGAATAAAAGTGGGAGAAATTATTTTAGAGTGCAAAAATCTCCATAAAAAATTTGGAAAAAAGGAGATAATAAAAAATGTTTCAACAAATATAGAACAAGGTGATATATTAGGCTTTATAGGTCCAAATGGTGCAGGAAAAACTACTACAATAAAATTAATATTAGGATTACAAAAAATAGATGAAGGAACAGTAAAAATAAATGGTTATGATATACAAAAGAATTTTGAAAAAGCAATAGAAAAAGTAGGTGCAATAGTAGAAAATCCAGATTTATATATGTATTTATCAGGATATAAGAACTTAGAATTAATAGCAAACTTATATAAGAATATAACAAAAGAAAGAATAGATGAAGTAGTAAAATTAGTAGGACTAGAAGCAAGAATAAATGATAAAGTTTCAAAATATTCTTTAGGAATGAGACAAAGATTAGGAATAGCACAAGCAATATTACATAAACCAAATCTTTTAATATTAGATGAACCTACAAACGGATTAGATCCAGAAGGCATAAAAGAATTAAGAGAATTAATAATAAAATTAGCAAAAGAAGAAAAAATGGGTGTAATGATTTCAAGTCATAACTTAGCTGAATTGGACAACTTCTGTAATAAAGTATGTATTATAAAAAATGGAGAAGTATTAGAGACGAAGAGCATAAACGAATTAAAAGCAGAAGAAAATCATCAATATACAATCTTCAAAATAAATAGTACGAACAAGGTAAATGAAATGATTGAAAATGCAGTAATATTAAATGAAAAAGAATTCAAAGTAACAGGACAGGAAAAGGAAATTGCTGAGAAGGTTAAAAAATTAGTAGAAAATAATTATGAAGTTTATGAGGTAAGAAAAGAAGAAACAACACTAGAAGAAGCATTTTTAAAGAAGACAGGAGGTAATAAAATTGTTTAAATTAGTAAAAAATGAATTAACTAAAATTTTCAGTAAAAAGAGCATATATGTAATACTTGCTATATTTATAATAATTTCAATAGCAGGAGTATCTTTAAGTAAAGTTTTAAACAATATATTAGATAATAGCTATATAGATTCAAACTTAGCATATGCAAAAGAATACATAAAAACAATAGATAAATCTACTGAAGATGGAAAATTAACATATGCAGAAGAATCAGCATATATTAAAGAATTAGAATTAATGAAGAAATATGGAGAAAATTCTTGGCAGAGTTATATTATACAACAATACTTACATAATTATATTTATGATTTAGAGTATTTTAATCAAAATTTAACATCATATATTCAAAATGTAGGATTAACACAAGAAGAAGTTAAGCAAGAATATGACCAAATTATAAAAAAATTAGATAATGATGATTGGAGAGTATTTGCAGAGGAAGAATTAGACAATATAAATGCAATTATAGATATAAATACAAATAAATTAAAAGATGTAACAAATATTAACTCTTTAGAAGAAATGAAAGAACAAAATGAAATATTAAAAATTAGTCAACAAGTGTTAAAATGGAGATTAGAAAAAAACATTCCATATAATGAAAAAAATTATGAAGAATTATTAAAAAGATATCAGAGTGCAGGCACAACAGTAATTAATATGAATTATGAATATGGAATAAATGAAAATAATTATAAAGAAAAAGAGACAAAAGAATATACATATGATTCACAGAAAAGTTATCAAACAGCTTTAAGTGAATATAATGTTTATAAGTATAAGATAGAAAATGGAATAACAGAAGAAAATAGTCTTAAATTTGTATTTGATGGTATTGGCCTCCTATTTATAATAATAGTTGCAATAAGCATAGCAGGAACAATAGTAAGTGAGGAATTTAATAAAGGAACAATAAAAATGCTATTAATAAGACCTTATAGTAGAAAAAAGATTTTAACATCAAAAATAATAGCAACAGTTATAAGTATTATAATAGCAACAATTATAATTATATTAGCAGATACCTTAATATATGGAATAGCATATGGCTTTAATACAATCTCAATGCCTGTTGTATTGTATAATTATACAACCAATAGTGTAATTACAATGAATGTGTATCAATACCTATTAATAAGATTTTTAAACATAGCACCTATGATAGTAATACTTTTCATGATAGCAATTATGATAGGAACGGTATTAACAAGTTCATCAACAGCGATTGTAATATCGTTATTGGCATATATGATGTCAAGTTTAGTTGATTCAATTGCTATGGCATATCAAAAAGTGTGGATGAAATTTATACCTACATTAAATTGGGATTTTTCACAATACTTATATGGAACATTACCAAAATTAAAAGGAATGACAATAGAATTTTCAGCGACAATATGCATAGTATTAATTATAGCTATGGGAATAATTACTTGCGAGAATTTTGAAAGAAAGAATATTAAAAATGTGTAATTAATGTAACTAGGAAAAGAAAAAATATGCTTTTCCTAGTTAATTTTTATGAAAAATAAAATATATTATTGAAAAATATTACAAAAATATTACAAAAGTATTTTGAAATTATATTTATTGAAAAAGATAAAAAAATATGATATATTTTTCAAAAAAAGGGGGATAAAAAATGAAAAAAAACAAAGGAATAATTACAATAATCTTAATTGCGATTATAATTTTAATATTAAGTATTGCTGGAGTAGGAATTTTTATAATTACACAGAGGGGTAACCTAAAAAACAATGATAATATTAGCCAAGAAGTAAAAGAAGAACAGAAAAATAACAAAATTTTTTATGGAGATTATGAAATTTTTTATGATATTTCAGAAATTTCGCAACCATATTGGGATTCTAAGAATGAAATTAATCCTATGGCGACAAATAGAGAATTCTTCTATAATAGATATATGTTTCATGTTGAAGGAGAATCATCATCAAGTTATGGAGGAAATCTTGCAATGCCTTTAAAGCCTGATTATACAATGTATTATAGAGTATATAAGGGAGGGGGAGCTGAAAAAACTTGTGAATACTTTTTGAAAGTTGATTTTAACAAAGAACATATATTTTATCCTAATATGATGATAGGTACTTTAGAAGGAGGAAGTGATAGAGTATTTACTTTTTCACTTTTAGATAGCTATATGAATTTTAATAATATTACAGGAAATTTTAGACACCTTATGAAGACAACCAAGATGCAAAGTGAAAACAAGAGTAACTATAAATTATTATATGAAGATAATGAGTGGGCTTTTTTTGAAATTACAAGTAATAGCGAAAAAACAATTATATATGCCGACTATTATGTGGACTTAGAAAATTATGATTATATTAATTTTGAAATAAAATTAAATGGAAAATTAAAAGAAGATGATGTAAATGAACTTATAAATAAAATAAAAAATAATATTCAAATAAGTAAAATTGAGGATGATTATACATGCAATTATCTATCTTATATTTCACATTATTATTTGGAATTAAATAATCAAGATCAAAGAATTGATGTAAGTAAACACTTTATACTAGATATGAAAAATGTTGAATTTAGGGTATGGACAAGTATAGAAGACAGAACAGGAATAACTTCCACGAATAATACAAATATGGTACAATGGGACGATTTAGATTGGAGAAATGGATTTGGTCGTATAAGCTTATTGGAATACCCAGGAGCGTTAGACAAAGGAATTGAAAATGTGATAAGTGATTGTTTTGGAACAGATGTTGAAAGTAAAGAATATAATTATAAAAATTGCAAAATCAAATTAATATATGATACAGATGAATCTTCATATAGAGTGAAGTATGGTTATAGCAGCTTTTTAGGAATTTTATTTGAGGTAGATGATAGTATTTATACAGTACAAAGCACAAAAGACATAAAAGAAGAAGAGATACCTTCATATATTCAATATTTATTTGACAATATAATATTAATCAATCAATAGTAAAAAAATCCTTTCGTAGTTTAGACGAAAGGATTTTTATAATAAATAAGATTGATTTATAATCAAAGATAAAATTAAGAATTTATGATATAGTTAATTATTAGTAAGCCTGAAAATAATGTCATTTAATAAACTCGAGAACAATTGACAAATCAATAATACTAGAATATAATCACAATAATAGTAAAGATGAAAATGTTATACAAAATAGCAAAAAATCCAGTAGAAGCACTAAGAAGTGAATAGAACTTATGTTAAGGCACGGTTTTATTACCGTGCTTTATAATAACAAAAAAGGAAGGAATAACTATGGCAAAAAAAGTTTTAATTACAGAAAAACCATCAGTAGCAATGGAATTTGCAAAAGCATTAAAAATAAATGCAAACAGAAAAAATGGATATTTGGAATCAGACGAATGGATTATAACCTGGTGTGTTGGTCATTTAGTTACAATGAGCTATCCTGAAAAATATGATGAAAAATTAAAATTCTGGAGATTAGATACATTACCATTTATTCCAGAAGAATGGAAATATGAAATTATTGAAAATGTAAGAAATCAATTCAATACTATACAAGGAATTTTACAAAGAGATGATATAGAAACAATATACAATGCAGGAGACTCTGGACGAGAAGGAGAATATATTCAAAGATTAGTATTTATGATGGCAAAACCAAATCCTAAAGCTCAAATAAAAAGAGTATGGATAGACTCACAGACAGAAGAAGAAATAAAAAGAGGGATAGCAGAAGCAAAAGATTCATCAGAATATGATAGCTTATCAGATGCAGCATATTTAAGAGCAAAAGAAGATTATTTAATAGGTATAAATTTCTCTAGATTACTTTCTATAATTTATGGAAGAAGAATGGCCAAAGAATTAAATGAAGATAAAGTGTCAATTTCAATTGGACGAGTTATGACCTGTGTTTTGGGAATGGTGGTATCAAGAGAAAGAGAAATAAAGAGCTTTGTTAAAGTTCCTTATTATAAAATAATAGGTGAATTTGGAGAAGATGAAAGCAAATCTTTTAATGCAGAATGGAAAGTTACAGAAAAATCTAAGATGTATAATAGTTTTCAATTATATAATGATAGTGGTTTTAAAAAGGAAGATGATGCAAAAGCTTTTATTTTATCATTAAAAGACAAAGAAGCGGTGGTAACAGAAGTAAAAAAATCTAAAACAAAAGAAAATGCACCATTATTATTTAATTTGGCAGAAATTCAAAATGAATGTACAAAAAGATTTAAAATAAACCCAGATGAAACACTAGAAATAATACAAAATTTATATGAAAAGAAGTTAGTAACATATCCAAGAACAGATGCTAGAGTATTATCAACAGCAGTGGCAAAAGTTATAAAAGCAAATTTAAATGGAATAGCCAGAGGATATAAGGATGAAGAAGTTCAAGGATATATAAAAAAGATGTCAGAAGAAAAATATTCAACAGATTTAACAAAAACAAAATATGTTGATGATAGTAAGATAACAGACCACTATGCAATAACTCCAACTGGTCAAGGGTATGAAAACTATGAAGCTTTGCCAGAGCTTCATAAAAACGTATATAAAGTAATAGTAAAAAGATTTTTAGCAATATTTTATCCACCAGCAGAATTCAGTAAGATATCTGTAACAATAAATGTAGGAAATGAGCAATTTACAACCTCAGGAAAAGTGTGTACAAAACAGGGATATTTAGAAGTATTAAAAAAGGAAAATGCAAAAGATAATGATAATGAAGGAAAAGATAATTTAGAAATATTGAATACATTAAAGAAAAATCAAGTAATAACAGCTCTAAATTATGAAACAAAAGAGGCACAAACAAATCCGCCAAGTAGATACAATTCTGGTTCAATGATTTTAGCAATGGAAAATGCAGGAAAATTAATTGAAGATGAAGAATTACGTGAACAAATAAAAGGAGCTGGAATAGGAACAAGTGCTACCAGAGCTGAGATAATAAAAAAATTAGATAAAATAAAATATATTACTATAAATAGTAAAACAAAGATAATTACTCCAACAGCAAAAGGAGAGGCTATATATGATGTAGTAAATAGAGCAATGCCAGATATATTAAATCCAAAATTAACAGCAAGTTGGGAAAAAGGATTGGATATGGTTGCTAAAAAAGAAATTCAAGCAAATGAGTTTATGGATAAACTTGTAAATTACATAAAATCAAAATTTAGTAAACTAGTTGTGAAAATGTAAAAATATAGTATTTTCAAAAAACATAAAATATGATATAATAGTTGCACTGTAAAAAGAAAGGAAGTAATAAAAATGAAAGTAGTACCAATAACATTATTAACAGGATACTTAGGAGCAGGAAAAACTACACTTATAAATCATATATTAAATAACCAAGAAGGTTATAAAGTAGCTGTAATAGTTAACGATATAGGTGAAGTTAACATAGATGCATCATTAATAGGAAAAGGAGGAGTTGTTACAGAAACAAACGATAGCTTAGTACCATTACAAAATGGATGTATCTGTTGTACATTAAAGGTTGATTTAATGCAACAAATAGTTGACTTGATAAAAACAGGAAACTTTGATTACATATTAATCGAAGCAAGCGGAATATGTGAACCTATTCCAATAGCACAAACTATAACAGTATTACAGGACTCAACAGAACAATATGGATTACCAAAAATTTGTAGACTTGATAATATAGTTTCAGTAGTAGATGCTAGAAGATTAAGAGATGAATTTAACTGTGGTGAAGAACTTGAAAAAGAAGAAATAGATGATGAAGATATAGAAAATCTATTAATTCAACAAATAGAATTCTGCAATACTTTAATATTAAATAAAGTAGATAGTTTAAGTAAAGAAGAACTTGAAAAAGTAAAAACAGTTGTAAAAAAATTACAACCAAATGCAAAAATTATTGAAACAAATTATTCAAAAGTTGATGTAAAAGAAATAATGGATACAAAAGCTTTTGATTTTGAAAAAGCTGTTATGTCTTCTGGTTGGGCTCAAGAATTAGACAAACCAGAGGAAGAAGCAGAAGAAGGAGAAACAGAAGAATATGGAATAGGAACATTTGTATATTATCGTAGAAAACCATTAAATGAGAAAAAATTTAACGAGTTTTTAGATAAATTCCCAAAATCAGTTATAAGATGCAAAGGTATAGTTTGGTATGATGATGATTATCAAATGTCTTATGTTTTTGAACAAGCTGGAAAACAAAAAGACGTATATGAAGCAGGAGAATGGATTGCAACATTCCCTAAAGAAGAAATAACTCAATTACTAAAAGAGAACAAAGATCTTGAAAGAGATTGGGATGAAAAAGTAGGAGACAGAATGGTAAAATTAGTATTTATCGGACAAAAAATGGATAAAGAAGAAATTTGTGCAGAATTAGATAAATGCTTAGCTGAATAGAAATATAATTGTAACAAAAATGTAATATAAAAGAAATAAAAGGCTCTAAGTGCAGAAAAAAGCATACTTGGAGCCTTATTTTTATTAAAGTAGTTAAATGTATTAATTGACAATAAAATTATTAAATGATTAAATAAAATGAGAATTAAAATAATATTTATAAACGGGGGAAGAAAAATGAAAAGAATTTATCAACTAATGACAGCAATAGTAATAGCATTATTTATAGTTTTATTACCATCAATGGTAAAAGCTGCTGATGAAGAAAAGACTATAACATTAGAAGGAATTTATATTACATCACCAGCAGGAGAATATAAAACAGGAGATACTTTAAAATTTGAAGCTAGATTCTCAGAAAATTTAGCAAGTGATAGTAATGTACCTACACTTCAAGTAAAAATAGGAGAAAATAAACAAACAGTATATGATGGAAAAAGCGTTGAAGGTAATGTTATAAAATATGAATTGACAATACCAGAATATGTTGCTGGAAAAGTAAGTCTTTTAAAATATGAGACTGCATATAGTATAAAAAATGAAGCAGGAGAAATGGTAAAAATTACAGGAACAATAGACACTTTTGCAGACTCAACAGAAATAACTGTAAATACACCAGAATGGACTGATTTAAGTAATATTAAATATTCAATTGATGTAAATGAGTTTAAGTATAAAATGAAATTTGAAAATATAGAACATAAATCTGGACATAATTATTATCTCTTTTTCACACATAATAATGATGAGGTAAATATTGAAAAAAATGAAAATGAAAAAATTACAAATGCAAAATATCAGTTATTAAGTTCCAACGATTCAATAACAATTGATGATGAAATTGAACTAAGCGGAGAAATTTATTTTTATATAGTAGAAGAACAAATGGATTATTCTAAGAATGGGCCTAATGGATTACCTAGGATAAGCAAAATCATATTAGAAAAGGAAAAGCTTACAAGACCAGAACAGAGAAGTATCACTAATAGGATACAAAATGTTTATATGAGTAAAGAAAAGAATAATGGTGGAACAATTTTTTTCCATGAACCATTTTCACAAGGAAGAAAACTTACTGTTAAAATAGGAAAAATAGAAGATAAGAATATTTTAAAAGCAATAAAAAATAAAGAAACAACAGGAATGTCACAATTCTTGAATTATGCTAAACAACAAACAAATGCAAAAACGTATACAATTACAAGTGATGGAACAGGTATGACAAATATAGAAAATATAGATATGGAAATTATTGAAGATAATTATTATTATGCATATTTTGTAATGGATAATGAAAATGGAAAATATGTTGACGTAGAAGATGTTATGCTTTATTATGCTATGCAATCAAGTAATGAAAGTTCAGGAGTATTTGATGGTTTTTATCTTGCAAGTATGAATGACGAAAGCTTCAAGTGGTATGAAAGTGATGATTCAACACCAACAGTAACACCAACACCAGAAGAAGATGGAAAAGATGATTCAAATACAAAGAAAGATGACACAACAATAAAAACAGATAAATTACCACAAACAGGTGTAGGAATAGGATTAACATTATCAATATTGTTAGTTGCACTATTTGGAGTAGTAATGTTCAAAAAAGTTAGAGATTACAAAGAAATATAAAATCAAAATTTAAAATAAAGAAACTACATATATTAATTTTAAAATAAAACAAAATGTTTGAATTAAAATTAATTATATGTAGTTTTTTCAATTGCAAAAAAAAATAATATTTGATAAAATAATGTAAAAAAAGAGAAGGAAGACGATTTTAAGATGGCAAATGAAATGAAGAAAGTTGCAGAAGTATTTAGAGAATTTGACGAAAGAAACAACATAATGAAAAGCAGAATAGCAAATATTACAATGTCTAAAAAAACAGGAGAATTAACAATTTTTTTACAATCAGATGTAAAAATCCAAAATGGAGAAATTTTAGCTTTTGAAATGTATTTGAAAGATAAATTCAGAGTAACAAAGGCATCTATCAATATAGATTATGTAGCAGAAAAAACAAAGGAAGAAAAGAAGGTTAAAGAAGAAAAAAGCAAGGAAGAACCTAAAAATGAAGAACCACAAGAAGAAGTATCACCAATAATAGTTGGAACAAAACGTTCAAGAATAAACGAAAAAATGATAAAAGTAAAAGATATAACAGCAGATAGTGGAAAAGTTGCAATTTCAGGAAAAATAACAAGAACAGAAGAAAGAGAATTAAGAAATGGTAAGACTTTATATTCTTTTGATGTATATGATGGTAGTAGCACAATAACTTGTAAGTCATTTATAGAAGCAGAAAAATTACCAAGTATAAGAGATAGATTAAAAGAAAATGCACATGTGGAGTTAGAGGGAAATGCACAATTTGATCCATACGCAAGAGAAGTTACAGTTATAGCAAATGTAGTAATAGAATCAGCCAAAAAAGAAGTTTTAACAAGAATGGATAATGCAGAAGTAAAAAGAGTAGAACTACATATGCATACACAAATGAGTCAAATGGATGGAATAACAGAAGTATCAGATTTAATAAATAGAGCTAGAAAATGGGGAATGAAAGCCATAGCAGTAACTGACCACGGAGTTGTACAAGCATTCCCACATGCAAATGATACAGTAAAAAAAGGCAACAATGACATAAAAGTACTATATGGAGTAGAAGCATACTTATGTCCAGATGGACAAACAAATGTGTATGGAAATGGAAATATTGATATTGATACAGAATATTGCGTTTTAGACATTGAAACAACAGGAATACCATATAGAAGTGAAATGATAACAGAAATTGGTGCAATGAAAATAAAAAATGGAGAAGTAATAGACGAATTTGAATGTTTTGTAAATCCAGAAAAACCAATTCCATATGAAGTTGTACAAGTTACACATATAACAGATGATATGGTAAAAGATGCAAAAACAATCAAGGAAGTATTACCAGAATTTATAAAATTCTGTGGAGATGATGTTTTAGTTGCACATAATGCTAATTTTGATATAGGCTTTTTAAGATATCAAGCACAAAAACTAGGATTAAAATTTGAAAATACATATATAGATACACTAAGTTTAGCAAAAGATTTATTCCCAGAATATACAAAATACAAATTAGGAATAATAGCAGCAAATTTAGGAATAAGAGTAGATGTAGCACATAGAGCATTAGATGATGTAAAGACATTAGTAAAAGTATTTAATGTAATGCTAGAAAAACTAAAAGAACAAGATGTAAAAAAATTAAATGATATAGATGCTTTATCAGTAAAAAATATGAATATAAAAAAATTACCAGCATATCATGCTATAATCTTAGCAAAAGATTATGTGGGGTTAAAAAACTTGTATAAATTAATTTCATTTTCACACTTAGATTATTATTATAAAAGACCAAGAATACCAAGAAGCGTATACAAAAAATATAGCGAAGGCTTAATAATAGGCAGTGCTTGCGACCAAGGAGAATTATATCAATCAATATTAAATGGATATTCAGAAGAAAAAATAGAGGAAATAGCTAGATTTTATGATTATCTAGAAATTCAACCATTAGGAAATGATGAATATTTAGTAAGAGATGGAATCTTAAAAAGTACAGACGATTTAATAGCAATAAACAGAAAAATAGTAGAATTAGGAGAAAGGCTGAATAAATTAGTATGTGCAACATGTGATGTTCACTTTATGGATCCAGAAGATGAAATATATAGAAGAATTTTACAAGCAGGACAAGGATTTGATGATGCAGACCATCAAGCACCATTATATTTAAGAACAACAGAAGAAATGTTAAGTGAATTTGCATATTTAGGAAAAGAAAAAGCTTATGAAGTAGTTGTAACAAACACAAATAAAATTGCAGATATGTGTGATCCAATAAGTCCAATTTCACCTAATAAATGTACACCATATATCGAAGGTTGTGAAAAAACAATTGAAGATATTGCAATGAACAAAGCACATGAGTTATATGGAGATCCATTACCAGAAATAGTAGAAACAAGATTAAGAAAAGAATTGGATTCAATTATAAAAAATGGATTTTCAGTTATGTATATTATTGCACAAAAACTAGTTTGGAAATCAAATGAAGATGGATATATAGTTGGTTCAAGAGGTTCAGTAGGTTCATCATTAGTTGCATATATGACAGGTATAACAGAGGTAAATGGGCTAAAAGCACATTACAGATGTCCAAAATGTAAATATTCAGATTTCTCAGACCATGGAGTAAAAAATGGATTTGACCTTCCAGATGCATGGTGTCCAAAGTGTGGAAATAAATTAGTAAAAGATGGAATAGATATACCATTTGAAACATTCTTAGGATTTAATGGAGACAAAGAGCCAGATATAGACTTAAACTTTTCTGGTGAATATCAAACTAAAGCACATAAATATGCAGAAGTAATTCTAGGAAAAGGAACAACATTTAAAGCAGGAACGATAGGTACAATAGCAGAAAAAACAGCTTATGGATATGTAAAAAAATATTATGAAGAGAGAAATCAACAAATAAGTTCAGCAGAGATAAATAGACTTGCGAAAGGATGTACAGGAATTAAAAGAACAACAGGACAACATCCAGGAGGTGTTGTAGTTGTTCCAACAGGACATGAAATTTATGAATTCTGTCCAGTACAACATCCAGCTGATGACCCAGAGTCAGATATTATAACAACACATTTTGATTATCACTCAATTGACAAAAATATATTGAAATTTGATATGTTAGGTCATGATGATCCAACAGTTATAAGAATGCTTTATGATTTAACAGGAATAGATCCAACAAAAGTTCCATTAGACGATAAAGCAACAATGTCAATATTTTCATCAACAGATGCAATAGGAGTAAGAAAAGAAGACATAAATTCAGAAGTTGCAACATTTGGTGTTCCAGAATTTGGAACCAAATTTGTTAGAGGAATGTTAGTTGATACGAAACCTAGCACATTTGAGGAATTACTAAGAATATCAGGATTATCACACGGTACAGATGTGTGGTTGAACAATGCACAAGAATTGATAGATAAAGGAACTATAACTTTGTCTGAAGCTATATGTACAAGAGATGATATTATGATTTACCTAATGGGAATGGGACTTCCAGCACAAAATTCATTTAAAATAATGGAATCAGTACGTAAAGGAAAAGGACTTTCAGAAGAACAAGAAGCACTTATGAGGGAGCATAATGTACCAGATTGGTATATAGAATCTTGTAAAAAAATAAAATATATGTTCCCAAAAGCACATGCAGCAGCATATGTTATTAATGCATTTAGAATTGCTTGGTTTAAAGTTCATATTCCAAAAGCATATTATGCAACAATGTATTCAATAAGAGCTGATGAATTTGATAGTGAATTTATGATTTTCGGAGAGAAAAAAGTAAAAGAAAAAATGGAAGAAATAGATAAGTTAGGTAATGCAGCAACACAAAAAGATAAAGGTATGTACAACGTATTAGAATATGTACTAGAGATGTATAAGAGAGGAATAAATTTCTTACCAATAGACATATATAAATCAGAAGCTACAAAATTTAAGCTAGAGCCAGAAGGAATTAGACCTTCTTTATGTAGTATTGCAGGATTAGGACAAGTAGCTGCAGAAAGTATTGTTGAAGCAAGAAAAGATGGAGAATTTATTTCAAAAGAAGATTTAATGAAGAGATCAAAAGCAGGTAAATCAATTATAGAATTACTTGAAAAATTTGGTTGCTTAGATGGGATGAGTACGAGTAATCAATTAAGCCTATTTGATGGGTTCTAAAATTTATATTAATAATTGTTGCCAGCAAAATGAAAAGTAAATTATCGAAAATCGTAATACATACCCGATTATCACAGAAATTCTAATATTGCCTTATGGCACCCTTTCACTTAGTCCTCATTGCTAACGCAATTCGACGTGAACTATTTCCATAAGGCAACAAAAGAATTTCTAGCTCAATCTCCCTTAATACGCTTTTCTCTAATTTACTTTTATTTTGCTGTATCATAGAAAAAGAATATATATTAATTTTAGAGACAAAGCTCGTCAAGCCTGCTGCTTACGGATTACTCCAGAGACCTGACGAGTTTGACGGTTAAAATTAATATATATTCTTTTTAGCGGTATATAAAAATAATTTTTAATGAATTACATAATAAAGTAAGCACAAAATTAATAAATGCACAGGGTAGAAAATATAAAATAACCATTTATAATTTTTACCCTTTTTTCCATTATATAAATTAATAAAAATCAATGGAATTAAGCTACATAAAAACAAAAGTATAACTTTATAATGAAAATTAGTAGCTATTAAATTTGGCAAATAAAAAATAAAAGTTAAAGCAATAACAGATAAATTCATAAGCAATTTTTTACTATGAAAAATATAAAATAAAAATATAATGAAAACACCATAAAAGCCATAATCAAAATTAAACTTTTGTGAACATAGTGCAATTATTAACACACACATTAATCCAATTAATTTATAAGATAGAGCAATAGATTTACTAATATCCTTTTTAGGAGTAGAAAATGTGTTATAAATAATTATAGAAGCTAATCCTAAAATCAAAGTAAATATAATGTTCAGTTCAACATCATTAAAGAACAATATACGAAACCAAGTATATGGAAGCTGAGAAATTAATGCAAAAATCAAAAGTCTTTTTGCATAATTTTGAGGATTATGTGTTTTTATAAAACCTTCACTTATTTGAAAAGCAAATATAGGAAAAGCAATTCTTCCTATAAAATTCATCCAAGATAAATGACCATAAACCAAGTAACTAGTATGGTCAAGTGTCATTGTAATAATTGCGATTAACTTTAACATAAAAGCTGTCATATTATCACATCCTTAAATTATTTAATATTAGTTTCTTTATGTTCATTATATCTGTCTATAAAATACAAAGGTCTATGTTTGGTTTCATAAAATGCACGTCCAAGGTATTCACCGATAACACCTAAGAAGATTAATTGTAGTCCGCCTAAAAATAGGATAACTACCATCATTGAGGCATAACCAGGAACATCAATTCCATAAATAAGAGTTTTTATAATTATTACCATCATATAAATAAATCCAAGTAATGAAACTAAAATACCAATTAATGCAGCCCAACGAAGTGGAGCAGTGGTAAATGATGTAATACCATCTATAGATAAATTTGCAAGTTTTTTATAATTCCATTTAGTTTTACCAGCAGCTCTAGGATCTCTATCGTATAAAATTTCTTTTTTCTTATATCCAATCCAGCTATATAATCCTTTTGTATATCTTTGAGATTCTCTCATTTGCTTAATTGCTTCAACACAACGTCTATCAAGTAATCTAAAATCCCCAGTATCTTTTTGAATTTCGATATTTGTCATACTTTGAAGGACTCTGTAATATCCCCAAGAAGTAAACTTCTTTAGGAAAGATTCTCCTTTCCTAGATTTACGTTTTGCATAAACATCATCATAACCTTCTTCCCAATATTTTAACATTTCAGGAATAAGTTCAGGTGGATCTTGTAAATCAGCATCAATATTAATCATGCAGTCACCATTTACATAATCAAATCCTGCAATCATAGCAGTTTCTTTACCATAATTTCTAGATAAGTTAACATAGCAAACACGAGGATCATGTTTTCTCATTTCTTGTATTAATTCTAAAGTTCTATCTTTGCTACCATCATTTACAAATAATAATTCAAAATTATATTGAGGTAATCCGTCCATTAATTTTAAGAGTCTATCATATAAAAGAGGAAGAACTGCCTCTTCATTATATGCAGGAATTAAAATTGTAACTAATTTTTTATTTTCATCCATAATAAAATCTTCTCCATTCTTAACAAAAAGTTGTAATAAAATAATATTAGCACAAATAAAAAATATAGTAAAGAAAAATGACGAATATAAATGAAAAAAGAAATAAATAAAAATTAAATTATATCTTGACTAGATTCTATTTTAGTGATAGAAATAATAGGAAAATAATCACAATAAATTTGGGAGAAATAAAATGAGCGATATTAATGTATTTACAGGACCAATGAAGTCAGGAAAAAGTCAAAAAATAATAAACGAAGCATATAGACAGATAATTGCAGGAAAAAAGATACAAATGTTTAAACCAAAATTAGATACAAGAGAGCAAGAATGTGTAGCAGATAGAAACGGAAACAAGTTAATGGCAGTAAACATTCAAGATATGAATGAAATAGAAAACTATGATGCTGATGTATATATAATTGATGAATTTCAATTTTTAAAAGGAAATGTAAATGTTATACAAAATATGGCATCAAAAGGAAAAAAATTTTTTATTGCAGGATTAAATTTAACAGCAGAAAAGAAACCATTTGGAAAAATGGGTGATTTAATGTGCGTATCAGATAATGTTCAAATGCTAACATCAATCTGTGAAATTTGCAAAAATGACAATGCAATATATACATATTGCAAAGAACATAAAGATGGAGATATTTTAGTTGGAGATAGCCAATATTTACCAGTATGCAGAAACTGTTATCAAAAACTAATTGAAGGAATTATAAAAGTATAATTATGGGCGGACTATTTAAATATGTCCGCCTAGTTTATAAATAAAAACTAAAGGAGGAAGAAGAATGTTGGAAGAAAAAGAACTTACTTTAAGAATGAATGAGGCAATAGAATGGATTAAAGATTATGTAGAAAAATCTGGAGCAAGAGGAGTTGTTGTAGGAGTTAGTGGAGGAAAAGATTCAGCAGTAGTAACAGCTATGAGTGTAAAAGCATTAGGAAAAGAAAATGTAGTAGGAGTTTCAATGCCATGCAATTCTATTCAAAGTGATTTTGATGATGCAAAACTAGTAGCAGAAACCTTTGGAATAAGATTTATAGAAAATAATTTAACAGACAGCTACAAAGTATTTGAAAATGAATTAAACAAAACAGTAACAATGTTAAACAATGAAGAATTATCAAATGAAGCAAAGATAAATATAAAACCAAGATTAAGAATGACAACATTATATGCTATTGCACAAACATTAGGATATTTAGTAATAGGAACAGGAAATCTATGTGAGGCAATGGTTGGATATACAACAAAATGGGGAGATAGTGCAGCAGATTTTAATCCAATAGGAAACTTCACAGTACCAGAAGTATTAAAAATAGGAGAATTACTAAGTGTTCCAGAAAGAATAATACATAAAGCCCCTAATGATGGATTAGGAGGATTAACAGACGAAGAAAAACTTGGAGTAAAGTATGTTCAAATTGCTGAAATGATAGAAAAAGGAAATACAGACGAAAAAGCTAAAGAAATTATAATAAAAAAATATAATGCATCAAAACATAAAAGAGAGCCAATACCAGTATTTAAATTTGAAAGAATAAATTATTTAGAAAAATAGGAGAGAAAAAATGAACCAAGAAAAATTAGAATTAATAACAGATTTTTATGAATTCACAATGTCAAACGGATATTTATTAAAAAATATGAATGATATAGCATATTTTGATGTATTCTTTAGAAGTGTACCAGATAAAGGTGGATATGCAATCGTTGCAGGATTAGAGCAAGTAATAGAATTTATAGAAAATCTAAAATTTGATGATGAAGATATAAAGTATCTAAGAGCAAGAAACATATTTTCAGAAGAATTTTTAGACTATTTAAAAAATTTCAAATTTTCAGGAGATATTTGGGCTATACCAGAAGGAACAGTAGTATTTCCAAGAGAACCTTTAATAACAGTAAGAGCTCCAATTATAGAAGCACAATTATTAGAAACTATGTTACTTCTTATAATAAATCATCAAAGTTTGATTGCAACAAAAACAAATAGAATAGTAAGAGAAGCAAAAGGAAGACCTGTAATGGAATTTGGAGCAAGACGTGCACATGGTACTGCAGCAGCAGTATATGGAGCAAGAGCAGCTATAATAGGTGGGGCAGTTGGAACATCTTGTACATTAACAGCACAAAAATTTAATATACCAGCCAGTGGAACAATGGCACATAGTTGGATACAAAGTTTTGATTCAGAATATGAAGCTTTTAAGGCTTATGCAGAAATTTATCCAGAGGGATGTACATTACTAGTAGATACTTACAATACTTTAGAAAGTGGTGTACCAAATGCTATAAAAGTCTTTGATGAAGTATTAAAACCAAAGGGAATTAGACCAGCAGCAGTTAGATTAGACAGTGGAGATTTAGCATATTTATCTAAAAAAGTAAGAAAAATGTTGGATGATGCAGGATATCCAGATTGTAAAATATGTGTGACAAATTCATTAGATGAACATTTAATCTCATCATTAATACAACAAGGAGCAAAAGTAGATTCATTTGGAGTAGGTGAAAACTTAATAACAGCAAAGAGTGATTCAGTATTTGGAGGAGTTTACAAATTAGTCGCAATGGAGAAAGACGGAAAAATAATACCAAAAATAAAGATAAGTGAAAATATTGAAAAAATAACAAATCCAAGTTTTAAAAAGACATATAGATTTTATTCTAAAACTACTAATTATGCTATAGCAGATGTAATAACACTTGCTGATGAGGAAATGCCAGAAGAAGGATATCAAATATTTGATCCACAAGCACCTTGGAAGAAGAAAACATTAAAAAATTGCTATGTAAAACCATTAGCAGAAAAAATATTTGAAAACGGAAAACTAATATACAAATCACCAGAACTTACAGAAATTGCAAAATATGAAAAAGCACAATTAGCAACAATCTGGGAAGAAGTAAAACGTCTAGAAAATCCACAAAAATACTATGTAGATTTATCTAAAAAACTATGGGATTTAAAAAATGAAATGTTAAATAAATAATTGGAGGAATAAATATGTTAAAACATGTATTAAGTGCTGAACAATTTACGAGAGACGACATAGAAAAATTATTTAAATTAGTTGATGATGTAAAATCAAACCCACATAAATATTCGAAAGCGATAGAGGGAAAAATCGTCGCAACAATGTTTTATGAACCAAGTACAAGAACAAGATTATCATTTGAAACAGCAATATTAAGATTAGGAGGACAAGTAATTTCAACAGAAAATGCAAATGCAAATTCATCTGTAAAAAAAGGAGAAACATTAAAAGATACTATAAGAATTTTACAAAATTATGCAGATGCAATAGTAATTAGACATTCAGATGATAATTCAGCAAACGAAGCAGCAAGTGTTGCAAAAGTGCCAATATTAAATGCAGGAGCAGGAAAAGGTGAACATCCATCACAAGCATTACTTGATTTATATACTATAAGAGAAAAAAGAGGAACAATAGATGGAGCAAAAGTCGTAATACTTGGAGACTTAATATATGGAAGAACAATCCATTCATTATTAAAATTACTTTCATTATATGATAATATCAAAATTTACGGATTAAGCAAAAAAGAATTTATGTTACCACAAAAATACATAGATTTATTAAAAGAAAAAAACATTGATTATACTATTTGTAATTGTTTTGATGAAATTCCAAAAGATGTAGATGTTTTATACCATACAAGAATACAACAAGAAAGATTTGAAGGAGATTTCGGAAAAGAAAAATTTATAATAAATAAAGAAGTTTTAAATAAATTCTCTGAAAACACAATAGTATTACATCCATTACCAAGAACAGGCGAAATATCAGAAGATATTGATGATGATCCAAGAGCCATGTATTTTGAGCAAGCAAAAAATGGATTATATGTAAGAATGGGATTATTATTACAAGCATTTGAAAGAGACAATATTTAGTATTTAATTTTGATGAAATATATTATTGCAAAATTAGATATTGAATAAAGTAAAAATAAATAATATAAAATTTAGAGTTAAAACCTCATTGTGTAAAATTACACAACGGGGTTTTAGTCTATTTTTAGGAAAGTTATTTATGAAATCTAGAAGAATTATAAATCATTTAATAAAAGTTTTTTATAATGTATATGACTGGACTAAAAAGAAAAAATGTTATATAATAGTTCACATAAAATGTATGAGACAAATAAAATTTTTATAAAAGGAATTTATAATGAGTTATAATTTTGAAGAAGAAAAAAATAGAATAAGAGAAGAATTAATAAAACAAGGATATGGAAATAGAAAAATAGAATATCAAGAATTTTTACAATTATATGGGCCTTATATGGAAAAAATGAGCGAAAAAGATTTCGCAGATATATTAGGAGTGAGTTATAGTTCTTGGCAGAACACAAAAAATAGAGGAACACGAACGACAATATTAAAAATACAACCAGTTTCAAAACAAAGAAAACAAGAAATTCAAGAAGAATTAAGAAGAAAAGGATATGCAAAGAAAAGTATAATATATCAAGAATTCTTAGAGTTATATGAGCCTTATAAGCAAGAAATGAGTGAACAAAATTTTAAAGATGTACTAGAGATAAGCAGTAATAGTTGGAGTAAAATGAGAAATCAAGGAGCAAGAGCGATAATACTAAAAACTCCAATATCAGAACAAAGAAAACAAGAAATTCAAGAAAAATTGAGAAATCAAGGTTATATAAGTAAAAAAATAACGTATCAAGAGTTTTTAGAGCTATACGAGTTATATAAACAAGAAATAAAAGAAAGAGATTTTGCAGAGATATTAGGAATAAATAAAGATAACTTGCAAAGTATTAAGAGAAAAGGAACAAGAACTATAATACTAACAGTACAAATATCAGAAGAACGAAAACAGGAAATTCAAGAAGAATTAAAAAAATTAGGGTATACGAATAGAGGCATAACATATCGAGAAATTTTAAGATTGTATGAAAACTACAAAAATGAAATGAGTGAAAATGATTTTAGAGAAATACTTGGAATAAGCAATGATAATTTACGCAAAATAAAAAATCAAGAAGCAAGAGCAATAATATTAAAATATCAAATATCAGAAAAACGAAAACAAGAAATCAAAGAAGAATTATGGAAAAAAGGTTATGAAGGAAAAGAAATAACATATCAGGAATTTCTGAAAATATATGAACCATATAGAAATGAAATAAAAGAAAGTGATTTTGCAAAAATACTAGGAATAAGTGCATACAATTTACATAATATGAAAAACAAAAAAAAGAAAGCGATAATATTAAAAAGAACAATATCAAGAGAACGAGAAAAAGAAATTCAAAGTGAATTAATACAAAAAGGATATAGAAGTAAAAAAATAACATATCAAGAATTTTTGGAATTATATAAGCCTTATGAACAAGAAATGAAAGAAAAAGATTTTGCAGAAGTATTAATGGTTAGCTATTCAAATATTAAAACTACAAAAAGTAAAGGAACAAGAGCTATAATATTAAGTACACAAATATCAGAAGAAAGAAAAGAAAAAATTAAAGAAAAGTTAAAGAAGCAAGGTTACGAGGAAAAATCTGTAACGTATCAAGAATTTTTGAAAATATATGAACAATATAAAAATGAAATGACAGAAAGAGAGTTTGCAGAGATATTAGGAATAAGCTATGACAATTTGCAAAAAGTAAAAAGCGATGGAAGTAGAGCAAGGATATTAAAAATAATAGTATCAGAAGAAAGAAAAAAAGAGATTCAAGAAATATTAATTAGACAAGGATATACAAATAAGAATGTAACATATCAAGAACTTTTAGAATTATATAAGCCATATAAAGATGAAATGGATGAAAGAAATTTTATCAAAATACTTGGAATAAGTTTGATAAGTTGGCAAAGTTTAAAGAGTAAAGGTAAAAGTGTAAAAATATTAAAAACCAAAAAGGTTTCAAAAGATGTATTAAAAACACAACCAGTCTCAGAACAAAGAAAACAGGAGATTCAAGAAGAATTAAGAAATAAAGGATATGCAGAAAGAATAATTAATTATGAAGAATTTTTAAGAATATATGAACCTTATAGAAAGACAATGAAAGAAAGCGAATTCATGCAAATAATAGGAATACATTATACTAGCTGGATAAGTTTAAGAAAAAATAAAATGACAGTAAAAGTACATCTTGAACATAGACTACAACAAAGGATAAGCTACCTAATGAAAGAGTCAAGATATTATAGTAGGGAAGAAATAAGAAAAATTGGAGAACAATATAATCTTAGTGAAAGAGAAATAATAAAGATAATCTGGGATCATGAAGATTATATAGATGCTATGGTAGAAAGTTTAGAAAAAGAAGGTAAAATATTTTTAGGAAGAACACAGATAGATAAAATGTTTTTGGATATGCATGGGGAGAAGCTGAGTAAATTAGCACATTCATTTAGTAAAAGAGTAGGAAATAAATTACATTTAAGACAATATTCAGAAGATATAGCACAAAAAGTTTTAATTCATATAATAGAAAATTATGGAGCAGTAATTATAAATTTAGAAGAAGAAATTGCAGAAAGTGCAATAGAAAGATTGATAAAGAAAATTATAAAGATAGAATATTTAAAATATTTAAAATATTCAAAAACTATGGAAGTATCATTAGACGAAAATCTGAATGAAAAAGAAAATTTAACAAGATATAGAAGAATATCAACTGGAGAGAATATACAAGAAGAGGTAGAGGAAAAAATAGGAGAAGAAACAAATGAACAATCAACATTAATAGAAGTAATGCAAGAATGTATAGTAAATGGAATGGACAGAAGTCAAGCAATAGAATATTGTAGAAAGAGATTTCATTTAACACAGGAAAAGTTACTAGAGCAAATGACTCAATATTTGGAACAAAGAAAACAATTAAGGAAAGATAAAAATGGGAATGTATACTTTGGAGAAGATAGATAGTAAAATATTACAATTTTGTTACAAATATTGATTAAAAAAATTAATTAGTGTTATAATAAATACATTATGATATAAATTAATCTAAGGAGGAATAAAAATGTCAGAAAGATTCGTTTTAAATGAGACTTCTTATTTTGGAAGAGGTTGTAGAGAGGTACTACCAGAAGAAATTAAAAGTAGGGGATATAGCAAAATTTTAGTTGTTACAGATAAAGCATTACTTGGATGTGGAGTAACAGCAAAAGTTACAGATGTATTAGATTCAGCTAATATTGATTATGTAATTTATTCAGAAGTAAAACCAAACCCAACAATAAAAAATGTTTTAGATGGTGTAGATAAATGTAGAGAAGTAGGAGCAGATGCTATTATAGCCGTTGGTGGAGGATCTGCCATAGATACTGCAAAAGGTATATCAATAATTATGACAAATCCAGAAAGAGATGATGTAGTTTCTTTATGTGGATTATCAAACACAAAAAATAAGGGATTACCAGTTATAGCACTTCCAACAACACATGGAACAGCTGCAGAAGTTACAATAAACTATGTTATAACAAATGAAGAAAAACAAGTAAAAATGGTATGTGTGGATCCACATGATATACCAGTTTTAGCAGTAGTTGATTCAGAACTTATGGAATCATTACCAAAAATGACAGCAGCTGCAACAGGATTGGATGCATTAACACATGCTGTAGAAGGATATATTACAAAAGCACATAACACAATGTCAGATATGTTCCACATGAGAGCTATTGAATTAATATTTGAAAATTTACCAGCAGCAGTAAATGAAAAAGATCCAAAAGCAATAGAAAATATGTCTTTAGCTCAATATATAGCAGGAATGGGATTCTCAAATGTTGGATTAGGAATTGTACATTCTATGGCACATCAATTAGGAGCTGTTTATGATACACCACATGGAATTGCAAATGCAATATTATTACCAACAGTAATGAGATTCAATGGAGAAGTTTCTTGGGAAAGATTTAGAGAAATCTTAATTCATATTGGTAGACCAGATGCAGCTTATCTTTCTAAACAAGATGTAATAAATACATTTGTATGGAAAATATCAGAACTTTCAAAATCAGTAGGAGTAACAATGACAGTTAAAGATGCTGGTTGCAAAGAAGAAGATTTAGATATGCTTGCAGAAAAAGCAATGAATGATGCTTGTAGACCTGGAAATCCAAGAGAAACTACAAAAGAAGATTTCATAAGATTATTTAGAGAAGCTATGTAGTAGATAAAAAGATACCTTTTAGTATTATACTAAAGGGTATTTTTTTACTTTTGTTTTATTTAAAATTTAGTGTAACAATTCATACTGGAATAATTTTAATATAGCAGAATTTATATATAATTTTTAAAATTGAGTTCGACCTTAACCAAATTTATTATTTCAGTGAGTAGAGTGTGTATTTAATATAGGAATATTCCGTATATTAAACGCCTTGAAGAACGGAAATTTAAAAAATTATATATAAATATCTGCGTAAATAAGTAATTAATTATTATGAATTGTTACACTAAAACTTAATAAAAAATAAAATAACATATTTACAAAACAGAGCTTATGTGATAAAAATGTAGTATAAATTCAATGTAATTTAGAAAGGAATGGTAAAAAGTTATGGATTACATGAAAAAATATGAAGAATGGACAGAAAATGAAATATTTGATGAAAAAACAAGAGAAGAATTAAAAAGTATCAAAGACAATGAAGAAGAAATAAAAGATAGATTTTATAAAGACTTAGAGTTTGGTACAGGTGGACTTAGAGGAGTAATAGGAGCTGGCACAAACAGAATGAATTATTATACAGTTGGTAAAGCAACACAAGGATTAGCAAACTTTATCAAAAAGGAAAAAGGAGAAAATAAAGGTGTAGCAATAGCATTTGATTCAAGAAGAATGTCACCTGAATTTGGAAAAAGAGCAGCACTAATATTAAATGCAAATGGTATAAAAACATATTTATTTGATTCATTAAGACCTACTCCAGAATTATCATTTGCTGTAAGAGAATTAAAATGTATAGCAGGAATTGTTATAACAGCAAGTCATAATCCGCCAGAATATAATGGATATAAAGTATATTGGGAAGATGGAGCTCAAATTACAGCACCAAAAGATAAACAAATAATTACAGAAGTAAATAATATTGCTAACTATGGTGAAATCAAATTAATGTCAGAAGAAGAAGCAACTAAAAAAGGATTATTCAATATCATAGGAAAAGAAATTGATGATAGATATATGGAAGAATTACACAAATTAGTTCTAAATCCTGAAGTTATAAAAGAAATGGCAAAAAGTATAAAAATAGTATACTCACCATTCCATGGAACAGGAAATTTACCAGTAAGAAGAATACTTAAAGAATTAGGATTTGAACAAGTTTATGTTGTTCCAGAACAAGAATTACCAGATGCAGATTTTACAACTCTAGAATATCCAAATCCAGAAGATCCAAAAGCATTTGAACTAGCACTTAAATTAGCTAAAAAAGTAGATGCAGATATTGTTTTAGCAACAGATCCAGATGCAGATAGATTAGGTGTTTATGCAAAAGATACAAAAACAGGCGAATATAAATCATTTACAGGAAATATGTCAGGACTTTTAATTGCAGAATATGAGTTAAGCCAAAAAAGAGAAAAAGGATTACTTCCAAGAAATGGTGCATTAGTAAAAACAATAGTATCATCAAATATGGCAGATCAAATTGTTAAAGAATACAATATAAAATTAATTGAAGTATTAACAGGATTTAAATATATAGGAGAACAAATAAAATTATTTGAACAAAATCATAAATATGAATATTTATTTGGATATGAAGAAAGTTACGGATGCCTAGTTGGAACACATGCAAGAGATAAAGACGCAGTAGATGCAGTTATGTGTTTATGTGAAGCAGCAGCATTCTACAAAAAGCAAGGATTAACTTTATGGGATCAAATGATTAATATATATGAAAAATATGGATACTATAAAGAAGGACTTGCAAGCATAACACTAAAAGGAGCAGATGGTGCAGCAAAAATACAAAATATGATGTCAGCATTAAGAAATGATCCACCTATAAAAATAGGAAAATGGGATGTACTTGCTGTAAGAGATTATAGAATACAAGAAAGAAAAGAAATGAAAACAGGTGAAACATCAAAATTAGATTTACCAGTATCAAATGTATTATATTATGAATTATCAAATGATGCTTGGTGTTGTGTAAGACCATCAGGAACAGAACCAAAAATAAAATTCTACATAGGTGTTAGAAGCAATAGTTTAGAAAGTTCAGAAAAACAAGAAGAAGAACTAAAGAAAGAAGTTCTTAAATTAGTTGAATAATAGAAAAAAACAAGTGAATTAGACCTTAAAAAAGGTCTGATTCACTTGCTTTTCTATTTACTTTTTAATGATAAAGTGATAAAATATAAGTTGCTAAAAAACGAAAAGGAGGAATAGAAATGCTAGAACCAATATTTTTTAAACCAAGTTATAAAGAAGTTGTATGGGGAGGAAATAATATAAAGACTTTCTTTCACAGAAATATAGAAGGAAATAATATAGGAGAAAGTTGGGAATTATCTGCTCATAAAAATGGACTAAGTATAATAAAAAATAAAGAATATAATAATGAAAGCTTATTAGATTTATATAATGATAAAAGTAAAAGAAAAGAAATTTTTGGAAATAAGAGCATAAACATAGATAGATTTCCTATATTAGCTAAATTTATAGATGCACAACAAAATTTATCAATTCAAGTACACCCAGATGACGCATATGCCAGAAAATATGAAAATGACTCAGGAAAAACAGAAGTCTGGTATATAATGGATTGCAAAGAAGACGCAAAATTAGTATATGGATTTAAAGATAATGTAACACAAGAAAACTTAAAAAATGCAATGAATAACATTGAAGAAAATGTAAAATATGTCAATGTAAAAAAAGGAGATTTTATTTCAATTCCAGCAGGAACAATTCACGCAATATGTGGAGGAATAATGCTATGCGAAATACAACAAAGCAGTGATGTAACATACAGAGTATATGATTGGAATAGAATTGGACTAGATGGAAAACCAAGACAACTACATACTCAAAAAGCATTAGATGTCATAAATGTAAATAATAATACAAAAGTTCATAATTATTACAATTTTAAAGAAACGCAAAACATATATAATTCAAAAAACTTTAATATTGATTTAGTAAATGTTAAAGGAAATTTAACAACACATTCAAATGAAGAAAGTTTTAATGCTTATATAGTTTTAGAGGGAAGTGGAAAAGTTAAGTCAAATAATTTTGAAAACGATTTACAAAAAGGAAGTACTTTCTTAATTCCTGCAGAACTAGGAGCATATGCATTTGAAGGAAATTTAAAATTAATGAAAGTTTATCTATAAAGACAAAAATAATTATATTTAAAGAAAAAGGATTTTCTAAATGTGAGTAAACATATAAGAAAATCTTTTTTTATATTCTTAGGAAAGTCATCTATGAAATAGTGAGTTTCCTTAGAAGATAATTAT
>CAKPSH010000004.1 GCA_934183325.1 uncultured Clostridia bacterium
ATACCCATTTATAATTAAACAAGAAAAATATCAAAAATATATTTTAAAATTACTAAAAAATAAAAATATAGAGATGAAATTGTTTAATAAGAAAGTAGATACAGATTTATATTGCTATTTTTTACCACAAATACTAAGACATGCATTTTACAGCTTTGGAATATATGAAGATCAAAGAAAAGAATTAAATGAAATGGATAAAAAGTTAAAAGCAAAGGTTATTTCAGAATTTCCCTGTATAACATTTGAATATAAATTAAAAAAAGAATTACAAGCAAAAACAGGAGAAGAAAAAGGAATTTTTTTCAAAATACAGAAGATACAAATAATATGTTTTAATACAGGAATATGTTTTTTGATTTTAAAAACTAATGTAGAGGATACAAATAAATTTGAAGATATATTAGATTTTAATTATAAATTTAGAGATATAAACTCTGATGTTAATTATCTAAGAGCAATAGATAATATTAAGATCCAAAATAATACGTTTGGAGATATAAAAAAAATGTCAGAATTAATAAAAGAAATAACTGGAAATATGGAAGAAACAAGAAAAGTGAATATAGATACTAACAGATTTCTAATATATTCTTATGTATGTTTAGAACAAGAATATTGGTCAAATCCAGAAGAGTTTAATAAAATAGAAAAAGAATTTTATAAGTATGCAAATGTATTACCAAGCAATTTTAATTCAAAATTTGATAATGAAAAACTTAATATAGTAAATTTGGGACAATATATAAAAATAGGAATTACGAAAACGGGAGTAAATCTAATGACATCAAGTGTAAATACAATAAATTATACATTATTACCAAATAATCATGAATATCAATATATGTATATATATATATTAACATTATATAAGAGGATATTCTTGAAAAAGATAATGAATGATTATAAAGTGTCTTCAAATATGGAAAAAATATCTGAAGAATTTAACAAATTTGTTAATGAATTATGGGCAATAGAAATGACAAATGATGATAATGGAAATCTGTTACAAGAAGAATTAGAAAAAACATTAGAATTGGATAAATTATATGAAAAAGTTAAAAACCAATATGATGTTCAATATAAAAGAATGAATGTGGAGAAAAACAGCAAAAGCAATAAAATACTAATTTTAATATTAATATTATCTCTAGGACTTAATATAATAAATTTCATATTATTATTTAAGAAAATATAGGAATAAAAGGAAACGATTTACAAGTTAAAAATATTGAAAAAAAAAGTATTATATGTTTAAATAAAATAAGAGAATGTAGAAATAACGGAGGAAAATAAATGTCAGATTCATTTGTAACAATAATTTTAATACTTATTGCTGCTGTGATGCTTTTTATGGTACCAATGATAGCGGTATCACATAGAAAAGATGTAGTATCAACACAAACAGTGCAAGCAGCAATAAATGAATTTGTTGATTCAACAAGAAAAACAGGAAAGGTAACGCAAGAAGAATTTTCAAATTTAGTGCAAACATTAGAAACAACAGGCGAGACATATGAAGTAAACATTAACATTAATAATATTGATGAAAATCCATCTAAAAAAGATACATCAAGTGTAGTGGATCAAGTAAAGATAGGAGAAAATATATACTATACTGAGTATACAACACAAGTAGAAAAAAAGTTAGAAGAAAATAATGGAGAGATTAAGCTTAGCACAGGAGATTTTGTAACTGTAGATGTAGAAAATAAAAGTCAAACTATGTATCAGGGATTTAAAAAGTTACTTTATAGTATTGTTGATACATCACCACAAATTTCAGGAACTTATGGAGGAATGGTATTAGAAGAAAATAATCCTGAAAATGTAAAATACGAAGAAGAACATGTATATTATAAAGTTCATTATGATAGAAATATTACTGACTCAACATCAAGAGCATATTGGGGAAGTGAAGAGTGGAAAACAGTAAGAAATGAACAATATGGAATAAATGCTTCAGTTAAAGCTAAAGCAGCAAAGGTAAATAGTGTACATAGACCAGGATATGAATGTATTGGATGGAATACACAACCAGATGGTTCTGGTATACAATATTTGAGTGATGTAGAATTGCCACAAGAAGAAATTACATTATATGCACAATGGAGTCCTAAATCAGCACTTACAATTACTTATAATGACAATAGCGAATTAGCTTCAGGTATTAATATAGATACTTCAACTATACCACATAGACAGTCAGTATTATATGATGATACTGTAAAAATACCAGAAACAGTACCAACAGACAGAACAAATTCATACACATGTAGAGGTTGGTCTACAAATAAAGATGCTATTTTACCAGAATACACTTTTGGAGCAACAACACAAAGAATTAAAGAAAATATAACATTATATGCAATATGGTCAACCAATGAAAGGTCAACTATAAAATTTGATACTAGAGGCGGAAGTTATATTGAAGATAAAAATGTGGTTAAAGGAACTGTTATAACACTACCAAGTGCAACGAAAGATGGATATGAATTAAAAGGCTGGACGACTAATAGAAACTCAAATAATGTAGAATTTACAGATGGAGCATCATATAGAGTTAATGGAGATACAACATTATATGCTATATGGGGACCAAAGAGTTATTATTTAGATGTAAATGGATGGCTAGATGAAGTACTAACATGGAATACTAATGGGTATGGAACATTTGATGTGGTTATAAATGGAATAACAGTAAGCTCAGGAGTAACAGACTTTTATCAACAAATACCATTTGGTAGTACATATGAAATAAAAAATATAAAGAGCACAGATGCACATAAATATAATGGAGTATATAGTGGTCAAATTTCTGGCACAATGGGAGCTCAAGATACAACAAGTGTAGTATTAAATTTTACAACAGAAGAATATGCAGTTACATTTGATAAACAAGATGGAAGTACTCCATACGCAATACAGGGAAAATATGGTGCTTATATACAATTACCAAGTGAAAATAGAGAAGGATATGAATTTAAAGGATGGGCAACAAATAAAAATGCAACAAAAGGGGATTATGCAGGAAATTCTTATTTCCAAATAAAAGATAAGAAAACAACCTTATATGCAATATGGGATGCTAATACTGAACAGATAATCTTTGAGGGAAATGGTGGAACACCAAGTGAAGAATATAAAAGAGCAAAACATGGTGAGACAATAAAACTGCCAACTGCTACAAGGACAGGATATGAATTTAAAGGTTGGGCAACAAAACAAAGTGCAACTGAAAAGCAATATTCAGGTGGAGAAAATTATAAAATGCAAGGCAGTACGACTTTATATGCTGTCTGGGAAGCGATTGCATATAATTTAGATGTAAATCTATATGTAAATGAGAAAATGGTATATAGTAGTAATGATTATATTAGATTTGATATGTATATAGATGATGAATTATATGCAATAGAAATTTCGGACTTTTGTCAACAACTTCCATATGGAACCAAATATGAAATTACTAATATAACAATAAAAACAGGATATAAATATGATGGAATGCAAAAAGGAAGTTTGATTGGAACAGTTGGAATAAATGGAACAGAAGTAGTAATAAAGTTATCTTCTCAAAAATATACTTTAGTTTTTAAACCAGATAATGGCAATATTTCTTATACTACGACAACTGCATATTATGGAGATATAGTTACATTGCCAACTGGGACAAAGAGTGATGGAATAATGAATTATAAATTAGTTTCATGGTCAAATGATGTGGGAACATATACAGAAACATGGGAATGTGAAGGTGAGATTCTTGATTATGGTACAGAAATTACTTTTGAACCAGTATGGGATATTGTATCAGTAAATCGATATACAAGTGCATATAGACACTGGGAGTCATCAAGTAGTTTAGGTTCAGGGTGGATAAAAGTCAATCAAGATGAAAATGGAAATACAAAAGATGAAATAATTTTGCCATCTGAAGCTGAAAAAGATTCAAAAAAATTGAAAATACTTTCTATAGAAGGGACAGCGACTGGAGGATTTACAACCAATGTAGCAGGAAGAGATTTTACTTTAAATATAGATGCGTATGATGTTGACAAAGGAGAATGGGTAGATTTAATGACTAAGAGTACGTCTTTTAGTAGTTCATGGCCGTTTCCATCAGATAAGAGGCTAAGTATTGATAGGGTTCAAGATTATATTGATAAATCACTTTTGAATGCTAATTATTCAAAATTAAGAGCATGGTGTAAATTTTCTAACAGTGTAAATAGTGGATCAACAAAACATGCAACTTTTGCTTTAACTATAAAAACCGAACAACCTTATGATGAATATATAAAATATAATCCTGAGGAAGATGAATAATAAAAACCCAAAAAAGTCAATGCAGATTTGCATTGGCTTTTTTAGTTAAAAGAAATCTAATAATTAAACTTTTAATATATATAATAGCAATAAAACTAGTAATTATTATTGATATTTTTATCTTAATATAATATAATTATTATGTAATAAAATGGAGGAGAGTAATCAAATGAAGAATAAGAAAAAATTAATAATAATTTTATTAATAATATTAGTTATAGTAGCAATAGGAACATTGATAATAATAAAAAATAACAGTAAAAAAACAGACAACAAGATACAGGAATTTTATGAAATAGCAGAATCAGAATATCAATATTTTATATTATATTTGAACAATAAGTATGGTGTAATAAATTCAAAAGGAGATATAATTATTGAACCAAACTATGATAAAATAATTATACCAAATCCACAAAAAGCAGTATTTGTATGCTCAAACAATGATAATGCGAAAAACATAATTTTAAATGAAAAAAAAGAACAATTATTTACAATATATGATAATGTAGAAGCAATTCAAATAAATGAAATTGTTAGCTCATTACCTTATGAAAAATATACATTAAAATATTCTGTAAACAATCAATATGGAATAATAGATTTAGATGGAAATAGAATAACAAAAGCAATATATGAAGAAATTGAAGGATTAAAATACAAGGAAGGATCACTAAAAGCAAAGAAAGATGGCAAATATGGAGTAATAGATACAAATGGAAATGTAAATATAAAATTTGAGTATGATGATATTGAAGGAGATAAATATTACGACAGTAAGAATGGATATTCAATATCTGGATATATAGTTATGAATACAACGGATGACGGATATAGATATGGATATATAACTGGTCAAAATAAAAAATTAACAGAAGTAGAATATAATAATATTAGTAGAATTACAAGCATAACAGGAAATGATATTTATTTAATTGCAAGCAAAAATGGACAATATGGACTTATAAAAAATAAAGATGTTATAATTGATTTTAAATACCAAGGAATAGAATACAATGCACTAAATAACAGATTAATTATAAATAAGTCAACTAAATATGGAATTTATACGTTAGATGGAACAGAAATTATTCCAATAGAATATAAAACAATACAATTTAATGGAATATATGTATATGCAAAAACAGGAGATGAGGTTAAATATTTTACAGCAGATGGAAATGAAATTACAAATGGTATAACTTCATTGCAACCAGTTGGAAATGGGGAATATTATATTTCAATAAATGATGAAGGATTGTATGGTATAACAGATGCAAATCAAAATACAATAGAAGAAAATACATATATATATATAGATTATTTATTTGGAAATTATTTTGTTGCATATAAAAAAGGACAAGGACAAGGAATTATTAGTGCAGATGGAACAGTAGAGAGAAACTTTAGTTCATTAACAATTGGAAGAATTGGAGATTCAAATCTTATCAAAATTGAAAATATGGAGAATAATACAATGGAAATATATTCGAGTGATTTAAGATTAATTACAAGATTAGAAAATGCCGAATTAGAAATAAAAGATAAATATATAAAGTTATACAATAATGAAACTAAAATATATATAGATTACAATGGAGTCATAATCGGAGAAAATGAAGCTTTATCAACTACAAAAGAAGCACCAGATACAATTGGAAACTATACAAAAGAGTATTATGGATATTCAGAAATCTATTATACAGTTGAAACAGATGAAAATGAATAAGAGATAAAAATAGGCGGAAATTTTCCGCCTAAAGTTTTAGTTATAGGGGGAAAATAAAATGTACGAAAAATTAGGAATAACAAAAGAGGTTGAAGAATTAGTAAATAAAGCAGAACAAAAAGTAAAATCAATATTAGAACAATTAGATAAAAATGCAGAAATAAATAGTATAAATGTGCTTAGTGCTTTTCAAAAATATAGAGTATCAGATGTACATTTTACATCAACAACAGGATATGGATATGATGATATTGGTAGAGAATGCGTAGAGAAGATTTTTGCCGAAGTTTTAAAGGGGGAAGATGCACTTGTAAGAACACAAATCGTATCAGGAACACACGCACTAACAATTGCATTATTTGCTATGCTAAGACCAGGAGATACTCTAATAAGCATTGCTGGAAAACCTTATGATACACTTGAAAAAGTAATAGGAATAGAGGATAATCCAAGTTCATTAAAATCATTTGGAGTAAAATATGAGGAAATTGATTTAATGGGAAATGAATTTAATACACCAGCTATAGTTGAAAGATTATCAAAAAATGATGTTAAAGTAGTTCATATACAAAGATCAAGGGGATATTCATTAAGAGAAGCAATTTCAATAGAACAAATAAAAAATATTATAGAGAAGATAAAAAAGGTAAACGAAGAAGTAATTATAATGATTGACAACTGCTATTGTGAATTTGTAGAGCTTACATCTCCGCTAGAAGTAGGAGCTGATATAATAGTTGGTTCATTAATTAAAAACTTAGGAGGAGGAATAGCAACAAACGGAGGGTATATAGTAGGAAGAAAAGATTTAGTAGAACTTGCAGGAGAAAGATTAACAAGTCCAGGACAAGGAAAAGAAGTAGGACCAACAAGTGGGGCAAATAAGATGTTTTTACAAGGAATATATTTTGCACCACATGTTGTAGCAAGTAGTTTAAAAACAGCAGTATTAGCAAGTAAAGTGTTAGAGGAATTAGGATATATGGTTTCACCAAAAGCAGAATCAAAACGTTCTGATATTGTACAAACAATACAGTTTGGAAATCCGGATGATATGATTAATTTTTGTAAAGGAATACAATTTGGTTCAGCTATAAACTCTGATTGTGCACCAGAACCTGCAGATATGCCAGGATATACAGATAAAATTATAATGGCAAGTGGAAGTTTTACACAAGGTTCTTCAATAGAACTAAGCTGTGATGGACCGATTAGACCACCTTATGTAGCATTTTTGCAAGGAGGACTAACGTATGAATACGGAAAAATTGGAATAATGAGAGCAATCCAAGAAATGAAGAAATAAAAAAATAAAAATGTAAAATAAAAAAAGAAATAATCTAAAATTTTAGATTATTTCTTTTTTTCTACAATAAGGTTTGACATTATTTTAAGATCAGATGAACTATAATTAGTAAAAGAATTAAAGGAGGTGGGAAAAGGGGAAAAATGAGTATCTATTTAGATATAGTTTTTATAGAAAATGTAATAATGAATTACATAATTTTATTAGCAACAGTGATTATAACAAAAGAAAAACTAAATCAGATACGAATAATTATATCAAGTATTATAGGAGGAATATATGCAGTCAGCTATTACGTTACAAAATTTTCAACATATATAACAATACCAGCTAAAGTCATATTATCTATCGTAATGATATACATAGCTATAAATCCTAAAAGTATAAAAAAAATGATTAAAGAGTTGATAGTATTTTATTTAACATCATTTGCATTTGGAGGTTGTGCAATTGCAATCTTATATACAATTAAGCCGCAAAATATTATAAATAAAAAAGGAAGCTTAATTGGAATATATCCAATAAAGGTAGCATTAATCGGAGGAATAATAGGATTTATAACAATTATAATAGCATTTAAGCTTGTAAAAAATAAGATGAGTATTAAAGATTTATTTTGTACAGTAAAGATTATAGATAATGGAACTGAGAAAAAAGTAAAAGCCTTTTTAGACACAGGAAACTTTTTAAAAGATCCAATTACAAATTTACCAGTTATTATAGTTGAAAAAGAAAAATTAATAGATATTCTTCCTAGAGAAATTTTAGAGAATACAAATAAAATTATAAGTGGAGAATTTGAAATTAAAGATAAATATATATCAAAATTAAGAGTTTTACCTTTTTCTTCACTTGGAAAACAGAATGGAATGTTATTAGGTTTTAAAGTAGAAAAAGTAATAGTTATATTAAACGAAGAAGAAGTAATTAGAAATGATGTAATAATAGGAATATATGATAAAAAATTATCAATAAATGAAAAATATGAATGCCTAATTGGAATGAATTATTTAGAAAATAAATAAATTATTTAGAAAGGTATGATAAAAATGAATATTTTAGAATTATTAAAAAAATTATATAATAAATATTTGTTAAATTTTGATGAAGAAACAGAAAATGTTTTTTATATAGCTGGGAGTCAGACACTTCCACCACCATTATCTCAAAAAGAAGAGGAAGAGTTACTAGAAAGGTTAGAAAATAATGATGAAGAAGCAAAAAAAATACTAGTCGAGAGAAATCTTAGATTAGTTGTATACATATCAAAAAAATTTGAAAATACAGGAATTGATATAGAAGATTTAATATCAATTGGAACGATAGGCTTAATGAAAGCGATAAATACATTTAAAGTATCAAAAAATATAAAATTAGCTACATATGCTTCAAGATGTGTAGAAAATGAAATACTAATGTATTTAAGAAGAAGTAATAAAATAAAAGGAGAAATTTCAATAGATGAGCCATTAAAACAAGACGGAGATGGTAATGAATTATTATTATCAGATATTTTGGGAACAGATAATGATATTACTTCAAAAAATATAGAGGATGAAGTTGATAGAAAACTTTTAAGATTGTCAATGCAAAAGCTAAATAAAAGAGAAAAGAATATAATGGAATTGCGTTTTGGATTTATAACAGGAAATGAAAAAACCCAAAAGGAGGTTGCTGACATGTTAGGTATTTCACAAAGTTATATTTCAAGATTGGAGAAGAAAATAATAGGAAAAATGAAAAAAGAAATTATGAGTAAAACTGGATAATAAAATATTGATTTTAAATTTATTTAATGGTAACATATATTATAGGATAATATATAAAGAAACGAAAGGAAAAAAATGAAATTACAATATTTAATAATAATTTTTTTAGCAATAATGTTACCAATAGTATTAGTTTTATCACAATATATAGGTATACAGATTGACACAATTGCATTGAAAAATAAGTATGATGCAGCTTTACTTGGGTCAACATTTGATATGATGGCAGCATTTGAGATTAACACAAGAAATGTATCTAATTCAGATGCTATAGGAGAAGAAATAAGAGAGCTGGAGGCAGTTATTAACACCTTTAGTAATAGTTTAGCATCTAGTTTGGGAATTACAGGAACAGCCACTGATTATATTTTAAGCCGTGTTCCAGCATTAGTATTTTGCTTATATGATGGATATTATTTATATACACCAACAAGTGATAGCAATGATCAAAAACTAAAGCCTTATGTGTATTATACTAAAACATATAAAAATGGAACCGATACAGATATAACAATAGCATATTCTTTAGATAATTATGTTTCAATATATGGAACATATAGTGGAAATAAAATATCTGAATCTGGATATTTGATTGTATGTGATAATGATAAAGGTGTATCTGTATCAAACGACTTTGCTTATGTATCAAATTTGGATTCAAGTAATAATGTCAAGTATGATGTAATTCAGGGAACAATAACATATAAAGGAACAGAAATAACAAAAGAAACATTATTTGAGAATAAACCATCAAAAGAGGTACCAGGAACAATTGATGTAAATCAAAAAGAAGAAACAACAGATGCAATGGTATATTATTATGAAGCTTATAGATTTACACAGATATATAACAAAGCAATAAGCAGTTTAAAGACTGAAGATAAAAATAAATTGTTAATAAATACAAATAATGATCCTGAAAGTTCAACATCTAAATTTATGGATGAAAAAATTGATATAATCAAGGAAACGTTAACCAAAGGTATTGAAGAGGCAATATATCAATATAAGGGAGGTACATCAGGAGAATTTGAAATTCCTCAATTAACAGGAGAAGATTGGGATAAAATACTAAATGATATTTCAATTATATCATTTATGATGGATGTTCCATTAAACAATATGAAATCATATAATAAATATGTAATTGTTAATAGTACAACAAATCAAAAATATATAAGTCCAAAATCTATTGATTTTATTGGTTATAATACAAACAATGATAGCTTAGGCTTTTACCATAAAATTACATGCAAGGACTTAGTAAATGATATTCAAAATGGAACAATAAGTAATATTATAGGATATGCATCAGTAGATTTTGAAAGATATAAGATGGAATATGAAAATAACAATGGAATAACATCATATGCTTATTATTATAAACATAGAGAATATGGAGGTTATGAATGTGAAGTAGGTTCAATAAAAAAAGTAAATGTTGCTGAAATAGAACAATATTTAACTAAAAATTTTCCTAATTTAGATCAAAATGCAAGAAAGTTTATATTAAAATCTTATTATTCTGCAGTGGGAAGGATAAGGATAAGATTAACAAAGGCATCATCATATATTAGAATGTCAAACTCATATTCAATGGTATTTGGAGATAATAATACAAAAAAATGTAAAGTGCATTTTGATAGCAATAATGGATATTTTAGTGGTACTGCAAGTACAAATTCAAATTATGGAAGAGTTAATATCCAAACAGCATATCCAACAAAAGCAGGACAAAGTTTTATAGGATGGAAGTCAACAGCAAGTACATCAACAGGAATAACAATAAAACCAAATAGTATTTTATATTATAACGAAATAGGAAATGGAAATGGGGGAACATTAGATATAAATTTAAGAGCAGAATATACTGCTAGTAATTAAAATAAAGTATAAAAGTCATTATTTAGTAAATAATATTACTAAATAATGACTTTTTTAATACTTTATTTAAATTAATCCGATAGCTGTATTAGAAAATCAAATAGTTCTCTTACATAAAAGAAAGGAGGAGTTTATAGTTATGATAAAAAAGGTTTTACCTTAATGTACGAACGAAGTGAGTTACAGAAAGTTAATCCGATAGCTGTATCAAAAAATTAAATAGTTCTCTTACATAAAAGAAGGGAGGTTTTTAAGTTATGATAAAAAAGGTTGAAATTTGTGGTGTTAATACTGCAAAGTTACCCATATTATCAAATCAAGAAAAAAAGGAACTATTAATAAAAACAAAAAATGGAGATTTAGAAGCAAGAGAAAAACTAATACAAGGAAATTTAAGATTAGTACTAAGTGTTATTCAAAGATTTAATCGGAAGAGGAGAATCAGCAGACGATTTATTTCAAGTAGGTTGTGTGGGATTAATAAAAGCTATAGATAATTTTGATATAACACAAGATGTACAATTCAGCACATATCGGAGTACCGATGATAATTGGAGAAATAAGAAGATATTTAAGAGATAATAATCCAATAAGAGTAAGCCGTTCGGTGAGAGATTTAGCCTATAAAGCAATTCAAGTAAAAGATAGTATAACAAAAGAAAAAGGGGCAGAGCCAACAATAGAAGAAATAGCAAAAGCTCTTAATGTAAAAATAGATGAAATAATGTTAAGCTTTGATGCAATACAAATACCAATTTCCTTACAAGAACCAGTATATAAAGATGGAACAGAAAATATATATGTAATGGATCAGGTAAAAGATAATAAAAATACAGATGAAAAATGGACAGAAGATTTAAGCATAGCAGAATCTATGAAAAGACTAAATGAAAGAGAAAAAGATATAATAAATAGAAGATTTTTCGAAGGAAGAACACAAATGGAAGTAGCAGAAGAGATAGGAATATCACAAGCACAAGTATCAAGAATTGAAAAAAGTGCAATTTCAAGAATAAAGAAAAACTATAAATAATTAGAACCTAAGAATAGCAATGAATTATTGATATTCTTAGGCTTTTATAAATTTTAAAACAATAAAATTTAAATCATATAAAAAATACATGTGAATTTTGCAACAAAAAACAATAATAGGAATATAATTATAAAAAGGAGAAATTTATGGCTAAAAAAGGTTTAGATTTTAAACATAAAGAAGTAATAAGCATGAAAGATGGAAAGAGATTACGGGTATGTACAAGATGTAACTGCAGATTTTGAAACAGGTAAAATAACATCTATAATAGTTCCAGGAAGTTTAAACAAATTAAATATATTTTCAAGTAATAATGAAATGATAATAAAATGGGAGCAAATAAAATGTATAGGTGATGATATTATACTAGTAGAAGTATAATTAAACTAAAAGTTGAATGAGACTTAATAAAATTGCACCAGGTATGCCTAAAAGACTTACAAAAAGAATGGTAATAAAATTAAGTCCAATATGAAACGAAAAATAACCACCAATAAAATTAATAATAAATATTATTAATGCACCAATTACAGAATTTGCAACAAGTTTAATAACAAACTTTAATGGCACAATAAAAATTCTACATAATATAAATAAAATACACAAACCAGATATATAACCAATTAATGTATAAAAATCCAAGCTAATCACCTCATGATAAATATTATGAGAAAGCTTGGATTTTTAGAACATATAAATTTAGACAACTTTACGGTCATCTTCATAAAATTTTAATTCTAATTGTTTAATTCTATCAAGAATAATGCCTCTATTTTTTGCTTTCTTTAATAAGAAATCTAATTTTGATTTTGTAGCTTTAATATGATAAGAATAATAATCTATAAGTTCACCTTCAGCATAATCATAATTATTCATTGCACTTAATAATTCATTTTGAGTTTTAAAAATCGAATATATAAGATCTAAATTTGAATAAATAATTTCATCTTCTTTAGAATATTTGAAGAGATTCATATATGTACCTCCGAAAAACTATATTTATTAATATAGTTTATACAAAAAAAAGTAATTTATTCATAAAAAACATTGAAAAGTTGTCATAATTATTGTATAATTGACACATCCAAGATTTAATTAAAAATTTGAGAAGGGAAATGTTATATATGGAAGAAAAATTCAAAGTACTAATCAGTCAAGAAGAAATCCAAAAAAGATTATACGAATTAGCAGAACAACTTGATAAAGATTATGAAGGAAAAGAAATAACAGTTATATGTGTAATGAGAGGAGCAGCATTTTTTACAGTAGATTTAACATTAAAAATGAAAACAAAAATGAAATATGAATTCTTAACAATTTCAAGTTATGAAGGAATGGAAAGTACAGGAAAGATAACATTAAGAAATGGATTAAGAGAATCTATAGAGGGACAAGATGTTTTAATACTAGAAGATATTATTGATACAGGAAGAAGTATGACATATTTATTAAAATATTTAAAAGAGCAAAATCCAAAAAGTATAAAAGTTTGCACTTTTGCAGATAAAGTAAGTAGACGTGAATTTCAAGTACCAATAGATTATATTGGATTTGAAGTACCAGATAAATATATTGTAGGATATGGATTTGATATAGATAACTGTTATAGAAATTTACCATATGTAGCATATGTAGAGGAGTAAAAGTTGTTTAACATAGAGGAAGAACTAAAAAAATTGCCAGGTAAACCAGGTGTATATATTATGCATGATAAAGATGATAATATAATATACGTAGGAAAAGCAATATCCTTAAAGAATAGAGTAAGACAATATTTTAGAAAAAATAATAAAACAGCAAGAATAGAAAAAATGGTCTCATTAGTAGACCATTTTGAATATATTGTTGTAGAAAACGAGGCTGAAGCTTTAATATTAGAGTGTAATCTAATAAAAAAGAATAGGCCTAAATTTAATGTCCTTTTAAAAGATGATAAAACATATCCTTATATAAAAATAGACATAAATGCACCATATCCAAATGTATTTATAACAAGAAAAATAATAAAAGATGGTTCAAAATATTTTGGACCATATGCAAATCCTGGAAGTGCAAAAGAAATGGTGGATTTTATAAGGGAAAGATTTAAAATTAGACAATGTAAAAATTTTAAATCAAATAAAAGAGCATGCCTAAATTACCATATAGGAAGATGTTTAGGACCTTGTGTAAATAATGTACCTAGAGAAAAATATATGGAACAAATTCATCAGATAGAAATGCTTTTAGAAGGAAAAATTGATAAAGTAATAAATACATTAAAAAAAGAAATGAATACAGCAGCTATTAATCAGAATTATGAACTAGCAGCAGAAATAAGAGATAGAATCCAAGCAATTGAGAATATTTCACAGAAACAAAAAGTTTCAAATACAAATATTAATGATATTGATGTTATAGGTGTAGCAAAAAATGAGCTAGTGGTTTGTATAGAAGTATTTTTTGTTCGTGGAAGTAAGATGATAGGAAGAGAACACTTTTTCTTTGATAATTTAAAAGATATGGAAGAAAAAGAAATTTTATCAGGATTTGTAAAGCAATATTATATGAATAATTTGAATATTCCTTCAAAGATAATGCTTAGAGAAGAGATTGAAGATAAAGAAAGTGTTGAACAATGGCTTACAAATAGTGCAGGAAAAAAAGTAGAATTAAAATCTCCACAAAAGGGAGAAAAATTAAGATTTATAGAAATGGCAGAACAAAATGCACGCATAACATTAAATAATAGAGAACAAGATAAATATGATATTTTAACAGAATTAAAAGAAAAGCTAGAATTAGAAAAATTACCACGAAAGATTGAAAGCTATGATATATCACATATTTCGGGAACATTTATGGTAGCAGGAATGTGTGTTATGAAAGATGGAAAAATAAATAAAAGTTTATCAAGAAGATTTCGAATAAAAACAGTCTTTGGAGTGGATGACCCAAAATGTATGGAAGAAGTAGTTACTAGAAGATTGAGCCATTCAATAGAAAATCCTAATGGAGGTTTTGGAGAGTTGCCGGATTTAATACTAGCAGATGGTGGCATAACACAGATTAGAGCAATAAAAAGGGCAGTAAATAAATACAATATAGATATACCTGTTTATGGAATGGTAAAAAATGATAAGCATCAAACCAGAGCTTTAGTAGGAGAAGACAGAGTAGAAATAAAGATATCAGAAAAATTATTTAATGTAATAACTGCATTTCAAGATGCAGTGCATGATACTGCAATTGAATATCATAGAAAATTAAGAGAACAAGCAATAACACAATCAGAGTTAGATGAAATAAATGGAATTGGAGAAAAAAAGAAAGAAGCATTATTTAAGAAATTTGGAACTATTGAAAACATAAAAAATAAAACAGTAGAAGAACTAACAGAAGTAAAAGGAATAGATGAAAAATTAGCAAAAAAAATAATTGAAGAATTAAATAATAATTAATTAAAAAACGTAGAATATAGACCAAAAATGGTTGAAGATAATTCTACGTTTTTGTTATTTATTTTAATAAAAGGTTATAAAAAGAAAAAAATATAAAAAAACAGCAGTAAAATAGCAAAAACACTGAAAAATAAAAGTAATTATTAAGAATATTTTTTCATATATATTTAATATAAAAGGAGTGAATAATATGAAAAAATTTTTAAAAAATATAAATAGAATAAAAAGAAACAAGGTGCTATCAACAGCAATAATATTATTTATTGGAAGTATAGTAGTAAATTCTATTTTAGTATATAGTTTTGTACAAGTTGTATCAAGGATATATTAAGAGGACTCTATTTTATAGAGATAAAATGTCAATGGACAAATTATGCAAATTGTGATAATATAAATAAAATTTATGAGAAATAAATACATAGAAGGAGATATTATAGCAATGAGTGATTTTGTCCACCTACATATCCACAGTGAGTTTAGTTTACTGGATGGAGCTAATAGAATAAAAGATTTGCCTGTTAGAGCTAAAGAATTAGGAATGAAGGCAATGGCAATTACAGACCATGGAGTTATGTATGGGGCAATAGACTTTTATAAAGCATGTAAAAAAGAAGGAATAAAGCCAATTATAGGTTGCGAATGTTATGTGGCCAAAAGAAGTAGATTAAACAAAGAAGCAGGAATTGATAATACATACAATCATTTAATATTATTAGCAAAAAACAATCAAGGATATAAAAATTTAAGCAAAATGGTATCATTGAGTTTTGTAGAAGGATATTATTATAAACCAAGAATAGATAAAGAATTACTTGAAAAATATCATGAAGGAATAATTTGCCTTAGTGCATGTTTAGCAGGAGAAGTTAATCAATATATATTACAACAAAATATGGAGAAAGCAGAAGAAACAGCACTTTGGTTTAAAAATTTATTTGGAAAAGATTATTATTTAGAAATACAAAATAATGGAATAAGAGAACAAGTCCTAGTAAATCAAAAACTAGTGGAAATGTCAAAAAAATTAGATATTCCTTTGGTAGCAACAAATGATGCACATTATTTAAAAAAAGCAGATGCATATAATCATGAAGTATTACTATGTATTCAAACTGGTAAAAAAATGACAGATATGGATAGAATGAAATTTGAAACAGATGAATTATATGTAAAAAGTCCAGAAGAGATGAGCTCTTATTTTAAAAATGTGCCAGAAGCAATAGAAAATACGATAAAAATAGCAGATGAATGTAATGTGGAATTTGAGTTTGGACATACAATACTTCCAAATTATGATGTACCAGAAGGATACAAGACCCATTATGATTTTTTTAAAAAATTATGTGATGACGGAATAAAAAGAAGATATGGAGATAATCCATCACAAGAAATTAGAGAAAGAGCAGAATATGAATTATCAGTAATATCAAAAATGGGATATATTGATTATTACTTAATAGTATGGGATTTTATTAACTATGCAAAAACACACGGAATTCCAGTAGGACCAGGACGTGGATCAGGAGCAGGTTCAATTTTAGCCTATGCAGTTGGAATAACAGATATTGACCCTATAAAATATAAATTATTGTTTGAAAGATTCCTAAATCCAGAAAGAATAAGTATGCCAGATTTTGATGTGGATTTTTCAGATGAAAAAAGGCAACAAGTTATAGATTATGTTGGAAGAAAATATGGAACAGATCATGTATCACAAATTATCACATTTGGAACAATGTCTGCAAGAATGGTAATAAGAGATGTGGGAAGAGCATTAGATGTTCCTTATGCAGAAGCAGATAAATTAGCAAAAATGATACCAAATGAATTACATATCACAATAAAGAAAGCTATGGAAGAAAACAGAGAATTAAAAGAAATCTATGAAAGTGATGAAAGCACAAAAAAACTTTTAGATATTGCAATGGCTTTAGAAGGAATGCCTAGACAGGCATCAACACATGCGTGTGGAGTAGTTATAACAAAGGATCCAGTGGATACTTATGTACCTTTATATGTAAGAGATGGTACAATTGCAACACAATATATAATGACTACTCTAGAAGAACTAGGACTATTAAAAATGGATTTCTTAGGACTAAGAACATTAACAGTATTAGATGATGCAACAAGGATGATAAAAGAAACAAAAGGGATAGATGTACAATATGATCAGGAAATGAAAGATCCTAAAGTATATAAATTATGGGCAGAAGGAAAAACAATGGGAATATTCCAATTCGAAAGTGCTGGAATGACCAAATTTATGAAAGAACTAAAACCAGATAGCTTAGAGGATATTATAGCAGGAGTTTCACTATATAGACCTGGACCAATGGATCAAATTCCAAGATATATTCAAAATAAACTAGACCCAACACATGCTGTATATACTCATCCAGCATTAATACCAATTTTAAATGTAACTTATGGATGTATGGTATATCAGGAACAAGTAATGCAAATTGTTCGTGACCTAGCAGGTTATTCATTGGGACGAGCAGATTTAGTTAGACGTGCAATGGGAAAGAAGAAACTAGATGTAATGGCAAAGGAAAGAGATATATTTATCAATGGTGAAGTTGATGAAAATGGAAATGTAATAGTGCCAGGTTGTGTAAGAAATGGAATAACAAAAGAAGATGCTAATAAAATTTTTGATGAAATGGCTGAATTTGCAAAATATGCTTTTAATAAATCACATGCAGCAGCTTATGCAGTGGTATCATACAGAACAGCATATTTAAAAGCATATTATCCAGAAGAATTTATGGCTGCAACTTTAAATAGTTATTTGGGAAATTTAGATAGAATACCATTATACATTGATGAATGTAAGAATATGAAAATTCAAATTCTAAAACCAGATATAAATAAAAGTAAAACAAAGTTTACTGTTGATAATGGAAAAATAAGATTTGGAATGGGAAGCATAAAAAATGTGGGAACAGCAGTTGTTGATGCAATAGTAAGAAATAGAGAAGAAAAAGGAGATTATAAGGACTTCGCAGATTTTTGTGAAAGGATACAAGATGAAGCAGTGAACAAAAAGTGTATAGAAAGCTTGATAAAAGCTGGTGCATTTGATAATTTTGGAATTTCAAGAAGCACATTATTAGCATCATACGAAAATATTATTGATACGATTCAAACAGAAAATAGAAAAAGCTATCAAGGACAAGTAAGTATGTTTGATATTGGAAATGAAGAAGAAAAAAGTGCAACAAATGAATTTAAATATACTTATAATTTTCAAAAGGAATTTTCTGAGAAAGAATTGTTATCAATGGAAAAAGAAATGATAGGAATATATATATCAGGACATCCATTAGAAAAAGTAAGAGAGGAGATAGAACGACAAACAAATATTAATTCATTAAATATGAAGGAAATATTAGAGGAAGAGGAAAACGGCGAAAAATCTGATTATAAAGATGGACAAGTTGTGAAATATGCAGGTATTATTTCAAGCATAAAAAAGAAATATACAAAAAATAATACAATAATGGAATTTGTTACGGTTGATGATTTGTATGGCAGTACTGAAGTAATCGTCTTTGAAAGTTGTTATCAAAAAGCAATGAATATTTTATTAGAGGATAATGTAGTATTAGTTACAGGAAGATTAAGCATTAGAGAAAACTCTGATATTTCAATAATTGCTATGGACATAACACCTTTGGAAAAAAAAGAAAAAAGCATTTTGACTTTAGATATTACAAGTATAGATGAGACAACAAAAGTAAAATTAAGAGGAGCAATCAGATTCTTTTCTGGAGAGAGAAATAACTTACCAGTTGAGATAATAGATGGTGAAGAAAGAAAAAAATGTGGAGCAATTTTTTCAAATAAAGATACAATAAAACAGTTTAAAGAAATACTGGGAGAGGAAAGAGTAAAAGTATAAAGAATTTTATAAAATTAAAAAAATAATAAAAAAACATAACAAAATTGAATTAAACCAAAAATGTTATACAAAACAGTTTAACATTTTTGGTTTATTTTTATCTTGTTTTTTATGAGCAAATATTCAACTGAAATAAAATTAAATTATATATTAACGGTAGGAAAGCTGTTAAGGAGATTAGAAATATAAGGAAAATGTCGAACACTTCCTATAAATCGCCAAAACTTCTACTATTTCGCTATTGGAAAAAATTACCAATATATGTATAATTATTAAAGAAAAAGGAGTTGAAAATATGGATATAAAATATGATGAAGTGGACAAGTTATTAACTTGCCAAATAACAGAGGAAATAGACCATCATACAACTGAAAAAATAAGGAGGATTTTAGACGATGAAATTGAGAGATATATGCCTAGAAAAATTATATTTAACTTTGATAAGGTTTCTTTTATGGATAGTGCCGGAATCGGAATGATTTTAGGAAGATATAAAATCATGAAAATGCTGGGAGGATCTATAGAACTAATAAATGTAAACTCAAGTGTTAGAAAAATATTTGAAATGAGTGGAATACATAGAATTATTTCTATAAATAACAATAAAAAAATAGCATAAAAGAATATCTTAAAGGAGGAAATACTAGAATACTAGTATAAGAAAAAATGGAAAATAAAGTAAAATTAGAAATTTTAAGTAAATCAGCTAATGAATCTTTTGCTAGGATAGCTGTTGCAGCTTTTGTGTCACAGATAGATCCGACAATAGAGGAATTAGCAGATATAAAAACAGCAGTTTCAGAAGCAGTTACAAATAGTATAATACACGGATATGAAGAAAAAGAAGGGATTATTTATATTACCTGTATTTTAAAAAACAGAGAAATAACTATAGAGGTAAAGGACAATGGAATAGGAATTGAAAACATTGAAATGGCAAAAGAACCATTATATACGTCTAAACCAGAATTAGAAAGATCTGGAATGGGCTTTACAATAATGGAAAGCTTTATGGATGAAGTAAAAATAGAGTCAATTATAGGAATGGGGACAAAGGTGACAATGAAAAAAATAATTAAATAAAACAAAAGAATAATAAAAAAGGAATGGTACAAACAATGTATGAAAACAATATAGAAGATGTAAAAAAAGCTCAGAGTGGAAGTAATGAAGCAATGGAAAACCTGATAAAGAATAATCAGGGGCTAATTTGGAATATTGTTAAAAGATTTAGTGGAAGAAATTATGAAATAGAAGATTTGTATCAGATTGGTTGTCTAGGATTTATAAAAGCAATTAGGAGATTTGATACAAATTTTGAAGTACAAGTATCAACATATGCAGTACCATATATATTAGGAGAAATAAAAAAATATATAAGAGATGATGGAATAGTAAAAGTAAGTAGGTCTGTAAAAGAGCTAGGAATAAAAGTTAAGCAATTACAAAATGAATATTTAAAAAAATATAAAGAAGAAATAAGCATTCAAGAAATAGCAAAAGAACTTAATGTAGATAAGGAAGAAGTGATTTTTGCAATTGAAGCACAAAGACCAGTAGAATCAATATATCAGGAGGAACAAGGAGATGAAAAAAATAAAAGAGAATTAATTAGCAAAATACCTTCAAATAATAATCAAGAAAATAATATAGTTAATAATATGGCATTGGCTCAGATAATAGAGAATTTGGATAGTAGAGAAAGACAAATAATAATTTTAAGATTTTATAGAGATAAAACTCAAACTCAGGTTGGAAAAATGCTAGGAATATCGCAAGTGCAGGTTTCAAGAATAGAAAAAAATGTTCTAAGCAAGATGAAACAGAAATTGGAGGCATCATGAAAAGGATAATTTTTGCATTAATTTTAGTAATAATATTAAGCTTTTTAATACCAATATTATTTTCAAGAAAATTTGAAAGTAAATTGATATATGCAGAACAACCAAAGGCAGAAGAACAAAAGAATGAAGAACTTCAAGTAGATAAAACATATAATTATAAGGACTATAAGACATTAAGATTATTACACACATCATCAAAAGAAATAGAAGAGGTTAATTTAGAAGAATATTTATGCAATGTTGTTTCGGCAGAGATACCAGCTTATTTTGAAATCGAAGCATTAAAAGCTCAAGCTATTGTAGCAAGAACGTATACAATATATACAATAATGAAGAATAATGGTAAACATGAAAATGCAGATATATGTGATTCGCCAAATTGCTGTCAAGCATGGATATCTAAGGAAAATAGATTAACAAAATGGGATGAAGATAATAGAGTAGAATATTGGAATCGAATTGTAGAAGCAGTTAATTCAACTATTGGAAGAGTAATTACGTATGATGGAAAAGTAATAAATGCTGTATATCACGCAAATAGTGGAGGAATAACAGAAATAGCATCAGGAGTATGGTCAGGGGGAGATTATCCTTATTTACAAAGTGTAGAAACTTTTCGGTGAAGAAGATTATCAACAATATAGTTCTGAAGTAAAATACACTTATGAAGAATTAGAAAATAAAATAAAGAATAAGTATAAGGATTTTAAATTCGACGAAAATAAAACTACAGAGATAAAAGAGTACAATACAAGTGGAAGAGTAAAAACAATACAAATTGGAAATGTAAATATATCTGGAGTTGAGGCAAGAAGTATTCTAGGATTAAAATCAACGATGTTTAGCATAGAAAAAAATGACAATGAAGTTATATTTAAAGTAAAAGGATATGGACATGGTGTACGGAATGAGTCAAACAGGAGCAGATGCATTGGCAAAACAAGGAAAAAAATGTGAAGAAATAATAAAACATTATTATTTAAACACTGAAATAGTAGAAAGTAATTAAAATATGTATAGATATAAAAAATAGGGAAATAATGTAATTAAATTAAGAATAAAAAGGAGAGAAAAAATGAAGGGTAAAATAAAAAAAATAATGCTTTTTACTATGATAATTTCTATAATTGCAGTTGCATCATTGATAATTGCGATGGTAATAGAAATAAATAAAATGTATAGTGAATATAGGCAAAATATTGTAGCTGTTAAAGATGAACAGGCTAATAATAAAGAAGATGATATGATTGAAAATTATGAAGAAGCTAATAGTGGAATAGGGAAAACAGTAGAGGAAATAAAACAGGAGGAACAAAAAGATGAAACTAAAAATAACACTACTAGTAAAAATGAGAGCGAAACAAAAACAGAAAATAAGAAAAACGAAGTAAAACAAGAAGAGAAAAAAGTGGAAAAAGAAAGTGATCCAGTATTTGAAAAGCCATTAGAAGGTGAAGTAATTAAGGAATATAATAAAGAGAATTTAGTATATTCAGAAACACTTAAAGAATGGACAACACATGCAGGAATAGATATAAAAGCTGAGTTATCAACAGTTGTAAAATCGGCAGAAGATGGTACAGTAACTGCAATAAAAAATGACCCTAGATATGGTATAACAGTAATAATATCACATATAAATGGTTATGAGACGAGGTATTCAAATTTATTAACAGCTGAATTTGTAACAGAAGGAGAAAAGGTAACAAAAGGTCAAACTATAGGAACAGTTGGAAATACAGCGAGCTTTGAAGTGGCAGATAGTCCACACTTACATTTTGAAATTTTAAAAGATAGTGAAAGTTTAGATCCTAAACAAGTAATTAAATATTAAAAATAGCAAGAATGATTTTTCTTGCTATTTTTATGTGAAAAATAATTTGTAATACAGATACAAAAAAGATTTAATTTATATATTATATTAATATTGGGAATATTTTTAATAAAAATAAAAGAAAATGAATTGCTATAAATAAGATGTATCAATTATTACAAAAAATAGAGAAAATATAAAAAAAACTTGATATTTTTTAAATTGTAGTGTATGATATTTGTATGAATTTTATATGTAAAAATATAAGGAGATATAATATGAAAAAAATAGTAATAACGTTATTAATTGCAATAAGCATTTTCTCTATATTTATAACATCTAGAGTATATGCAACATCATCAGAAGGTCAACAAGTATTAGAATCAAATACAGCAGGAAAATTAATAGAAATAAAAGAAAAATCAGCAAAAGAATTAGATGATTATATAGAATTATATGGTGATAGAACTTATGGATTTACAGCATTTATATTAAATAAAATAAGATTCCTTAGTATACCACTATGCTTTTTAGGAATTGCAGTTAGTGCAATATATCAATATGTATTAGGAATAAGAAAGCTTGATACAAGATATAAAGGATTTTTTGCTCTGATAGCATTCATTACAATACTTGTAATATGTCAAGTATTACCATTTATATTTGTTGTTGTAGTTAAATTTGGAAGGAGTTAATAACTAATGAAAGTTTTATTTGCTGTAAGTTCAGAAAATATAGTAGATTCAATAATAAAGGAATATCAAAAAGAATATAAGGAGATTATTTCATCAAAAAACGTATATTATTTTAATGCAATAGTGAAAGAATTACAAAGAAATCAAAGTTATGATAGAATAGTAATCAGTGAAGATCTAGAACCATTTACAAATAATAATTATGATGCAATTGATAAATTTATTTTTGAAAAACTAGATAGTATCAGTGATGAAGCAATAAACTCTGATGGAAGAGATATACCAATTGTGCTTATTTGTTCAGAAAGAAGAGAAAAAGGAGATGATCTCCTTGTAAAATTATTTTCAATTGCAATATATGATGCTTTAATTGGACAAGATAGAAGAATTGAAGAAGTATGTAAATTACTAAATAAACCACGTACAAAAAAAGAAGCAAAAACATATTACAAAATTGAACAAGGAGAATATGAGTACGAAAATGAAAATAATGTTAGCGAAGTAGAAATTCAAAATATTCTTACACACTATAGAAAAATAGCAAAAAACGAAGATAAGTATGTAGAAAGCTTTGAAAGTATTGCTGAACAATACAATGATGAACAACTAAAAATAATTATAAAATTCTTACCATTAGAGGTAAAAGCAGTTCTTGAAGAAAAATCACCTAAATATCAGGCAATAAGTACTTTAAGTGTGTCTGATCAGGTAAAAAAGAAAAAAGAAGAAAAAAACACCAATATAAAGGTAGAAGAATTAAAAACAAGAAATCCAAACAAAATTAATGGACCAATTATTATACCATCTGCTGTAAAGACTACAGAAGTGGAAAAAATTGAAGATGATGATCAAGAAGAAAATGAACAAAGTGTAATGCCTCAAGTAAAAGAAATTGAAGATACAACTAACGAAGAACAAACTGTAAAAAGAAGAAGAGGTAGACCTAAAAAGATAGTAGAACAAACTGAAGAAAAAGTAGAACCTGTGAAAAAGAGGGGAAGGGGCAGACCTAAAAAGGTTGTAGAAGTAGAAGAAAGAGAAGATAATGAATTACCGGGATTTGAAGAATTAGATAATGAAAAAGAAGAAAAATCAGAAGAGTTGCCGGGATTTGAAGATGATGAAATTGAGGAAAAAAATGATAAGTTATCTGAATTACCAGGCTTCGAAGACGATGAAAATGTAGAAGTTGATGAAGAAGATAATGATGAAATACCAGGATTTGATGATGACGAAGAAGAAGAGAATGATGAAGAGAGTGAATTGCCAGGATTCGATGATGATGATAATGAGGATGATAATGAGGATGATGACAGTGATGAAGAAGTAGAAGAAGACGAATTGCCTGGATTTGAACAAGAAGACAGTGATGAAAAAGAATATCAAGAGGAAAGCGAAGAACAAAGATTACAAGTGGCAGAAGAGGATGGAGTAAAGGTAGATGTTTCATATTTACTTACACAAGAAAAAAAATTAGTAGCTTTTTTAGGAACATCAAAAAATGGAACATCATTTTTAGTTAATAATATAGCATGTATATTATCTGAAAAAGGAATAAAGACAGCTATTGTGGATTTAACAAGAAATAAAAATTCATATTATATATATACAAAAAATAAAGAAGATTTAAGACAAATAGCATATGGTTCTATGGAAGCTTTGAAACAAGGAGAAGCAAAAGGAATAGAAGTTAATAAAAATTTAACTGTTTATACATCATCACCAAATATAAAAAATACAAATTATAGTATTGAAAAAATGTTAACAACATTATTAAAAAATTATGATTTAGTACTATTGGACTGCGATTATACAACAAATAAAGAATACTTTAGAGCAGCTCAAGAAGTATATTTAGTACAAAGTATGGATGTTTTAACAATTCAACCACTGACAGAATTTCTAAGGCGTTTAAAATTAAAAAATGTATTAGATGAACAAAAACTAAAAGCAGTTATAAATAAGGTACAAAAAGTAAAAGGTTTAAATGATACAATGATTATTGGTGGAATGTCAACATATAATGATCCAGAAATGTCTATACAAGATAGATTATTCAATATGAAAACAATTGATAAAACAATTATTCCATTTGACGCAGACGCATATGCTTGTTATTTATCAGGAATAGCTAATTGCGAAATAAACATAAGGGGATATAATAAAAACTTTTTGAGTTATTTAGGATCATTAGCAGATAAAGTTTACCCAACAATTTATGGAAATAACAGCAAAAAAACAAAAAACAATAAGAGTTATAATAACTATAAGAACTATAATACAACAACTGAAGATAGTACAACGAAGTTTTCTAATAATGTAAACGAAACATTAAATCAAATGAAGAAACAATACAAATAAAAAAGGAGGACTTAAAGTGACAATAGTAATAATAGGAATAATAGTTGTATTAATTGCAGTGATTATTATTTTAACAATGTTCAACTTTAAAATACACAAACAACTTCAAAATTTTAAAAATATTAATCAGAAAATAAATGGATTAAATGTTTTACAAGACTTTATGAGTACAGTTGGAGACACAATGAGTGTTGACCAAAAAATAAAAAAAATAAATGATATACTAATTGAAGAATATGATATAAAATATTCAACAATTGTTGAATTTAACGGAACAGAATATGTTATAAAAGCTTCAAATGTAGATGAAAAACATTGGGATAATTTAAGAAGTTTACACAATGAAGAAATTTTTAAAGACAGTATAGCAACAGCAACACCTAAATATATAACGGTTGACAAGGAAGAAGAAAGATTACCATATCAAAAGAGTGAATTTGCTAGAGCAAAAGCAGCAATGTTTTTTCCATTATTTATTGATAATGTATATATAGGATATTGGATAATTGAAAGTGGAATTCCACATGCTTTTGATGAAATAGACACAACAATACTAGAAGTTGTAAAAGATAATATTTTATCTGTATTTAAAATTGTTAATTATCAAAATATTGTTGAAAGCTTACCAAGAGATGACTATTATTCAGCACTAAAAACAGGAGAATACTTATTTAATGATGGAAGAAAAGTTATAGATAAATTTACAACATCAACAATGTGTATGTTTAGAATTGCAAACTTAGAAAAGATTAATAAAGAATTTGGTAGAGAAACAGGAAATCAAGTTATAATAGACATGTGCGATTATATTAAAGAAAATCTTGCAAAAGAATATATATTTGTAAGATATATGGGACCAAAATTTGTCATAGCATTTTCTGGTGTAGAAATAGGTGGAGTTACCAAATTTATAAAAGATTTAAAAAAACATGTTGAAAAATTAGAAGTAAATAAAATAATAGATGATGATAAAGAAGATGAAAGCCAAAAAGCAAAAATAAAATTAAATATAGTATTAACAACATATTACAAGGGAACTGCATTAGAAAAATTATTAAAGAAAATGGAAGAATATATTGATAATGCACCTGAAAATGAAAATGATATAAATAAAATATAATTAGGAGGAAATGAAAATGGAAATGGATAAAACAATGAATTTTAAATTAGAAAAGGAAAAGAATTTAAAGATAAAGGAAACTCTAAAGCAGGTATATGATGCACTTACAGAGAAAGGGTATAATCCTGTAAATCAAATCGTTGGATATATATTATCAGGAGATCCAACATATATTACAAGTTATAAAGATGCCAGAAACATAATAAGACAAATAGAAATAGATGAATTATTGGAGAAAATGGTAGAAAATTATATAGGAATAGAAGATTAATATGAGGATACTTGGAATAGATTATGGAGATGCAAGAGTTGGACTAGCAATAACAGATCCACTTATGATAACTGTACAAGGATTAGAAACAATTCATCACAATGGTAATGACAAGATTGTATTAAAAAGATTAGAAGAAATTATAGATGAATATAATGTTGAAACAATAGTGCTAGGCATGCCATATAATATGAATGGTTCAAGCTCAGAAAGAGTGGAAGTTACAAAAAAATTTATCCATAAATTAAAATGTAAATTTAATAAGATTAACATTGAAACAATGGATGAAAGACTTACAACAGTCGCTGCACATAAAACTATGAATTTATTAGAAGTAAATAAAAAAAATAAAAGGAATATTGTTGATACCATATCGGCAGAATATATATTGGAAATGTATATAAACAGAATTAAAAGAGAGGAGAAAGTTAATGGATAACGAACAAAATGGAATGAACGAAGAATTAGACAATATTGTTATACTAAATGATGAAAATGGAGAAGAAGTCAGATTTGAATTTTTAGATTTAATAGAATTAGATGGAGAAGAATATGTAGTGCTTCTTCCAGCAGATGATGAAACATCAGATGAAGTTGTTATACTAAAAGTAGAAGACACTGACTCAGATGATGAAGAAGCATATGTTAGTGTTGAAGATGAAGATATATTAAATACAGTATTTAATATGTTTAAAGAAAAATTTAAAGACGAATTTGATTTTGTAGATGAAGATTAAAAAATAGAGAATTATTCCACTGCAATATCTTTATATTCTAAATACTAAAGAAAATTTTTAGAATATAAAAAGGTGAAATAATTCTCTTTTATAATTTGGGTATGATAATGAAGAATCGAAATTAAAAATATTTAAATAGCAAAATGCTAATAATGTCAGCTTTTGTTCTAAAAAATTGGAAGGATTGAAAAAAATGAATGTTGGATTTATATCATTAGGATGCAGTAAAAATCTAGTTGTAACAGAAGAAGTAATAGGATTATTTAAAAAACATAATTTTACGGTTGTAAATAATGAAAAAGATGCAGACATAATAATAATAAATACATGTGGATTTATTGAATCTGCTAAACAAGAAGCTATAGATACAATATTAGAAATGGCTGAATATAAAAAAGGCAGATGTAAATATTTAATTGCTATGGGATGCATGGTAGAAAGATATGAAGAAGAAATGAAAAAAGCATTACCAGAAGTTGATTTATTTATAAAAATAAGTGAATACAATAAAATTTGGTCTAAAATATCAGATTTATTAAAATTAAATGAACCAAATGCCTGCATGCAATGGGAGGATAGAGTTATAACTACAGGAAGTACAATGGCATATTTAAAAATTGCTGAAGGTTGTAGTAATCATTGTACATATTGTGCAATTCCAAAAATACAAGGACCATATATATCAAGAAAAATAGAGGATATTATTGAAGAAGCAAAAAGATTAGCAGATGCTGGTATAAAAGAAATTATAGTAATAGCACAAGATACTACTAAATATGGTATTGATTTATATGGAAAGCCAAGACTAGCAGAATTGCTAACAGAACTATGCAAAATTGAAGGAATAGAATGGATAAGATTTTTATATGCATATCCAGAAAGCATATCAGATGAATTAATAAAAGTGGTCAAGGAGAATGAAAAAATTTGCAAATATTTTGATATTCCAATTCAACATATATCTGATAAAATTTTGAAAAAAATGAATAGAAAAAGCAATGGAAAGAGCATAAAAGAACTAATTAAAAAGATAAGAAATGAAATTCCAGATGTAATCTTAAGAACAACCTTAATAGTTGGATTTCCAGGCGAAGATAAAGAAGATTTTGAAGAATTATATAATTTTGTCAAAGATGCTAAATTTGATAAATTAGGTGCTTTTATGTATTCAAAAGAAGATGGAACTCCAGCTGCAATTATGAAAGAGCAAGTACATCCAAGCACAAAAAAATCTAGATATAATAAAATAATGCAGATACAACAGCTTAATTCTAAGGAAAGTTTAGAAAAAAGAGTTGGAAAGATTTATAAAACATTAATTGAAGAAAAATCTTTTGACGGTAAATATTTGATAGGAAGAACATATATGGATGTACCAGATATGGATGGAGTTGTATTTATAAAAAATACAAATGAAAAAGATCTTATTGGAAAATTTGTTAATGTAAAAATTACAGAGATAAGTGAATATGACATGATTGGAAAAATAGTATAGGAAAAAGTACATTAACAATTGTAGTGAAAATAAAGGGAAGGAAAAAAATGATAAAAATAATCTTAATGATTTTTTTTACAATAGTGGCTATGTGTATTCTTCTAAATATAAGTTATGTACAGTTAGCATATGAAAAATTAAGTAATAAAAGAAAAATTGCAGTGCGTGTATTATTAGTAACAGTCATTAGTATATTAATATTATGTGAATATTTAGAGAATAAGTCAGATAAAGATATGGAACAAGAGATAAAAAGAGAACAAGAAACATTAGAAGAATATTCTAAAGAAGAAAGTAGTTTTTATAATATGACCATAAATAAAAATTATGAAAAGCAAAATCAACAAGAACCATATATACCAGAAGACTTTAAATATGTAGATGGAAATTGGAACGATGGATTTGTTATACAAGATAATAATGAAAATCAATATGTGTGGGTTCCTTGCACTAATAAAGCAGATAATGAATACACTTTATTAAATAAATATAATTTTGACAAAAATCCATGGATAAGTACAAATGAATGTTATGATACAGAATATAAAGAATTTTTAAAAAGTGCATTAAACTATGGTGGATTTTATATAGCAAGATATGAAGTGTGTAGAGATAAAGAAGAAAAACCAATAATAAAAGAAAACAGTGCAATTTGGACTAATATAAATGAAAAAGAAATTGAACAAATAGTAAATATAATAAAATCACAATATGATTCAGATATAGAAGTACAGTTAATTAATTCATATGCTTATGATACAACTATAAAATGGATAGAAGAAAAAAACACAATAGAATTTTATAAGAAATCAGAAAGATATAGCGGAACTAAAGAATATAATAATATTTATGATTTGTTTGACACAATATTAGAAATTACAACTGAGAAGTTTTGTGATGAAAAAAATATTTATAGAGGAAATTGTGGAGAAATCTTACAGATAAAAAATAAAAAAGAGACTAGAATATCGTTAATAAATAGTCAATTAGAAAATGTGACAATGAGAATGATATTATATAAAAAATAAAAGACAGGAATATTTAATTCCTGTCTTTATGTATTTAAACATAAAGTTGGGAAGTAAATATTCCTATCAATTATAAAACAAAGCTAGTATATAACTTATTTATTAGCCATATTATTTTCAGCTTGTTGTATTAATTTTTTTACCATGTTACCACCAATTCTACCAGCATCTCTTGAAGATAAGTTACCATTATAACCATCTTTTAAAGTTACACCAACTTCATTAGCTACTTCATATTTAAACTTTTCTAAAGCATCTATAGCTTCAGGAACTAATTTTTTATTTGAATTTGTCATTATATTCACCTCCCAGTAAAAACATATCAATAGAAATAATTTATTGAAAATCATTTCATAATATATGATGCACAATATAAAAAAAAATAAACAAGAAAAATTTACCAAAAAAGTAAAATAAAAACATTGTAAAAAAATGTATTATAATGGTATAATTATAAAATAAAACTAAGGAAAGGGTGTTAAACTTGAGCTATAAATTATTAGCAATTGATTTGGACGGTACATTATTGAACTCATATGGAGAAATATCAGAGGAAAATAAAAGAGCTATAAAAAAAGCGCAAGAGAATGGAATAGAAGTAGTTTTGGCATCAGGAAGAGTGCCAGATTCAATAGAAAGATATGCAAAGGAAATTGATTCACAAAAATTCTTAATTGCTGGAAATGGAACAATTTTAAAAGATATACAAAAAAATGAAATAATATATAATAATTTTATCTCAAAAGAGAAAGCTTTAAAAATAATAAGAATGTGTGAAGAAAATAGTGTATTTTGCAATGTCTATACACAAAAAACAATAATAACAAAAGAATTAAACTATAATGTACAATATTATTATTATGAAAACAGCAAGAAAGATGATGAATTAAGAACTAATATAAATGTGGTTAATGATATTTATAAATATGTAGAACAAATAAATACAAGTCCAATTTCTAAAATAAATATATGTGACGAAAATAAAATTATATTTAATAGTATAGTAAATAAATTAAAAAGAATAAACGGTGTGACAATTTTAGATGTTGAACATATGTCAAAAAAAGTCATAAAAAAGGGATCAGAATTTATAGATTTACAATACTATTATACCGAAATAACAAATGAAATGGCAGACAAATGGGAGGCTATAAAGGAGCTGGCCAGAATTATGAAGATACAAAAAAATGAAATTATTGCAATAGGAGATAATATAAATGACGAAAAAATGATTAATAATGCAGGACTCGGAATTGTTATGGGAGATAGTGCTTTAAGCCTAAAAAATGACAAAGATATTATCACTAAAAGTAATAATGAAGACGGAGTAGCGTATGCAATTGAAAACTATATATTAAAATAAATATTACAAAAATATTACAAAACAAAAACATTTTGAATACAAAGACAGAAATTGTTGAACAATAAAATAATGTGTTATATAATAAAATATGAGAAAAAATAAAGAGATAAGGGAGGAATTTGAAATGCCATCAAATCCAATGCAAAGAAAAGCAAGAAATTCATTCTTAATAGGAGTTTTAGTAACTACAATTGTAATGGGAGCAATAATAGGATTACTATTGTTTAAAATGAAAAAACAACAAGATGAACAGAAAAAAAAGGAAAGCGCAGTAAAAGCCGTCTATGTGTTAACAGCTGATTGCACAGCTGGAGAGAATATTAGTGCAAAATTAAGCAAGAAAAATGTGCAAAGTGATTTAGCACCTATAAATGCTTTAGATGAAACAACATATTTAACAAAAGTGGATGCTGATACAGTTGCAAAGATCAATTTAAAAACAGGAACAATTGTAACAGATGAGATGGTTGTGCAAAGTGATAATGTTGTTTCTAATGATACAAGAGAACAAGAATTAAATATGATTGTATTGCCAACATATTTGGAACAAGATGATTATATAGATATAAGACTAAGCTTACCAAGTGGAGAAGATTTTATAGTTGTCTCAAAGAAAAAAATAGTAAACTCAAATGAATCTACTATGTGGATAAATTGTACCGAAGATGAAACATTAATTTTGTCAAATGCTATTGTTGAATCATATCAAATATTAGGTTCAAAATTATATGCTGTAAGATATGTTGAACCAGGACTTCAAGATACAGCATCAGTTACATATGTACCAAGCAATGCTGTTATAAACTTAATTAATTCAGATCCTAATATAGTAGAAAAAGCTAAAACAGAGTTAGCAAATAGAATTAATAACTTATATAAATATAGAACAGAAGTAATTAATTCAGCATTAAATGCTAATAGTGAAGATGCACAAAGCAATATACAAAGTGGAGTAGCAACTTCTATTGAAACTCAAAAGGAGCAAAGAGAAAATTATATAAAAGAATTAGATGCTGCAGGAACAGTAAATTAAAAAGGAGAAATGAAAATGAAAAAAGTTGGATTTATTGGTACAATAGACAAAACAAATCTAATTTTAAGTATTGCAAAAATATTAACAGTGAAATCCAAAAGAGTATTAATAATAGATGTAACAGTTGAACAAAAATTAAAGTATATTGTACCAACAGTCCATCCAACTAAGACATATATTACAACTTGGGACGATATAGATGTTGCAGTTGGATTTGAAGACTTAAATCAAATTTGTGAATATGCAGGAATAAAAAAATTAGAAGATGAATATGATGTTGTTCTATTTAATATAGATGATGTTGAAGCTATAAATAAAATGCAAATTTATGAAGATGATGTTAATTTATTTGTTACAGCTGTGGACTTGTATTCAATCAGAAAAGGAATGGAAATATTTGGAAACATAAAAAAACCTATGAAAATGATAAAAATTATATTTTCAATAATAATGGATGATGCAGAAAATGAATATATTGATAGCGAAGCTGAAAACTATAGAGTAGAATGGGAAGGAAAACATATATTTTTCCCTCTAATTTTAGAGGACAGATATACAGAAATGGCTAATCAATTAATATATAAAATAGGTTTTCGAGAGATGAGCCAAATGTATAAAGATAGTTTAGCACACTTAATAGGTGTAATATTTAAAGATGAAATTAAAGAAAATGATGTTAAAAAGTTGATAAAAAACTTTGAAAAGGATGGGGTGTAAAAATGGCTGTAATATCTTTTTGGAATAATAGTAAAGGCGGAAATATAGGACAAACATCATCAATAATTGCAACTGCTACATTAATGGCTATTGAACACAACTATAAAATATTGGTAATATCTACAACTAATAATGATATTGAACTTGAAAAAGCATATGGTGTAGTTGAAAGTGCTGCAGTTAAAATTTTGAAATTGAAAGAATCAAAATTTAACTCTGGAATTGAAGGAATAATGAAATTAGCATCTAGTGGAAAACTTACACCTGAGTTGATTGGAAATTATACTAAGATAGTGTTAAAAAACAGACTAGAAGTTGTAGCAGGAAAAAAAGATGATGAAGATACTGATGAAAATGAAAAGTTTGATTATCATTCTTATCCTGATGTAATAAAAATAGCCAATAAATATTATGATATGGTTTTTATAGACTTAAATAGAGATCAACAAGATGAAGTAGTACAAAACATATTAAAACTTTCAGACCTAATTATATTCAACTTTGAACAAAAATACGAAAACATAGATAAGGTATTAAATTTTCAAAAGGAACAAGAAGAATTATTGCCAAAAAAGAAAACATTATATTTAATAAATAAATATGAAAAAAAATCAAAGTTTAATAGAAAAAACATAATAAGAAATTCAGATATGAAGAAAAATTTATATGTTGTTCCATATAATGTTATGTTTGCGGATATGATGCAAGCAGGGACAACAGATAGCTGGTTTTTAAATCCAAAAGTAAGAAAAGCTAAACCAGAAGAGGAATATGGAGATTTCATAAAAAGCTTAAATGAATTATGTGATGAAATAATAAATAAATTAAGAGAATTACATATATTTAGATAAAATAAGAAAGAAACATAGGAAAGGAGGCATAGCTAATGAAATTCATTAGCTGAGAAAATGAACTATATTTTAATATTTTTAATTGTATGTGGTGCTGTTGCTGGTATATATTTCTTAATAAGAAGTAAAAAAAATGCAGAAGTAGAAAAAGATGTTGAAGTAGATGACAAAACGTATTCACTAGAATTGATGTCTAAATTTGTAAAAAAGAGACTAGATGATATTACAAAAGTTAATTTATATGATATTGGTCTTTCAGAAGAAGAGTTAAAAAGAAGAAAGAATAAAAAATATGAATTAAAAAAAGCTTTAAAAGGATGTACTTATGGAGATGTCAATGATAAAAAATATGTAAAAGGGATAATGTTTGATTTATTACTTAAAGAATATGGAGTAGATGAAACAAATATATCAAAAGCAATTCCTTTTGATGTTCCATCATTACTTACACCTCAAGATAAATTTGATATAATAATATATAAATATAAAAAAGAATTTGGATATGAGGCGCTTACACAACTTATAAAAAAATATAATTTAGCGGTTTTAAAATATTTGGAGGGAGAAGCAAAGCCTTCTTATGTTATAACTTCACAGGAAATTTGTGATATATTTGAAAAAGAACAAATTCAACTTGAATTTGATGAAAAACTAGAAGTAGTAGTTCAAAGAATATATCAATATTATAAAGGATATAGTAGTATTGATGAAGTAAGAGATATGAACATAGATGGTGTGTCTGGAGGTGTATCTGGTTTACCAGAATCATTCTTAAGCCAAGTAGCACAGACAGATGGGGATTATTTAGGACAAGTAATGGATAACAAAGTTCCAAGATCATGTGATAGTATATGGATATTCTTCCAAGGAAAATCAATAAGATTAGCATTTTTATCATTTGGAAGTGAAAGTGAACTAAAAAGAGTATGTCAAAATATTTATAAATATAATAATCCAGGACAGTTATCAGATTCAAATGGTTATAAAATCAATGAAATGAAAGATGGTTCACGTGTCGTTGTTGTTAGACCAAGTATGGCAGAGTCATGGGCATTTTTCGTAAGAAAGTTCGATGTTAAACGTGCAACTTTGGAACAAATTATTACTTTTGAAGGAAAAGAAATGGCAATTGATTTGCTAAAATTTTTAGTAAAAGGAGCAAGAATTATTTCTCTTACAGGAGAGCAAGGTTGTGGTAAAACAACAATGCTTATGGCAATGATTGAAAATATATATGAAACATTAAATATAAGGGTTCAAGAGATGGCTTTTGAGTTACACTTAAGAAAAATCTATCCAACAAGAAATATTTTATCATTAAGAGAGACAGAAACAATATCTGGACAGGAAGGTCTAGATGTTCAAAAAAAGACAGATGGTTCTGTTAATATCATTGGTGAGGTTGCTACAGACCCAGTTGCTTCATGGATGATACAAGCCGCACAGGTTGCTTCAAAATTCACATTATTTACTCACCACGCAAAAACATTTCCAAATCTCGTTACAGCATTAAGAAACTCAATGTTAAGAACAGGTGTATTCAAAGATGAAAAAACGGCAGAAGAACAAGTTATTCAAGTATTGAATTTTGATATTCACTTAATAAAAGACTTTAGAGGAAGAAGATATATTGAAAGAGTTACAGAGTGTGTGCCAATAGAAAATGCAAATCCATATAATAGAGATTATAGAAACGAAAAAACAATAGAGGGAAAAATAGAAAAATTTATGGATAATGCAACAAATTATTTCCAAAATGTTACAGACAGACAAACTTATGAATATCATAACATTATGGAATTTAGAGGAGATAAATATGTTTTAACTCATAAAATATCTGACAAAAATATTAGAGAAATGAGAGAAAACATGGATGACGCAGATGCAAAGGATTTTGATGCATTTATAGAAAAGTATTGGGGAAAACAATCAAAAGCATCAAAGTAAAAGATTTCCAGTGAAAGGAGAAAAAAATGTCAGCAAATTTATTAAAATACATATTAATAGGCTCTGGATTCCTTTGTGCGATAATGTTTGTAGCATATTTTACAATTTTAAAAAAACTTGATAATGGTGAATCAAAGTATATAAAACAATTAAAGGCTGGTACGCAAACTAATAAACTTTCATCAGAAATTATATATATGAAATTATATATGATTTATCAAAAAATACCAGGACTAAAAAGATATTTGTTTAAAATAAGAAGAAGACTTGAAATCATAAATATTGATGATGAATACAAGACTAGAAAACAAGCTTCACAATCATTAACAAAAGCATTAATAATGGTTATACCATTAACAATTTTAATTGTAGCAGTAACAGCTGGAAATAAGATCTTATTATTAGCATTGCTTTTGTTTGAAGTATTTATTATAGAATCATTTGTTGAAGGTAGTGTAAATAAACTAGATAATAAACTACTTAGAGAACAAATAGAGTTTTTTGCAGATATAAGACATGCATATCATGAATCAAACATGGTTGAGGAAGCAATATATCAAGTAGCACAAGAAAATGAAGATGAGGTATCTAGACAGGGAGAGAAAATTTATGAAATACTAATTTCAGATGATCCTGAAACAGAACTAGAAAAGTATTATGATGTTGCACCTAATAGTTATTTGAAGGAATTTGCAGGTTTATCATATTTAACAAGAGAATTTGGTGATAGACAAACAGATACAGGAGCATCATTATATTTAAAAAACTTAAATAATATTAATCAAGAAATGCAAATTGAAATATTAAAAAGAGATAGACTAGATTATGTATTTAAAAGCTTATCAGTTATTGCTTTAATACCAGTATTTTTAATTGAACCATTAAAATCATGGTCAATAGCAAACTTTACTTTTGTTGAAGGATTTTATAATGGTAAACTTGGTACAATAGCACAATTATTAATTTTATTTATAACAGTTGTTTCATACATTTTAATTAGAAAAGTAAAAGATACAACAAGAAATAACGAACATTTGGAAAATGAACATCCATGGCAAGATAAGTTATATAATATACCAGTTATAAAAAAAGTAGTAAATGCTTTTATGCCTAAAGAAAAAACAAAAGAATATATTAAAATAACAAAATTATTAAAAGATTCTGCATCTCCGCAAAAAATAGAATGGCTGTATGTTAATAAAATAGTGTTAACAATTGTAACATTTATAGTATCATTATTTATGTTTAATTATATTCATGGAGTAGCAACTAATTGGGTATATGAAGAAGTTTTAATGGAAGATGGAACTACTTCAATGATGATGTCAAATTCACAGAAAAAAACTGGACAAAAAATACTTGAAGTGGATAATGGCATATTAGATAAATTAATGAAGCTAAATAAAGTAAATAAAACAACAATTCAAAAATATGTACAAATGAATGAATATTATCTTGATGCTGATGATGCTACAATTAATGAAGCAGTAAATAGAATATATACAAAATACAAAACATTAATTGCAGAAAGTCAAATTCAATGGTATGAAGTATTATTAGGAATAGCATTCAGTGCATTGGGATATATGGCACCAAATTTAATGCTTATTTTCCAAAAGAAAATGAGAGAAATGGAAATGGAAGATGAAGTAATGCAATTTCAAACTATCATTTTAATGTTAATGAAAATCGAAAGAGTTAACGTTGAAATGATACTTGAATGGATGGAAAGATATGCAAATATTTTCAAAACCCAAATTTCAAAATGTGTTAATAACTATGAAAGTGGAGCATGGGAAGCACTTGAAGTTTTAAAAGAAGATGTTACATACCCTAAATTTGTAAGTATTGTTGAAAGCTTACAAGCAGCAGTTGAGAAAATACCAATAAGAGATGCTTTTGATGAACTAGAAACAGAAAGAGAATATTATCAAGAAAAAAGAAAAGAAGCAAATGATAGACTTGTTGCAAGACAAGGAATGATAGGAAAGGTTATAGGTTTTGCACCAATGATAGTTCTATTTGTAGGATATTTGATAGTTCCATTAGTAGTTCTTGGAATTATGAATATGGGATCTTCAATGTCTATGATGCAATCTATGACAAAGTAAAATGTTATAAAAAGGAGGAGAAAGTAGTAGTAATATAAGCTACTACTTTCGCTAAATATATGGAAAACGCATCAAATGCTTTATTAATGGCAGGAGGTATTCTGCTTGCTATAATTGTAATTACGATTTTAGTGATTACATATAACGGAATAGTTGGTTTTGAATCATCTAAATTAGAAGAACAAGAATTGCAAAATATATCATTGTTTAATGAACCATTTATGTCATATAATAAAAAAGTAATGTATGGTACAGATATTATTTCTGTTCTACATTTAGCATTAGATAATAATAAAAAATATAATGTAAAACCAGGTGAAGAATATTATGTTGATATATCATTTAAAGTAAATAGTGATATAAATACTATAACAGATTTATATGAACTAAATGCGAGTACAGGAGTTTATACAAAAAGGGAAATTGAACGTATAACTGAAATTGAAAAGGAAAATACATATATGATAAGTAGAGATAAGCAATATATTGAAGAAAAGATACTAAGTCAATTAAAGTTTCCTGAACAGGAAACAAGAGACTCTATATATGATGGAGCAATACTAAGACAATATAAAATATGGAGTAATTTTATTTATGATTTAAAGCGTAAAACCTTTACATGTAAAAATGTAGAAGTCGATTCAATAGGAAGAGTAAAATCAATGTCTTTTGAACAAAAATAATTCAAATTCTTAATAGATAGAAAGGAAGAAGAATGGAAAATGCAGCAAAGGCATTATTAATTGCCGGAGAAGTTTTAATTGGAATAATTATATTAGGGATTTTATCGTTAGTTTTTAGGAGAGCTTTATTGGTAAGAGAAAGTTATCAAGAAAGAATTGACCACCAGGCTGTTACCACATTTAATGTAGAATTTCAAAAATATTTAACTAATGATACTAAAAAATTATATTCGGAAGATGTTGTAAGCTTAATAAATAGAGTTTATGATTGGAATAGTGACGAAGGACATGATATGATAAAACTAGAAGTAAACCTTTTAAATGGAGCAAAGATTATTGTTGAACGAAGTATAAATTCAGTAGGAACAGCACTTACATTTAGTGAAAAGAATTTTTTAATAAAATATAAATTAGAGGATAATAACAACACAGTACCACCAAGTGAGTACAAATTTAAATGCGAAATGACATATAATGGAGAAAATGGAAAAGTAGATACAATTACTGTAACTAGACTTGATGGGTAAAATGGAGGATATATGAAGAAAAATATAATATATATAATAATCGTATTAATAATTATTATTGTTCCTATTATGATAATTGTATCAAATTATAAGCAGACACAAAATGAAATTAACAAGTTTAATTTATTATATGAAAAATATAAAACAGGAAAGTATTATGGAAGTGAAATAGGTTCAATTATAAATAATGCTATAAATAATGATGAAAAAAATGAAATAGAAAAAGATGAAAATGGATTTTATATAGATGATGATAAATATTGTATAAAAATATTGATTCAATTAAAAAGTGATGAAGAATTAAAAACTTATGAAATGGAAAATTTAGAAAAATTAGGGATAGATAGATTTGTAAAAAATTTCAATTTAGAACAATTTGAATGTAGCGAGATTACATACAATTCTGTAGGGAGAATCAATAAAATAGTATTCAAAATTTGTGAATAAAAATAATGTTGACATTAGGAAAAAATTGTGAGATAATTATATAAAAGAGATTTTTATGTTGCTTTACAAAAGTAAAGATAAAAATAAAACAAAAGTATAAAAGGAGGGATTTATATGGAGAATGCTTCAAAAGCTCTTTTAATAGCAGGAGCAGTTTTAATAGTAATTGTATTAATAAGTGTAGGTATGTTAATAGTAAATCAAGCTTCTTCTGTTACAGACCAAGCAGGTGATTCAATGACAGGACAAGCAATTGATGCTTTTAATAATCAATTCCAAAATTATGCAGGTATACAAAAAGGTTCATCAATAAAAACTTTGTTATCATCAATTTCAACAAGCAATGCAACAAATAAAAGTACAAGTAATCATATAATTACAGTTGATATTGTTGATACAGTTACAACAGGTGCAGCTGGAACAGGTTTAGTAAATGCAACAGACATTACAAAAAAAGTATCTGAGATTATTAATTCTGCAAGATATAAAGTTGAATTAACAGCTAAAGATGACGAAGGTTATATAACTGCTATAACAATAACAAGACAATAATAAAATAATTAATTAGAACTTGTAGGAGGTGTCAAATGGAAAATGCAGCAGAAGCTTTTAAATTGATATTAGGTGTAACTATATTTGGTTTAGCTTTAACTGTATTATTCCGTATGACATCTCTTGCACGTGATACAGCTGATCAAGTATTTGAAACAATAGATACTACTATTTACCAAGTCGCTGAAGAACCAGAAAATGGTGCAAATAAAGTTGTAAGTATTGAAGAAATAATACCTAGTTTGTATAGATATGTACAAGAGGGATATGCTGTAACTATAATTGATGCACAAGGAAGTAATGTTATAGGACCAGATAATATTGTTGCTATGTTTGATTCTGCAATAGAGGGATATGTAGCAACATGTAAATGGTCTGCTAATCAATATAGTGGTTCATCTTTAAATGAAAGAGAAAATAGTAACAAACGAAAAGTAGTTATTGAAAAATATATAAACAATAATATTTTGAATAGTGATATTTTAAAAGGGTATCCAACACAAAAAATTAATGAAGGGTCAGAATCTGCAGATGCAGATTTTACAGCACATTTAAGTTTAAATTCATTAATAGGAAGAATTTATAAGAATGTTGATAAAGATGGAAATGATAATACGCAACAACCTGTATATACAGACTGGCAAAGTGGAAATAGAGACAGAGATAGTTATATAACTCAAAGAGTAAATTGCGATGTATATGGAGGGTATGGAAAAAATAAATACACTTTATTTAATAGTAGATATTCCGGAGGAGAAAATGAAACAAATGCTATAATGGGAGGACATAAAGCAGTATGTGGAGGAGCAGGTCTTCTTGCAACATATAAAAATAATACTTTTACAGAATATATAAAAGTAATTGATCAGAATAAATATATTGAGGACTCTGATTTGCTAAAATATGGAACTATAAGGTATGCTAAAAAAAGAGAAATTATTTATGTAAAAAATTAAAAAAGAAAGGATGTAATTTTAATGGGAGATTCTTTAGTAACAATAGTAACTATAGGTTTAGCTGCAATTTTACTATTTATTTTTCCAATGATGACTTTAGCTGATAGAACAGATGATATTTCGCAAATTACTGTTCAATCTGCGACTGCAGAGTTTGTAGATGAAGTTAGACAAACTGGAAAATTAACAGATGACAATTATGCAAAATATATACAAAAGATAGAATCTACAGGAAACAAATTTGATGTTGAATTAAAGTTACAACGTTTAGATGAAAATCCAGCCAAGAAAACAGGAACAGGAAGTACAACAATAGGAGAAAATACATATTATACAGTCTATACTACACAAATTGAAAAAGAATTAGAAGATAGTAATTCAAAAACTGTGTATTTAAAACAAGGAGATATATTTAGTGCATCTGCAGTAAATATAAATGAAACTCTTGCTGGAGCATTAAAAGGTTTTTTATATAAAATTACAGGAAATAGCTCTTTTACAATAAATGCTGAAAATGCAGGAATTGTTTTAGTAGATGGTCAATAAATGAATTTAAGAAAATGTGAAAAAATTGCATTTTCTTAAATTCATTTTTTTATATTACTATATGCGTTTAATATATGAAAAAAGGGAAATTATATAAAAGAGGTACAAATTTATGAGAATGAAAAAAATAATCTCTTTTATATTGATTCCTTTTTTAATTGTTAGTTTAATATATATATCAGACATCGAAAACATACCAAATTCTTTTATAGTATTTAATAATGAAGAACTGAATATTAAAACTTTGTTTGGAATGAAAATCGAAAATTCAAAAATATATAGTAAAAGTAATACATTACAAACTGTAATGAAAAACATTGAAGATGATAATTCAGTAAAGAAAATTAAGTTAAAATTGTTTGGAGTTACTGTAAAAGAAATTTCAGTAAATACAATGGAAGAACCAGAAGTTGTAGTATTAGGAAATGTTATTGGTATGAAATTATATACAAAAGGAGTCTTAGTTGTTGGAATGTCTGAGATATATGGACAAGATAGTGTATCATATAAGCCATATGAAAATACAGGAATTCAAGAAGGAGATACAATAATTGAAGTAAATAATAATGCAATATGTTCTACAGATGAACTCATTAATTGTATAAATGAGTCAAAAGGAAAAACAATAAAATTAACTTATGTTCATAACGAAGAAAAAAAGGAAGTAAGTATAACACCGGTTGAAACAGACATTAATTCATACAAAATAGGATTATGGGTAAGAGATACAGCAGCAGGAGTAGGAACAGCAACATTTTATGATAAAACATCAAATAAAATAGCTGCATTAGGTCATGGAATATTAGATGCAGATACAGAAGAATTAATAGATGTATCAACAGGAGAACTAACAACTGTAGATATAGTATCAGTTATAAAAGGAGAAAGTGGAAATGCAGGAAAAATACAAGGAGTTATTGAAAAACAAACAGAGATTGGAAAAATAATAAAAAATACATCATTTGGCGTTTTTGCAAGAACAACTAATTATTCTATAATTGATTATAAAAAAACAATGAAAATAGCTTTAAGAAATGAAATAAAAATAGGAGAAGCCACATTATTATGTTCTTTAGATTCTAACGAAATAAAAGAATATAAAGTACAAATTGAAAAATTATATGTGGACAATAATGTGAATAACAAAAGTATGTTAATAAAAATAAATGATAAGGAGTTAATTGATAAAACAGGAGGAATAATACAGGGAATGAGTGGAAGCCCGATAATTCAAAATAATAAATTAATTGGAGCATTAACACATGTGCTAGTTCAAGAACCAACAAAAGGCTATGCAATATTTGCAGATTTAATGGTAAAACAAATGAGAGAAGTAGAATAAAGAATGTAATTTTAAAAAAAATTAAATATATAATAAAAATTATGGCTATAATTGTTTTGAAAAAAAGATTTTTAAGTACGATAAGTACAGAAAAATCTTTTTTATATTCTATTTTGTAAGTAAACTTCCAATTTGAGTAACAGTTCCAGCTCCAACAGTTAATACTATATCTTTTGAAGAAACATTATCTTTTAGATATGAAACAATATCATTAAAATCTTTTATGTATGTCACATTTCCACCTAAACTTTTAATTTTATCAGCCAAATCTTTAGAAGATACACCATATATATCTTTTTCTCTAGCTGCATAAATATCTGTGATTATTATATGATCAAAATTTAACAAAACATTAGCAAAATCATTTAATAAATTTTTAGTTCTACTATATGTATGAGGTTGAAAAACAACCCAAGATTCATTATACTTCATATTTTTTAATCCCATAGCTGTAGCTTTAATTTCAGTAGGGTGATGAGCATAATCATCAAAAACAGAAACATCATTATTAAAATTACCTTTATATTCCATTCTTCTATTAGCACCTGTAAAGGAATGAAGTGCATCACAAATAATATCAGAACTAATACCATAATAAGAACACATTGCAATACAAGCAAGTGCATTTAAAATATTATGAGTTCCACGAACAGAAAGATGTATATGAGCATAAAAATTATTATTATTATACACGTCAAATTCAGGAAAACCATTATCATCAAAATTTATATTTTTTGCAATAAAATTAGAAGATAGATTATTAATACCATATGTAATAACTTTTGCTTTTGAGGATTTTGAGATTTCTAAACAACGAGAATCATCAGCATTTGTAACTAATAAACCGTCACCAGGTAATAATTTAACATATTTTTCAAAAGCTTTTTGTATATTATCAATATTCTTAAAATAATCTAAATGGTCATTATCAATATTTAAAACAATAGCTGATTTAGGGAAGAAGTGTAAAAAGCTTTCTACATATTCACAAGCTTCTAAGATGAAATAATCGCTATTACCAACAACATAATTTCCAGAGATATCACGAAGATAAGCTCCTACTTGTATACTAGGATGTAAATTGGCTTTTAAAAAACATAAGGAAATCATAGAAGTTGTCGTTGTTTTTCCATGAGTACCAGAAATTGTAATAGTTTCGGCAAAGCATTTTGTTAATAGACCTAAGAATACAGCTCTTTCCATAGTAGGAATATTTAAAGAATGAGCCATAACTAATTCTGGATCATCCTTAGCAATAGCTGCAGTATATACAACTAGATCATAGTCTTTTATTTTTTCAGGATAATGTCCAATATAAACTGGAATTTGACTATCGACTAATGAATGAATAGAACTAGAATCAGAGGTATCACTACCAGCTACATTATAACCAAAGTGTTTTAAAGTATGAGCAATACCACTCATACTAACTCCACCAATTCCTATAAAATATATATTTTTATATGTAATTACATTATTAATATTTTTCACAATAAATCCACGCTTTCTTTTTAAAATCAAAACAATTATATACTCTTTTATATGATTTTTCAATACAATATGTGAAAATTAGAGTACTATATTAAAGATTAAAATCATCTAGAATATTTTATAAGAGCCAGATTATTTATATATAATATTTAAAGCTTTCCGTTCTTCAAGGCGTTTAATATACTGATAATTCCTATATTAGATACACACTCTGCCCAATATAATTTAGCAAATTGGTCAAGGTCGAACTCAGTTTTAAATATTATATATAAATTCTGGCTTAGCCTAAACACAACAGATGATTTTAATCTTTAATATAGTATATAGATAATACGGTAGGAGAAAATAAGATGAACTTTTCAAAATTTTGTAAAAAATAAGAAGGAAAAAAAAGGGTTTTGACGAATAATATTATTGTACATAGTAAATATGTACAAACATTATAACATTGTAAGGCGGTGAACAAACATGCAAATAACAGACGTACGTTTAAGAAAAGTTAATTCAGAGAACAGAATGAAAGCTGTTGCTTCTGTAACATTTGATAACGAATTCGTAATTCACGATATCAAAGTTATCGAAAGTCAAAATGGATTATTCATAGCTATGCCAAGCAGAAAAACTCCAAACGGAGATTTCAAAGATATAGCTCATCCAATCAACCCAGAAACAAGGGAAAAAATCCAAAACAAAATACTTGAAGCTTATGAAGAAGCTTCAGACGCTCCTACTACAGAAGCTGAATAATAAATAAAAGACCATTAATTTGGTCTTTTTTTATATTCTTAGGAAAGTCATCTATGAAATAGTGAGTTTCCTTAGAAGATAATTATGGAAGAATTAAATTTTCTTATGTGCCTTTGGCACTTAGAAAATGTTATTTTTTTTTTATATTCAAAAAAATTGTATGTTTTATTATATCTATTTCTTATATATCAGTATAAATAATTGAAGAAAATGCAATATTAAATATAAACTAAGTTTAAGAAAGAGGTTTAATATGGAATTTAGTGAAGATAAAGTAATTAATGGAGAATTTATACCTTCATATTTTGCATGGCTAACTTTGGAAAAGCAAAAGGAAGTAGCAGATAAACTTTCAAATATGACAAATAAATAAATCAATAATTAAGAGGTAAAATTTATAAGGATTTTATCTCTTTTTTGATTGCATAAATTATTATTATTAAGAATATTTTATATTTTATAATTTAAGAAAAATATATAACAAAATTCGAGTAATTATTATTGAAATGAACAAAAAATAGTATAGAGAATTATAATTTTTAAGAAATATATTGAAAAAGATATAAATAAAACAGTGAAAAAAATTAATGTTGTCAATTTTATTATTACTATTAGAACCTTTGTCTAACACATAGAACCTTTGTCGAACATATTGAACTTAAAAAAATATATGATTATAATTTGAACAAAAAACAAAGGAGATAAAATTATGTTAGATTATAAATTTACAAAAAGTGCAAATAAAGCAATAGAAATGGCTAGTGAAATAGCTGTAAAATTTGGACATAATTATGTAGGAACAGAACATTTATTATATGGATTGGCTAGTGAAAATACAGGTGTAGCATTTAAAGTATTAGAAAGACAAAATATTACACCTGATGATATTTTAGATGATATAGAAGAATTAATTGGAAAGAATGATGAAGGAGTTGATAAAACATTAGGATTTACACCAAGATGTAAAAAAGCTTTTGAAAATGCATATAGAGAAGCAAAGAAAATTAGTTCAGATTTTGTAGGAACTGAACATATACTAGTTGGCATTGTTAAAGAAACGGATAGTATAGCCGTTAGAATTTTAAATGATTTAGGTATAGATATACAGAAAATGTATAATGAAATAGTTAAGATATTAGATGAACAAAACTTTAGTGATGAAGATTTTATGAAAAGTATAAACATAAAGAATAAAGGAAGTTATGGAATGACGAATACATTAAATCAATATAGTGTTGATTTAACAATAGAAGCTCAAAAGGGAAAGTTAGATAGTATTATTGGAAGAAATAAAGAAATAGAAAGGGTCATACAAATATTAACTAGAAGAACAAAAAATAATCCTTGTTTAATTGGAGAGCCAGGAGTAGGAAAAACAGCAATAGTTGAAGGATTAGCAGAAAAAATAGTAGAAGATGATGTGCCAGAAATGTTAAGAAATAAAAGAGTAGTATCATTAGATATTTCTAGTATGGTAGCAGGAGCAAAATATAGAGGAGATTTTGAAGAAAGAATAAAAAAAGCACTTAATGAAGTTAGAAAAGCAAAAGATATTATTTTATTTATAGATGAAATACACACAATAGTAGGAGCAGGAGCAGCAGAAGGAGCAATAGATGCAGCTAATATTTTAAAACCATTATTATCAAGAGGAAAAATACAACTAGTAGGAGCAACGACAATAAATGAATATAGAAAATATATAGAAAAAGATGCTGCATTAGAACGTAGATTTAGTTCAGTATTAGTTGAAGAACCAAGTATTAGTGATACAGTAATGATTTTAAGTGGAATAAGAGATAAATATGAATTACATCATAATGTAAAAATAAATGATTCAGCCTTAGAAGAGGCGGTAATTTTATCATCAAGATATATAAATGATAGATTTTTACCAGATAAAGCAATAGATATATTAGATGAAGCAGCATCAACAGCAAAGATGAAAAAATATAAACTGCCTGAAAAGATAAGAGAAATGGAAGAAGAAATGCTTGAAACGAAAAGAGCAAAAGAGGAGGCAATTAAGACACAGAATTTTGAAGATGCAGCAATATTAAGGGATAAAGAGGAAAAACAAAAAGCAAAAATGAATGATGAAAAAGAAAAATGGTCTGAAAAAAATGGAAGTGAAAGAATCGAAATTACAAAAGAAGATATAGCAAATATAATATCAAGCTGGACTAATATCCCTGTAAAGAAAATAAATGAAGATGAAAATGAAAAATTGAAAAATTTAGAAAAATCATTACATCAAAGAGTAATAGGACAAGAAGAAGCAATTAGTGCTTTAGCAAAAGCAATCAGAAGAGGAAGAGTTGGCTTAAAAGATCCTAATAGACCGATAGGTTCTTTTTTATTCTTAGGACCTACTGGAGTTGGAAAAACAGAGACAGCAAAGGCTTTAGCAACAGAATTATTTGGTAATGAAAATGCAATGATTAGGTTAGATATGTCAGAATTTATGGAAGCACATTCAGTAGCCAAATTAATAGGTGCTCCTCCAGGATATGTGGGTTTTGACGAAGGAGGACAATTAACTGAAAAAGTAAGAAGAAAACCATATTCTGTTATTTTATTTGATGAAATAGAGAAAGCACATATAGATGTAATGAATATATTATTACAAGTATTAGAAGATGGAAGACTTACAGATTCAACAGGGAGAACCATTGATTTTAAAAATACGGTAATAATATTAACCTCCAATATAGGAGCTTCAAAAATAAATAAAAAGAATACTTTAGGATTTACCGAAAAAGTTAATGATGAAAAACAAAGAGAATATGAAGATATAAAAAATGAAGTTATGGAAGAAGTAAAAAAAGAGCTAAAGCCAGAGTTTATAAATCGTATAGATGAAATAGTGGTATTTCATAAATTAAATGATGAAGAGATAGATAAAATAATAGAACTATTATTAGTACAAGTGGAAAAAAGATTGTTAGATAATGGATATAATATAAAAATTGATAGGAGCGTAATAGAAGAAATAAAAAAGAAAGGATATGACAAAAATTATGGAGCACGTCCATTAAGAAGAAGTATTCAAACATTAGTTGAAGATAAGATAGCAGAAGAAATTTTAGAAGGAAAATTGAAAAATAATCAAAAGTTTTCACTAGAAAGCAAAAAAGTATTTACAAAGTAAAAAAATATATAATATAATATGGAATATATTGAAAACAAGAAGGAATGAGAAAAAATGGCAAAAGTGAAATCTGTGTTTGTTTGTAATGAATGTGGATATGAATCAGCTAAATGGATGGGAAAATGCCCAGCATGTAATGCTTGGAATAGCTTTTTTGAAGAAAAAATCACAAAAAGTTCTTCAGGAACTAGTAGTGGCGAAAAGAAAAAAAGTGTTACACCCCAAAAATTAAATCAAGTTGTGGGAACAGAGGCAACAAGAGTATCAACAGGATTTAAAGAACTAGATAGTGTATTAGGTGGAGGCTTAGTTAATGGTTCATTAGTACTATTAGGAGGAGAACCAGGAATAGGAAAATCAACACTAATATTGCAAATATGTGATAAATTAAAAACAGATGGAACAATTTTATATGTTTCTGGTGAGGAATCAGCAGAACAGATAAAAATTAGAGCAGATAGATTAAAAGTAAATAAGGATAATTTACTATTTTTAGGAGAAACAGATATCGATTTAATTGAAGAGGCGATAAATAATACAAAACCTAAGCTTGTAATCATAGATTCTGTACAGACTATTTACTCAGAAGATGTAACCTCAGCTCCAGGAAGTGTAAGTCAGGTAAGAGAAGTTACAGCAAGAATAATGAAGATGTGCAAAGCACAGGCAATTACCACAATAATAATCGGTCATGTTACAAAAGATGGAAATATTGCTGGACCTAGAGTATTGGAACATATGGTAGATGTAGTTTTATATCTTGAAGGAGAAAGATATTTCTCATATAGAGTACTTAGAGGTGTAAAAAATAGATTTGGATCAACAAATGAAATTGGAATGTTTGAAATGGCAGGAGTTGGGCTTAAAGAAATAGAAAATCCATCAGCTGTTATGATATCTGAAAGAGATGATAATCCAGCAGGTTCAGTTGTTGTTGCAAGTATAGAAGGAACTAGACCTTTATTAATAGAAATACAAGCATTAACATCACAAACCGTTTTTGGATTACCAAGAAGAACAGCAAATGGATTAGATTATAATAGATTAACATTATTAATAGCTGTACTAGAAAAGAAAGCTGGATTAAACCTTGGAAATCAGGATGTTTATTTAAATATAGTAAATGGTATAAAAGTAAATGAGCCAGCAATAGATTTAGGGATAATGTTAGCAGCAGCTTCAAGTTATAAGAACATACCAATTTCAAATAAGCTAGTGGCAATTGGAGAAGTTGGATTAACAGGAGAAGTAAGAAATGTTAATTTAATTGAAAAAAGACTTAAGGAAGCAGAAAAATTAGGATTTACAACTTGCATAATACCAGAAAGCAATAAAAGATACCTTAAAGAAAGTTTTAATCTCCAAATAATTGGTGTAAAAAATATAAATGAAGCTATGAAAGGTGCTGGGATAAAATGAGAGAAACAAAGAAAGATGACATAACAGAAGTATTGAAAATAATATCACCAGGAACTCCGATAAGAGAAGGACTAGAAAATATTTTGAAAGCAAAGACTGGTGGACTTATAGTAATAGGAGATTCGCAAGAAGTATTGGATATTGTAGATGGTGGATTTAATATAAATGAAGAGTACACTCCATCAAGGCTTTATGAATTAGCAAAAATGGATGGAGCTATAGTTATAAGCAGTGATTTAAAAAAAATATTATATGCAAACACACAATTGATTCCAAATCCTGAAATAGAAACCAAAGAAACAGGAACAAGACATAGAACTGCAGAAAGAACAGCCAAACAAACTAAACAACTTGTAATAAGCATATCACAGAGAAGAAGTGTCATAACTGTATATAAGGGAAATAGTAAGTATGTAATAGAGGATACTTCAAAAGTATTAGAAAAAGCGAACCAAGCATTACAGACAGCGGAAAAATATAAAAAAGTATATGATAGAGAAATAAATACTTTAAATGAGTACGAATTTAATGATATTGTAACTCTAGAAAATGTAATAACTGTAATTCAAAGAGCTGAATTAGTTATGAAAATGGTTGATGAAGTAAGATGTATGGTGTATGAATTGGGAGAAGAAGGAAGACTAGTTGAAATGCAATTGGAAGAGCTGGTTGGAGATTTGGAAAAAGAAGAAAATTTAATAATAAAGGATTATGTAACAAAAAAGAAAAAAGCAGAAAAAGTTTTAAAAGAAATAATTGATTTGGAAGTTCAAAATCTTTTAAATCCTACAACAATAGCAAAAATCTTAGGATACGAGAATTTTGAAAACTTTGATGAAGTTGGAGTATATACGAAAGGATATAGAATATTAAGTAAGGTTCCAAAAATGCCATCAAATATAGTAGATAATTTAATAAAATCATTTAAATCCTTCCAACACATATTGATTGCAGATATTCCTGCTTTAGATGAGGTTGAAGGAATAGGAGAAGTAAGAGCAAGAACGATAAAACAATCATTACAAAGAATGCAAGAACAATTTGTTTTTGATAAAATGTTGTCTTAATAATAAAACAATGATATAATATGAAAAATCAAAAAGATAAAATTTAGAAAGGATTGATAAAAATGAAAAAAGCAGTACTAATTATTGCAATTTTATTAGTAATAGTTTTGATAGGTGGAGTTAGTTTTGGTATTGTAAAATATGCAACACAAAAAGTAGAAAATCCAGTTGCAACAATAAAATTTAAAGATTATGATGAGGCAGTTGTTGTTGAATTGTATCCAGAATATGCTGAAAACACAGTTACAAATTTTATTAAATTAGCAGATAATGGATATTATAATGGATTAAAAATACATAGAGTAGAGGAATCTTTAATACAAGGAGGGGATTCAAAAGGAGATGGTTCTGGTTCACCAACACAAGGTGCAATTGATAAAAGTATAGAGTCAGGATCAGATGCAGATAAAGAATATGCAATCCCAGGAGAATTTGCAAAAAATGGATATAAAAATAATACACTAAAATTTGAAAGAGGCACAATAGGAATGGCAAGAGGGGACTATACAAATTATGATTCAAGTTTAACAGATGAGAGTTATAACTCAGCTGGTTCTCAATTTTTTATATTAACAAAAACATCATCAAGCTTAAATGGAAATTATTGTGCATTTGGTAAAGTTACAAGTGGAATGGATACAGTTGACGCAATTTCAAAAGTTGAAACAGCTGTTGATGAAGAAAAAAATGAAGAAACAGGAGAAACAACACAAAAAGAAACAACAAGACCTGCAACAGATGTTATTATTGAAAGCATAACAATAGATTCAAAAGGTGTTGATTATGGAATGCCTACAACAAATGAAGTATTTGATTTTTCAACTTGGTATATGTCTAAATATTATTCAAGTAGTTCTTCATCAAACTAAAATAAGCAAAAAAAATTACCACATTATGTGGTAATTTTTTTTCTTTCTAGAAAAAGAGCAAGTAATATATTGAAAAAAATAGGTCTTAGAATTATAATAAATTTAATATTATTACAGGGAGATAAAAATGTTAAAAAAGATTTATAAATTAGGAGAAATGACACTAATAAAAATGTATAGAGAACAAGAATATAAGGAACATAAACTAATAGATTTGTTTTGGGAATGCACTTTAACATGTAATGCTAAATGTAAACATTGTGGAAGCAGTGCTGAGAATAAGAAATATGATGATGAGTTAACAACAGAAGAAATAAAAAATGCATTTAAGCAAATTGCAAATGATATGGATGCAAATAAAATTTTGATTAATGTAACAGGAGGAGAACCTTTAATAAGAAAAGATCTGTATGAAGTTATGGAATATGCTACCAATGAATTAGGATTTCATTGGGGGATGACTACAAACGGAATATTATTAAATGATGAAAATATTAAAAAATTAAAAAAGGCAAATATGGAAACAATTTCAATAAGTATAGATGGAATAGAAGAAACACATGATAGCTTTAGAGGAGTTCATGGAGCTTATAGAATAATAATTGACAATATAAAAAAATTAAATAAGGCTAATTTTGTGAAACATATTCAAGTTACAACTGTGTTTCATAAAAAAAATATTGACCAATTAGATGAATTATATTATATAATGAAAGATTTGAAATTAGATTCTTGGAGATTAGTAGCAATGGATCCAATAGGAAGGGCAAAAGAGAATAGCAATTTATTATTAGATGGAGAAGAATTAAAAAAAATATTAGATTTTATTAAAACAAAGAAAAATGATAGAAAACCGGAAATAACTTATGGATGTTCTAGTTTTCTCGGATTGGATTATGAAAAAGAAGTTAGAAAATATTATTTTTATTGTAAATCAGGAATAAATGTAGCAAGTATATTATATAATGGGGATTTATTTGTATGTCCTAATGTTCCAAGAAGAAAAGAATTAATACAAGGAAACATTAAAGTTGACAATTTTAAAGACGTATGGGATAATAAATATAAACAATTTAGAAATAAAAATAGAACAAAATGTAGTTCTTGTGAACAATGCGAGCAATGGGAGTATTGCTTAGGCGGTTCTTTTCATACTTGGGATTTTAATGAAAATATACAAAATAGATGTGTATATAAAATGATTAATAATAAGTAGAGGAAAATTATGAAAGAAGTAATAAATAAGTTAAAAAAATTTTTATCAAAATTAAAAGGCATAATTGGTGGTATAGGAGTAGGAATATTAGCATTTGCAAATAAAATATATGCGGTTCCTCTTAATATAATAAATCAAGCAGGAATGATAGAAACTGTTTATGGTATTCCAAGACCAAGTCCAATAAAGGTGATTATTAAAGTATCACAAGTGTTTATTATACCAATAGCCATGTTAATTGGATTATTAGTTTATTTTAAGAAAAGTAAAAGTAGTAAAAAGAAAAAGATATTAGTAATATTAGGAATTATTATTATAGCTATAGTATTTTACTTTATAGTGAATAAAATTATGTATGAGTTATTTTAATAAAAAAGGATTTTGAAAAATATAATTAATTTCAAAATCCTTTTTTATATTAAAAATCACAATTTTTTGGTGTTCTAGGGAATGGAATAACATCACGTATGTTTTGCATTCCAGTTAAATACATCATCATTCTTTCAAAACCTAATCCAAATCCAGAGTGAACAACAGAACCATATTTTCTTAAATCCATATACCAATCATAAGTATTTTCATCCATTCCTAGTTCTTTTATTTTTGCAGATAATTTATCGAAATCTTCCTCTCTTTGACTTCCACCAATTATTTCTCCAATACCAGGAGCAAGTAAATCAGTAGCTGCAACAGTTTTTCCATCAGGATTTTGTTTCATATAAAAAGCTTTAATTTCAGCAGGATAATCTGTTACGAAAACAGGTTTACCAAATAATTGCTCACAAATATATCTTTCATGTTCTGTTTGTAAATCAACTCCCCAAGAAACTTTATATTCAAATTTATCATTAACTTTTTCTAATTCTTTAATAACATCTGTATAAGTGATTCTACCAAAATCAGAATTGATAACATTGTGTAATCTATCCAATAAGGTATTATCAATGAATTTATTAAAGAATTCCATTTCTTCAGGACATTCATTTAATACATAAGTAATTATATATTTTATCATATCTTCTGCTAAATCCATATCATCTTTTAAATCAGCAAAACAGATTTCAGGTTCAATCATCCAAAATTCTGCAGCATGTTTAACGGTATTTGAATTTTCAGCTCTAAAAGTAGGACCAAAAGTATATACATTTCTAAAAGATGTAGCAAATGCTTCTGCATTTAATTGACCGCTAACAGTCAAATGAGCAGGTTTACCAAAGAAATCTTTGGAATAATCAACTTTTCCATCATCAGTCATAGGAACATTAGCTAAATCAAAAGAATTTACATTAAACATTTCTCCTGCACCTTCAGCATCGCTAGATGTAATAAGTGGGGTATGAACATATACAAATCCTCTTTCTTGAAAAAATTTGTGTATTGCAAAAGATAATACACTTCTAACTCTAAAAACAGCACTAAAAGTATTTGTACGAGGACGTAAGTGAGATACTGTTCTTAAATATTCAAAACTTGTTTTCTTCTTTTGAAGTGGATAATCAAGAGAAGATAAATTTTCAATTGTTATTTCATTAGCTTTTATTTCAAAAGCTTGTTTTGCTCCTTCTGTTTTTATAAGAGTTCCTGTAACTTTGATAGAAGAACTAATTGATAATTTACATATTTCATTAAAATTAGATAAGGTATCCTCAAAAACGATTTGAACATTTTTAAAAAAACTTCCATCATTTAATTCTATAAAACCAAAAGCTTTTGAATTTCGAACTGTTCTAACCCAACCTTCTAAAATAACTTGCTTATCAACGTATTCGCTAGTATTACGGTACAAATCTTTAATTGTTAATTTCTTCATAAAATCATCCCTTCTATAATATAAGATTTCAATATTATATACCAAAAAAGGTTGAAAATTCAATAGATTATACGAAATATATAGAAAAAATGAAAAAAAGATGATATAATACTTGTTATGTAAATTAGGAGGAGAAGAAATGAGAAAACATATTTCTAACGAAAAAAAATTAAATTTAATTCTGGAGTATATAAATGAAAAAGGAACAAAACCAATTTATAGTTCAGAATATAAAGGATATTCTGTTGGGGTATATTTAATATATTTAAGAAAATTAGCATTTGATACAAGAGATTTAGATGAAAAAATAGTACAAACAATGATAGAAAATGGTTTACTAGATAAAAAATGCGATTTTATTGAAGACAAATTATATAGATTAGAAAAATTTTGTAGAAAATATCCACAAATATGGAGAGAAAGAAGATATAAAAGCAGAGATGAACTATTCGCAAGTATTCCAGAGGAAAGAGAAAAAGTAGAGCCATTATTAGAGCAAGCAATAAGTGATTACAGATATATTTCAGTAAGAAAAGATGATGGAAAAATATCTGAAAAAGATATTTTAAGATTAAGAGAAGCTGGAGCTGGATATAAATTTGAAGATGATAAAGTAATAGAAAGTATAGTAAAGAAATATGGAATATCAAAAAATGATTTAGCTGTTGTATGTAACAAATATGGAAATATAAAAAATTTCAAAAACGAATATGTAAAAGCATTAACAGAAAGAAGACTTAATGAAATACAACAAAATATACCAAAAAATATTTATGAAAGACTTATAAAAGGATTTGATATATCTCAACCAGACTTTATAAAAAGAAATAACGGAATAGAAAAACTTATAGACGATATTGTAGGAGCTGAAGAAGGAAATATTGTAAATTTAGAACCAATAAGAAAAAAAATAAAGGAAATAATGACAAGAGGAGATAGAAAAAAACAATATGAATTAATAAAATTAAAATATGGAATAGAGGATGGAATAGAAAGAAGTAATGCACAAGTAGCAAAAATAATCGGCATATCTAGTGAAGCAGTTAGACAATCAAAAGAACATACAATAAATGCTTTGAAAAGAACAGAGGTAAAAATTGTATATGAGGAAGAAAAAATAACAGGAAAAAGAAGAAGTGAATTTATAGAGGAATTCTTTAGAAATTATGATATATTTATGCCAGATGAGTATATAGAAATAGATAAGGCTGTAAGCATGAAATTAGAAGAGTTATGTATGAAAGAAAATAAAGTTAGAGAGACTTACAAAAGAAAAATAGAAATATATGGAGATATAAAATTATCAAAAACGATGTTAAGAGGATATATTGTAGAAAAATTGAATAAAATTGAAATAGATACTATAGAAGAATTAACACAATATTCAGAAGAGGAATTAATAAAAAAATCAAAATTTAGTAAAAGGATAATAATACAAATAAAGGAAGCTTTAAAGGAATTTGGACTAGGATTAGGAAAAACTGTAATAAACCACCAAACAGATGAAAATAGAAACAGTGATATAAAGCAAAGTCAAGACATTACTAATAATACTAGTATAACAATTGCACATAAAAGTAGAAAAATAGAAGTATTAGATTTAAGTCCTTGTTTATATAATATTCTTAGAAGAAATGGAATAGAAAATATTGAAGATATTGGAGACATATCAGATAAGAAAAATATTTCAAGATTATTATTAATGAAGGGGTTAGGAAGACAATATTTAAATGAATTAGTATATAAAATGAACAATATTAGAGAGTTAAATATAGAAAAACAAAAAACAAACAAAGGTAAAAGTGAAACAGAAAAGAATGATAATGAGGATATAAGAATAGAAGATACAGGAGAACTAAATAAATATACAATATTAAGAAAATTAAATGATAGAGGAATAATTACACTAGGAGATTTGACTAAGTACAATGAAGAAGAATTGAAACTTATTGCAAAAATTAATTTTCAAAGCATTGCAAAAATAAAAGTAATGTTAAAAAAATATGGATTACACTTAGAAGAAAGAAAAGATAAAAATATAGATGCAGAATTAATGCAGGCAATTCAAGAGTTGCGAGATGCATATAAACAAAAAGTACAAAATAGAATACCAGAACACACATCAGCAGGAGAAGAAAGATAGTAGGGGATTAAATAATGAATAGATTAGAACAGACAATGGAAGATATGGAAATATTAAAGAAAATAGTAAATGCCGAAATTGATATAAAGAGTGTAGAATATTGTCAGAAAAAAAGAATACTTGACATCTGTAAACAAGAATTAGTAAAATTAAAAAAAGAAAAGTGTTGAGGAGAGATCAAGTGGAAAAAGAAATAAGAAAAAACGATGAATATATCGTTGATATAGTAGATAATGGATTTGAAGGAGAAGGAATTGCAAAAATAAACAATTTTACAATTTTTGTAAAAGGAGCAATTGAAGGAGAAAAAGTAAGAATACTAATTGTAAAAGTAAATTCATCTTATGCTTTTGCAAAAATACTAGAAATAATAAAAAAATCTCCATATAGATGTGATGAGGATTGTTCAACATATAAAAGATGTGGAGGATGTGATTTAAGACATATAAAGTATGAAAAAACATTAGAAATAAAGAAAAACATGGTACAATCACTAGTTAACAAAACATTAGAAAATAAAATAGATGTAAATAATACAGTTGGAATGGAAAAGCCATTTAATTATAGAAATAAAGCACAATATCCAGTAGGTATTAATAAAAACGGAGAACCAATATTTGGAGTTTTTGCAAATAGAACACATGAAATAATTCCTATTGACGATTGCAAAATTCAAACAAAAATATCAGAAAGAATTGCACAATATGTAATTAATTTTATGAAAGATAATAAAATAAAAGTTTATGATGAAAAAAACAATAAGGGTGTATTAAGACATATTGTTGTAAAAGTTGGAATGAAGACTAATGAAGTAATGTGTGTATTAGTTGTAAATGAAGAAAAAATAAAAAATGAAGATGAATTGGTAAAAGGATTAATTGATGCATTTCCAGAAATAAAAACAGTAGTAAAAAATGTAAATACAAAGAATACAAATGTAATATTAGGCAATAGAAATATAATTTTATATGGAAACGGATATATAAAAGACAAATTAGGTGATTTTATATTTAAAATTTCACCAATGTCGTTTTATCAAATAAATCCAGTACAAACAGAAAAATTATACAATTTAGCAATTCAAAATGGAGAATTAAGCAAAGATAAAGTAATATTTGATTTATATTGTGGAATAGGAACAATTGGAATTTTTGCATCAAAGAATGTAAAAAAAGTATATGGAATTGAAATTGTACCTCAAGCAATAGAAGATGCAAAGGAGAATGCAAAACTAAACAATATACAGAATGCAGAATTTATGGTTGGAGACGTAGAATTTGCACTATCAGAATTAATAGAAAAAAGAAATATAATACCAGATGTAGTATTTGTAGATCCACCAAGAAGAGGATTAGACACTACTACTATTAAAAATTTAGAAAAAGTAAAACCAGAAAAAATAGTGTATATTAGTTGTAATCCAGCTACATTAGTAAGGGACTTAAAAATGTTTGAAGAAGAATATGAAATTAAAAGCATAATCCCAGTCGATTTATTCCCTTGGACTAAACATGTGGAATGTGTTTCGATATTATGTTGCAAAAACTAGAAAAATATAGTAAAATATTTATGTCTATTTGTTGATATCCTGGTTTCAGGACGACTCGAGACATCCGCAAGAAAAAAACAATGTTTCTGGGAGGAAAAACAATGAAATTATTTCACAAAGAAAATGGACAAGAGACAGTCTATGTGCAGATGCAGGATATTTTGTATCTGGTGCATGAAAGTAATGTTTCTGTTCCGGCGTCTATCTTCGAAAAAGTCTTTTCAGTAGGAGCGGTTTTTGTTACTGATGCAAACCGGTTTGACTTTATAAGGTTTGAAGAAGAACATGAGGTTGACTTTTTTAAGAAACTTGAGTTTGTTATCGACTATGACCAGTACAAAGATTTCTCTGAAGAACAGCTTATAGCAGAGGTGAAAAAGTTAGAGGATAAGGCGAACGAGATCGCTGAAAAATGGAACGATATGACATCAGAAGAGAGAAGAGAAAACAGCGAGCTATACGAAGAACACCAGAATCTCGACTATATGTGCAGGTTTTTGTGTGAGATTTACTTCGTGAAACACGGCAAGAGGTCTATGCCATTTCCTGACTTTGTAAAATAACCCACAAAAGCTCTATCAAAAGAGCTAGAAGAAGTGAGAAGAACAAAGCTCTGCCTGTAGGCAGGGCTTTGTTCGTTATAATAAATAAGAAAATAATTGTAAAGTAAGTAGAACTGTGATACATTATATATAAATAATATTAGGAGAGTAAGAGATGCAAAAATATTATGAATGGTGTATAGAATTATTAAATAATTGGAAAAGCAAAAACATTGAAAATATAGTTAATTTATTTGATGAAAAAGTGGAGTATTATGAAACTCCTAAAGAAAAAATAAATACGATAAAAGAAATTGAAAAAATGTGGGAAGAGATAAAGGAACAAAATACAAATAATATAGAATTTAATATATTATGCCAAAATTACGAATGCTGTATAGTTAATTTTATTCTAAAAGACGTAGAATCATATGATATGATTTATCAAATAAAATTAAATGAAAACAATAAGTGTATATTCCTAAAACAATGGTATATGACTATTTAGAAATTAATAAAATTTAATTGAAGAAAGAGAAAGTATATGGGAAAAGTATTAAAGATAAGAGAAATAGGCGATCCTATTCTTAATAAGAAATGTGATGAAGTAGATATAAAAAACATAGATGAAAATATTTTAGATATTGTAGAAGATTTAAAAGCAACATTAGAATTTGGAATAGGATTAGGGATAGCAGCTCCTCAAATTGGTATAAATAAGAGAATTATAGTAGTAGGAGCAAAAAAAGAAGAAATAAAATATAATAATGCGGAAGAAATACCAATAACAGTAATGATTAACCCAAAATGGAAAAAAGTATCAGAAGATACAGATATACAATTTGAAGGATGTATGAGTGTTCCTAGTATAAGAGGAAAAGTAGAAAGATATACAAATATAGAAGTAGAATATTATAATGAAGAAGGAAAAAGGATAATAAAACAAATAAATGGATTTTTTGCAAGACTAGTGCAACATGAATGTGATCATTTGGATGGAGTAGTTTTCCTAGAAAAAGTAAAAGAACATAAAGAATTTGCAACACCAGAAAATATCAAAAAGTATAATTTGAGATAAAAAAATATTCATAATACAAAATTTATAGTATTGAGGGATAGCAAAATTATAGAAAAATATTTAGAAGAAGAATTTAGCAAAATAATATCTGAACAAAAATAGATGAAATTTGTAAAAGAATTCTAAAATAAAACCAAATATAGAGAGTTAATATATGGATGAAGCTATAATACGAAAGGCAACAATATCAGATTTAATTATATGGAGGAATAATGGATTTTATTGAATATAATAGTGAAAAGTTAATTGAGTTTTATAAAGAAAATGGTCTTGAATTTGATGAAAATAAAGGATACTTTGGAAAAAATACAAAATCATTTATATTAAAAGAGAATAATATAATTATAGGAGCAGTAACTGTTTCAAATTATAAAGATAAGAATTTTATAGAAGCATTAGCAGTGGATAAACTATATAGAAATAAGAATTATGGTAGAGCATTATTAGAAAAAGCTATAAATGAGCTAGAAAAACCAATATATGTAATATCTAAAATAGATAAATTTTATTTAAAAAACAAGTTTAAATATGATAATACTGATTTGATAGGTAAAGAATGCAAAGAGTGTAAAATGTATAATAAAAATTGTTTCCCAAGAGTATTAGTATATAATTAAATGATATATTGATATGCAAATATGATAATAAAGATAGAATATAATTAATAAAAATGAACAATATAAAACAAGAGGTGGATAAGATGTTTAAACCAAAAGCTTTATATTGTGAAAGAAATATTGAAAATTACACTTTAGGAAAAGAGATATTAGAAAAATATAAAGATGTTCCGATTATTGAAATAGATAATCATAATAATATAGAAGAAATGAGAAAAAAACAGAATTCAGAATTTCCTGATATGAAAAGAAATTTGATAATAGGAGTGAGGAAAACCCACAAATTTGTAGAAAATCATAAAACATCAGACTATTTAGTACCATATACATCTTCTGGGTGCACAGCAATGTGTATGTATTGCTATTTAGTGTGTAATTATAATAAATGTGCGTATTTAAGATTATTTGTTAATAGAGAAGAAATGCTAGATAAAATAATAAAAACAGCACAAAAAAGTGAAAAAGAACTAACATTTGAAATAGGAAGTAATAGTGATTTAATATTAGAAAATACAATTACAAATAATTTAGTATGGACAATAGAAAATTTTGCCAATACAGAAAAAGGAAAACTTACATTACCTACTAAATTTAATATGGTTGATGATATATTAACATTAAAACATAATAGAAAAGTAATTATAAGAATGAGTGTAAATCCAGAAGAGATTATTAATAAAGTAGAATTTGGAACTTCCAGATTAGCTCAAAGAGTAGAAGCAATAAATAAACTAATAGAAGCGGATTATCCAGTAGGGATATTAATTGCACCTGTAATATTAGTAGAGAATTGGAAAGAATTATATTCAAATTTAATAAAATATTTATATGACAATTTAAGTAAAAAAGTAAAAAAAGAAGTGTTTTTTGAAATTATATTTATGACATACAGTTATGTGCATAATGCAATAAATAGAGAAGCTTTTCCAAATGCAATTAATTTATTTGATAAAGATATAATGACTGGTAGAGGAAAAGGAAAATACATGTATAAAGAATATATAAGAAAAGAAGGAGAAGAATTTTTAAGAAATGAAATGAATAAATATTTTAAAAATAATAAAATAATGTATGTAGTATAAATATCAAAGAATTAAATTTGAATGTGCACAATAGTAGCACGAAAAATTTAATTCTTTTTTATATTTTAAATGTTGAGTATAAGAAAAATATATGTTATAGTAGATGGAAAAAAGGAGAGAAAATGGAATTATTAGAAATATTAGAGAATATAAATATACAATATGAAAAAATAGAACATAAAGCAGTATGTACAGTAGAAGATGGAAAAAATATAAGAAACATGATTGAGGGAGTACAATGTAAAACATTATTTTTAACAGATAAGAAGGAAAATTATTATTTAGTAGTATTAGAAGGAGACAAGAAAGCTAATATAAAAGAAATAGGTAAGATACTTAATAGTTCACATTTAACTTTTGGTAGTGAAGAAAAATTAGAAGAATTATTACATTTATATAGAGGAAGTGTTACACCATTTGGAATAATAAATGATAAGGAAAATAAAGTGAAAATTCTATTAAATCATGAATTGATAGGAGAAAAACTATTATTACATCCTAATAGAAATACTGCAACAATATCAATAAAATTTGAAGATTTAGAAAAGTTTATAAAATATGAAAACCATGAATATATAATATTTTAAGGAGAGAAAAGAAGGAAGAAGCTTATGAAAAAGAAAATTGTAATTATGATATTAATAGTGATTTGGATGGGAGTGGTATTTTCATTTTCAAATCAAGGTGCAACAGAATCAAGTGGAGTCAGTGGAAAGGTAACTGAAAGAATAGTAGATTCATTACATATAACAGAAGGATGTAATCAGGAAGATGCAAAAATCGTGTTAAAAAATATCGAAAATATAGTAAGAAAAATAGCACATTTTTCGATATATACAATTGGAGGAATTTTAATATATTTAGAATTAAATTTATATAATATATCAGATTCTAAAAAAATAATATATTCACAAATTCTAGGTTCTCTATATGCAAGTACAGATGAGCTTCATCAATTGATAATACCTGGTAGATCAGGAGAAATAAGAGATGTAGTAATAGATTCCTGTGGGATATTTACAGGTATAATAATTATATTAATAGTATTAACAATTATAGAAAAAATAAAAAATGAAATAAAAATTAAAAAAACTATTGACAAGTAATTATATAAATAGTATAATAATCATCGTCAGTTGAAAATGCAGATGTGGCGAAACTGGCAGACGCACAGGACTTAAAATCCTGCGGGACTTATACTCCCGTGCCGGTTCGATTCCGGCCATCTGCACCAAGACAAGACTTAAAGCTTAGCTTTAAGTCTTTTTTGTTTTATATTCAGAAAAATTCTAATAAAAATAGAATTTTGTAAATAAATATGATAAAATAAATTCAAAATGAAAATCAATAAAAAAGAATATTAATATGTAAAATTATTATTTTTATATAAAGAAAAGAATTAGATTGAGAAAAGTATAGCTTTTATTTATATGGTTAAATAATAAATATGGAAGGGGAAAAGATTAATGCTAAAAGAAAAAACACTTAAATTATTAAATACAGAAGAAAAAAATTTTAAAAATTTATTTTCAATATGTATAGGCAATATGTATAATATACAAAATAGATTTATTGAATATATAGGTGAATATTCTAGGTGGGATACTGATCTAACAAAATGTTTTTTACAATTAGATGAAAGAAAATATGATGTTGAATATATAGGAACAACAAGTACAACGGATAACTTTTGGTATTCTGCTGAGCTTGAAAGTGTAATTCCAGATAAAGGTGCAAAATTAATAAAGAAAGCTCGTAAGAATCTAGAAAAATTTGGAGTAAAAGATTTAGCAAGTAAAAAAGTGCAGATAAGTGGTGATATAAATGGATATAATTTATCAATGATTTATATGGTTTTTACTAATGCTAATACGGCATATTTTTGTGGAGGATCAGATGACGCTAAGATATATATGTTTGTAAAAAATCTAGATAAACAACTTTTTAGAAGAATTAATTCATTGGAATTTTCAAATAGAATTTTTGAAATTGTTTCAACATTTAATGTAAATCATAAATTAATGATAAAAGCAATATTAACCGAAAATGATATTGAGTACTATGAAGAAGAAAATAATATTATTGCCAAATTTAATAAAAATTCTATACTCACAGTTTCTTTTAATACAAATAATTTATTAGAAAAGTGTTCCGGAAATTTGTCTTTATAAAGATGAAAAGACGAAAAAGCATTATAGTAAAAAAGTGAAAGGAAAACGAAGAAAATGAACATGGAATATTCTAATATGATAGAACATTCTGATTTATCGAGCATAGATAAAAAGAAATTAAGGGATTTCATAGAAGTATTAAATAAAAACATGATCCAGATAACTTTCCTAATTATACAAAAGAAGAACTAAAACATATATTTCAAATTGCTAAAATTAGTTCAAAATTGCAATTTGAAATGTGGAAAATGTTGCCAGACGATGTTGTTAATGATTCAGAAAATATAGAAATTTTTGAAGAGGTTCTTGATAATAGATTTGGAGAATATATAAAAGAGATTATTAATCTATCAGAACATGAAAATGATGAAAAAAAGCTGAATATTATAGAAGGTATTATTATTTCCATAAAAAAGAACTATTAGCAATAAGTAAAGATGTTTCTCCATTTTATAAAGTTGATATGGAAAGAGAATTTTTAGATTTATATGCTAGACAATATGATAGAGCATTAGGTATACAAGCTAATAGAATTCAAGATGTTACTTATGATGGCAAGAATATTCCTGTAATCCTTTTGGAATTTCAAATGAAAATATTTCTATAATTCAAGCTGCTATTGAGTATCATGAACATAAAGAAAGAAAAAAGCGTGTTACTGATGATGGAAAATTACGAAATTTAGCTTGTCAATATAATGTTGACGATAAAAAATATGCATCTTTGGTAAAAATAAGTAATCTATTAAAAGATGCAGATGCATTAGACAGAGCTAGGTTTGGAAAGAAGAATGAAAATAGATGGAGCTTAGATGCAGACTATTTAAAAAGCAATACAGCTAAAAGTATTTCTATGTTAAGATTTTCAGAAGAATGCAATTTTATATTTAAAGAAAAAGAAAGTCAAACTTTAGGTGGACTTTCTGAAAATAGTGTAGAGAAAATATTTGAAAGCGAACTAAATGAATTCAAAAGGCCAAAAATTCAAATGTCCTCAATAAAAGAAGTTACTTCTGAAATAACTGCAGTTCAAAAGAAAACAATTATGGATGTCTTTAGAGATATTCGAGCAAGAATCAAAGAAACTTTAAAGACATTGAAAGATGAGAAGTAAAACATGGTAAAAAAAGAAATAGTTTATTCTAAGGCTTTTAAAGAAGTTAATGAAATAATTAAATTTTTTCCTAGAAGTGAATATGAAAAAATTTCAAAATATTTTATCAATTTTATTGAAGAAAATATGAATAACGATTATAATTATATAGTAAAACATATAGATGATCTTCAAAATCAAGAAATGCTAGAAGAAACTAAAATTATGTTAGCAATTATATATAGAGAATTTATAGCATCAAATGAAGGAAGAAAACAAATCTATGAAACAGAAAAATTAGAAATTATTCAGGAAGAAAAAAGAAATTTTGAAAAATACAATCCAGAAGGTTTATTTAAAAAGCAAAATGATAAAGAAAAAAGTGATGAAGTATCAGAAAATATGCAAATTATTGAGCATAAGCCACAAAATTTATTTTATAGAATATTAAATAAATTAGTTGATTTCTTTAAAGGTAAATAACTTTTTATAATCAAAATTAGAAATGAATTAATATATAAAATAGAGTCAGATAAAAATAGGGTACTAATTAATATAAAGAAAAATGGGGGAAAAAATATATGGAATATAATAAAAATGAATTAAATAAAGTATTAAATGAAATAGAAAGTGATAATAATAAAGACAAGCAAGAAAAAGCAAAAAAGAATAAAAAAGGTAGAAATTTAATAAGAGCTCTTTTAGGAATTATATTAATAATAATTGCGATGGGAATGCTATTTATAATATATGATTATGTATATGGAAGATATGGTGCAGTTGTAGACATGAAACCGATAATATATTTATATCCAACTGAAGATATGCAAGTCTCTGTTAAATTAAAATATAACAATAATATAATTGTTTCATATCCGGAGTATTCAAATGGATGGAATGTATTAGCAAAAACAAATGGGACAATGACAGATTTAGTAACGAATAGGGAACTATACTCATTATATTATGAAAGCGAAAATGTAGTAAAATTTAAAATGGAAAAAGATGGATTTGTTATTAATAAGAATGATTTAATTACATTTTTTGAAGAAAAACTAGCAACTCTAGGACTTACAGAAAGAGAAGCAGAAGAGTTTATAATATATTGGTTACCAATTCTTCAAAAGAATGAATATAACTATATAAGATTTGCAACAACAGAAGAGATAGAAGAAAATACACCATTAGAGATAGAACCTAAACCAGATACAACTATTAGAATTTTAATGACATATAAGGGATTAAAAAAGCCAATAGAAATTGAAGAACAAAAATTAATTACTCCAGAAAGAAATGGATTTACAGCAGTTGAATGGGGAGGAACAGAAATCGAGTAGATATGATAATAGTATTATTTAAGAAGAAGCTTTTTATAGCTTCTTTTATTTATAAAAGATAAAGAGAGCACTGTTGTAAATTTCAAAAAATAATACAATATAGTGAGAAAAAGAAAGATAGAAAAAAATCGAAAAGTATGATACAATATCAACGAATAAAAAATAAATATCATAATTTGAAAGGATGATACCAATGGATAAAAAATATGACATAATAATTGTTGGAGCAGGACCAAGTGGAGTATTTACTGCATATGAACTAATTCAACTAGGACTTAACAAAACAAAGAAAATAGTAATTATAGAACAAGGAAAAAAAGTAGAAGATAGAATTTGCCCAATAGAAAAAGTAGGAAAATGTATAAAATGTAAACCATATTGCAACATTACAAGTGGATTTTCAGGAGCAGGAGCTTTCTCAGATGGAAAATTAACATTACCAAATAAAGATGATGATCATATTGAAGTTGGTGGAAATTTACAAGATTACTTAGGCGTAGAAAAAACAAAAGAATTAATGTTTTATGCAGATGATATTTATTTAAGATTTGGAGCAGATCCAAAAGTAGAAGGCTTGGAAAACTTAGATAAAATAAATGAAATAGCTAAGAAAGCTAAAGAAAATGATATTCTATTATGTAATTGTCCAATTAGACATTTAGGAACAGAAAAAAGTCATGAACTATATGGAAAAATTGAACAATATTTATTAGAAAATAATATAGAAATCATGTTCCAAACAAATGTAAAAGATTTAATAATAGAAAATAATAATATAAAAGGAGCAATAATAGAAAAGTCAGGACATCCAGAAGAAAATGAAAATATATATGCAGATACTGTTATACTTGGAATAGGAAGAAAAGGAGCAGAATGGCTTGCAGAAATGTGTGAAAAACACAATATAGAAAACACAGCAGGAGTTGTTGATATTGGTGTAAGATATGAATTGCCAGATGAAGTTATGAAAGATGTAAATAAATATATGTATGAAGGCAAATTTGTTGGATATTTACCACCATATGGAGATAAAGTAAGAACTTTCTGTCAAAACCCAAGTGGATTTGTTGCAAATGAAGTATATGATAACAATTTGACATTAGTAAATGGACATGCATATAAAGACAGAAAAAGCACAAATACAAATTTAGCAATATTAGCATCACATCATTTTAATAATCCATTCAAAGAACCAATAAAATATGGAATGAATATAGCAGAAAATGCAAATCAATTAGGAAAAGGAAATGTTTTAGTTCAAAGACTAGGAGACATATTAAATGGAAAGAGAACATGGGAAAAAGAACTTGAAAACAATAACGTAGTTCCTACATTAAAAACAGCAATAGCTGGAGATATTACTTATGCAATAGGTTATAGAACAATGGTGGATATACTAGAATTTATAAAAAGGATGGATAAGGTTATTCCGGGATTTGCAAATCCAGATAATTTATTATATGCAGCAGAAATAAAATTCTATTCTAATCAATTAATAATAGATAATAATTTTGAAACAAGTATAAATGGATTGTATTCAATTGGTGATGGAGGAGGACTAACAAGAGGATTAATAATGGCATCTGCAAGTGGAATACAAATGGCAAGAGTAATTGACAGCAAAAACGAAAAATAATATAATGTAGAAAAACTTGAAAGGATGAGCAAAAATGAAAGTCTTTATTACAGCGTGTATCCTTGGAACTATTGGCGGTTTGATCATTCGGGTAACATTCGATGAAAAACAAAAACGAAAGGAAAAAATTAAAAAGAATATAATGTTGGTAACGGCTTGCATTGTGATTCTTGCGATTGCAAGTAAGATTTGAGAGATGCAAAAGAGTATAATTCTGTTAAAGGAGTTATGCTCTTTTGCGTTTTTTATAGATATATAAAATAATAATACTCTTTATATAAGATAATGCAATTACACGATAATAAAAGTTACTATATATACTGTAAAGTTTGAAATTTTATTATTAACTTTTTATACAAAAAATATAATATACTAAAAAATTAAAGAAATGGTAGAATTTTCTTGACATATTAAAGAATCCAGTATATAATATTAAAGCTATAAATTTGCGATGAAACAGAATGTGGCTACAAATATTAAGTAACAATATTTGGAGGGAACTTCTGCGGAGCATGTCATGGCTTAGACCAGGCGATAAGTTTTATATATAGAAACGCTTATCCCAAGAAAAATATTGCAAAATAACTTGGGATTAAATGTTATCATAAAAAGAAACACTAGGAAGCGTTTTAAAACTTGCCGTAATAATTTAGCTAAAGCACAGATTTTTAGCAAGTTAAAAAGATTTAAAAGGAGGGAAAAAATTACTATGGCAGTTGCAAACAAAGTTACAAGTAGTGAAAAAATTAGAATAAGATTAAAAGCTTATGATCATGATGTTTTAGATCAGTCTGCTGCAAAAATAGTAGATACTGCTAAAAGAACAGGAGCAAAGGTTTCAGGTCCTATTCCACTACCAACAAAGAAAGAAGTCGTAACAGTTTTACGTTGTCCACATAAGTACAAAGATTCAAGAGAACAATTCGAAATGAGAACACATAAAAGAGTTATAGACATAGCTTACCCAACACAAAAAACAATTGATAGTTTAATGAAATTAGAACTACCAGCTGGTGTTGATATCGAAATGAAATTGTAATTTTAAGTTACAAAATAATAATTATTAAAAAATATTTTTAAGAAGTAACCATGCTGACGAAAGCCAGCCAATAGTTAAGTTAGCCGTTCGAAAGAACATTACGGATAACTTATACGGTGAAACGTATAGGAGGAAAATTTAAAATGGAAAAAGCAATTATAGGTAAAAAAATTGGAATGACACAAATATTTGATGAAAACGGATTAGTAGTTCCAGTTACAGCAATTGAAGCCGGACCATGTGTTGTAGCACAAGTAAAAACAATTGAAAACGATGGATACAATGCAATTCAATTAGGTTACGGTGATGTTAAAGAAAATAGAATAAACAGACCAGAAAAAGGTCATTTTACAAAAGCAAATATTACAGCAAAAAAACATTTAAGAGAATTCAGAGTTTCAGATGTTGCTGATGTAACAGTTGGAAGCGAAGTTAAAGCAGATGTTTTTGAAGCTGGAGATAAAATAGATGTTCAAGGTACTTCAAAAGGAAAAGGATTCCAAGGCGTAATTAAACGTCACGGACAATCTAGAGGACCTATGGGACATGGTTCTATGTATCATAGAAGACCAGGTTCAATGGGATCAACATCAACACCAGGAAGAGTATTTAAAGGTAAAAAACTACCAGGACACATGGGAGTTCAAACAGTTACAATACAAAACTTAGATGTTGTTAAAGTTGACCTTGATAAAAATGTAATATTAGTAAAAGGTAGTGTACCAGGACCAAAAGGTGCAATATTAAAAATAAGAAAAACTGTAAAGAGCAGTAAATAGTAGAAAGGAGGAAGTAGAAAATGCCAAAAATAGATGTATATGATATAAATGGTAAAAAAGTAAGCGAAGTTGAATTAAACGAAGAAGTATTTGGAATTGAACCAAATGAAGAATTAGTTCAAGCAGCAGTAGTTAATTATTTAGCAAATCAAAGACAAGGAACACAAAGCACAAAAACTAGAGCTGAAGTTAGAGGCGGTGGAAGAAAACCTTGGAGACAAAAAGGAACAGGTAGAGCTAGACAAGGAAGTATACGTGCTCCACAATGGATAAAAGGTGGTATTGCATTAGGACCAAAACCACGTTCATACAGATATACAATCAATAAGAAAGAAAGAAGAATTGCTATCAAATCTGTATTAAGTTCAAAAGTATTAGAAAATCAATTAACTGTTGTTGATAATATTTCATTTGATGAAATAAAAACAAAGAATATGGTAACAGCACTTAACAATTTAAAAGTTGAAGGAAAAACTTTAATAATGTTAGCTGAAAAGAATGAAAACGTTCAAAAATCAGCAAGAAATATTGAAGGAGTAAAAACAACTTTAGTAAATACAATAAATGTATATGATTTATTAAAATACAATAAACTTGTTGTTACTCTTGATACTGTTAAAAAATTAGAGGAGGTGTACGCATAATGATAGCAGAAGAAATTATAATAAGACCAGTTGTAACAGAAAAATCAAGCGATGGGTTACAAGATGGAAAGTATACCTTTGAAGTTAACAAAAAAGCTACTAAAGTTGAAATTGCAAAAGCAGTTGAAAAACTTTTCGAAGTTAAAGTTTTAAAAGTTAACACAGTAACAGTAAGAGGAAAAGAAAAAAGAGTAGGTGTTCATACAGGAAGAACATCTGAATGGAAGAAAGCTATTGTAACAATAGATAGAAATCCAGAAGCAAAATCTTACCTTACAAAAGGTGGAAAAGAAGTTAAATCTTCTAAGAAATTCAAAGATTCAATTGATGAATTTATGGGTGCTTAATTAAGATAAAATTATCGAGAAATTACTCGGATAAAAAAGAATATCTGTGATACGGAGCAGGAAAAAATCCGTAAATATAATAAATGAGAAAACAATTAATATTGTTTGTAAAGAAAGGAAAATAAGATGAAACACTTTAGAGCATATACTCCATCAAGAAGAAACATGGTTCTTTCTGATTATGCAGAAATCACAAAGAAAACTCCTGAAAAATCTTTATTAACAACAAAGAAAGAAAAAGCAGGAAGAAACTCTTATGGTAGAATAACAGTTAGACACCAAGGTGGAGGAAATAGACAAAAATATAGAATTATAGATTTTAAACGTAATAGAAATGATGATATGGAAGCAACAGTAATTGGTATCGAATATGATCCAAACAGAAGTGCAAACATAGCATTAATCGAATATGAAAATGGAGAAAGAGCTTATATTTTAGCACCAATCGGATTAACAGATGGAGCTAAAGTAGTAGCAGGAAAGAAAGCTGACATTAAACCAGGAAATTGTATGGAAATTGAAAGTATCCCAGTTGGTACAATGATTCACAACATAGAATTAAATCCAGGTCAAGGTGGAAAGCTAGTAAGAAGTGCTGGTCAAGCTGCACAATTAATGGCTAAAGAAGGTAAATATGCACATGTTAGATTACCTTCAGGAGAAATGAGATTAGTTTTAGTAAATTGTAGAGCTACAGTAGGAACTGTAGGAAATACAGATCACGAAAACGTAAAATTAGGAAAAGCTGGAAAAACAAGACATTTAGGTATACGTCCATCAGTTCGTGGTAGCGTTATGAACCCAGTAGATCACCCTCATGGTGGTGGTGAAGGTAGAGCTCCAGTAGGACGTCCAGGACCAATGACTCCATGGGGAAAACCAGCAAACGGATATAAGACAAGAAAGAAACATAATAGAACAGACAGACTAATTGTTAAGAGAAGAGGTGGAAAATAATGTCAAGATCAAGTAAAAAAACACCATTCGTAGAACCTAAACTATTAAAAAGAATAGAAGCTATGAATGAATCAGGAAAGAAAGAAGTTCTAAAAACCTGGTCAAGAGCATCTACTATTTATCCACAAATGATTGGTCATACAATCGCAGTTCATGATGGTAGAAAACACGTACCAGTATACATTTCAGAAGAAATGATAGGACATAAATTAGGAGAATTTGCTCCAACAAGAACATTCAAAGGCCATGCCGGAGAAAAGGCAACAACAGTAAAGAAATAGAAGGAGGTAATAGGTAAGATGGAAGAAAATACAGTATTAGAAGCTAGAGCAACTTTAAATAACGCTAGAATTTCTGCTAGAAAAGTTAAAATAGTTGCAGACTTAATAAGAGGAAAAGATGTTAATGAAGCTTTAGCTATCGTTAAATATACACCAAAAGCAGCATCACCAATGGTTGAAAAATTATTAAAATCAGCTATAGCAAATGCTGAAAACAATCATAATATGAATGGTCAAAACTTATATATTGCTGAAATCTATGCAAACCAAGGTCCAACAATGAAAAGAATTAGAGCAGCAGCAAAAGGTTCAGCTGTAAGAATAAGAAAGAGAACAAGTCATATAACAATAGTTTTAAGAGAGAGAGTATAAGGAAAGGAGGATTTAAAAAATGGGACAAAAAATGCATCCACATGGATTAAGAGTAGGTGTAATTAAAGATTGGAATTCAAAATGGTATGCTGATTCTAAAAACTTTAGTGATTACTTAGTTGAAGATAAAAAAATCCGTGAATATGTAAAGAAAAAATTATACGTTAGTGGTATTTCTAAAATAGAGATTGAAAGAAATGCTAAAATCGTAAAAGTTAACGTATATACTGCTAAACCAGGATTAGTAATTGGTAAAGGCGGAGCATTAGTAGAAAGCTTAAAAGCTGAACTACAAAAAATGATAAATAAAGACGTAAATTTAAATATTGTTGAGGTAAAGGATTTCGATACAGACGCACAATTAGTTGCTGAAAATATCGCATCTCAACTTGAAAGAAGAATTTCATTCAGAAAAGCAATGAAACAAGTAATGCAAAAAGCTATGAAAGCTGGAGCATTAGGAATAAAAACAGCAGTTTCAGGAAGATTAGCTGGAGCTGATATGGCAAGAACAGAATTCTATAAGGAGGGAACAATTCCTCTACAAACTTTAAGAGCTGATATAGATTATGGATTTGCTGAAGCAAATACAACTTATGGAAAAATAGGTGTAAAAGTTTGGATTTATAAGGGTGAAGTTCTTCCTGAAAAAAAAGTTAAAACAGAAGGGGGAGAACAATAATGCCATTAATGCCAACAAGAACAAAATATAGAAAAGTACAAAAAGGTAGAATTAGAGGTAAAGCTTCTAGAGGAAACCAAGTTACAGATGGTGAATTTGGTCTTCAAGCTTTAGAGATTGGAAGAATCAAATCTAATCAAATAGAAGCAGCACGTATTGCTATGACTCGTTACATTAAAAGAGGTGGTCAAGTTTGGATTAAAATATTCCCAGACAAACCAGTAACATCTAAACCTCTAGGAACTCGTATGGGTAAAGGAAAAGGAGCTCCAGAATATTGGGTAGCACCAGTTAAACCAGGTAGAGTAATGTTCGAAATAGCAGGTGTACCTGAAGCAGACGCAAGAGAAGCTTTAAGATTAGCAGCAAACAAGTTACCTATAAAAACAAAGTTTGTAGCTAAAGTAAATAATGTAGGTGGTGATAGCGATGAAGATTAATAAAATAAATGAAATGTCTTCACCAGAACTTGAAAAAGAATTAGGTGAGTTAAAAACTGAGTTATTCAAATTAAGATTCAGCCTAGCTACAAATGGATTAGATAATCCATTAAAAATAAAGGAAGTAAAAAAAGATATAGCAAGAATAAATACAGTTTTAAGACAAAGAGAATTAAGTAATAAATAATAAAGGCATAAAATATTAGTGATTGAACTAAGAAAGGAGAAGATTATGGAAGAAAGAAATCTTCGTAAAGTTATGATTGGTACAGTTGTATCTGACAAAATGGATAAAACAGTAGTAGTATCAGTTGAAACTAGTGTTAGACATAGTATATATAACAAAACTATGAAAAGAACATACAAATTAAAAGCACATGACGAAGAAAATGCTTGTCATGTAGGAGATAAAGTAAAAGTAATGGAAACAAGACCACTTTCTAAAGACAAGAGATGGAGAGTTGTTGAAATTATGGAAAAGGCAATAGTTAAATAACATAATTTCTAAACTCGTTTTTAGTCATGAATATTAGAAAGCTAAAAAAATTTGAAATAAGAAATCGAAAAGGAGGACACTAAAATGGTACAACAACAAACTGTATTAAAAGTAGCTGATAACACAGGTGCAAAAGAAATTATGTGCATTAGATGTTTAGGTGGATCTTATAGAAGATATGCTCACATTGGTGATGTAATAGTAGCTTCTGTAAAATCAGCTGCTCCAGGTGGAACTGTAAAAAAAGGTCAAGTAGTTAAAGCTGTAGTTGTAAGAACAAAAAATCCAACAAGACGTGCAGACGGATCTTATGTTAGATTTGATGAAAATGCAGCAGTAATAATAAAAGAAGACGGAACACCAACAGGTACTCGTATATTTGGACCAGTAGCTAGAGAATTAAGAGATGGTGGATATATGAAAATATTATCTTTAGCTCCAGAAGTTCTTTAGATTAAATAATATTAGTGAATAAAATAGCTAAAAAAGAGGTGAAATTAATGAATATAAAAAAAGGTGATACAGTAAAAATCTTATCAGGAAATGATAAAGGTAAAACAGGAGAAGTAATGGAAGTAATACCTAAAACAGAGAAAATTGTTGTAAAAGGTATTAATATAAGAAAAAAACATGTAAAACCTAGAAAACAAGGTGAAGAAGGCGGAATTATTCCAGTAGAATGTGCTATACATAGCTCAAAAGTAAATCTTGTTTGTCCAAAATGTGGAAAAGCAACAAGAATTGGTTATGTAATGGAAAAAGACGAAAAAGTACGTGTTTGTAAAAAATGTGGTGCAAAAATAAAATAATTTAAAGAAAGGAGGAATTAAAAAATGAGCGAATTAAAGGAAAAATATTTAAAAGAAGCTGTTCCAGCTTTAACAAAAAAATTCGAATACAAATCAGTTATGCAAGTTCCAAAACTTGATAAAATAGTTATAAATATAGGTCTTGGAGATACAAGAGATAATCCAAAAGACTTAGAAAATGCAATTAAAGATTTAAGCATAATAACAGGTCAAAAACCAATTATTACAAAAGCTAAAAAATCAATAGCTGCATTCAAATTAAGAGAGGGAGCAAATGTAGGATGCAAAGTTACTTTAAGAGGAGAAAAAATGTATGAATTTGCTTATAAATTATTCAATACAGCTCTTCCAAGAGTAAGAGATTTTAGAGGTGTTTCTACAACTTCTTTTGATGGAAAAGGAAATTATTCATTAGGAATTAAAGAACAATTAATATTCCCAGAAATTGAATATGATAAAATTGATAAATTAAGAGGAATGGATATAATTTTCGTAACAACAGCAAATAAAGACGAGGAAGCAAGAGAATTATTATCTCTATTGGGAATGCCGTTTAGAAGCTAGAAATTAGAAGTTAGAGGTTAGAAAGTAGAAAAATTCTAACATCTAATGTCTAACATCTAAAAAGTATTTCTAAAATTATAAAAAGATATATGAAGATATAAAAAGGAGGAAAATTCTAAATGGCAAAAAAATCAATGATTGCAAAACAACAAAGACCACAAAAATTTTCAACAAGAAAATATAATAGATGTAAATTATGTGGTAGACCACATGGATATATAAGAAAATATGGAATATGCCGTGTATGCTTTAGAGAATTAGCTCATAAAGGTGAAATCCCTGGAGTAAAGAAAGCTAGCTGGTAAAATTTAAGTTAGATAAGAGAAATCTAACAAAAAATAATTGAGTTATAAGTAAGGAGGGAAATTAAAAAATGGTAACAACAGATCCAATAGCAGATATGTTAACAAGAATCAGAAATGCTAATACAGCAAAACATAAAACAGTTGATATTCCTGCATCAAAAATGAAATTAGCTATTGCTAATATATTATTTAAAGAAGGATATATAAAATCTTTCGAAGAAATAGCTGGGGAAAACCAAGCAACAATAAGAGTTACTTTAAAGTATGATGAAAAAGGTAAAAGAGTTATAGACGGTATAAAGAGAATAAGTAAACCAGGATTAAGAATATATACTTCAAAAGAAGATTTACCAAGAGTATTAAATGGTTTAGGTATAGCAATTGTATCTACATCAAAAGGAATAATGACAGATAAAGAAGCAAGATCATTAGGATTAGGTGGAGAAATAATCGCTTACGTATGGTAGTAAAAAATTATTGAAATATAAAAAGATATATAGAGAGGTGAAAACAATGTCAAGAATAGGAAAACAACCTATTACAATTCCAGAAGGAGTTGAAGTAAAAATAGATGGTAATAAAGTATCTGTAAAAGGACCAAAAGGAAGTCTTGAAAAAGAATTCAATCCATTAATGAACATAACAATCGAAAATAACGAAGTTATAGTTACAAGACCAAATGATGAAGAATTATCAAGAAGCTTACATGGTTTAACAAGAACTTTAATCCACAATATGATAATGGGTGTTAAAGATGAATTTAAGAAAGAATTAGAAATCAATGGTGTTGGTTATAGGGTTGCAAAACAAGGAAACAATCTTAACCTAACATTAGGATATTCTCATCCAGTAATATTTGAAGCACCAGCTGGTATAACATTTGACGTTCCAAATCAAAACCAAATCATAGTAAGAGGAATTGACAAAGAATTAGTTGGTCAAACAGCAGCTGTTATAAGAACAAAGAGATTACCTGAAGTTTATAAGGGTAAAGGTATCAAATATGCTGACGAAGTTATTCGTAGAAAAGAAGGTAAAACTGGTAAAAAATAGTTTTTGCCAATTAATTAGAAAACTTTTAAAAATTGTAATAATGAATGGAAAGGAGAGAAAGAAATGGTTTCTAGTACAAACAGAAAAATGGAAAGAGAAAGAAGACATGCTCGTGTACGTAGAAAGGTTAGTGGAACAGCTGAATGTCCAAGACTTTGCGTATACAGAAGCAATGCAAACATCTATGCTCAAATAATAGATGATGTTAAAGGAGTAACACTTGTTTCTGCTTCAACATTAGACAAAGAAGTAAAAGAAAAACATAGCAATATTGAAGCTGCAAAAGAAGTTGGAGCTTTAATAGCAAAAAGAGCTTTAGAAAAGAAAATTGAAAACGTTGTATATGATAGAGGCGGATATATCTATCACGGTGTTGTAAAAGAATTAGCTGAAGCCGCTCGTAATGGAGGATTAAAATTCTAAAACATAAATAATGTAAAAAAGGAGGAAAAAACCTAAAATGGAAGAAAATCAAAATCCAGTAGAATTAAAAGAAAAGGTTGTTTCTATCAGCAGAGTAGCAAAAGTTGTTAAAGGTGGTAGAACATTTAGATTTAGCGCTGTTGTTGTTGTTGGAGACGAAAAAGGACATATTGGTGTAGGAAATGGTAAATCATCAGAAGTTCCTGATGCTATCAAAAAAGCTATCCAAGATGCAAAGAAAAATCTAGTAACAGTACCTGTTGTTGGAACAACAATTCCACATGAATTTGTAGGAAGATCTGGAAGTGCAAGAGTTATATTAAAACCTGCTGCAGTTGGTACAGGACTTATAACAGGAGGAAGTGTAAGACCAGTTCTTGAACTTGCAGGATACAGAGATGTAAGAACAAAGATAATTGGAACAACAAATCCAAGAAACGTAGTAGCAGCTACAATTCAAGCTTTAACAAGCATGAGTACAATAGAATCAGTAGCAGCAAAAAGAGGTAAAAAAGTAGAAGATATTCTATAGTTCTTAGCTTATATCAAGCGAAGCTAGAATGAAAAAACTTAGAAATAATAAATGATAAAATGAATCAATAAAGAAGGAGGGAAAAAAGATGCAACTAGGAGAATTAAAATCAGCTACAGCTAAAGTTTCAAGAAGAAGAATCGGACGTGGTGTAGGTTCTGGTCTTGGAAAAACTTCTGGAAAAGGACATAAAGGACAAAAAGCAAGAAGTGGTGGAGGAGTAAGACGTGGATTTGAAGGTGGTCAAACTCCATTATATAGAAGATTACCAAAAAGAGGATTCAAAAATGTACATGCAAAAGAATATACAGAAGTAACTTTAACTATGTTAAATAAATCAACAGTTGAAGAAGTTGATGCAGCAACACTTTTAGCAGATGGTATAATTAAAAAAGTAAGAGATGGAATCGTTATCTTAGGAACAGGTTCTATCGAAAAGAAATTGACAGTTAAAGCAAATAGATTTACAAAATCTGCAGGAGAAAAAATAGTAGCTGCAGGAGGAAAGATAGAGGTGATTTAATTGTTACAAACAATAAAGAATGCAATTAAAACTCCAGATGTAAGAAAAAGATTACTATATACATTATTGCTTATAGTAATCTTTAGGCTTGGTTGTTATTTAACAGTTCCAGGTGTAGATAGTATAGCACTTGAAAAAGCAATGAATACTACTACAGCTGGATTTGGTGGTTTAATTAATATAATTTCCGGAGGAGCTTTATCAAGATTTACAATGTTTGCTATGAGTATAAGTCCTTATATCACAGCATCAATTGTAATTCAATTACTTGCAATGGTAATTCCATCATGGGAGAAAATGGCAAAAGAAGGTGGAGAATTAGGTAGACAAAAACTTAATAAATACACCAAATTGCTAACAGTTGTACTAGCAATAGTAGAAGGATTAGGAATTTATTTATCTTATAAATCATATGGAATTTTCGTAGATGATACAGTATTAACTGGAATAACAGTTGTATTATCATTAGTAACAGGTACTTGCTTACTTATGTGGCTTGGAGATGAAATATCAAACAAGGGAATAGGTAATGGAATATCAGTTATAATATTTGTTGGTATTATATCAGGTTTACCAGGAGTAGTAGTTACATTATTTAATTTAATATTTACATCATCAGGATTTTCAACAACAGGTTTAATAACAACTTTAGGAATTATAATTGGAGCAATTATTCTTGTAGCAGGAGTTGTATTTGTACAAGAAGCTGAAAGAAGAGTTCCAGTACAATATGCAAAAAAAGTAGTAGGAAGAAAAATGTATGGAGGACAAAATACACATATACCACTTAAACTGGTTATGGCTGGTGTTATGCCAATAATTTTTGCCTCATCATTTATGACATTCCCTGCAATGATAATTTCAATGTTTAATCAAAACATTGCATCAGAAACAGGTTTTTGGTCAGTAATATATAAATTTTCACTTGCTACTTCATCATCAAGTGTACCAATAGGATATACAATAGTTAATGCAATTGTATATTTACTATTAATAGTAGGATTTACATTCTTTTATACTTATGCAACATTTAATCCAGCAGAAGTATCAAGCAATATAAAGAAAAATGGAGGATTTATACCTGGAATTAGAGCTGGGAAACCAACAACAGATTATTTATCTTCTATAATAACAAAAATAACTTGGTTTGGAGGACTATTCTTAGCTGTAATAGCAATACTACCAATGTTATTAAGATTTACAAATCTAGATATTTCTTTCGGAGGAACATCTATACTAATCATAGTAGGAGTTGCACTAGAAATTGTACAACAATTAGAATCTCAATTAGTAATGAGACATTACAAGGGATTCTTAGATTAAATTTGAAGGGAAATAAAATTATGATATTAATTATGTTAGGAGCACCTGGTACAGGAAAAGGAACAGTTGCTGGAATTCTTTCAAAAGAATTAGGAATTGTTAGTGTATCAAGTGGTGATATATTTAGAAAAGCAATATCAGAAAAAACAGAATTAGGAAAAGAAGTTGAAGGATATCTTGCAAAAGGAGCATTAGTTCCTGATGATTTAACAATAAGAGTTATTGAAGCAAGATTATTAGAACCAGATTTAAAAGATGGTGTAATATTAGATGGATTTCCTAGAACAACTCATCAAGCAGAAGTGCTAGAAGAATTCTTAAAAGAGCATGGAAAGGAAGTTACAAAAGTAATAAACTTAGTAACACCTGAAGAAGAAATTGTCGAAAGAATAGTAAATAGAAGAATATGCTCAAATCAAAATTGCAAGACAGTATATAATATAAAATTAAATCCACCAAAAGTAGAAGGAATCTGTGACATCTGTGGAGAAAAATTAATTCAAAGAAAAGATGACACAGAAGAAGTTATCAAAAGTAGATTGAATACATATTATACTGAAACTGCACCAATAGAAAAATTCTATGAGGAAAAAGGAAAACTATATTCAACAAAAGTTAGCCAAAAGATAAATAGATTAGCTCAAGAAGTTGCTAATGATGTTGTAAAATTATTAAAATAATTATTAGAGCTTAAAAGCTGATATAAAAGTTTTGGGTAGCTAAGCAAAAGAGAAAGTCGGAAATATTTAATATATCCGACTTAATTGTATACTAGGAAAAGTATACAAAAATAAGTTTATGTAAAGCAAAAAAGTATAAAAATACTTAATATATATTTTATTTTAATTATAAATATCTGCATAATTTTATAAAAGAGAATAGAAAGGATGTTGGTGTAAGTACCAACAAAGATATAAAATAATGATAGAAATAAAATCTAAAAGAGAAATTGAATTAATGAAAGAAGCTTGTAGAGTTACAGCATTAGTACATAAAACACTTGAAGAAGCCATAAGACCAGGAATAACAACATTAGAATTAGATAGAATTGCTGAAAAAGTAATAAGAGAAAATGGAGGAATTCCTGCTGAAAAAGGTTATCCAAGTGGAGAAAAAGGAGTAATGGATTTCCCAGGTTCAATATGTGCATCAGTAAATGATGAGGTAATACACGGAATACCATCAAATAGAGTAAGATTAAAAGAAGGAGACGTAATAAGTATAGATCTTGTTACATACAAAGATGGTTATAATGGTGATGCTGCTAGAACACATATAGTTGGAAAAGGTTCAGAACAAGATAGAAAGCTAGTAGAAGTAACTAAACAATCTTTTTTCGAAGGAATAAAATTTGCAAAAGTAGGATATAGAATAGGAGATATTTCTTATGCAATACAACAATATGTTGAAAAAAACGGATTTAGTGTTGTAAGAGAATTTCAAGGACACGGAATAGGAAGACAAATGCATGAAGATCCAGGAATACCAAACTATGGAAAACCAGGAAAAGGTCCAAAGTTGGAAGCTGGAATGACACTTGCAATTGAACCTATGGTTATAATGGGAAAGCCAGATATATGGGAATTGGAAGATGGATGGACAATAGTTACTCAAGATGGAACAAAAGCCGCTCATTATGAAAATACCATTTTAATAACAGAAAAAGAACCAAAAGTGTTGACATTATATTAAAAATATTATATAATATTACAGTTAACTAGAATAATTAAATGTTACATAATATGAAAGGGGAGAAATCAATTGGCAAAAGAAGATATTATTGAAGTTGATGGAATAGTTGTAGAAACTTTACCAAGTACTACTTTTAGAGTAGAAATAGAGGGAGGACATAAGGTACTTGCTCAAATATCAGGAAAGTTAAGACAAAATTTTATCAAAATATTACCAGGAGATAAAGTTCACTTAGAAATATCACCTTATGATTTATCAAGAGGACGAATCGTATGGCGTGCAAAATAATGTAACAGTTAATATAAAAATTCAGGGAGGTAAAAACAATGAAAGTAAGACCATCAGTAAAACCAATGTGTGAAAAATGCAAAGTTATAAAAAGAAAAGGTGTTATTAGAGTTATTTGTGAAAATCCAAAACATAAACAAAGACAAGGCTAATAACCAATTAATTTAATTAAATTTGATATTAACACAAATTTGTTGCGGCTGACAAGCCTCAATAGGCTTACTCAAGTTTGTGTTTATATATATTTAGTTTATTAGAAAAATTATACAAATATGTATAAATTCGGTAAACTAAGTCAAAATAGCTTAATACTATTTTGAAAATACACAAAAAAATGATTACTATTGCATTTGTCAACATAAGATATTTAAAAAAGTGGATAACTTTGTGGATAACTTGTGATAAATTGAATAAAAGCAATACATTTCAGGTTATTTTAATGTGTAAATTCTTTTTTTAGAAATATAATTCTCAAAAAAGATATAAGGAAAACTTTAATAAAGCCTTAAAAGGTTTTCTATAAAATAAAAATCGGAGGTGCTAAAATATATGGCTCGTATAGCAGGTGTAGATTTACCTAAAGAAAAGAGAGTTGAAATAGGACTTACTTATATTTATGGTATAGGTTTAACAAGTTCACAAAATATCTTATCTAAAGCTGGAATAAATCCAGATACTAGAATCAAAGATTTAACAGATGAAGAAGTTAATAGCATAAGAAAAATAATAGATGAAGAATATAAAGTTGAAGGTGATTTAAGACGTGATATAGCTCTTAACATCAAAAGACTTAAAGAAATTGGATGCTATAGAGGATTAAGACATAGAAAAGGTTTACCAGTTAGAGGACAAAGAACAAAAACTAATGCTCGTACAAGAAAAGGTCCAAAAAAAGCAGTTATAAAGAGCAAAACTGCAACAAAATAAGGAAGGAGTAAGTTAAAATGGCTAAAACTCAACAAGCAACAAAAAGAACAGCAAAAAGAAATAGAAAAAACATTGATAAAGGTGCTGCACATATTCATTCTAGTTTCAATAACACAATTGTTACAATAACAGATTCTCAAGGAAATGTTATTTCATGGGCAAGTGCAGGTGGATTAGGATTCAAAGGTTCAAGAAAAAGTACACCATTTGCAGCTGGAGAAGCAGCTGAAACTGCTGCAAAAGCAGGAATGGAACATGGATTAAAAACTGTAGAAGTATTTGTAAAAGGACCAGGTGCAGGACGTGAAGCTGCAATCAGATCACTTCAAACAGCAGGTCTAGAGATTAGTGCTATAAAAGATATAACACCAATTCCTCATAATGGATGTAGACCACCAAAAAGAAGAAGAGTTTAATAAATTAAAAAATATAGAAAGAGGTGTAATTATTACATGTCAAGATTTAAAGATGAACAATGCCGTATTTGCCGTAGACAAGGTCAAAAATTGTTCTTAAAAGGTTCAAGATGCTATTCAGATAAATGTAGTATATCAAGAAGAAATTATGCTCCAGGTGAACATACTACAAAGAAAGCAAAACTTTCAGAATATGGTATTCAATTAAGAGAAAAACAAAAAACAAAAGCATTTTATGGAGTTAGAGAAAATCAATTTAGAAAATATTTTACAATGGCTGAAAGAGAAAAAGGAATTACTGGTGAAGAATTATTAAAAATTCTTGAAAGTAGATTAGATAATGTTGTTTATAGATTAGGATATGGTTCTTCAAGACCACAAGCTAGACAACTAGTAAACCACGGTTTATTCGAAGTTAATGGTCATAAGGTTGACATTGCTTCTTATCTAGTAAAAGAAGGAGACATAATCAAAGTTAGAGAAAATAAAAAGGATGCAGAAATAATTAAACAAAATGTTGAATCTAATTCTGCAAGACCTGTTCCAGCTTGGCTTGAAAAAGATGTAAAAGAATTAAGCGGTAAAGTAGTAAGAAAACCATCTAGAGAAGATGTTGACTTACAAGTTGAAGAACACTTCATCGTTGAGTTATACTCTAAATAGAATTTAATACTTTAACATAATTTAGGCTATATGAGAAAGGCCTCAAAAAATAATATATAGTGGAGGTAAAAATGATAGAATTTGAAAAGCCAAATATTGAATGTATAGATGTAGATGAAAAAAATAACTATGCTAAATTTGTTTGTGAACCATTAGAAAGAGGATATGGAGTAACAATAGGAAACTCTTTAAGAAGAATATTGTTATCATCACTTCCAGGATGTGCAATAACAAGCATAAAAGTAGATGGTGTAGTTCATGAATTCTCTACAATACCAGATGTAGTAGAAGACGTTTCTGAATTAATAGTAAACTTAAAAGGTGTTAGATTCAAATCTTTTGACAACGAAGATAAAATCGTAAAGATAGACTTTAGTGGAGAAGGCGAAGTAACAGCTGGAGATATTCAAACAGATGGTACAATTGAAGTTTTAAATCCAGACTTACATATCGCAACAGTAGCTGAAGGTGGTCATTTAAAAATAGAAATGACAGTTGAAAAAGGAAGAGGATATAATACTGCTGCTAAAAATAAGAAACCAAACCAAGATATATCTGTATTACCGATAGATTCAATTTTTACACCAGTGAAGAAAGTAAATTATTCTGTAGAAAACACAAGAGTTGGACAAATGGTTGATTTTGATAAATTAGTTATTGAAGTATGGACAGATGGAAGCTTAAAAGCTTATGAAGCATTAAGTTTAGCAGCTAAAGTAATAGTTGGACATCTTGAATTATTCATAGATTTATCTGAAACAGCAAAAAATACTCAGGTTATGGTAGAAAAGGAAGAATCAAAAACAGCAAAAGTATTAGAAATGTCTATAGAAGATTTGGAATTATCTGTAAGATCATTCAATTGCTTAAAAAGAGCTGGAATTTCAACAGTTCAAGACTTGACTAACAAAACTGAAGCTGATATGATGAAAGTAAGAAATTTAGGAAAGAAATCATTAGATGAAGTAACACATAAGTTATATTCATTAGGATTAGGCTTTGCTAAAGACGAGGGATAAAAATATAGAAATTAGAACATTATTGTTTTAAAGAAAGGGTGAATAAAGTGGCTAGAAATAGAAAATTAGGAAGAACAACTGATCAAAGATTAGCAATGTTAAAAACATTAACAACAGATTTTTTACTATATGGAAAAATTGAAACAACTGAAGCTAGAGCAAAGGAAGTAAAATCAATAGTTGATTCTCTAATCTCACTTGCTGTTAAGGAAAAAGACAATTTTGAAATGGTAGACGTTAAAGTTAGCCGTGCTAAATTGGATGATAAAGGAAATAAAGTTACTGAAAAAGTAAAGAGCAAAAATGGTAAAGAATATTTAAGAGTTGTTAGAGAAGAAGTTACTGAATCTAGACAAAAAGATATGCCAACAAGATTAAATGCTAGAAGAAAAATAATGAGAAAAACAAACAAAGTTAAAGATTCAGAAGGTAAAAACATAGATTTACCATCAAAATTATTCAATGAAATAGCTCCAAAATATGCTGATAGAGTTGGAGGATATACAAGAATAATAAAATTAGGACAAAGACGTGGAGATGCTGCTGAAGTTGTTCTATTACAATTAGTTTAATATAATAAAAAATGTTGAAGTTTTTATCCTTCAGCATTTTTTTATATTCTTAGGAAAGTCATCTATGAAATAGTGAGTTTCCTTAGAAAATATTATTCTTGTTTTTTTATTGTATAAAATAATAATGAGAAAATAGGATTTTCTTATATGCTTTAAGGCACTTAGAAAATCTTATTTTTTTATTGAAAAAACTAGTTATACGTGTTAAAATAGCACATATAATAAGTATTTTAATATATAAATTAAAATACAAGGAGGAATTAATATGAGATGTGTAAATGAAAATTTTTTAGAATTACAAGAAAGTTATTTATTCTCAACAGTAGCAAAAAAAGTAAAAGAATATAGTGAAAAAAATCCAGATAAAAGAATTATAAGACTTGGAATAGGAGATGTAACAAGACCAATAGTTCCAGCAGTTATCGAAGCAATGCATAAAGCAGTTGATGAAATGGGAACAGCAGAAGCATTTAAGGGATATGGTCCAGAACAAGGTTATGACTTCTTAAGAAATGCTATAATAGAAAATGAATATAAAAACTTAGGAATAGAAGCTGACGAAATATTTGTATCAGATGGAGCAAAATGTGATTGTGGAAATATAGTAGACATATTTTCAACTGATAACAAAGTTGCAATTACAGATCCTGTATATCCAGTTTATTTAGATACAAACGTAATGTCAGGAAGAAGTGGAAAATACAATAAACAATTAGAAAAATATGAGAATATAGTATATCTACCAGTAACAGCAGAAAACAATTTTATTCCAGAATTACCAAAAGAAAAAGTAGATATGATATATTTATGTTTTCCAAATAATCCAACAGGAACAACACTTACAAAAGAACAACTTAAAGTTTGGGTAGATTATGCAAAAGAAAATAAAGTTGTAATTTTATTTGATTCAGCTTATGAAGCATTTATTACTGAAGACAATGTACCACATTCTATATATGAAATAGAGGGAGCAAAAGAAGTAGCAATAGAATTCAAAAGTTTCTCAAAAACAGCAGGATTTACAGGAGTAAGATGTGCATATACTGTTGTCCCAAAAGAATTAAAATTATATACAAAAACAGGAGAAGAAGTATCAGCAAATAAAATATGGAATAGAAGACAATGTACAAAATTTAATGGAGTTCCATATATTACACAAAAAGGAGCTGAAGCTACATATTCTGCAGAAGGAAAAAAACAAATTAAAGAAAATATTAACTACTATCTAGAAAATGCAAAAATCATAAAAGAAGGACTTGAAGAAGCTGGATTTACAGTATATGGAGGTGTAAATTCACCATATATATGGTTAAGAGTCCCAGAAGGATTAACATCATGGGAATTCTTTGATAAATTACTTGAAGATGTAAATGTAGTAGGAACACCAGGAAGTGGATTTGGACCTCATGGAGAAGGATATTTCAGACTAACAGCATTTGGAAAAAAAGAAGATACGATAGAAGCAGTAGAAAGAATAAAAAAATTAAAAGTTAACTAAACATAAAAAAGCAGTGATATGAAAAATATTACTACTTTAATAATATTATAAAATTTGCATATATACTTGAATAAACAATATACGCAAACTGAACAAGAGTACATTGTTTAGATATAAATGTAAATGACAATTTTTCGTGTTTGTCAAATTCAAAATTAATAAAATATCTGTAACCTTTTTCAAAAAAATGTTACTATATATATGTAAGTTAACTGAAAACAAATAAGGAGATTTAGATCTAAATTGAAAAATATAGTTTTAGAAGAATATTTGATAGAAAAAGAATTAAATATAGATAAAATGATAGATGATTATTACGAATATGTTTATAAAATAGTAAAAAATAGTGTAAATATATCGATTACAAATGAAGATATAGAAGAAATAATATCTGATGTGTTTTTTGCTATGTGGAAAAATAGCAAAAGATTAGAAAAAACAGTAGAAATAAAGCCATATTTAGCAGGCATTGCAAAAAATATTGTAAAAAATAAATACAGAAAGTTAGATTTAAATTTTTCTATATCAGATTATGAAGAAACAATAATAGATAATTATAGTATTGAAGAAATAGCTGAGCAAAAAGATAAAGATAAAATAATACAAAACACATTAAAACAACTAAGAACAGAAGAATATAAGATATTTATAATGTTTTATTATGAAGCAAAAGCAATAAGAGAAATAGCAACAATATTAAACCTATCTATAAGCAATGTAAAAACAATACTTCATAGAGTGAGAAAAATAATAAAAATAAAATTAGAAGATGGAGGTTATGGCTATGGAAGATAACAATTTAAAAGAAAACATAAGAAAAAAAGTAAAAGAAAAAATAGCTATATCAAACATCAACGAAGAGTTTGATAAAAAAAGTAAAAAAAATAGACAAATAATGTATTGGACAACATCAAGTGCAGCAGTATTGGTATTAGGAATTGGATTAATAATAGGAAGAAACAATTTAAAAAATACAGATAGTTTAAAAAGTCAAAATTATGAAATCTCAGAATTAAGTCAAAGCGCACCAGAATTAAGTGTTAGCCAAGATACAGATATTCAAATTAATGAGTTAGAAGGAACAAGAATGGCAAAAATAGATGCCGATGTAAAAAACAAAAATATAGAAGAATTACCAGAAAAAATTAAATTCATGAAAAATATATCAATTCCAGAAGAATTTAAACAACTAGACATATATGAAATATATACTAATAGTAATCCAAAAGAAAGAAAATACGATTTATTACACGATTATGTATTTAACTATAAGAAAGATGATGATAACGAAATCAAGATAGCTTTATCAATGATTGAAGAGCCTATTAGAGACTATTGGTATGACGAAGAAAATAAAAAATCTAAAATTGAAGATATTGATGTAGAAATATCACAATATCAAAAACTATATATGGTAACATTCAAAATTGATAATATATATTTTGATATAGAAGCAAATGGAATAACAGAAAATCAATTAATAAATATAATAAAATCAATAATATCACAAAGCAAAATAGACAATAAATAGTAATATTAATAAAAGCTTAATATCCTTGAAATAACTAGGAAAATATGATAAAATACGTAGAAATAAGCAGAAAGTGGAGAGTGTAATGTATAAGATAACGATTATAGTACCTATATATAATGCTGAACAATATTTGAGAGACACATTAGAATCAATAGTTAATCAAACAATGAATTTAGAAGATATTCAAGTTATAATGATAGATGATGTTTCAACAGATAGTTCAACACAAATAATGGATGAATATTCAGAAAAATACAGTAATTTTATGAGTATAAAATTAAAAGAAAATCATAAAGTTGCAGGAGCAGCAAGAAATATAGGACTTGAAAAAGCAGAAGGAAAATATATAATGTTTGCAGACGCAGACGATTTCTATATGAATAATGCTTGTGAAGTATTATATAATGAAATAGAAGGCAAAAATGCAGACTTTATTACATCAAATTATATAAATGCAGACTTTGACGGAAAAGTATGGGACAAGCCAATATTCGCAAAAGAAAAATATAAAGACTTCAAAATGAGTATTTATGATTATGATAAATCATTTTATGTTCTAAATTCAGCAGTTTGGAACAAGATTTTTAGAAAATCATTTATAGATGAAAACAACATAAAATTTCTAGAAGGAGTAGTAGCAGAAGATGCATATTTTACAATGTCTAGTTTTATGAAAAGCGAAAATGTTTGGTATTGTAGTAAAGTAATATATGGATATAGACAAAGAAATAAAGGAAATACAGGAAAAAAATCAGTATCTTTTAATTGCTCAGTTGAATACTTTGATCAAATAAATAGAGCATATAAAGAAATATATGAAAATTTCAAAAGAAATGATCATATTGCATTTTATAGATTTGTATATGCAAAAAATATGTCATATATGTTATACAAATTTGTAGACTCAGATATATGTGATAGAAGTAAAATAAATATAATGCAAGAAATGCAATGGTTTTATAAATTAAGTGAAGAACTAAAAGTACCAGGAATACAAAAAAGCCAAAAAATGGTAATAGAGAAAATCTGTAAAGGAGAATATACAGATGCACTTAATTATTGCAAGATAATGCAAGAAATGAGAAGCTATATGATAAAAGAAACAAGAGAGAATATGGTAAAACCAAATGCAAAAGTTTATAAAGAAATTAATAAATATTCTGAAGAGTTTGAAAGGAAAAAAGAATGTTTAAATTAAAATATGCTAAAATGTGCAATAATGAAATATTTGATAAATATGGTATAAAACCTGTTATAGAAGATTATTTTAAAGTAGAATCAAATGCTTTTTGCATAGCAGATGGAGTAACCAGAGATTCTATAAAGGGTGAAGCTGTACCATACCCAGAAAATGAAAAAGAGGTAAAAGAATGGATAAAAACATATCCAAATCCAAGTGGTTCATATTTATCTGCTAAAATATGTGCTGAAACTTTTTTAGAAAATATAAATAAAAATATAGAGATGCTAGAGATAGTAAAAAATATAAATAAAGAAATTTGGAAAATCAATAAAGATAGAAAAATTGACTATTTAAAAGAAGACTTATATGGCTGTGTTGCTGTAGGTGGAATAATAGAAAAAAATACTTTAAAAGCATTTTCCATAGGAGATTGCCACATTAAAATATTTGACGAAGAATTCAACGAACTATTTCAAACAACAAATAATCATTTGAATTTTGAAAATTATTTAAATAATATATATGTAAAACAGAATGAATACAATTGGAATAATCCAAAAGACAGAGCTATGGTTAGAAGAGATTTTAGAAATAAGCCAGAAAAACTATATAATGATAAAGAGATATCTTTTGGAGTTTTAACAGGAGAAAAAGAAGCGGAACATTATATTGATACATATAACATTAATTTAGAAAATGCAAAATATATAGTAGCATATTCAGATGGATGTGAACCATTTTTCAATGATAAAGAAACAATAAAAATAATCTTAACAAATCCAAAAGAAATTGAAAAAGAAGGCAAAGAAAGAACATTAATTGTTTATGAAAAAGGAGAGGATGATATTGGATAAAGATATAGTATTAATAACAGGTGGTTGCGGAAATATTGCAAAACACGTGGTAAATAAATATTTAGCAAAAGGTGCGAAAGTAATAGCAGTAGATGTAATTCAAAGAAAATTTGAACATTCAGAAAACGAAAATTATGAATTTTATAAAGTAGATGTTACAAATATAGAGCAAATACAAGAATTATATAAAAATATAGAAAGTAAATATGGAAGAATTACTCATTTAATAAGTGCAGCGGGAACACCAATGAAAACAGAAATAGATGGATTAGAAACAGCAACATTTGAAGATATTGAAAAATCAATAAACTTAAATTTAAAGAGTCATATTTACTTCACAAAAATATTCTTACCATTAATAGAAAAAGAAGAAAAAAATAAATCAATAACACTCGTATCATCAGTTAATGCTATAAAAACCTTTAACTTACCAATATATAGTGCTGCAAAAGCTGGAATTATTGGATTTATGAAAGCAATGACAAAAGACTTGGGTAAAAGAAATATAAGAATAAATGTAGTTTTACCTGGAACAGTACCAACAGAAGAAGATATAGCAAGCAATGGAAATTTCTATAATTATAGATATAAAGAAATGCTGGCATTAAATGACTTTACAAAACCACAAGATATAGCAGATGCAATTTATTGCATAACAAACGATATGCTAGCAGTAACAGGACAAAGTATAGTAGTTGATTCAGGACAAATTTCATAGTTTAATAATACAAGCAGGTGAGCTTATACTATAAAAATTTTTATAGTTAAGTTTACCTGTATTTTTTTCTATATCAAAAATTGCTATAGAATCAGAATTCTGATTAGCACAAAGCAAATAATCATCAAGTACAAATAAATCTCTAGGAGTTTTTCCATAACAAGAAATAGTTTGCATACTAACTAAATCTAAAGAAAACACATTAATAATATTTTGACCTCTTACAGAAGTATATAAAAAAGTTTTATTTAAACCAAAATTAATTGAACATCCTGTATCATCTGAATGTTTTGTTTTATCTGGTAATATAGAACAACGATTAATAAGCTTGAAGCCAGAGCTTCTATCAAAGACTAAATGATAAAGTTCACAAGAATTCTCAGTAATTAGGTAAATATTGTTTTCATCAATAACAAAATGTCTTGGACCAGAATTAACATCAAAAGAATAGCATGAAATAAGTTTTAAATCAAAAATATCATCATCATAAAAAATATCAAAGGCATATAATTTATTATCGCCCAAATCTGTAACCAAAAGTATAGATTTATCTTTAGACAAATCTAAGCAATGAATATGAGAATGGTTAGTAAAAGCTTTTTTAAATAAAAATTTACAAGATTTATTCTCAGAGTTTATAGAATAAACATTTAAAGAACCATCCATATAATTAGCAATATAAAGTAAATTTCTAGAATCATCAAAATAGCTATAACAAGGCGAATTTCCATAAATTTCATAACTATTTAATATAGAAAGCTTGGAATCTCTTAAAACCAATAGGCCATTAGAATAAGAAGGATTATTAGAATATTCCACTGTACTAAAAATAAGGTCTTTATTATTACAAATAAAAGAACAATTCTCAAAAGAATTTTCCTGTTGGATTAAAGACATAAAACCATTTTCGAATTCTAATTTATGTATTCCAATATCAGAATAAGTACCTATTAATAAAATATCACTCATAATAACCTCCAAGGTAAAATCTGTGAGTATTTTATCATAGAATTGTTGAAAAAAATAGACATATATGATAATATGAAATAAATTTTTGAAAATGAAAGAAGGAAGATAAAATGTTAAATTTCACAGGTATGTTAGCATTTTTAATAGGTCTTATAGTTCTATTTATAATATTAAAATTAATATCTTTTCCAATAAAAGTAATAATAAAACTTTTAATTAATGCACTTATAGGAGGAATAATATTATATTTAATTAATATATTTGGCGCAATAATTGGATTAAGTATAACTATAAATTGGCTATCAGCATTAATAGTAGGTATAGCAGGTGTACCAGGAGTAATAATCGTTATATTATTACAAATGTTTATATTATAGAAAAGGGAGAAAGCAAAATATAAAATGGACAAGATTATAGAAACAATAGCAAATGAATTACAAATAAAGAAAAATCAAGTTGAAAATACAATAAAATTAATAGATGAAGGAAACACGATACCATTTATTGCAAGATATAGAAAAGAAGTTACAGGTGGATTAAGTGATGAAACATTAAGAAACTTAAATGAAAGATTAAATTACTTAAAGAATTTAGAAGAAAGAAAGCAAGAGGTAACAAAATCTATTGAAGAACAAGGAAAAATGACAGAAGAAATTTCAAAATCAATAGAAAGTGCAATAACTCTAGCAGAAGTAGAAGATATATATAGACCATATAAACAAAAGAAAAAGACAAGAGCAACAGTAGCAAAAGCTAAAGGACTAGAACCTTTAAGCATTATTATATATATGCAAAATGAAAAAGAAAATATAAATAAAATTGCTGAAAAATATATAGATGAAGAAAAAGGTGTTGCTTCAGCAGAAGAAGCAATAGCAGGAGCTTTAGATATAATAGCAGAAAATATATCTGATAATCCAGAATACAGAAAAGACATAAAAAGAATGTGCTACAGAGAAGGATATATTGCCACAAAAGCATCTAACGAAGAAGAAAAAACAAACTATGAGATGTATTATGACTACAAAGAAAAATTAAACCAAATTCCAAGTCATAGAATTCTAGCTATAAACAGAGGAGAAAAAGAAGAAGCACTAAAAGTAAAATTGGACAAGCCAGAAGAAAAGATAATAGAGCATATTGAAAAGGATATTATAAAAGGTGAAAGTCAATTTAAAGAAATGCTTCAAAATACAATATTAGATTCTTTTAAAAGATTAATAGAACCATCAATTGATAGAGAAATTAGAAATGATTTGACTGAAAAAGCAGAAGAAAAAGCTATAAAAGTATTTGGAAAAAATGCAAAACAACTTTTATTAGGAGCACCTATAAAAGGAAAAACAGTTATGGGATTTGACCCAGCATATAGAACTGGATGCAAGATTGCTGTAATAGACGAAACAGGAAAAGTTTTAGATATAGAAACAGTTTATCCAACAGCACCACAAAATGATGTTGAAGGTGCAAAAAAGAAACTTTTAAATCTAATAAGTAAAGACAAAGTTGATATGATTGCTATTGGAAATGGAACAGCATCAAGAGAATCAGAAATGTTTGTAGCAGATATGATAAAAGAAGCGGATAGAGAAGTGCATTATGCAATTGTAAGTGAAGCAGGAGCTTCTGTATATTCAGCATCAAAACTAGCAACAGAAGAATATCCAGATATAAATGTATCAATAAGAGGGGCAATATCAATAGCAAGAAGACTACAAGATCCATTAGCAGAACTTGTAAAAATAGATCCAAAAGCCATAGGAGTTGGTCAATATCAACATGATGTTAACCAAAAAACATTAAACGAAAGTCTTACAGGAGTGGTTGAAGATGCAGTTAATAAAGTTGGAGTAGATGCAAATATAGCAACACCATCATTATTGTCTTATGTAGCAGGTATCAATTCAGGAATTGCAAAAAATATTGTAAAATACAGAGATGAAAATGGAAAATTCAAAAACAGAAAACAATTATTAAAAGTTCCAAAACTAGGAAAAGTAGCTTATGAACAATGTTCAGGATTTTTAAGAATATCTGATGGAGATAATGCTTTAGACATAACAGCTGTTCACCCAGATAACTATGAACAAACAGAAAAACTTCTAGAAAAGGTTGGATTTGAAAAAGAAGATTTAAGAAATAAAAATCAAGTGAATGAAATAAATGAAAAATTAAAGAACATAAATGTAAAAGAGACAGCAAAAGAACTAGAAATTGGTGAAATGACATTGCAAGATATAATTTCAGAACTTACAAAACCAGGAAGAGATCCAAGAGAAGAAATGCCAAAGCCAATACTAAGAAGTGATGTTTTAAAATTAGAAGATTTATCAGAAGGAATGATATTAACTGGAACAGTAAGAAATGTAATCGACTTTGGAGCATTTGTAGACATAGGAGTAAAACACGACGGATTAGTTCACATATCTGAAATGAGCAATAATTACATAAAAAATCCTTCAGATGTTGTTTCAGTAGGAGACATAGTAAAGGTAAAAGTAATAAAGATAGATAAAGAAAGACAAAAAGTAGGTCTTAGTATGAAATTAGAAAATTAAGAGGGATAAATATATATGGGAGTTTTAATAGTAAAGATAGTAGCATTAATAATTATTTCAATAGGAGTAATATCAATTTGTGATGCCAGAGATTTATCAAAAAATTTTTTTAGTAATTCAGATATAAATACTTCGGCTGTAATATTGAGAATTGTAGGATTTGCTATATCAATGATAGGAGCAGGAATAATATATAATATAAAATAGTGAAAGGCTTGATATTAAGATGAAAAATAAAGAAAAATATCAATTATTAATAATCATAAGTATTATTGGGATAATATTATTACTTTCATTAATTGGAATAATAACCAAAATAAATCATAAAACAAAAGAACCAACAAACGAAAATGAGAATATAATAAATAATGATGAAAAAAATGATGATACAATTAAAGTAATAATTGATAATGATAATAAAGAAAATAATGAAAATACAGAACCAAACGAAGAAACACAGGAACAACCACAAGAAGAAACAAAAACAAACAAGGATTTGAAAGAGGAGGAAAATGTGGAGCAAGGCAAAAAGAGTTATTACATAAAAATAAACAATCAAGCCAATACTGTAACTATTTATACAAAAGATGAAAATGGTGAGTATACTAAGCCTGTAAAAGCAATGATTTGTTCAATTGGAACTGCTACACCAGCAAGAGGAGTATTCAAAATTTCAGATAAATATACTTGGAGATTATTACAGGGAAATGTATATGGCCAATATGCTGTCAGAATAACTGGACATATTTTATTTCATTCAGTGCCTTATGAAAAAAGAGCAAAAGATACCTTAGAATGGTGGGAATATGATAAATTAGGAACCAAAGCATCACTTGGATGTATAAGGTTAACAGTAGAAGATGCAAAATGGATTTATGATAATTGTGACAAAGGAACACAAGTAGAGTTCTATTCAGACTCAAATCCTGGACCACTTGGAAAACCAACAGCAAAGAAAATTTCAGGATATGATGAAAGTTTGAAAAAATGGGATCCAACTGATCCAGATGCAAAAAATCCTTGGAAAAATTATGATGAAAGTAAAAAAGAGGATAAAGAAACTAATGCAGAGCCAGTTGAAGAACCAAAACCAACTACAGTTAAACCTACAGTAACTGCAACTCCTACACCAATAGAGCCAACACCATCAACAGAAATTCCGACACCTACACCAAATACGGAAATTACACCAACACCTACTAAAAGTGAATTAGAAAATAGTTAAAAACAAATATCAAGCAAATGCTTGATATTTTGTTTTATGTATAGTAAAATAAAGAAAGCAAAAAATGTGAAAAACATATATAAATCAAAGAAAAGGAATGATTTAAGAATGGAAAAAATACATCAATTAAATAATACTTACACTCCAAAAGAATTTGAAGATAAATTATATAAAGAATGGGAAGACAAAGGATATTTTAAACCAAGCGGAGATAAAAGCAAAAAAAGCTTTTCAATAGTAATGCCACCACCAAATGTTACAGGAAAATTACACATGGGACATGCATTAGATGGAACAATTCAAGATTTATTAATAAGATTTAAAAGAATGCAAGGATATAATACTCTTTGGGTTCCAGGAACAGACCATGCAGCACTTCCAACAGAAGCAAAAATTGTTGAAACAATGAAAAAAGAAGGATTAAAGAAAAACGATATAGGAAGAGAAAAATTCTTAGAAAGAGCTTGGGAATGGACAAGACTATATGGAGGAACAATAGTATCACAACAAAGAAAATTAGGATGTTCTTGTGATTGGTCACGTTCAAGATTCACAATGGATGAAGGTTTATCAAAAGCAGTATATGAGGCTTTTAGCAGATTATACTCAAGAGGATTAATATACAAAGGTAAAAGAATGATAAACTATTGCCCAGGATGTCATACTTCAATTTCAGATGCAGAAATAGAATATAAAGAAGAAACATCTCATTTATGGTATATAAAATATCCTATAATAGGTGAAGACAACTATGTAGTAGTTGCAACAACAAGACCAGAAACAATGCTAGGAGATACAGCTGTAACAGTAAATCCTAAAGATGAAAGGTATAAAAATATTATAGGAAAGAAAATAAAATTACCAATAGTTGGCAGAAAAATTCCTATTATTGCAGATAGATTTGTAGAAATGGAATTTGGAACAGGTTGTGTAAAAGTAACTCCAGCACATGATATAAATGATTATCAATCTGGAATAGAACACAATTTAGAAATAATAGAAGTGTTTGACGAAAACTTAAAAATGAAAGATATAGTTCCAGAATATGAAGGAATGGATATATATGATGCAAGAAAAGCGATAGTAGAAAGACTAGAAAAAGAAGGATATTTATTAAAAATTGAAGATTACACACACAATGTAGCAAAATGTGATAGATGTAAAACAACTATTGAACCAAGAATATCAGACCAATGGTTTGTAAAAATGGATGAACTAGCAAAACCAGCAATAAAAGCAGTTGAAGAAGGTAAAGTTAAATTTATACCTAAAAAATATGAAACAACATACTTCAACTGGATGAAAAATATAAAAGACTGGTGTATTTCTAGACAAATATGGTGGGGACATCAAATACCAGCATATTATTGTGATAAATGTGGTGAAATAACAGTATCAAGTACAAAGCCAACAAAATGTTCTAAATGTGGATATGATAAATTAACACAAGATCCAGACACACTAGATACATGGTTTAGTTCAGCATTATGGCCTTTTTCAACAATGGGATGGCCAAATGAAGAAGCAGATGAATTTAAAACATTTTATCCAACAAGTACATTAGTTACAGGATATGATATTATTCAAGCATGGGTATCTAGAATGATATATTCAGCAATAGCATATACAGATACAGTACCATTTAAAGATGTATTAATACACGGAATTGTAAGAGATGCACAAGGAAGAAAAATGTCAAAATCTTTAGGAAATGGAATAGATCCATTAGAAATTGTTGAAAACTATAGTGCTGATGCATTAAGATTTTCACTAATAATGGGAATAACAGCTGGAAATGATATTAGATATATGCCAGAAAAATTAGATTCAGCTAAAAATTTTGCTAACAAATTATGGAATGCTTCAAAATTTGTATTAATGAACTTAGAAGACTACAAAGAAAAAAAATTTGATGCAAAGGAATTAAGCAATGAAGACAAATGGATTATATCAAAACTAAATAAATTAATAAAAGAAGTAACGGTAAACTTTGAAAATTATGATTTAGGAGTTGCTGCTGCAAAGATATATGACTTTATTTGGAATGAATTTTGTGATTGGTATATAGAAATTGTAAAAACACGTTTATATGATAAAGAAAACAGCACGAGAACAATGGCTCAATATACATTAAATAAAGTGTTAGGTGAGGTTCTTAAATTATTACATCCAATTATGCCTTTTATTACAGATGAAATATATACAAAATTATACAATAATGATGAGAGCATAATGATTTCTGAATGGCCACAATATGATGAGAAAATGAACTTTGAAGATGAAGAAGAAACTCTTGAAAAGCTAAAAGAAATTTTAGTGGGAATAAGAAATTTAAGAGCTGGCATGAATGTTGCTAATAATAAAAAAACAAAATTAATATTTGTAACAACTAAATACGCAAAAGCAATAAAAGAGGCAACAAGTTATTTAAAGAGATTAGGATATTCAGAAGAAATCATCGTTCAAGACAATAAAGAAGGAATATCTTCAAATGCTTTATCAATATTAAAAGATGGAATAGAAGTTTATATACCATTAGAAGAGTTAGTAAACCTTGAGGAAGAGAAGAAGAGATTAGAAACAGAAAAAGCTAAAATACAAAGCGAAATTGAAAGAGCTAGCAAAATGCTATCAAATCCAGGATTTGTTAACAAAGCTCCAGAAAGTAAAATTAATGAAGAAAAGAAAAAATTAGAAAAATATAAGGAAATGCTAATTAATATAGAAGAAAGAATAAATAACATATAATAAAAAATATATAAATAAAAGACTACACAAATAATTTTATAATTGTGTGGTCTTTTTACATTTTTATTCTATTTTTCTATCTCTAATATTGTTTCCACAAAGCTTTTCATATTCCTTACATTTAATTTTGTATTCCATCATCATAGAAAGATATCTATAATACATATATGCTTGCTCATATTGAGAAAAAGGATTAAATGCAGAAGCGGAACCATACATATCAGGAGTACCTAAATTAGGATCAAAACTCATACTGTCGAAATTAGAAAAATCAAAATTATTTCTTTCCATAAAAATCCTCACTAAAATACATTTATATATAAATAATATTATAAAGAAAATAAAATTATTCTAAAAATATAAAAAATTAATATAATGGAGAAGAAAGGAATGAAAATATATGAGTAATATGAAAGAAATTTTAATAGGAATGTGTATTTCTATATGTATAACAATTATTTTACTGGGAATTTTTTCAATAATACTTGCAAATACAAATATAGGAGAGGAAACGATGGCTCCCGTAATTGTAGTTATATCAGGAATAAGTCTACTAGTAGGAAGTTCAATAGCAACAACAAAAATAAAGAAAAATGGTATTGCAAATGGAGTAATAATAGGTGGGATATACATGATAGGTTTATACTTAATATCTAGTACATTAATGATGAATTATGCGGTAAATACATATACAATTATAATGATAACAATAGGAATGCTATGTGGAGGTATTGGAGGGATAGTAGGAGTAAATCTCAAATGATAGGGACTGAAGAAAAAATAAAAGTATGTTTTTAGTTGACTGTACTATCTGAATGATTATAGGAAAATTAACAATATAACATATGATATAAAATATTTTAAGAATATGATATGAGTAGAAAGAAGCGGACATTATAAATTTTCTATTGAAAATGTTAAAAATGTTCGCTTTTGTTCTAATAAAAAGTGCTATAAAAGGGAGTGAAAGTTATTTTATAAGAAAAATTAAAAAATAACAAAAAAATACAAAAAAAGAGTTGACATCTGAGCGAAAAAATGTTAATATAAATAAGCGCTGAAGAGAGCGACAGAATATTAAAAAGTGTATATAAAATATACAAACTGGTAATATAGTAAAACAGGAG
>CAKPSH010000005.1 GCA_934183325.1 uncultured Clostridia bacterium
TAAACAAAAGAAAACATATAAAAGAATTAAACCTCAAAAAAATGAAGAAAAAAAAATTGATATAAATAGTAAACCTATTGCCTCGAGAAAATTATGTTTTATGACATTAATTTTCTTGATAGTAGCAGTATGTTTAGTGGTTCGTATAGGATACATCCAATTTTTTCAGACACATGATGGCGTATCACTAAAAGAACTTGCTTCTAGGCAACAAACTGTTAATGAAGTTATTAGTCCTAAAAGAGGCTCAATATATGATACAAACGGAAAAGCTCTTGCAGTTAGTGCTTCTGTTGATACAATAAGCATTAACCCTAAAAAAATAAAAGATGAAAACAAGGAAAAAGTTGCAACTGCTTTATCAGATATATTTGAACTTGATTATGAAGATACACTAAATAAGGTAAAAAGTGAATCTTCTGTCGTCACTATTGCAAAAAAAGTCGAACAAGATAAAGTTTCTCAATTACAAAAATGGATGAGTGATAATAAATTAACAGCTGGAATAAATATAAATGAAGATACTAAAAGATATTATCCTTATGGAAGTCTTGCTTCACATGTAATTGGTTTTACTGGTACTGATGGTCAAGGATTGTATGGAATAGAATCTAAGTGGCAATCAACACTACAAGGTGTTTCTGGTAAAATTGTTACAGTTGCAGATGGAAAAAATAAAGAGATTTCTGCTGATGCCAGTCAATATGTTGCTGTTGAAAATGGTAGCGATTTATATTTGACTTTGGATGTAAATATTCAAAGTATTTTAGAAAAATATCTAGAGAAAGGTGTTAGTGATGCAAAAGCTTCTGCTGGTAGTGTTATTGCTATGAACCCTAAAACAGGAGATATTTTAGGTATGGCTTCATATCCATATTATGATTTAAATAGTCCATTTACTCTTGTAAGTAATTACGAAACAAAAGATATGTCTTCAGAAGATAGAGCAAAGTCTCTATACACAATGTGGTCAGATAAAAATGTAAATACAACTTATGAACCTGGTTCAACATTTAAAACAATTATGTCTGCAATAGCCCTTGAAGAGAATATCACTATCACAGATAACCCAAATGATTTTAGCTGTCCTGGATATATTGAAGTAGCAGATAGACGAATAAGATGTGCCTCTCACGAAGTTCATGGTACACTTTCATTAAAAAAAGCTCTAGCAAATTCTTGCAATGTTGCATTTATTCAATTAGGTCAAAGAATCGGTACATCAACATTATATAAATATTTTTCAGCTTTTGGTTTATTTGAAAAGACTGGAATAGCTTTACCTGGTGAATCTTCAAGTGTTTTTCATGACGAAAAAGCTGTTGGGCCTGTTGAATTAGCCACAACATCTTTTGGTCAAAGATTTGAGATTACTCCACTACAATTAATCACTGCTGTTTCTTCAATTTCCAATGGTGGAACACTTATGCAACCAAGAATTGTAAAACAAGTTATAAATACCAATACTGAAAATAAGACAATAACAAACCTAGATACAGTACCTGTTCGTACTGTAATCTCAAAGGAAACAGCTGATGAAGTATGTAAAATGATGGAATATGTTGTTACTGATGGTAGTGGTAAAAAAGGTGCCGTTAAAGGTTATTATATTGGTGGAAAGACTGGTACTTCAGAAGCTACATATAGTAGTAACGGAAATAGATATGATGTTTCTTCAGTTTCTTATATCGCCATAGCACCATACAATGATGCTGAAATTTCTATTTTAGTTGTTTTATATAATCCTCAAGTAAAAAGTTCTTATGGTAGTACACTTGTTGCACCTATAGTTGGAAATATGTTATCAGAAATCTTACCATATATGGGAATTGCTGCTGAAGGAACCTCAAGTGGAACTTCTTCAAATAATGAGTTGATTTCTGTCCCTGATATAAAGAATAAAACTATTACTGAAGCAACAAAAATATTGCAAAATGCTGGATTTAAAGTAAATTACTCTGGAACTGAAGATGCTAACTCAACCATAGTTAAAGAACAAGTTCCTGTTGCAGATAGTAAATTATATTCAAATTCAACAATAATTTTATATACTGCAAAAAATAGAACCAGAACTTCCGTTAATGTTCCTGATTTAACTGGTTTATCTCTTGCCCAAGCTAGAAGCACATTATCTAGTCTAAATTTAAATTTAAAATATGTTGGAAGTGGTACTGTTTCTTCCCAGGATATTGAAAAAGATACTTCTGTTGAAGAAGGATCTGTAATTACAGTAACATTAAAATAATGAAAGGATTGAAATTAATGTTTGAAAATATAATTATAAAATATATTGGTACTATAATAATTAGCATGATACCCATAATTGAATTAAGAGGAGCTATACCCATTGCTGTATTTAGTTTTCACTTAACCTATTTTGAAGCTTTTATACTTAGTGTAATTGGAAATTGTATTCCTATATTCTTTATTGTTAAATATATTAAACCTTTATTTAATTTTTTTGGCAGGTTTAAACCATTTAAAAAGATTATTGATTATGCAACAGAAAAAGCTAATAAAAAAATTGCTGAAAATCCAAAATTACAAACCGCAACATTTTTTGCATTATATTTATTTGTTGCAATTCCTTTACCAATGACAGGTGCTTGGACTGGATCACTGATTGCTAACTTTTTAGACTTACCACCAAAAAAATCATTTTTACCATTAGGTTTAGGAGTTTTAACAGCAGGAATTATTATATTAACAGTTACAGCTATTGCAAATGGCGGAATATCTTATTTATTTCAAAATATGTAATTATAAAACACAGTATTAAATTTTTAATACTGTGTTTTTATTAATTACTCAAATATTCAATTATTCCGTTATATATTCCCCAAGCTAATTTTTCTTGATATTGTTCATTCTCTAAGTTTTGTAATTCATTCTCATTTGAAAGAAATCCGCATTCTACAATAGTTGTTGGAATTTCGATATGTTCAATAATATATATATCTTTGATTGCTTTAGGTATTCTTTTATTTTCTTTTTGAATTGCTTCATTCAAATTTTTCTGTATACTCTCGGATAATCTTTTCCCATCCTCATTATTTTGTTTATAAAATGTTTGCCACCCATAATATTGTTCTTGTGGTATTTTATTTAAATGAATTGAAACAAATAAATCAGCAGAAGATTCATTTCCTATTTTTACTCTATTCTTTAAATCAGAAACCTTTTTGTTTCTTATATTTTTCGTATCATCAGCATCATATATAGCTTCATCTGTAGAACGAGTTAATATAACTGTCATTCCACTTTGCTCTAATAAATTCTGTAATTTTAAGGCTATTGCTAGATTTATGTTAGATTCTACAACCCCACTCTTAGATACTGCTCCTCCATCTTCTCCACCATGTCCGTGCATCTACAACAATTACTTTTTCATTATCTATATTAGCAGATACTTGCCTTGCTTCATATGTTCTTTTTCCTATTAGTATTTTTGATGACATATAGCCTATAGAAATAATTACAATTGAAATAATAATAGTCTTTTTTCTTATAACAATCATAAATAGAATAATTCCTTTCTATTATAATTCTATTTATTAAAGCATTTTTTATGCATTTTTTACTTATTATATTTAACCTATTTTTATCTTGTTCTTTACAAATTTTATCTTTTTTTATATAATGACTTTATTATGAAAGAAGGAATAATTATGAATAAAACTAAAAGAAAAATATTTGAAACTTCTATGAGTCTATTTGCAAAAAAAGGTTATGAAGCTACCAGTATAGAAGAAATTACTTCAGTAGTTGGCGTTGCAAAAGGTACATTATATTATCATTTTTCAAGTAAAGAAGAAATTTTTAACTTTTTAGTTGAAGAAGGCATGAACCTTTTAAAAAATAGTATCTCTATAAAAACCTCTAAAGTGGATAATGTTGTGGATAAATTAAAAGCCATTATTTTAATACAAATAAAAATATTAATTAAATATGAAGATTTTATAACTATTCTTCTTAGTCAAATCTGGGGTAAAGAGCCAAGAAATGTTGCTTGTAAAAACTATGTATTTGATTATATTAATATTATAGAAAAAATAATTCAAGACGGAATTGATAAAGGCGAATTAAACAATGTAGACCCACAGGTTCTTGCTTCTAGTATATTTGGTTTTACATGCTCTAGTTTACTATATAAAATAAAAACAGAAAAAGAGCTTGATATTCAAACTCTTTACAAAGAATATGTTAATGTTTTATTAGGTAATTATTTTAAATAAAATTTTTTATAAATGAATTTCTGTGAATAGGACAAGGTCCTATTTCTTTTATTTTTGCAATATGTGCTGCTGTTCCATACCCCTTGTGTTTTTCAAATCCGTATTCAGGATATATTTCATCATACTTTCTCATAATTCTATCCCTTGTTACTTTTGCAATTATTGAAGCAGCTGAAATACTATAACATTTAGCATCACCTTTTACAATTGACATATATGGAATTTGAAGTGTATCAATACCTTTTAATGCATCAACAATTATTAAATCTGGTTTTACTTTTAGTTCTTTTAGTGAATTTGTAAGACCTTTTTTGGTTGCATTTAAAATATTAATTTCATCTATTTCCTTTTCATCAATAATTCCAACACCATAAGCAATTGCTTCATTCAATATAATATCATATAATTCTTCTCTTCTTTTTTCTGTAACCTTTTTAGAATCATTTACATGTTCAATCATTGAATCCTTTGGCATGATTACACTTGCTACTACTACTGGTCCTGCTAAAGGTCCTCTTCCAGCTTCATCTATTCCACATATATACTCCAGATTTGAATCACTTGCATATAAATCATTTTCTATTTTTTTTAGTTCTGTTAATCTTTCAATTTCTTTTTCATTCACTTTTATCACTCTATTCTTCATTATCATCTACAATATCATCTTGTATTTCTTCATTTTTTTCTTTATTATCTTGTTTATTTTCTTCTTTTTTATTTTCATCAATACTTTCTCGTTTAATTATATCGGATAATTTATAAAAAGTATTATTTCCCTCTTTAATTCCCTTTGCATATATTACATCTTCTGTATCATAATTAATTATATATCCATCTTCTGACTTTAGATTTCCTTTTCCCATTTGTTCTAAATCTTTTTGGTCTAATTCATACCATTTATCACTTTCAGAAATAATTTTATTTACTTCTTCATTTTCAGGATATTCTTCTATTTTTTCACCCATAAGTTCATCATTTTCATTTAAAATATGTTTGTCCTTAATTACCTTTCCTTTAGCCTGTATATATAATAAATCTGTTTTTAAATTCTTTATATTATGTACCTTCCATAATTTATGTAGTAAAAAAAATCCACCACAAAATATAATAATTATTAATACAATTATTAATATCAATTTTATCGTGGTTATACCATATTCTCTTTTCATTTTCATCACCGCTTTTTTATTTAACTGATATAATTATATCTTATCATTATATACTTTTTCAAGGTGTATTTTAATAATTACAAATTTTTCACACTTTTTTCACATTAATATTGTAATATTTAATCATAATAATTATAATAGGATTATAAATATGGAGGTTTTATTATGGATAATGATAATAATAATAATAATGATAATTTTACAGACAACATTGATACAAATAATGTTATAGAAACAAATGATTATAAAACTGAAGTTGTAAGTGAAACTCCTAAGTTTCAAAATACTACAACAAGTTCAAATACTCAAAATACTTCAGATACTTCAAATAAAACTAGAAAGAATAAAAATTTTTCTTTCGGTAAACAGGTTTTTGTACCTTTTGCATCTGGAATTGTTGGAGCAACTTTAGTAGTTGGAACTTGTTTTGGTGTTCCAAGTATTAAGCAAAATATATTAAAAGATACTCAGTCATCTTCTACACTTACAATAAATCAAGGAGCAACTACTAAAGCTGTTTCAGTTGGTAATTACTCAGATACAGCTATTGAAGTAGCTAAGAAAGTTCTTCCTTCAATTGTAGGTATACAAATTGAATATTCAGTAACTTCAATTTTTGGTATGTCATCCTCAACAGCAACAGCTTCTGGTTCTGGTATCATCGTTAGTGAAGATGGTTATATTTTAACAAATAATCACGTTGTAAGTTCATCATCTTCTTCTTCATACTATCAAATGAGCGAAGCAAAGAAGATTACAGTTAAATTATACAATAACGACAAGACTTATGATGCTAAGATTATCGGTACAGACTCTCAAACAGACTTAGCTATTATAAAAATAGATGCTACTGGTCTTACAGCAGCTGAATTAGGAGATTCAGATAGTGTTCAGGTTGGTGAATTTGCTATGGCAATAGGAAATCCTTTAGGACTTGATTCAAGTGTTACAGCTGGATTAGTTAGTGCTGTTAACCGTAAAGTTACAGATGAAGATGGTAATACTTATTATGCAATTCAGACTGATGCTGCAATCAATGCTGGAAATAGTGGTGGTGCATTAGTTAATAGTGAAGGAAAAGTTATTGGTATAAATACTTTAAAACTTTCTGGAACAGGTGTCGAAGGTATAGGTTTTGCAATTCCTATAAATTCAACGACAGATATATATTCACAATTAATTCAATATAATAAAGTTTTAAGGCCTTATATTGGTATATCTGGTAGAAACTTAGACGAAACAACTGCTAAAAGAAACAACTTAGTTCCTGGTGTATATGTTTATAGTGTCGAAGAGTATAGCTCAGCTGAACTTGCTGGTGTAAAATCTGGTGATGTAATAACTGCAGCTGATGGAACAGCTATTACTTCTGTAAATGAATTAAATGAAATAAAAAACAAACATAAAATAGGCGATGAAATGACATTAACAATTAATAGAAATGGTTCAACAATGGATTTAAAATTAACATTAAAGGAATCTCCTAGTAATAACTAAAAATTAACAGAGTATAGAAATATACTCTGTATTTTTTTATATTCTTGTTTTTTATCATTGTTTTTTTACATTATTCTACAATTTTTTTTATTATTTTTGATTTGTTTAACAAATTTTCCACTTTTTGTTCACTAAATGTTCATAAATCTTCGGTATACTATATTTACACTAAGAAGTGTAAACATCCCCTTTTATTTTTCAAGGAGCATAAGAAAACTTATGCTCCTTTTAATATTCTTTTATAAAATGTATTATTTTATCTTTTATATATAAAAAGAGATTTAAAGCTATCTATTAACTCAAATCTCTTTTTTATTATTTTCTATTAATTTTTATACAATTGGTACAATATCTAATTCTGATGTAAAATTATTATTACCATAAGCAAAAATCAAATATATTGCTCCATCAGGTCCATAATAAAAGTTATCTATATTATCAACTTCATACATTGTATCTTTTAAATTTCTTTCATAAACATGATATCCTAAATTAATTAAACTTTCATTTTGTTTTGCATTTTCTGATATTACCTTAGTTACTTCATTCTTTATCTTATTTTTATCCATCTGTTTTATTCCTATTAAATCATTTAATGTTACAATCGTTCCAGTTGAAATATTATATGTATATCCTTTTACTATCACTCTTTGAGCATTTGCTCCTTCTTTAAGTGTTGATTTAATTACCAATGATAAAATATTAGAATTAACACAAGCAGAATATTCTACTGTATAAATAACTTTATCCTCTTCTTCATTAGCTAATACCTTTTCTGCTTTGTCCTGAAATATATCTCTTATTTCCTTGTTGATCTTCTTTACTTCTGAATTATTTATATTTATTTCTGGAATCTTTACATCAATTTCATATTTATCTTCCTCTTGTTTCTCTTTTTTTGCATAAGATGTAAATATAATATCATTATCAATTATACTTTTATTATTTATAGTTATTGTTTGCCCTTGATAATTAATCTTATTATCAAATAATTCTAAAAAATCTGGTATATGCTGCTCATTTGTATTATCTTCACTTGGAGGTGTTTTAGGTTCCTCTAACTGTTTTATTTGAATAATCATCGTAATAATTATTGATAAAGCACAAATAATAATTATTATAGCTAATAATACTTTTCTTTTCTTTTTTTCATCTTTGTCTACTACTGGTATATCTTCTATCATTTTAATTTTAATAGTCCTAATTTTTAGACTATTTTCCTCCTTTGCCATTTATTCTTTTTTATTATACCATTAATTATAAAGTCTGTCTATCTTGACTTTTATTATTTTTTAGTGTATTATAATTTTTACTGAGAAAGGAGTAATATAATATGTTATGTTCAATATGCAATAAGAAAAAAGCCGTGATATTTACTGAAGATCCTAACAGTCCAGATCCACATAAATTAATAGGATATTGTGCTGATTGTGCTAAATTAAAAGGTATTACTGGTGATACTTCTAACAATGATAAAAACGTTAATAATATGGCATCTCAAATTGAGGAAATGCTTAATGATATCTCTTCTCAATTAAATAATATCGATGTTGATGCTGATATAAATATAGATGATGCAAATTCAGAAAATCAGTTTTCTGGAACTGCAATTCCAATAGGTGCTATTTTTGGAAATTTCTTTAATAAACAATCAAACAGCGAGAATACTGAAGAAGGTTCAAATAATAATTCTAATAAACGTACAAAAGTTGAAAAAAAATCTAATAATAAAAAGCGCAGAGTTCTAGATATTTATGGTACTAATTTAACTTTAAAAGCAAAGAACAATGAACTTGATGCAGTAATAGGCAGAGATAAAGAACTTCAAAGAGTAATCCAAATTTTAAATAGACGTTCTAAAAATAATCCTTGTTTAATTGGTGAACCAGGTGTTGGTAAAACTGCAATCGCTCAAGGACTAGCTATTAAAATTTCAGAAAAAAAAGTACCCACAAAATTGTTAAATAAAGAAGTATATTTATTAGATATGACTTCTGTTGTCGCTGGTACACAGTTTAGAGGTCAATTTGAATCAAGAATGAAAAATATTATTGAAGAATGTAAATCTCTAGGCAATATTATTTTAGTAATTGATGAAATTCATAATATAATTGGTGCTGGAGATAGTGAAGGCTCTATGAATGCGGCTAATATATTAAAACCATCTCTTGCAAATGGAGAAATTCAATTAATAGGAACAACAACTTTAAAAGAATATAGAAAATATATTGAAAAAGACACAGCTCTTGAAAGACGTTTCCAAGCAGTTTTAGTAGAAGAACCTAACATCTCTTCTACAATCGAAATCTTAAAAGGTATAAAGAAATATTACGAGGATTTTCATAGAGTAAAAATTTCAGATGATATTATTGCTCAAACTGTATATTTATCTGAAAAATATATTCATGATAGATTTTTACCAGACAAAGCAATTGATATTTTAGATGAAGCTTGTTCGCGAATTAACCTAAACAATAAAGAACTATATACCTTGGAAACTTTGAAAAATGAATTAAAACAAGTTCAAGAAGAAAAAAGTGAAGCTGCTCAAGCTGATTCAACAGAGGATTATCAAAAAGCTGCAGATTTAAAAACAAAGGAATGTAAATTAAATGAACAAATTTTAGAATTAGAGAAGGTAATTCAACCTAAAGATTTAACATTACAAGACATTGCCATTGTAATTGAAAACTGGACTAAAATTCCACTAACAAAGATTACAGAAGAGGAAACAACTAAATTGTTAAATCTAGAAAATAGATTACATGAAAGAATTATTGGGCAAGAAGAAGCCGTTGAAGCTGTTAGCCGTACTATTCGTAGAAATAGAGCTGGACTTAAATCAACAAAAAGACCACCTTCTTTTATGTTTGTTGGTCCAACAGGTGTTGGTAAAACAGCATTAGCAAAAGCATTAGCTTTTGAAATGTTTGGTAATGAAGATTCTATAATTAGAATAGATATGTCTGAATATATGGAAAGTAATTCAACTGCTAAATTGATTGGTGCCCCTCCAGGATATGTAGGATATGATGATGCAGGTCAACTTACTGAAAAAGTAAAGCGAAAACCTTATTCAATAATTTTATTTGATGAAATTGAAAAAGCTCATAATGACGTATTTAATATATTATTACAGGTATTAGATGATGGAAAATTGACAGATTCTCAAGGTAATACTGTAAGTTTTGAAAATACTATTATTATAATGACATCAAATATTGGTTCTAATCTAAATACCAATGCAATTGGTTTTAATAATGAAAACACCGCTAATAAAAATAAAATATTAGATATAGTTAAGTCTTCTTTTAGACCTGAATTTGTTAATAGAATTGATGAAATTATAGTATTTGATAGTTTAAATAAAAATCAATTATTAAAAATAGTAGATTTAATGTTAAAAGATACAATCAATGCTTTAGCTCAAAAAAATATGACATTAGATATTTCTAATGAAGCTAAAGAATATATACTTGAAAAAGGTACTGACCTAAAATATGGTGCTAGACCATTAAGACGTGCTATTCAAAGATATTTAGAAGATGAAATTGCCGAAAGAATATTACGTTCTGAATATGTAAATGGTCAAACTATTTATGTGAGTTTAGAAAATGGTAATTTAATATTCAAATAATAAAAATAAGATTTTTTGGGTTAATTTATACTCCAGAAAATCTTACTTTTTTTATAATTATTTCATAATTAATTTTATTTTCATAACTTTTTCCTGATAAAGCACTAATTTCTGCTAACATTCCTGCAACAAAAGCAATAGCATCTTTACTTATGCTTTTGTTATTATCCATATGCTGTGGCATATTATATATAATCTCATTATATATACCTCTAGGTATTTTATCTATATATTTTTTTCCCATTTTTTGTAATATTAAATATATTTCACCATATGTTTCTTTATTCATTAGTTATCTCCATTTTTATCCTATTTATCAATTTTATTATACATTATATTTAATTATTTTTATTCAAAATCTTGTAGAACTTCTGTAAGTTTATCACTTCCATAAATGTAAATTCCAGTCTGTAAGTTTTCTTTATCTGTTTCTGGCAAATATTCGACTGCAATATCTGTAGATAAATAAATCTGTTCTTTATTTCCTTCATCAATACTAAATACAGTTATATATCCCCCAATATTTCTTAATACATAATGTTCCTCACAATAATCATCTTCATTTTTTATGAGTACTATTTCTTCCCTACTAAATTTTTCAAGCTTCCATTCTTTATAGATTTCCTTTAATTCTTCTTTTGTTAAATTCACTAATTTTTCTGGTACTTTCTTTGTCTTTTGTTTTGTATGTGCACATTTATTATATGTCTTCTTAAAAGTTATGATTGCATTAGGGCTAACTCTTTCTTCACTGTTTGAAACATCTTTAGTGACAGTTTTATCATCATTTACTTGTGGATTACTATTATAATACTTTGCAAATATGCTTTTACCTATGTAAAATGATCCTACAAATATTAAAATAATTCCTATAGTATATACTAATATTTTATTTTTCATAATAAAAAACTCCCCTTTGGCTTTTCCTATATTATTGCCAAAAGAGAGGTTGTTTATTCTCTATTTTTCAATTGTAAATTTATTATTTCTTTCAGTAATAAAATCCTCAATTCCTAATTTTATTACTGTAACTATTGGAACAGCTAAAAACATTCCTATAATTCCAAAATATGCTCCAAATAAAGTAACTGAGAAAATTACAAGTATTGGACTTATATTTAATGATGTTCCTGTTATTCTAGGATTAATTATATTCGCATCAATTTGCTGTAAAACAATTACAACTATAGCCATCCATATTGCTTGGCTTATACCTCCTGTAAACACAGTGATAAGTATTGCAACAACAACTGCTATTACAGCTCCTAAATAAGGAATTAAATTAAATAAACCAATCATAAATCCTAATAAAACTGAGTATTTAACGTGTAAAATGCTCATTGCTATTGAAGTTAAAATGCCAACAATTATCCCATCAAGTAACTGACTAGATAAAAATTTGAAAAACACTTCATTTGATCTTCTGAAATTCTTTCCTAAATTTTTATATGTATCATTTTTAAATATAGCTTTACACAATCTCCTTGCAAAAGATAAAATATCAGTTCTTTCGGCTAATAGATATATTGATATTACTAATGTTACAAAAACATCAAATAATGTAGTTGCAAAACCAATTACTCCCTTAATATATTGTCCTATATTTTCCATACTAAAATATTGTCCTAAATCTATTGCACCTAATCCTTCAATTAATTGTACTGCATTTATTTTCTTTAATATTGAATCCTCTGGCATTTCATTAATCATATCTATTGCACTTTTATAGTAATTAGGTAAATTACTTACTAAATCCATTACACTTTCTGAAACACTTGGAATAACAAACTTTATTATTAATAAGCAAGCAATAATTGCTATTAAATATACAATAATTATTGACATCCATCTTGCTTTTTTCTTAAAGCCTATCTTTCTTAATTTTCCTTCTAGACCTCTACATGGTATATAAAATAAATATGCAATTATAACTGCCATAATAAAAGGGTATAACGTGTTAATTAAACCTTTTATCCAATTAGTAATATCTGAGAAGTTATCTAATGTTTTATATACTGCTATTACTGCTACTGCAAATGTAAACCAATAAATCCACTTGGTTATAACTCTTTTTTCTTTTTCCATTTTTGTTTCCTTTCTATATTAAATTTCTATTTCAAGTCCTATTGGACAATGGTCACTTCCTAAAATATTGTCATAAATTATAGCATCTTTTATATTTTTCTTTAATGATTTTGATGTAATAAAATAATCTATTCTCCACCCAACATTTTTTTCTCTTGCATGAAACATATAGGACCACCAAGTATATACATTTTCTTTATCTGGATATAAATATCTAAATGTATCTATAAATCCAGCATTTAATAATTCTGACATTTTTCCTCTTTCTTCATTAGTAAATCCTGCATTTCCCACATTTGTTTTTGGATTTTTTAAATCAATTTCATTATGTGCAACATTTAAATCTCCACACATTATTACTGGCTTTACTTTATTTAATTCTAGTAAATAATTTCTAAAAGCATCTTCCCATACCATTCTGTACTCTAATCTCTCTAATCCTCTTTTTGCATTAGGAGTATAACAATTAACTAAATAAAATTTTTCAAACTCAAGAGTTATCACTCTTCCCTCTTGATCATGTTCTTCTATTCCTATTCCATAACTCACATTCAATGGTTCTTTTTTTGTAAAAATCGCTGTTCCTGAATATCCTTTTTTCAGAGCACTATTCCAATATTGTTTATATCCTTCAAAATTAATATCAGCTTGTCCGGGTTGCATTTTTGTTTCTTGGATACAAAATATATCTGCTTCTTCTTCCTCGAAGAAATCATTGAACCCTTTTGTAATAGCAGCTCTTATTCCATTTACATTCCAAGAGATTAACTTCATTATAATCACTCCTTCATACTAGAAAGTTCAAATAACTTTCTTCTCGTATATATAAATTTAGGACGCTTATTTATCGCGTCCCTCATTCGTTATCTTACATATATATAACATTCTAAATTTCTTCTTCCAAAGTTTACACATTCATTATAGGTATTCATATATACATCTAATTTATTATCTTTTATTGCTCCACCTCTATCTTGTACCATAAACCATCCGCCATTTGGTTGATTTGAGAAATATGGTATATAAATAATTGTTCCTACTGGATAAGATTTTCCTGCTGCTACAGTATACCAAGCTGATGCCATTGCACCTGAAGATGTTTTTCCATAAGATGGTGATGATGGACTTTTTCCACAAGTTGATGCAGTATATGCTGATGTATTTAATGTTTTTACTTTTGGTTCAATTCCTTCAACTAAACTTGATAATTTTTCTGCTGTATTGCTTCCATTTGTATTAGTTACTCTTGAGGTTGTAGAACTTCTAGTTGATACTACTGCTACTGAAACCACTTCATTTACTGGTTCTTTAATTATACTTTCATCAAGTGTAATCTTTTCTATTTCAATGTCATTCTTATATTTTACTTTATTAATAATTTGTTTTACACCATTCGTTCCTTTTTTTACAGTCTTATAATTCTCTTTAGAATTTTCTACATCGACTTCTTTTCCTTTTTTGTTTACAATTGAATACGGAATTTCTTCTGTTTCAGTAATTATTTTCTCAACTATTGGGGAATAATTAGACAATAATTGTTCCATTGAAACCCCATTATATTCATCAGCTAGTTTTACTATTTCTACAGCTTTTTCTGTAGATGAAATAGTAATTATAGAATTTTTATCATTTATTTCTGACTCTAAATTTGGAACTACATTTTCTGTTGGTAAAACAATGATATGATTTTCTTCTAATATCTCTGACACAACTTTTTTAGTTGTTATCACCTCTATTTGATAATTATCTGCAAGTACTATTTTAACAGTGTGAATATTTGCAGTTGTAGCTTTTACACCTAATCCTAATAAAAATATTAAAACTAATGTTATAAGAGCTATCTTTTTTATCGACAAGGATGCTTGTTCATTTTCTTTCATAAGTTTCTTTTACCTCCTCTGTAGATAGGTAAATTATACTATTAATCTTCTACATTGTCAAATTCTTTTCGTTTTCAATATTTTAGCTTTGTCATTGATTTTCAACGTTTTTTTACTAATTGTATCAATAAATTATTTTTCAATTTTATTAGCAATTTTAGCAAAATCCTCTAAGCTTAATTCCTCTCCTCTAATTCTTTCATCAAAATTTAGTTCATCAAATATTTTTTTAATTTCTTCTTTATTTTTAAATAAATCGCACTTAGATAAAGCATTTAACAGTGTTTTTCTTCTTTGCATAAAAGCATACTTTATTATCTTGAATAATTTCTTTTCACTTTCTACTTTTATTGGAGGCTCTTTTCTTATTTTCAATTTTATGACTTCTGAATCAACTTCTGGAGCTGGTATAAATGAAGTATTTTTAACTTCTAAGACCTTATATGCCTCTGCATAATAATAAATAGAATATGTAATAGCTCCGCTTTGCTTTTCTCCTGGAATAGCACATAATCTTTCTGCTACTTCTTTTTGTATCATAACAGTAATACTTTCTAAATCTAACCTGCTCTCTAGTAATTTCATAATTATTGGTGTTGTAATGTAATATGGCAAATTTGCTACTATTTTTGCTTCTTTAATTTCATTATTTTCTTTTTCACTTTTAATTATATTCACTAAATCAACTTTTAAGACATCATCATTTATTATTTCAAAATTATTAAATAAAGAAAATCTTTCCTCTAAAATTTCTACCATTCTACTATCTAATTCTATTGCTATAACTTTTTTTGCTTTTTTTAATAGTTCATTTGTTAATGTTCCAAGACCTGGTCCTATTTCTATTACCAAATCCTCTTTTGAAATCTCTGCACTTTCTACTATTCTTTCAACAGCTTCATCACTTACTAAAAAATTTTGTCCAAGCGATTTATTTGCACGGATTCCATATTTTTTCATTATAAACTTTGTTTCATCATATATATTCATATTATTACACCCTTTTAAAAAATAGGGAGAAGGCTCCTTATGCCTTCCCCCGTTTTGCATGTTTTTTTATTCTTGTTTCTTTATTTCAAAAGTCATATTATATAACTCATTCCTCGCAAAGCTATACTCTGAACTTGCTTCTCTCCATTTTTCCTGTGCTTCTTCAAACTCGGGGAGCGTGAAGTTTTTTTCTTCTTCTGCCTTTCGTCTAGCAACCTCCATTTCATTTTTTAGCTCATCCATTTTTTGTCTTTTTTCGATTACATCAGCAGATTTTGCTAAAATTTGCTTAGATAATGCTTCTTTTCCGTGAAGTTGTGCCCATTGAATATTCTCCTGAATTACACTTTCAACATACTGTTCATTAGCTTCGGCTAATAACATTTCTGGTGTTTTTTCAGGCAACTGCTCTTCTACACTCTCACTTTGTTTTTCTTTTACAGGCTGTTCTATTACCATTTGTGTTGCAACACAAACCAAGCAGAAACTGCTTGCTAATATAACTAGCAATAAAAGAAGTACTGGAAATTTGCTTTTTTTTCTTCTTGCTCGCATTTCAAGATGTCTCCTCTAAAGTCTAAACATGCATATATACGCAAGCCAATCAGCCTGTTTTCAATGCAAATGATTTAATTATTATATCATATTTTTTTCTAATTAGCAAGGTTTTATTTTTCTTCTAACATATTCATAGGCAATTATACTTGTTGCAACAGCAGCATTTAAACTTTCTGTCTTTCCTAACATTGGTATTTTTATTTTTTCGTCTGCAATGTCTAAAACAGCTTGAGAAACTCCATTTGCCTCATTTCCAATTACTATCATCTTTTTTGTATAATCTATATCATAAATATTATCTGTTGCTTCAAGTGAAGTTACTAATATTTCATATTTGTGTTTTTTGATATTTTTCATTGTTCTAATTATATCTTGTGATTCAATTACTTTAACTCTAAATATAGCTCCCATAGTAGAACGAACAACTTTAGGATTATATGCATCTACAGTGTCTTTTGAAACAATTACTTGAGAAAGTCCTGCACTATCAATAGTTCTTAAGATTGTTCCTAGATTTCCTGGATCTTGAATTCCATCTAACACAAATATAACATCATCATTATAGTTAATAACTTCTTCCCCATTTTCCATTTCAATTACTGCTAACATTCCTTGTGGATTTTTTACATCTGTAATACTAGTAAACACTTTTTCATTAACATATATACAGTTATATTTAGCAATTTGATACAATAGCTTTTGTTCTATTGCTTCATTTTTTAAACATTCTTCGCAAACAATTATCATTTTAATTTTTGCATTTTCTGTAATCGCTTCTTCAATTAATTTTATTCCCTCAATTATATATTCCTTTTTTTCATCCCTATATTTTTTTTCTTTTAGCTTTTTTATATTTTTTATTATTTCATTATCTTTACTTGTGATTAACTGCATTAATTTTCCTCCTAATCATTGAAATTTCCTAAGAAATTTTTTATAGTTTTAATTACCTTTGCATCTTCACCTATTTTTTGTGTAATATATGGATTTATTCCTGCTGAAAATTTTATATCATTTTTATATTTCTCAACTAATTTTTGGATAATATTTGTATCAAATTTATTTGAATCAAATGTATATATAATCTTATTATTTCTTTGTACAATTTTTGTAATATTAGCTTTTTTAGCCAGTTGTTTTATCCTTGTTATTTCTAATAAACTTTCAACTTCTTTTGGCATATTTCCATATCTATCTGTTATTTCATCTATAACATTTTCAATATCTTGTTCTGTCTTACACAATGCAATATCTTGATAAATTTCAATTTTTTGACTACTACTTTGAATATATTCATCTGGTATAAAGCTTGATATATTCAAATCTATTTGGATTTCTGGTTCTTCTTCAACTTTAATTCCTTGCATTTCTTTTACAACTTCATCCAATAATTTACAATACATATCATATCCTACATCACCCATGTGTCCATGCTGTATTTCTCCTAATATGCTTCCAGCTCCACGAATTTCAAGGTCTCTCATTGCTATCTTAAATCCTGAACCAAATTCAGTAAAGTCTTTTATTGCTCTTAATCTCTTATCTGCAACTTCAGATAATAGTTTATCCCTTTTATATGTTATATATGCATATGCTTCTCTATCACTTCTTCCAACTCTTCCTCTTATTTGATAAAGTTGTGCAAGTCCAAGTCTATCTGCGTTTTCTACAATTATAGTATTAGCATTTGGAATATCAATTCCAGATTCTAAAATAGTTGTACATACCATAACATTTGAACTTCCCCAAATATAATCTTTCATTATATTTTCTATTTCTTCTCCACTCATTTTTCCATGGGCAAATACTACTTTTGCTTCTGGAACCATTTCTTGAATTTCCATAGCTTTTTTCTCTATGCCTTCAACATTATTATATAAATAATATACCTGTCCTCCTCTTTCTATTTCTCTTGTTATAGCTTCTCTAATAACTTCTTTATCATACTCTAATACATATGTTTGTACAGGTTTTCTATCTTGTGGTGGTTCATATATTACAGACATATCTCTTACACCAACTATTGACATATGTAATGTTCTTGGAATTGGTGTTGCTGTCATTGTTAATACATCAACATTAGTTTTATATTCTTTTATCTTTTCCTTATGTTTTACACCAAAACGGTGTTCCTCATCTATTACTAATAATCCTAAATCCTTAAACTCTACATCTTTACTTAGCAATCTGTGTGTACCAATTATTATATCTATTTCGCCAAGTTTTAGTTTTTTTATAATTTCTTTTTGTTCTTTTGCTGTCTTAAAACGATTTAGAACTTCTACTTTTATTGGATACCCTCTCATTCTTTCTTTAAAAGTTTCATATTGTTGACTAGCCAAAATTGTCGTTGGTGCCAAATATGCAACCTGCTTAGAATCCATACATGCTTTAAAAGCTGCTCTTAAAGCTACTTCTGTTTTTCCATATCCAACATCTCCACATAAAAGTCTATCCATAGGCTTTTGCATTTCCATATCTTTTTTTACTTCTTCTATACACCTTAATTGATCATCTGTCTCTTGAAATGGAAAGTCATCTTCAAATTGTTTCTGCCAAGGAGTGTCTTTAGAAAAGGCATATCCTTTTGATTTTTCACGTTTTGCATATAATTCAATCAAATTCTTTGCAATTTCTTGTAAATTAGATTTTACTTTTGCCTTTGTTTTTGCCCATTCTTTGCTTCCTAATCTATTAAGCTTTGGTGCAACATCTTCTCCTCCAACATATTTTCTTATACTATCTAATGCATCTGTTGGTATATATAAAATGTCGTCATCTTTATATCTAATTTTTATATAATCTTTTATTACTCCATCTGCTTTTATAGTATTTACACCTATAAATTGTCCTATACCACTAGTTTTATGTACAATATAATCTCCTATTTTTAAATCAGCAAATACAACTGTCTCGCCTTCTCTAAATTCTTTGCTCATCCTTCTTCTAGGCTTCAAATAACCTTTTTTGTTTTCCTCATTAATTTGTTGTTTAAAAATCTCATCTATTTCTTTTAAATCATCATATTTAAATATAAATACATTGTTTTTCTCTGAAATTGCATCTTGTTTTTCTAAGTAGATTTTTTTATAAGAACTTATCCATTTTTCAACATCATTATAGTTATACATATTTTTCAATATATCTGGTACTTTTTTTTCTTTTTCCATTAAGTCTTTTATTACAAATTGATTATCATTCAAAATGCTCTCTGTTCTTAATTTTATTCTGTTAGCTTCATCTAAAAATAATGTCCAATTAGAATCTAAATATTCAAAAATATTTCCTTTAGCTTCTCCTATTTCTTCTGTTGATGGATATATTTCTACACTTTGTAGATTGTCGATTGATCTTTGGCTTGAAATATTAAAAATTCTGATTGAATCTACTTCGTCTCCCCATAACTCAATTCTAGCTCCTTCCGTTTCTGAAATAGCTATATCTATAATATCTCCTCTTATGCTAAATTGTCCTCTTCCTTCAATTAAATCACATCTTGTATATCCTAATTTTACTAATTGTTCTTTTATTTCTTCTACATTATAACTTTTAGATGTTTCAAATTTTAAAATATTTTCATATAAAGTTTGTTTTGAAATTATTGGTTGTAATATTGCTTCTATTGGTAATATTAGAATTTGTGCTTCGTTTCTATATATTTTATTTAATGTATTTATTCTTTCATATAATAAGTCTTTACTTTGAGCCTCTACTTGATATGTTGTTATTTCTTTTTTAGGAAATAGTACTACATTCTTATCAAAATACTTACAGTATTTAAACAAATCTTTTGCTTGAATTTCATTATATGTTACTATACATAATGGTTTATTTAATAATTTTAACGTTGTTCCTGTAATATATGATTTTGCAAAATCAGTTAAGCCCAATAAAAATATTGGACTTGTTTCATTTTGAGCTTCATTAATATAATTTTTAAACTGCTCATTATTTAATAATTTTTCAGTAATAACTTTCACTTTAAATTAGCCTCTTTCTATTTGTTATCAATATAATTTATTATACAACTTTATTTATAATTAAACAAGTGTTTCTTATTATTTTTCTTTGTTTAATTCTTTCTTTATTCTTGAAAAATCTTTAACTGCTTGTATTCCAATTTTAATGATATTTCTTAAATTTATAGAATTTTTTCCACCCTGTCTAGGTCTAAATGTTATTTTTCTAAACTCAACATTTTCCTTGTTCTTTATTAATAAAACTGTTAACATTACATTTGATAAATTAAAATGTTCTGGTATCATTGGATAATATTTGCTTAATACTTCATTTTTCATTAATCTATACGGCGTATTTGCATCTGTTATTTTTAATCCAAATATCACAAATAATACTAATTTTAATACTTTTGTTACAAATATTCTTGAAATTCCATCTTTTCTGTTATTTCTATATCCAATAATTGCTGAATGCTTATCTCTATCCTTCCAAAAATCCCAAAATTCACTAGCAAGTGTTTGACCATCTGAATCTGTTTGAAATATATAACTAGCATTATTTTCTAATGCATAATTATACCCATATAAAATAGTGTCTCCATGTCCTCCGTTTTTTTTTGATAATACTACTAGATTTTCAAATTTTTCTTTTAATTTCTTCAGTTTTTTTAATGTATTATCCTTGCTCCCATCATCTATAACAACTAATTTTGAATCATTTTTTATTTTATCAATTACTTCATACCATTCTTCTACTATATTTTCTATGTTACTTTCTTCATTATATGCAGGTATTACAATATATAGATTATCCTTTTCCAAAATATATCCCTCTTTTTCCTTGTTCATTATATCATAATTATATTTTTGTATAAATATATATCACATTTTTTCATAATTAAAACTTTTTTCATATTTCGCTTGCATTTTATATGTTTTCATGATACAATATTTAGCGATATTGTTTAGACTTAAATTAAGAGGAGGTGCTTATAAATGCCAAACATAAAATCAGCTATTAAAAGAACAAGAATTATAGAAAAGAAAACTTTACAAAATAATATGGTTAAATCAGAATATAAAACAGCTGTTAGAAAATTCGAAGCTGCAGTTACTGCTGGTAACGTTGAAGAAGCTCAAAAATTATATAGTGAAGCTACAAAGAAAATAGATATGGCTTGCTCAAAAGGTGTTATTGTAAAAAACACAGCAGCAAGAAAAAAATCTACAATGTCTAAAAAATTAAATGCTATGAAATAATAAAAAGAAACTTAAACTTTAAAAGTTTGAGTTTCTTTTTATTATTGACTCTATTCATTTTCTAATAATTTATATGCTAATTTTAAGTCATTCCAAAAATCTATTTTTTTATTTTCATCTCTTAATAAAGCGGCAGGATGCCATGTAGATACATATATTATTCCCTTTTTTTCTATAATCTTTCCTCTTGAAGCTGTTATTCCATATTCTTCACCTAAGATATTTTTTAAAGCAATTCTTCCTAGCAGTACTATTACTTTAGGTTTTATAAGTATTACTTGATTTCTTAAATAATCTATACAAGCTTTTATTTCATCAATCTCTGGATCTCTATTATTAGGTGGTCTGCATTTTACAATATTTGCAATATATACTTCTTCCCTTTTTATACCTAACCCATCAAAAGCTTTATTCATAAGTTGTCCAGCCTTTCCAACAAAAGGTATCCCTTGTGTGTCTTCATCTGCACCTGGACCTTCACCAATAAGCATTAATTTTGCTTCCTTATTACCTGTTCCAAATACAATATTCTTTCTTCCATTACATAATTTACATTTTTTACAATCTTTTATTGATCCTTCTAATTCTTCCCAGTTATCGTACATTTATAGATACTCCTTTTATAATAAACAGTTTTCTAATAGTTTTATCTTTTCTTTTTCCTTTGTATCTATTTTTGCTTTTACTCCTATAGGAATAACCATTTTATCATTAATATGTCCAAAATTATCTGACTTAATAATTGGAAATTGAATATTTTCTCCTAAAACATTTAAAACTATTTGTTCTAAGCTATAATCACTTGAATAATTTCCAATCCATAATCCTTTAATATTTTTAAAAACATCATTTTGTTTCATATAATATAAATAGCTACTTGCCAATGCAGGTGGAGTCTCATAACATAACTCTTCTATAAATAATATTTTATCTTTAAAATCAATTGCATACTTACCTGCTGAAAATCTTGAAATAAGACTTAAATTTCCTCCAACTAATATTCCTTCTGCTTCTCCTTCATTTATCGTTCTAATCTCATCTTGCTTACTTTCAAGTTTTAAGCCTCCATCAATAAATCTATTTATAAATTCTCTTCTTGTATATTCAGATTCTCCTTTAAATTCTTCTGATAATGATGTAAAATTGGGACCTTGAAAAGTTACCAATCCTGTCTTTAAATATATAGCATTGATTAATGATGTTGGATCACTATATCCACATATTATTTTAGGATTTCTCTTTATATTTTCAAAATCTAAATATTCATAAACACCATTAACATTTTCTCCTCCACAAGCACAAAAAATAGCTGTTATATTTTTATCTGAAAACATTTTATTTATTTCTTTAGCTTTATTTTCTGCTGATGTATCATATCCAAGTTCATTTGCATCTAAGTACTTTCCAAATTCAACTTTTAACCCCAGATTTTCTAAAAATTCTGTGGCACTATCAATCTCTATTTTTCTTTCTTTTGTAAGAGCTTCAGAGGTTCTTACTATTCCTATAGTATCACCTTTTTTTATTCGATTTGCTAACATTTTCATGTCCTCCTCTTAAATTAAAGTTATTATTCCCGTATTTCTTCCTGATGCTTCTTTATCTACTCTATATGAATGAAATTTATCTGAATTACATACAGTACATATATCACAATCAATTATATTTTTCTCTTGTAGTCCTAAATTTAATAGCACGGTTTTATTAATTAGCACAGTATCAATATTATATTTTTGCTTATTTTCTTTTATTTTTCCTTTTGATATTATATCATCAATATTGTATAAATATTTAAATTTTTCATAAAATTTAACAGCAATATCTTCATCAACTTCAAAATGGCATTTTCTTATACTTGGTGCAATACAACATATCAAATCTTTTGTATTGCACCCATACTTATCCACCATATTTTCCACAGTGTTCTTAGAAATTAATTGAAATGTTCCTTGCCAGCCTGAATGAGTGTTTCCTATTACCATTTTTACAGGATCAAAAAACATTAAATCTATACAATCAGCTATTGATATTGATAAAATCTTATCTTTTTTATTTGTTATAAGACCATCTATATTCATCATATCTTCTGTAAATATTCCCGGAGCAACTTCATCTACGCATTTTATATTGGCTGTATGAGTTTGATATGGTCTATATATATCATTTTTGTTAATCTTTAAATAATCACATATTATTCCATAATTTTTTATTACATTCTGTTTATTATTATAGTATTGCTCATTATTACCTATACTTATTGGTCTTAATGTTATACAATGTTTTAATTTTTCTTCATATTCTAATAACTTTGTAAATTGTAAAAAATTATCTTTTATAACTATTTTCTCCATTTTTACTTCTTTCTCGTCTAATCTTCAAAATTAAAATGACGTATATAATTATATTTATTTTTGCTGGCATTAAACTGACATATAGACTTATATTTACAATAGTCACACCCTGTTCTTTTATCTTTATAAAATGGTTTTATATCTATATTTCCATCAAAAATTTCTTTTGATATTTTTCTTATCTCTTTTATTGTTGAGGCCTGTAATTCTTTAAATTGCTTTTCAGAAACACAAGAGGATCTTGATTTACTTATATTGTTTTTACTATCAATATATACCGGAATTATATTTGATGACCCCTTCTCTAATTTAGTATCCATTTTTCTAACTATATTTATATCTGATAAAACTATTCCATTCATTCTAAATTTCTTTTTTATAAGCTTTTCTATGTCTTCACTAGTATTATTTCTATCTATTCCAGTTATTGTTGGTTCTATTAAACTAAAATATAATGCACCTGCAGGCATAAAATCTTCAATTTTAGTTACAGCATCCATATATGTTAATAATTGTATTTGAAGTCCTGCCATCACTTCATCTATATCTATATCCTTTACTGAGGATTTATAATCGATTATTCTTACATAATTTCCATCTTCTGTTTTTAGTACATCGACTCTATCTATTTTTCCTATAATTTCTACTTTTTTTCCATTATCCAATTTTACTTCAATAGCTGGATATTTTCCAACTTTTCCGAATTCTACCTCATGTCCCCATACTTGAAATTCGCTATATTTTAAACTATCAACTATATATTTCAAAGCTCTTAATACTACTTTTTGTAATCTAAAAGTAAGAGTCCTAAATTTGGCTGTACTTGTAAATATATAGTTTTTGTTTAATTTTAATTTTTCTTCTATTATTTCTTTAACAATTCTTTCCAATTCTTCCTCTGTTATATTTTTTATTTCTATACCTTCATCTTGAATTTTTCCAAAGAAGCTATCGATAACTTCATGCATGAAATTTCCTGTATCAATACTTTGTAATTGAAAAGTATCTGTTTCATTAATATTTAGTCCATATTTTAAATAAAATGAAAATGGGCATTTTCTGTATTGTTCTAGTCGTGATATACTTGTAAAAATTGTATCTCCATACATATTGTTTATATTCTCAGCAGTTATTTTTTCTGGATTGTTTGTATATCTTTCTCCTTTTAATGCTTTATCTAACTTTTGCTTCCATTCATTATCATTTTGATATATATTGTAAATATCAAACCAAACATTATCAATTTCCTCACCATCATCAAATTGTCTTAGTTTTTCTAAGAGATTTTCAAATGTAGCTTTTTTATTTGTAATAGCATTATCTTTTTTTATAATATCACTATCTTCTTTTAATTTTGGAAATATTTTCTTTATTTTATATATTAAAGTTGATGGCTTTAGTGGTGTTCCATCTGTACTTGCTGAAGAATATGATAAGAATAATTTTTCTTCAGCAGTTGTAAATGCTTTATAAATATTAAAATTTTCCTCATATATTTGTTCTTTTGTTGTCTTTGCTAGATTAATTCCTTGTTGTTCAAGTATTTCTCTATCTATATCATTTAAAAATCCTTCATCTTTATTTTGACTTGGAAATATACCATCATTTAATCCAATAATAAATATTATATCTGTCTTTTTACTTCTAGATCTGTTTACATCTCCAATAACTACTTGATCATTTGTTGCAGGAATAGAATTTAAATTGTTTTCACTAAAAGCTAGTTTTAATGTCTGTGAATATTTCTCAAAACTCATATTTTCATTTTCAAAAATTAGTACAATTTCATCAAATATCTGTATTAACAAATTCCATGTTGATATATACTGTTGTTTTCTTTGTTCTTCATTTTCTATATTAATTAATTTTTGTTCTATATTGTTCTCTAATAAAAACTTATATAGTTCTGTTGTTATTTGTTTTACAGTATTTTTTCCTTTTAAATTGTCTCTTAGTTTTAATAATGGATCAACTACTTTTTTTCTTATTACGTTTATTTTATTTTCTTTATCAATATCTATTGTCCAATCTTTACTATACCATTTATTATATTTAATTCCCCATTTTCTAGCATAGTTTTCTAACATAAAAATTTCTTCACTATTAATATCACAGAATCCTAATTTCACATAATTTATGACAGCTTCAAATTCCCAATTCTTTGAAAAGACTTCTAATATTGATAAAATATATTTTATTAATATATTTTGACTTAAATCTTCATTTTGATCAATAAATACTGGTATATCATATTTAGAAAAAATGGCTTTTGCTAAGCTTGCATAATTTTCTATATTTTTAGTAATAATTGAAATTTCTTTATATCTTTTATTATTATCTCTTACTAATTCAACTATTTTATTAGCGACATATTCTATTTCAGAATATGGATTCGCTGATAAAAATAATTTTATATTTTTTATTTCACTTTGATATTGAATATATGGTGTTTTATATAAATTTTCTTCTAATACTTTAAGTTCTTCACTTTTAAATCTATACATTTTTTCTTTGAAAACAGGATTTTCTATTTCTATACCATTTTCATTAGCTAAACTTATTAATTTAGTGACGGTTTTCTTATTTGTATAAAATATATCTCCTACTTTGTTATTACTTTGAAGAATTGAATCAGTGCATACTGTTATATTTACACTTTTTGCACATTGCAAAAGTCTTAATATAATTTTATATTCTTGAGGTGTAAATCCAACAAACTCATCAATATAAATTATTGTATTTTTAAACATATTTGTAAAAGGTAATTGTTTTTCTAGTATAGTTAGCTTATCATTTTCGTCTATAAAATTTTCTTCTATTCTTTCTTCAAATTTTTTATAAATGTATATAACATCCTGAATTTTTCTCTTTAGATATTCATCCTCTTCTTCTTTTAATACTTTTTCTAAATCTTCAACTTTTATTGCATGTGTTTTTAATTCTGTTATTAATCTAGATATAACCTCTACATTCTTGGTGGTTTTTCCCAATAATTGAAGATTATTTTTATTTCTATCCAAAATATCCATAATAATCATTGATTTTCCATATTTAGCCAAATTAACTTTTGTTACTCCCCCAACTTCGCTTTTTACTCTATATGCCATTCTATCAAAAGTTAATACTTCTGCATTAATAACAGATTCTGTTTCAATATTATTTAATAGCTTTACTTCTGCCGTAAATGAAAATTGCTCTGGTGTTATTATATATATTTTTTCTTCTTTATTTATTGCATTACATATTTCTCTAAAAATAAATTCACTTTTACCTGTTCCTGATTTACCATATATTAATCTTAATCCCATATTCTCTCCTTATTTTTTATATTCTAACATAAAATAAATTCAAAAACAACTTTCATTTTTATGTAAATCTTATTTACTTTTTAACAAAATAGTGCTATAATATTATTGTTTGCGAATCACAAGTTGATTCTTTACCTGCAAAAAAGGAGAAAGCAATGCGAAAGAACAGACGTGTTGCACCATCTAAGCCAAATTCCTGGGGAAAAAACTTGGATGGTGAGCCAATCATGAGAGGACTTTCTAGCCGCTCTCACCTAAGCAAGTCACAGATTTGGGAACAGACCATTAAGCAAGATTGTGATGCCCATCAGTCAGCAATGCATCGCTTAAAGAAAAGAAAGTCAAAAACAAAGGATTAAAATAACTGCACACACCTTTAGGTGTGTGCAGTTATTTTTTATATTCTTAGGAAAGTCATCTATGAAATAGTGAGTTTCCTTAGAATATAATTATGGAAGAATAACATTTTCTTATGTGCCTCTGGCACTTAGAAAATGTTATTCTTGTTTTTTATGCTTCTCTTTTCCAATAAAATAAATATTGTTGTGCCAATCCTGCTAAATCTGAATACTTTTTCTTAGCTAACTTTTGTAATTCTTTTTTTGAAACTTTCTCCTCATCAATATTATGTATATATAAATCATTCATTACTCTTCTTACCCATACATCAATTGGAAACACATCATATTTTTTTAATGAAAATAGCATAATACAATCTGCAACTTTTGGTCCAACTCCTGGCAATGTTAAAAGTCTTTCTCTTAATTTCTCTGTATTATTTTCACTTTTTAGTTCTTCAATTGTCATATCTCCTTTTAGAAACATTTGTGTAGTATCATATACTCTTTTATCTCTAAATCCAAGTCCTAAAGCTCTTAAATCTTCTACGCTTGCATTACTTAGTTCTTCTATTGTAGGGAATGTATAATATTCTTTATTTTTATATATAATCTTTTTTCCATAATTTCTTGATATTTTTTCAATAATCCCTTTTATTCTTGGAATATTATTATTGGCAGATATAATAAATGAAATTATCATTTCCCATATATCTTGATTTAAAATTCTAATACCACTTCCATAATTAATACTTTCCTTTAAATAATCATCAATCATTGATAACTCATTTTTTATCTTTTTATAATCAGTATTTAAGTCAAAATATTGTGTGCAAATCTTTTGAATATCTCCTTCACAGATTCCTTGGAATTTTACATCATAATTTTCTTTTTTTACAGTTAAAATATTTTTTCCAAAAATTCCTGTATATGAATCATCTTCATTTTTATTCCACCTAAAGCATTGCCCACATTCAAAAATATGTTTTGGTTCAAATGAATCTGCATTCTTTAATATGTATTCTTGTTCCATATTAATATTCCTTTCTATATTAATGTTGCTCCTATGATACCAGCGTCATTTTCAAATTGTGCCATTACAATTTCTGGTATCTCTCTATTAAATGTTTTTGCACTTTTTAGCTTTTGTTCCACCTTATCTCCTAATATATCTGTGTGATAAACATAGCTTCCACCTATGCATATTGCTTCTGGTTCAAAGATATTTACAATATTTGTAATTCCTTCCACTAGGTTATTTGCATACTCTTCTAATATATCATCTATTTTTTCTAATTCCCTCTTAGCTAATTCAAATATTATTTCTCCACTTAACTCCTTAGAAATTCCTAGTCTTTCTGTTATTTTATCTCTTAATCCTTTCATAGATGCATATGTTTCAAAACATCCCCTTCTACCACATGTGCATTGATTTCCATCTTTACAAATTAAAATATGCCCTATTTCCATTCCAGGATACTTTTTAGGTTTTAGCATTTTTCCATTAAGGAATACTGCTCCTCCTATTCCTGTTCCCAAACACATAAATACCGCATCACTATATTTTTTTAATGCTCCATATTTTTTTTCGCATAGTCCCGCACATTTTGCATCATTTGCGAGTTTTATTGGTGCTGAAAAATACCTTGCTAATTTTTCTACTATATTGAGATTATATATTCCCAAATTTTCTGCCTTTACAATTACACCATCTTTATTTGAACCCGGACATGCTATTCCTATCATTTCAATATCTTTAATTTTCAAATCCTTTTCTTGTAATATATTATTTATTGAAATAGCAATAGTTTCTTCTATGAATTTTTCTATATTTTTTTTATTGTCTGAACTTGTATTCTTTTCTTTTTTTAAAATTATATTTCCTTTATTGTCTACCAATCCTACTGCTATATGACTTCCTCCAATATCAATTCCTATTTTCATATTTTATATAATAAGTCCTTTATTTTGACTTTTTCCTCCTTAATATTTAACACAAGGGCAGAGACCATATAATCTCTGCCCTTGTTTTTTCATAAATTAAGCTTCTGGTTCTACTAAACCATAGTTGTTTGAATCTTTTAACTTAAAGATTACATTTACTTTACCTGTATCAATATTAATAAATGTGAAGAAATTGTTTCCTGGTCTTTCTTGTAATTTTAATTGTGCGTCTTCTGGAGCCATTGGTTTAATTTCGTAATATAAAGTCTTTATAATTTCATTTTCAATAGGTTTTGCTTCTTGAATAAATACAGATTCCTTAACTTTTAAAGAATCATCTCTATTCATTTTATCCTTCTTTGTTTTTGCTTTTCTTATTTGTCCTTCTAATATATCAATATCTTTATCTATTGCTGCATATAAATCAGCATGTTCTGTTACAGCTCTAAACATATCATATTTTGTATTTACCTGTATTTCTGCAACTTGGCTATTTTTTTCTGCCTTAACTGTAACTGTAGCACTTACCTCTTCATCAAAATATTTTTCAACTCTTTCTAATTTTTTTTCTGCGTAATCAATAATTGCATCTGTAACTTTAATATCTTTTCCTGTTACTTTAACATTCATTTTACATCTTCCTTCCTGAATTCATTTGGTTGTTCAAGGTTATTATAACTAATAACTCTCTTATTTGTCAACACTTTATTAATGTTTTCTTCTATTTATCGCATATGCACTTCCTTGTGTAACCTTTGCTAAATGTTTTACCTGTGCACCTACTTCTCCTATTTCTAACGGATTATTAAATCTATCACTTGATACTTCAACTATTCCTATTGAAATCGAAACTAAAGGTATTTCTTCAATAATTCCTCTTCTATTTGGAACTTTTAAATAACCTCTATTTTTATCCTCTTCAGTATAATAATTTTGGATGATATCATCGAATTCCAATATTATATCCTGGCATATTGTTTCATAATCAATATCTCCCAATATAGCTACAAAATCATCTCCACCTATATGTCCTATAAAATTATGTACAGAATCCTCTTTATTTATATTTTCAATTATTATTTTTGCAGTCTGTTTTATTATTTCATCACCTGCAACAAAACCATAAGTATCATTATATGCCTTAAAGTTATCTAAATCAAAATACATTACAATGAATTCTTCTTTTTTTAGCATTTTTTTCTTCAGTTCTGCCTGTATTTGTATATTTCCAGGTAATCCAGTTAGAGGACTTACTCCTCTATTTTTTCCCATTAATCTTGTTATATTTTTTATTGTATAATATAAATATTCTCTATCCACTGGCTTTTTTATAATAAATTCTACTTGTGATTGCAAAATCTCAATTTTATGATTTATATCTTCACTTTCACTTATTACAATTATAGGTGTTATACTATTATCTTCATTTTCTCTTATTTCATTGCAAACCTCTATAATATCTTTTTTTGAATTTTCTTCGTTTATTATTATCAATGATGGAATATTATTTAAGACATCTTCTAATTCTTTTGTTTTTATAGTTTTAATTGCATAATCTTTTTCTTTCTCAAAAGCTTTATTTATACCTTGAGTTAATTCATTTTTATCATCAATAATATAAATCTCGTGCTTCATATTGTTATTCCTACTTTCTTAAGTATTTTGCTATTTGTTTAAACTTTTCTGATTTCATACTAGGAAAAGCTCTTCTTATTCTAACTGTTTGCCTCATTAATTTCATTTTTAGAATTCCTTCTTGAGTTTTCAAATCGTTTATTAATAATTGTATACCTTCTTTGCTACTTGTTTTATTTCCCATATTCTTAAGTTCTTGCAATTTCATTTTTATTTCATTTCTAATATTTTTTATATCTTCAAGTTTTTTAGATATACCATTAAGTTTTATTGTACTTACTATAGTATCTATGGTCATTGTAATTGCTAATGTAATTCCACTTCCGATAAGTATTCTATAATCCACTTTATTTATTGCTTCTTGAATTACTGGGTGAACTCTATATATAAATATCACCCCTAATATTCCCCAAAAGAAAGAGTTTAGCAAACAAACTCTTCCATTTATATTAAACTTATTATTTGAATAATCCCAATACTTTTCATGTAAAACTTTTTCAATTGCCCAAGCTACAATATACTCCCAAATAGATAATATTACAAATCCAATAACAAATACATGTAATGGATTATCATTATATCCACTTAAAAAAGCATACATTATTAGTGCTCCTAATCCATAGATTGGGCAAAAAGGTCCATATAAAAAACCACTATTTACGAGTTTTTTTTCATAAATTGTTTTATACACACTTTCTAAAACCCAACCTATGAAAGAATATATGAAAAAGTAATCTAACGTTTTTATTATTATCATAAATCTATCCATACTTATCTGACACACCAACCTGAAATTGTTTCTTCTGCACCTTCAATGTTCTTTACTGTTAGCTCTAAGTAATTAAATCCTTCAATCAATTCTATGCTATTATCAGTTATTGATAATTCCCCATTTAGAGTTTTTTCATCGGATTTAATAAGGGTTAGCTTTTCTTTAACATTTTCTATTAATTTTCCATCTTTTGCAACATCATCTACTTTCGCATTATATAATTTATAAGAATATGATTGCAATCCTTGTTCATCATTCATTTTAACAATAAATACTGTTCTATCAGTTTTGAAGTTAACTTTTACTGTTGGTTTTGTAATTCCTTGAACTGACATTTCCTTAGTTTGAGTAATATTTTTATTATTTATAGCAGTTACTGAAATTGTATTTAATCCAATTGGAATATCTGATATAATTTCCATTGTTTGTTGACTTCTACTTTGTGGATATTCAAGCTTTTCTTCTTCTGAATTCCATTTATAAGATAAACTTTGTAATCCTTCTATATCCGTTACAGTTATTTTTATCTGTTTGTTATTTACAACAGACAAATTCATATATGTACCGTTGTATGATATTTCCTTTGATGCTGTTGCTGTTTTTCCTTCAATATCAACAGCTACAACATCTAAAATATTTGTTCCAGCTAAAACATCTATTTTCTCTGTAATTGTACCAGATTTATTTTCACTTAAAGTGGTTTCTTCTCCTTTATTCCATCTATAAATTATACTTTTTATATTTTTTGTATGTTCCACCTTTATTATAGCCTGATTATTTTCCATGCTAATACCTATCACTGGAACTTTAGCCATTTCAATTGCTTCATTTCTTCTTTTTGTTGAACTAATTAATTGATATCCCCCCATACCAGTCAATATAATTCCAAATATTATAATAGCAATTACAAAAAATAATAATATTTTTTTTAGATTTTTCTTAGAATTTTCATCTTGAATTGTATACAGAATTTGATTCATTTTATTACTAACTATCAGTACTGTTATACTGATATTCCTCCTTCTATCCTATTTCATTCATTGTCTTTTATACTAGTCCATTTTTATTGTATTACATTTTAATATTTTTTTCAATACTATATGTCAAAATTATATATTCTGCTCTTTTAAATAATTCATCAAATCTGTTAATGATCTGTCTGCTAATTTTTCATATTTGATTTTTTTATCTTTAATTTTTTCCTCGAAACTTGGTATTATCCCAAAATTTGCATTCATTGGTTGAAATTTTGGATTTTCTGTTGCTATATATTTTGATAATGCTCCAATCATTGTCGTCTCTGGAAAAATAATTTGATTTAACTTTTTTAATCTATTAACCACATTTAATCCAACTACCATTCCTGAAGATATTGATTCTACATATCCTTCTACACCTGTTATTTGCCCTGCAAAGAAAATATTATTGTTTTTTCTTAAATTATATGTTCTATCTAATAATTCTGTAGAATTTATAAATGTATTCCTGTGCATTACTCCGTATTTTACAAATTCAGCATTTTCAAGTCCAGGTATTAAACTAAATACTCTTTTTTGTTCACCAAACTTTAAATTTGTTTGAAATCCAACTATATTATATAAATTGCCTTCTTCATTATCTTGTCTTAATTGCACAATAGCATATGGTCTATTACCATTCCTTGGATCTGTAAATCCAACTGGCTTCAAAGGTCCAAATCTAAGTGTATCTATTCCTCTTTTAGCCATTACTTCTACAGGCATACATCCTTCAAATATTTCCCTTTTTTCAAATTCATGTAACTCCACTATTTCTGCATTAACCAATTCATTCCAAAATCTTTCATATTCTTCTTTATTCATTGGTAAATTAATATAACAGGCTTCACCTTTTCCATATCTATCACCCAAGAAACCAATATTCATATCTATAGAAGCTTTTTCAACTATTGGTGCTGCTGCATCATAAAAATGTAATCTGTTAATACCAGTTAATTTTTTTATGTCTTCTGATAGTGCATCAGATGTCAATGGTCCTGTTGCTATTACAGTAATTTCATTTTCCGGTACCTCTGTTATCTCTTCATTAATAACTGTAATATTCTCCATTTCTTTAATTTTTTTAGTTACTAATTCTGAAAATTTCTCTCTATCTACTGCTAATGCTTGCCCAGCAGGAACACTTGTTATATCTGCACATTTAATCAATAATGAATCTAGCAATCGTAATTCTTCTTTCAGTAATCCACAAGCATTTGTATGTAAATTAGATTTAAAAGAATTACTACACACTATTTCAGCTAAATTTGAATTACTGTGTGCAGGAGAAAATTTATTAGGCTTCATTTCATATAATTTAACTTCAATTCCATTTTTTGCTATTTGATAAGCTGCTTCACATCCAGCTAATCCTCCCCCAATAATATTTACCACTTTTTTCTCTCCTTTATTTATGATTATCTATTTTATCAAAAACAGCCTTTTATTACAATAGTTAATAAAGACAAAAGAATAAAAAAGAAGATAAAAAACAAGAATAACATTTTCTAAGTGCCAGAGGCACATAAGAAAATTTAATTCTTCCATAATTATCTTCTAAGGAAACTCACTATTTCATAGATGACTTTCCTAAGAAGATAAAAAATTAGGAGGTAATAATAATTACCTCCCTTCATTTGTACTTTCTACATTTGTTTATTCCATTTTCTATTGTTTATTTTACTATTCATTTGTAAAATTTTATCTTTTGTTTCTGTCATCATTTGTTTATTATTAATCTTTCGTTCTATTTATATTTTACATTTTTATTTTTTAATGTCAACTATTGCTTTTTTATTTTTATAGTCTTTGTGTAAATTTTTTGCTTGTACATAGCTTATTATAGCTGTTTTGTTTTTATCATTTCTATTTATTACATTTTAATTACATTTTCGTTTTAATTTGTAATATTTATTTTTTTATTAATTCTCAATTTATTCTTTTTGTAATTTATTATAATTTCTCCATCCATATCAGTTCTATATATACTTGTTTTTATTCTACTCAGCCTTTCGATTGTAACCTTTGCTGGATGTCCAAATTTATTATTTTTTCCTACGCCAATTATCGCAATTTCTGGAAGTACTTCATTTAAAAACTCTTCACTAGTTGAAGTATTTGAACCATGGTGGGCAACCTTCAATACTTTCGATTTCAAAATATCTGTACCTTGATATAATTCTATTATTTTTCTTTCTGCTTTTTCCTCTATGTCTCCTGTAAATAAAATACTAAACTCTTTATAATTTAATTTTGCGACAATCGAATTATTATTCATATCATCAAATATTAGATCTTCATTAGGATATAATATATTTAATTTTACCGATTTATCTATTTCAATTACATTTCCCTTTTTTACCAAAATAATATTTATATATTTTTCCCTAGCTTTTTTTATTATTTTTTCAAACAACTCTGTTCTTTCTACTTGCTTTGAGATTATCAAATTGCTAATCTTTACACCATCCATAATAGTTAATAATGCTTCACAATGGTCAGAATCAAAATGAGATATCATTACATAGTCTAACTTTTTTATTTTTCTATTTAATAAATATGGTAAAACAATCTGTCCACCAATATCATAGCCACTTTCTTTTGTTCTTCCACCTGTATCAATTAAAATCTTTTTATTTGATTGAGTCACAATTAATGTTGAATCTCCTTGTCCTACATCTATAAAATATATTCTCAGTCCTTGAAACTTATATATATTCATCGATATAATTAATATGATATTAATCAAAACAATTGTCTTCTTATATTTTATTAAATAATAATATTTTTTCTTCTTAAAAATAGTTAATACTAAAATTAATACATAATAACCAATTATATATATACTACTTGGCGTTGTTACATATATTTTAGATAGTTTCATAGTACCAAAAAAATTTGCAGTTATAACTAACGCATTAACTAAAATATTTTCTATATATGCCATTATATATGCTAATTTTATTGATAAAAAAGATACACTTACAATAATAAAGCCCATCATGATAATAGGTCCAATTATTATCGATATAAGTAAATTTGATATTAAAAAAGTTAAAGAAATTGTATGATAATTATAAATCAAGATATTAATTATTATTGTTTGTGCTGATAATATAGTAGAAATTGCTTTGCTCACTCTTTCAATATGTACTAGTCTTTTAAAAAAGTTTTCATAGCTTTTTTTTAATAATATAATTCCAATTACTCCACCATAACTTAATTGAAAACTAATATCTAAAATTGTAAATGGATTTATAACCAGTAAAACTAACATTGATATAGCAATATTATTAACTATATCACTTTTTCTATATAAGATATTTGCTACTATTCCCATTATTGTCATCATTGCTGCTCTTATAATTGATACTCCACTATTTGTTACTAATGTAAAAAATATAATTCCAATAATTAATATTATTTTTCTTATTCTTTTATCAATGTTTAGCTGATTTATCATTAACTCTAAAATAATTACTATATATGATATATGTGTGCCAGAAATTGCTAATATATGGTATACCCCACTGTTTTTAAAATTTTCAATTATATTATTGTCTAATTCTTTATTATCTCCTATTAGAATTCCTATTAATAAATTAGCCATTTTTTTATCAAATATTTTCTTTATATTTTCTTTAGCTTTTTTATTTACTCCATATACTATACTTTCTATATCATTTTTATTATCTTTGGATATAATTTTAACATCTTTACAATTTAATATCCCATAAATTTTCTTTGTCTTCAAATATTGTAAATAATCAAACCCTTTATAGTTTCTTTGTATATCTGCTTTTTCATAATTTCCTTTAACTTCAATTTTATCACCATATTCTAAGATTTTATTAGTTTTTAATAGCAATTTCATCCTAGTATATTTATTAGGTCTAGTAATTTTTATAATATAAGTATTATTAAATTCATTACTTTTTTCTAAGCTCTCTACAATTCCTGTTAAAGTTTCATTTTCTGTAAAGCTTAAATATGCTTCTTCATATTTTTTATTTATTGTTTTTATTTGAGTATTTGATACAACTATAGATGTTAATATGATTATGAGCATTTTATAATTTTTCTTATTAATCAATATAATAATTATAAAAATAGGAGCTATATTTATTTTAAAATATAGCTCCCAAATTATTCCTATTATATATCCTATTAGTGCAACTAAGATTGGTCTTTTCATTTCTATTCCTTTCTCTTTGTTGCCCCCTATATAACTATTTTATTCTTCTTGCACATACATAGTAGAATCCATCACCATCTACATTTGAAATAATAACTCCTTTTCGTGCATTAGCTGCATGAACAAATTTACCATTTCCTATATATAGACCTACATGTGTTACTTTTTTACTACTACTTGAACCTGAGAAACAAATTATATCTCCAGGTTGTAGACTTGATTTACTTACTCCTACTCCATTACTTGCTTGTGCACTTGAACTACGTGATAAAGAATAACCAAAATTTTTGTACACATATTGAGTAAATCCTGAACAGTCAAACCCTGATGGTGTACAACCACCATAAACATATTTATATCCAACAAATTGTTTTGCAAATGCAACTATTTCATTTCCATTTGGATTTGCTGGTACATTTGAACTTTCTTCAATACTATATGTTGTTGTAGATTTACTTAAAGTTGCTTTACTTGTTGTCTTTGTTGTCTTTGTTTTCTTTGCAGTTCTATATGTTGAGCTTCTTGAAGTAACTTCTACTTTTTTGTCTGAAACATATTCTGCTGATACATATCCTATATTATCATCAACTTCGATTTTTTTCCAGCCATTTGTTTCTTCCAATATTACTATTTCTTTATTTTTTGATAATTTTGAAATAACATCACCATTTGTATTTGGTTGTTTTCTAAAATTAACTGAATTTGAAATAATATATCCAATCTTCTTACTTGCATTTACATCTTTTAATTTGCTTGTTCTTACCCATCCTTCTAAATTCTCAGAAGATATATAAGACCATCCATTCATTTCTGTAAGAACAGATACTTTTTCGTCTTTTTCAAGTACTTTTATTGTACTTGAATTAACTAATGGTATTGTATATATAATTTCACCTTTGTTTATTACCTTAATAGTACTTTCATCTATTTTCTCTTGCGTACCCACTTCTTCTTGAGGATTTTCTATTGAATTATTTTCCTCTTCTAAAGTTTCATTTTCTTCACTTTGAATTGTTTCATCTTCATTTACTTTTAAATATTTTTCGTTTACATATCCTTCATATTCTTTATTTTCTTGGATATCTTTGTATTTTACTTTATACCAACCATTATCTGTTTTTGTTATAATCTCTACTTCATCATCTACTGAAAGTAATTTTACTATAGATGAATCTGTTGTATTTTTTTCTCTTAATCTTAATGTGTCGGTATTAACAATTCCCGTTGTACCAAATGTATATACTGCTGAGCAACATATCATTATTGACAAAAGCAAAGAAATTATTATACGTTTTTTCAATATAATATCACCCCTAAAATTTATCACGTACTGAATATTATAGCACTTTTATTTTTCTTTGTCAAATTTTGAGGTTTATGGCTAATTTTTCTTAGTATTTTCAAGGCTTAAACAACATATAATAAAATGCATAAAAAATGTAATAAACTAGCTATACATATACAAATATGAAACACAGAATGCATATATTTATGTTTCTTACCTACTCCATATAGTACTGCTCCTAATGTATACACTATTCCACCTGTAACTAATAATACAAAGCCAGTCGTTCCCAATAGTTGTGGTAGTATATTGATCTTAAAAATAATACACCACCCCATTATCAAATAGCAAGCCATTGAAAATATTTTATATCTCTTTAAATCTATTGAATTTAATATTATTCCGATTACTGCCATAGCCCATATTATTCCAAATATTGTCCAACCAGTTGCTGTATTATATTCTCTTAAAGTACATAAAGCAAATGGTGTATATGATCCAGCTATCAAAAGAAATATAGAACAATGATCTAAAATTTGAAATACTTTTTTTGCCTTTAGTTTTGGACTTAATCCATGATAGATACTCGACATAGTATATAATAAAATCATTGTTGAACCAAAAATTGCTCCACTAACTACTCCATATACGTTTTTATGAATTGCTCCCATTATTACACATAATACAACTGCAACAATTCCAATAGCTCCACCTACAATATGTGTAGTCATATTAAATATCTCTTCACCTTTTGTATAATTTGGTAAAGTTCTATCACTTAATTTTGTTCTTTTCATAATCATTTTTAATATTAGCTTTGCTAATATTTTCTCCTTTCTTATGTTATTTGTTTTGAATATTGCGTCATCTAGTTTTTAATACTATATCATATTATTCAAATCCAGTCAATATGTTAATTTCACAACATTAAATTTTCCATTACAAATTCCACATCTATACCTGTTTTGAAAATTTTTTGCTATTCTTTTTCTATAAAAAACCTGATTACATTTAATACAACTTATTTTATAATTAGGTTTTAGATTTTCCTTATACTCTATATTACTTTTTTCATAATCATCTCTTTTATTTCCAACTCTTGATATATTATATCCCAGATTTTCATTTATATATTGAGCATATTTTTTAAATTCCTCTCCATGGTTATTGCAGTAAGGAAAACAGTGAATTATCTCATGTATTATTGTATTCTTTATAATTTTCTCATCTAATTGCATAACCCATTCACTTATTTCTATCCTGTGTTTTTTAAATTTTCCATATCTTATATATCTCTTATTTCGTATTTTTTCATAATATCTAGATGAACTATCTGGTTCTTCTTGTTTACAGCACCCATATCTACTTTTGCTTCTTTTTGATAATGCTATGTCTATTATACCATTTTTTTCATCTAAAACATCTATCTCTATACTTTTTAGTTCATTTATACACTCCTCATATAATCTTTTTAATCTTTCTTCCATTACTATAATGACCTTCCCAATATTAATATAATTTCATTCTAAATAATCTCTAGACCTCTCTTTCATCTTTTGAAGATAAAAAACAAGAATAACATTTTCTAAGGAAACCCACTATTTCATAGATGACTTTCCAAAGAATATAAAAAAAGAAGCAAGTTGAACTTGCTTTTATTTGGTTGCGAAGGTAGGACTCGAACCTACGACCTCAGGGTTATGAGCCCTGCGAGCTACCAACTGCTCCACCTCGCGATATGCTTAACAATATTATTATATTCTCCATTTTAAAAATTGTCAATAGTTTTTGTTAACTTTATTACTATTATATGGATTTTTTTATAGTTTATGCCTTAATTATAAAAAACAAGAATAACATTTTCTAAGGAAACTCACTATTTCATAGATGACTTTCCTAAGAATATAAAAAAACTCAAATCTATGAACTTACTATTCAATAGTTTGAGTTTTTCATATTTTAATAATTTTCAGCTTTTATTTCAAAAAATGCTTGTGGATGGTTACATACTGGGCATACTGCTGGTGCTTCTTTACCTATACATATATGTCCACAATTTCTACATTTCCATATTCTATCTCCATCTTTTGAGAATACAAGTCCTTCTTCCATGTTTTCTATTAGTTTCTTATATCTTTCTTCATGTTCTTTTTCAATTTTTCCCACTGCTTCAAATAAATATGCAATTCTAGAGAATCCTTCTTCTTTAGCAACTTTTGCAAATTCATCATACATGTCTGTCCATTCATAGTTTTCACCATAAGCTGCATCTTTTAGATTTTCTAATGTAGTTGGTATATCATTATTGTGTAATAATTTAAACCATAATTTTGCATGTTCCTTTTCATTATCAGCTGTTTCTAAAAATATAGAAGCTATTTGTTCATATCCTTCTTTTTTAGCTTTGCTAGCATAATAGGTATATTTATTTCTTGCTTGTGATTCTCCAGCAAATGCTGTCATTAAATTTTTTTCTGTTTTTGATCCTTTTAATTCCATTTTTTTACCTCCTCTTCGATTTTCTTATTATACCACATTTTTTTATAGAAATGCAATCTGATTTTACTTTTCTTTATTTTACTCTTTTATAAGTTATTTTTTATTTATCACTTTTTGTAATCCAAATTCTTACTATTCTTTAACAAAATTTCATTTATATCATAAAATATAAATGAAGGAGGGCCTTTTTATGTATGTTGAAAAAAACAGTCCATGTGCATTTATATTTAATGTTTTAACAAGTATAGTACTTGCTGTTGGAATTGCAAGTGTTTACTATGCTGGCTTAATTAGTTCTACCACTGCTCTTGTATATATGACTTTATTTATAGGAATTATTGGTTTTATATTTTTCTTAGTTTTAGCATTTTACAAGAAATACTTGTGTCATTGTATTAAAGCATCTAATTTGCTAGCAAGTAGTATTGGTGCAATAATTATTAGTGCATTTGCTTTAGCTGTTTCTGCATTTCCATCAGCTTCTGAAGCTGTAGCTATTTTTATTGCTGCCATTGTTTTCTTTTTATCTTCTTCTATAATAGAGATTTTCGGATTATTACTTTGCATTTCTTGTGACAGATGTCACAGAGAATAATTAATATTAAAATTGAGCATGATTTATTAATAATCATGCTCTTAACATTACTAAAGTTTCTTATTCTCAAATAATTCGTAAATACATCTTTTTTTAATACTGTACACTTAGTAATAAAACTGTTTTTCACAAAATTGTATTGTTTTTAATTACTTTCTTTTATTTTTTATATCTTCAATTTTCTCTTTAATAGTCCACTTCTTATATTCAACTCTTTCTCTAATATTTGGGAAAGCATCAACCAATCTTCTATGGAATACTGATTTTTTATGTATAATATCTCTAACTTTTTCTGATATTTCTATTGTGTTGTCTTTTATTTCTTTTGAAACTTGTTTTAAGTTTAATATAATCTTATATGAAACTATATTATCTATAAGATGAATTACCAATAATATTGAAATAATTATTGTTTGAATATTTTCTGGTATTAACTCTAACTTTGATATTATAAATGGATTAGCTATATATACTATAAAACAACTTGCAATTCCGAAAAACGCTAAATTTTGTAGACATACTCTTCCATTAATATTAAACTTTTTCTGACTATAATCCCACCATCTGGCATTAAAAAGTTTTTCCATAAAAAAGCTTGTTAAATATTCTAGAACTCCACAAATAATTATTGACATGAAAAATGTAATTATCATATCATCTTGGTATTTTTTTAATAGAACACTTACTAAAACAACTCCATATCCATAAATTGGACATACAGGGCCAATTAAAAATCCTCTATTAACAAACTTCTTAAATTGTATAGATTTTAAACTACTCTCCATTAACCATCCTGCAACAGCATATATGAAAAAAACTAATATATATATTTTTATTTCTTCGATCATTTTTTCTCCTTTTAACTATTCATTATTTTATTTAATTCTGCACCTAAGAATACCGCATAAAAGCAAGAATATGTCCACATCATTATTAACATCAATGTAGTTAAACTACCATATGTTATTGAAAATCCTTTAAAAATTACTAAATACTTTGAAAATACAAATGATATTATATTTAATGCAAAAGCTCCAAATAAAGCTCCATATATTTGACTTGCAAAAGTCACCTTATGCTTTGGTGTAAATTTATAAAGCATTAGAAACACTATAAAAGTAATACCTACAAATCCTAGCTGAGTAAGTATTTCGGATATTAAATTATAGTTTTTTAATCCATCAAAATGAGATTTTATTATACTTATAACACCATTTCCAAATACTAATACTACCATCCCTATAACTATTAAAAAAATAAATAATATAGTTTCAAAAAATGCTTTTAACCTTAAATATAAATATGAAGTTTTCGGTGTATTGTCAGTATTATACACTACTTGCAATCCTCTTGTTAAAGCATATAGTCCTTTACCAGCTGCCCATATTGTAAATATTACAGAAATAGAAATTGTTCCTAACGACTTTGAATATACCTCTTGCACAATTCCTAACACCATCTCACTCATACTTGATGGTATAATTTTTGAAATCACATCAAATAATGTTTGTGGGCTAACTCCTGTATATTGTATTAATGTTAAAACCAACATAATAAATGGAATAAATGATAATATCGTATAATATGAACACTGTGCTGAACTTTCACTTATATGATCTTTCTTCATATTTTTTGATAAATCTTGCATTTGATTATATTGTTTAATTAAGTTTACTTTATTCATACATATTCTCCAAATATAGTATAAATTATATCTTTGATTTTATTTTCTGTCAATTTAAAATAATACCTCTTTAGCTAAAAATCAAATTAATTTAAATACTATTTTTATTTATTATAACATAATAATATTTTGTATTATTTTAGTTCAATATTTATATTTGTCATTTATTTTTATGTATGATAAAATAGAAAAAAATAATTAAGAAAGGAATAAAAAATGAAAAAATTAATTGAAAAACTTAATGACACAAAAATTTTACATTTAATAGTAATTGTTCTTGGTACTATTTTTATATCTATCTCAGCATTTCACTCTAATATGTGGTTTGATGAAAGTTATTCTGTAGGAATAGCCAATCATAGTTTTAAAGATATCTGGATAATTGGCGGTTCTGATGTACATCCTATATTATATTATTTTTTCTTACACATTATAAATTTGATTTTTGGTAATAAAATAATATTATATAGACTATTTTCTGTATTATGTGCTACTCTCTTAGGAGTTTTAGGATTTACACATATTAGAAAAGACTTTGGAGAAAAAACTGGTTTAATATTTAGCTTTTTAGCTTTCTTTTTTCCTCCTTGTTTTGTTTATTCAGGAGAAATACGAATGTATTCGCTAGCAATGTTATTAGTATCATTAACCGCTATTTATGCATATAGAATCTACAAAAATTTTGACAATTTTAATATAAAAAATTGGATTATTTTTGCTATATGCAGTTTAGCTTCAGCTTATACTCATTATTATGCATTAATGACCAGTGGATTAATAAACTTAATTTTAATGATTATTCTAATAATTAAATTTATTAAAACTAAGAAATTTGATAATAATATGAAAGCTTTTATTATATGTGGTATTATTCAGGTTATTTTATATTTACCATGGTTATTATCTCTTCTAACTCAAATGGGTCAAGTTTCATCAGGATTTTGGATTGGAATTCACTTTCCTGATACATTAGTTGAACTATTTACATTCCAATTCACTGGTAATTTAACTGGTTCAGAATATATTTCAGTAACAATAGCATTAGTTTGGAGTGTTTTTGTTACCGCTTATATGATTTATATATATTTTACCAGTTACAAAAAAAATAAAATCAGTACAAAAAAAGAAATGTTTCCTGCTACTACTGCTCTGAAATTATTTTTAGGAATTGCATTAGCTGCTTGTATTGTTTCACTTGTAATTTGGCGTCCTATTATTTATGCAAGATATATGCTTTGCGTTATGGGATTATTTATTTTCTTCCTAGCTTATACTATGGATAAAAAAGGTAATAAATGGTTTAATTTCACTTTATGCACAACGGCATTACTAATATCATTAACTATAAATATTAATTTTATTAATACTAATTATGATCAAAGCAATACTGCTCCTATTAAATTTATTAATGCAAATATTAAAGATAATGATATCTTTGTTTTTAGTAACATGATCGGAGATAATTTTGGCGGATTTGTTATTTGTGCAAATTACCCAGAAAGAACTGCTTATTATTATAATCAACAAAATTGGGGTATAGATAAAGCCTATAAAGCCTTTACAAGAGATTTTAATACAATAACTGATTTAAACGCATTAAATAATATTTCAGGTAGAATATGGATTATTAGTACTGATAATTCTGCAACACTTAATGAAATTGAAAATAATTTTGATATAAAAATCTTAAAACAAGAACATTTTTATACTAAATATAAAAATTATCAATATACTATTTCATTAATAGAGAAATAAACTACAAGAACTCAAATGTATATCTACATTTGAGTTCTTTTCTATTTTCTGCTTTCATGACATATAAAATAAATAATTTGATATTTTTTTGATATTTCATTTAATAAATTAATTGCCTTTGTTAATTTTTCTTGATCTAAATTTACAAAAGGATCATCTAATATTATAAATGGCTTTTCATTTTCATATAATGCATCTACTAATGCAAACCTCATACAAATACCAATTAAATCTCTATAACCTGTACTTAAATAAGCTATCTCTTTTTTCTCTCCTTGTTCTTTAATTTGTACATTTAGCTTTACATCTACACTCGTATCAATTTTTTCTCCATTGATTATATTAATGTACTTTTCAAATCCATTAATCATACCATTTAAATAATGTGATGAAAATTCTTCTTTAGCTCTTGTTAAATATTTTTGTGTTTTATTTAATATATCATATTTTTTATTTGCTTCTAATAGTTCATTTTTTAACATTTCAATTTCATTTTCTATGTCTTCTGAATTATCCATTGTGTTAATTAATCTATTCATTTCATTCTCATCATAACTTTTTTGATTAATCAACTCATTTAATTTTTTTGATAACTGTTCATTCCTATCTTTTATTTCTTGTATATTTTTTTCCTCAATTTCTATTACTTTTAAATTTGCAATATCATTTTCTTTTTCATAATTATTTTTATATAATTCATCTTCTTTTAATTTATTTATTAATTTTTCATATTCAATTTTCTTAGTTTTAATATTTTCAATAATATTCTTACAGTTATTATTAAATTCAATAATATTATCTTTACTAATATTTTCTGGACAATATCTATTTAAATATAAGTTTATTTCATAAATTAACTTTTCTATATTTGATTTATATTCATTTCCCTTAATTTCTTTTTCTCTAATTATTTTTTCCATATTTTTATATTCATAATATTCATTATTTATTCTATTAATATATTCATAATTAATACTTGCTTCATCAATATTATTATCATATAAACTTACAAAATCATATATTTTTTCTTTTAATTCTTTTAAGGTTTTATTCTTTTCATTAATAACTTTATTTAATTTTTCAATATTTTCTTTTTCATCTTTTTCCTTTTTTACTAAATTAAATATTAGCCCAACTACTCCTATTAATGAAATACTATATAAATATTTTGATATAAAAATTCCTAATACTATACCACTTATCACCAATAATAAATATATAATTATTTTTTTATTTTTCTTTTTATTTTTTTCTATTATTTCTCTCTGCTTGTTTTTTAACTCATTTAATCTCTCATTAAATGAATTAATTTCTTTATTTGTATTTTCAATTTCACTATAAATTAAATAATTATCATTTATCTCTTTATCATTAATCTCTTTACCATAAAATTTTCTTTTTAATTCTTCGTATTTTTCTGCTTCTTCATCTTCTATAATTAATTCATCTAATTTTGCGGTTAATGAATCAATGTTAAATGCAATATTCTCATATCTTTTTATTTCTTCATTTTCCGGTATTATATTATTAAAATATTTTTTTATTTCACTAATTTCACTCTCATCTTTTTTTATTATTCCACAGAGTTCATCGTATCTATCTTTTTTTATTTTGTTTTTCTCATTTTCAGCATTCAAGTTTATTTTTGCTTGATTATTATCAAGTTCATTTTTATATAATTTTATTGTATTTGATAAATTTTCGATTTTTTTGTTTCTTTCGTTTATTAATTCTTCATTTTTCCTTGATTGCTCTAGTTCTCTATTCTTTATAAATATTTTGTTTTCTAATTCATTAATTTTTCCCTTATTTCCTATTTTTTTATATTCTTTCATAGCTAGTGTTATTCTATTTATTGCATCCTCTGATGTATTTATATCATTTTCATTTTCTAATATGTTACTTAATTTTGAGCTTAAACTATCATTAATTTCTACAGATATATTATTTTGAGGTATATATGTACTTCTCTCATAAGCTTGTCTATCTATCTTAAATATCTCTTCTCCAATATTTTCTGAATAATCTGAGGATTCACAATTAGTGCTCTTATTGTATAATTTAAATGTATCTTCCTTTTCTTTTATCCCAAAAAATCTCTCAATTTCATATACCTTATTATCTATTTCAATTTCTAATGTACCACCAAATTTTCCGCCTTGCCAAGGATAATATTTTTTTCTCTCATTCTCATCTATAGCTCTTTTATTTGAATTATCAAATCCATAAAACATAACTTTTATAAATGTAGCTAAAGTACTTTTACCCCATCCATTTACTTCATTTAATACATTTAATCCGTCAGAAAACTCATAATTAAATTCATGTAATTTTCCAAAATTTTGTATATAACATCTTATTATTTTCATTATTTTCTCCTGTTCTTTATAACTCTTCCCCTGTTAATGCTTTCAATCCTGTAATAATAATTTCTTTTTTTTCTTCTTCTGTTAAATTTTCTTTTAAAATCATTCTAATAAATTCTCCTTTGAGTGAAGCATCATTTTCATAATCCAAATAATTTATTTTTAATGTTGTTTTATCATAGATTTTAACATAATAAAATTCTTCATTATATTTTTTTAACAAATAATCAATATCTCTTTCTGAATTAATATCTACTTTTCCAACTAAAATTATTTTTATTAAATTTTGTTTCGAAATTTTCTCTATCTTTTCATTTATTTTTTGTTCAACTTCTGTTGTTGTCATAGTATCTGACACATCAACTTCTAGCTCCTCAAGTGTTCTAATTGAATTAGATATAAATTTTGTTTCTAGTTTATTATTTTCAATATTTAAAAGTACAAAGCCTTTTTCTCCACATTCATCAAAGCCCCTACCTTCAAGACATCCAGAATAGCAATATATTCCTCTATTATCCAATTTTTCTAATTTATATTTATGAATGTGTCCTAATGCTAAATAATCAATATTCTTATTTTTTAGTTCTCTTAGATTTATAATTTCTGTCTTATCTTTTTTATTTTCATAGTTAGACTCTTGTCCATGTAATACTACTATATTAAAATCACTTTGATTTAGCATTAATGATTTGTATATTTCATAACTATCTTTTTTACCAAATTCTATTCCTGATATTGCAACATTCTCATATTTATATGAATTCCATTCATTTTTATTAAATAATTTTAAATTATCAGGAATTTCGTCTATTATAAAGTTTTCTTCATCATGATTTCCCTTTAAGTATATAAAATCTATATTCTTATTAGCCAATATTGTATCTCTAACAATATTCTTAGCCTTCACTGATACTTTATTTTTATCAAATAAATCTCCAGCAATAATAATAATTCTAACATCATTATTATTTGCAAAATTAACCATATTTTGAAAACTATATAAAATTTCATCTCTTCTTTGTTTTGCTTTCTCCTTATCTAAATTGGCTTCTAGTTTAGAATCCAAATGCAAGTCACTACAATGTATAATTTTCATTACTATTGTTCCTTTCCATATTATTCTATCTTTTGTTTTTTTATATTTTCTTTTATTGTATTTTATATTAACAGTTTTTTATTGTCAATATATAATACGAAAAAATGTTCTGTATCCTAATAATTAATTTTAAGTTATGAATTTCTTTTTATTCATCGTTATCTTATAATATCATATAAAAAATAACCATTATTACTAATTTTTATTTTAATAATAATGGCTATTTTTTTATTTATTTAACTATATTACTCAATACTTTTCCAACAATATGTACAATTTGGGTTGAATTTTTATTTGCTATAACTTTGCCATAAGCTTTTCCTCCGACAGTTAATGATGCAACTAACGCACTTATTAAATATTGTATAAAATAAGGCAATCCATAGTTTTCAGTCAACTTAACCGCAATTAAAGCACTGATTGATCCACTTAAAACTCCACATACATCTCCAATAACATCTGCACAAATATTTGCAACAATTGCTGAATTCTTAATTAACTTTATTGATGTTTTTGAACCTTTTACTTTTTTGGTAGCCTTAGCATGAAATTCTGCTTCATCAGCTACTGTAACTGCAACACCAATAATATCTGTTAAAATTCCGACAAATATTACAGCAATTAAAATCAATATTGCAAAAAATATATTTAGGTTTGACATTCCATTAGTCGTTATATATGACATTACTAATGATAATGTAAAGGTTATAGCAAATGATTGAATAATCCATCTCGATTTAGGTTTTTCTTCATTTTTTTGCAATTCTTTATTCACTCTCCTATTTTTTATATCAATTAAGGCAGGAAATTAATCCTGCCTTTTATTTTAGATGGTAAAAACCCAAGTAAATTTTACGGTTTAGGTCTAGTTGAATTTCTCTATTTTCTACATTACATTACTGTAAAGCCGTTTCCATTTAAAGAAAATATTTACTCTAAAAGTAAACACCAGATCGCCACTTAAGTCCGTACCTTAATCCTTAGATTCTCATGCGACTTAGCAAACATTCTAGAAGTTTTCCTTGGCATACTTTTCTTATTACTAGTTTCTTTTGCAATCATAATTTCATAATTATAAGTAATTACTCCCAGTACTCTCACTCAAAACAGGCTACACTATGTATTTCGTGTCTTGGCACTCAACATAGGTTATACTTAAAACATAACGTTAATTGTTTAAGTCTCAATCAAAATAGGGACTTTATATATGCCATTATATATTACCCCCACTTTTTTATTCTTCATATAAATACACAAAACTGGCATTTCGCGCAAATATACGAAGCTTCAACGGTGTGCCCTTTAGTGGATTTTTAGCCCCACCCTCATAATAAAAAGTACGACTAGAATAATGCACCATCAAAAATTATTATAGCATATAAGATTTAAATTGTAAAGTGAATTATTTGTGAATTCTTATCAATCGTTCTTCATTATTCGTCATTTTACTACATTATTGCTTTCTATGATTTTTTCTATGAATTGTACTAGTAAATTTTGACTCATATATTCTCTGAAATCTGGTATAAACCATAGTATTCTAAAAACAATTAGTAATATCACTACTGTAATAATCAATATTTCCAAATCTTTTAATTTTTCTTTAAATGTTTTTTTATGATATACTTTATACCCATAATCTTTCATTCTTCTTGTATATGCATCTCTATATGCCTTTTGTACAGTTTCATCAATTTTTCTTTCTGCCTCTTCTTCAATATTATGATAATACTTGTTTTCATTATATGTATTTGATCTATCAACTGTATTCCTATGATTGTTTTCTGTTGTTTTTGTATTACTTGTTTGTATATTATTAGATTGTGATTTTTGTTGTAGCTGTCTTTTTAAATACATATTTTCTTCATATAATTTTTTATACATATTTCTTACATTCTCAGTATCATTATTTATCTTATTTCTTTCTGTTTCCAATTGTTCATCATATTTAGTTCTTTTATCTTTATCAGATAAAATTTCATAAGCTTCATTTATTTCTTTAAATTTTTCCTCTGCCCATTTTTTCTTTTCTTCTGGATTTGCATCAGGGTGGTACATTTTTGCTAATGTTCTATATACCTTATCTATTATTTCTTTAGAAGCTTTCTCATTTACTTGTAAAATTTCATAATAATTTTTCATTTATTACTCCTTTTATAATATTATAGCATATTTAATAATTATAAACTATATTTCTTTTAATTTATATATTTAATCTGAGAATAATTTATAAGATAAAAAACAAGAATAACATTTTCTAAGTGCCAGAGGCACATAAGAAAATTTAATTCTTCCATAATTATCTTCTAAGGAAACTCACTATTTCATAGATGACTTTCCTAAGAATATAAAAAAATAAAACCCATAAAGGGTTTTATTTTCTATAATTAAGCAAGTTCAACAACTGCTCCTACTTCTACGAATTTAGCTTTTAATTCTTCAGCTTCTGCTTTTGCAACGTTTTCTTTAACTGTCTTTGGAGCTCCATCTACTAATTCCTTAGCTTCTTTTAATCCTAATCCTGTTGCATCTCTAACAACTTTGATAACTTGGATTTTGTTAGCTCCAACGTCTTTTAATATTACGTTGAATTCTGTTTTTTCTTCAGCTGCTGCAGCACCTGCTCCAGCTCCAGCTGCAGGTGCAGCTGCTGCTACTGCAGAAACTCCGTATTTTTCTTCTATTCCTTTAACTAATTCTGATAATTCAACTACTGTTAATTCATCAATAGTCTCTAATATTTTATCTGTTTTTTCACTCATTTTTAAATCCTCCTAAATTATTTTATTATTTTTTAGATTATCATTTTTGTAATCTAACTTATCTTTGAATTCAAATATAAAATATTTTCAACTTTATATTTAATTCAATAACCTTTAATTGTTAATAAGCATTTTAATCTAAACTTTTAATGTTTTTAATGTTAATAATGCTTTTATTTTTTGTAAAATTCGCTACATAATTTCAATCAAAATCAAGTAGTACTAGGCATTTTCAATTCAAAATGCGGAAATGTACTTGTGTACATTGAGCAATTTTGATATTGAAAATAACGACGTAATACGACGATTTTCATTGAAATTAACATTATGCATTTTCTTTTTGTACTCTTACTTGATCTAATGCTTTCGCTTGCAAAATTTATTTCATAAATTTTTCACGCTTTTTGCATTATTAAACTTTGATTCATAATGTTTTTTATTAACATTATGCATTCTCTTTTTGTACTCTTACTTGATCTAATGCAACTGCCAATTTTGAGATTGTTCCAAGTAAACCACCAGCAAGCATTGCAATAAGTGTTTCTCTTGATGGTAATTTAGCTAATGTTATAATCTCTTCTGTTGTCATAACTTTTCCTTCAACTACACCACCTGTAATTTTGTAGAAGTCATGATCCTTTGTATATTCATATATAGCTTTTGCAGGTTCTAAGTAATCATCATGTCCTATTATTACAGCTATAGGTCCTTCAACATTTAATCCTTCTATACCACATTTTTCTAAAGCTCTTCTTGTTATATTATTTTTTGTAATTTTATATTCAGAATTACTTTTTCTTAATGTTGCTCTTAAATTTGTAACATCTTCAACATTGATTCCTCTATATTCTGCTAATAATATTAATTTTGCTCCTTGCATTTTTTCTGCTAAACTATTAACTTCTTCCTCTTTTTTATTAATGATTTTTTTATTTGCCATTTGTTTCTTTCACCTCCCTTAATTTTTTATGTATATAAATAACCGTCATATGCCACATCAAAGCATACGACGGTCTTATCCCGATCAATATACCTCGGTAGGATTTATATTATACCTACTGTCTTTGGCACTATTTGGTTTATACATTCACATCTAATTATTTTTGGTTTATATTGAAACTTGGTCCCATTGTTGTTGTAACATATACACTCTTTATATATTGTCCTTTAGCTGCTGCTGGTTTAGCTTTTATTATAGCTTCCATAATTGTATTATAGTTCTCTAATAATTTATCAGCACCAAAAGATAATTTTCCAAATCCTAAGTGTATGATGTTTGTTTTATCTAATCTGTATTCAACTTTACCAGCTTTAATTTCTGATATAGCTTTTGTAACATCCATTGTTACTGTTCCAGATTTTGGGTTAGGCATTAAACCTTTTGGTCCTAAAACTCTACCTAATCTTCCTACAACACCCATCATATCAGGTGTAGCAACTATTACATCATAATCAAACCAATTTTCTTTTTCTATTTTTGGTATTAATTCTTCAGCTCCTACAAAATCAGCTCCTGCTGCTTTTGCTTCGTCTGCCTTTGGACCTTTAGCAAAAACTAAAACTTTTACAGATTTACCTGTACCATTTGGTAATACTACAGTTCCTCTTACTTGTTGATCAGCATGTTTAGAATCTACTCCTAATCTTGCATGAAGTTCAACTGTTTCATCAAATTTTGTTTTTGGAAATTTTTCCATTATTTCGAAAGCTTCTTTAGCTTCATAAGCTTTTTTTGTATCAACAAGCTTCATAGCTTCTTGATATCTCTTTCCTCTTTTCATTTTTTACCTCCCTTGGTATTATCGAATGTTCTTCACATTCTCCCAATTATATATTAATATTAATCTATAACAACAACTCCCATTGAACGAGCTGTTCCTGCTACCATATTCATAGCAGCTTCAACTGATGCAGCATTTAAGTCTTCCATTTTTTGTTCTGCAATTTGTTGAACTTGTGCTTTTGTAATTTTTGCAACTTTTTCTTTGTTTGGTTTTCCTGAACCTTTTTCAATTTTAATTGCTTTCTTTATTAATACAGCAACTGGTGGAACTTTTGTTATGAATTCAAAAGATTTATCTTTATAAACAGTAATAACTACTGGGATTGTCATTCCAGGTTGATTAGCTGTTCTATCATTAAATTCTTTTACGAATTGCATAATGTTAACACCACTTGAACCTAAAGCTGGACCTACTGGTGGAGCTGGTGTTGCCTTTCCTGCTTCAATTTGTAATTTAATTACATTTACAACCTCTTTTTTTTGTGCCATTTTTTGCACCTCCTTTTAATGTATAACTTTTATATTTTAAATTTAATATCGATAATTATACTTTTTGGACTTGAGCAAATTCTAGTTCTACTGGAGTTTCTCTTCCAAACATAGATACTATTACTTTGACCTTGCCCTTTTCTTTATTGATTTCTTCAACAGTTCCTACAAATCCTTCTAATGCACCATTAATAATTTTAACAGAATCATTAACTTCATAATCTACATTAACTGGAACAGCGTCAAATCCCATAGCTCTAATCTCATCATCAGTAAGCGGTATTGGGTTAGTTCCAGAACCAACAAATCCTGTAACTCCTCTTGTATTTCTAACTATATACCATGTAGAATCTGTTACTATCATTTTGATTAACACATATCCTGGAAAAACTTTTTTCAAATTTGTTTTTCTTTTTCCTTCTTTGATTTCAATTTGTTCTTCCATTGGAACAACTATTTCAAAGAAATAGTCTTCAAGTTCTCTGTTCTTCACTGTTTTCTCTAAGTCTGTTTTTACTTTGTTTTCATATCCTGAATAAGTGTGGATTACATACCATCTTGGTACTAAATCTTCATTTTGATGAGCCATGTTATTTTTAGCCTCCTTAATTTTTATTCGTTATTATTATTATCTGTGTTCTCTTCATTATTTTCAGAATTTGAGTTATTATTTTCAGAATTATCTGCTTCTGAGCTGTTTTCTTCTGATGAATTATTTTCATCGTTGTTTTCTTCTGAACTTTGATTATCATTTTCTGTTGAGTCTTTGTTCTCATCTGTAGTTTGAGTAATAGAATTTTGCACTGCAGATTTAACTTTATTTATTCCATATGTATTTAAAGCTTCAAATGCTAGATCTAAAACTAAAACAATTACAGTAGTAACTAAAACCATGGCGATGACAACCATTGTATTGTTTGTCAATTGTTTTTTTGTTGGCCAAATAACCTTTTTTAATTCGGCTTTAAAGTCTTTCCAAAAATGTTTGTTATTTTTTTCTTTTTCTTTTTTTGCCATCCTTTTTGTACCTCCTAAAAGTTATTTAGTTTCTTTGTGAGTAGTACGTTTTTTGCAGAATTTACAATATTTTACTACTTCTAATCTGTCTGCATTGTTTCTCTTATTCTTTGATGTCATATAGTTTCTTCTTTTACATTCTGTACATTCCAATGTGATGTTTTCTCTTGGTCCTTTTGCTGCCATTTAAATACACCTCCGTAATTTTTTGCTTTTATTTTATTTTAAACGATGTGATATATGTATAAATCCATACGCGTTTACATATTTTATCATACTTTACAATAAGTGTCAATATTTTGTGACAAAACTTTTTTATTTTTTGCCATTATAATAGACACGCATAGGCGTGTCTATTATTTATTTTTTATACAGTTATATTAAATTTTATTCTTTAATACAAACTTCTTTATTAGTACAATTCCTAAGGCAATAATAATTATTGTTATTAATATAATTGTTATCATAGTATAGCTTCTATCTTCACCTGTTGGATCGTTTATTGTAATTGTTTCTGAACTATGTTTTGCTCTTATATGTGCATCATCATTATTCATATCTTGAATTCTACTTACTGTATTGTTTATTTTTATGATTCTTACACTATTTTTATATGTTTTTGTATCTGTCAAATCATTTTCTGTTGAAATAACTTTAGATAAAGTTATTTTTGATGATGATTCTTCTCCATGTTTTAAGTTCTTCATTAATGGATTATTTCCTGTTGCAACAACAATTGTATTAACATTATACACTTCACTACTATCCATATCTTTTATTGCTGTTGGTTCTTTAGTCTCATAGCCTGCTTTTTGTTTATAATAGTTACTTGCAAATTCGTCCTGTGTTTCTTGATGATATATTTCCCAATCATCATTTATTGTACTTCCTGTATAATCAACTTGAGAAAATGTTAAATTGCTTGGTACAAAATCTGCAACCATTGCAGGTGATGTTGTTGTCTCTACATCATCATATCTATCATAAATTTTTATATTTGTTGTTCCAGAATTCTCAATTTTGCTTATTTTATTACCATTTTCATCATTTTCGAATTCTTCACAATTATATACTCTCATACTGTTATTATCTCTGTCTTTTACTTCTATCTTGTTCAATAAATTATTATATGCTGTATAATTTTTCTCATAGAATACTGAACTCTTATAATCTTCTTTATATAATCCTATACCAATGACATCGTTATTATTGTTTTTATAATATCTTATGGCATCATAATCGCTTTCATTTTTTACAGTTATTTTATATGTTATTTCTAATGTAGCCCCATTTATTAACTCGTTTGTCATTGATATATTTATATTTGTTCCTTTTTCTACTTGTACTACTCCAGGAACTTTCTGTGTTCTTATTTCTTCTGGTGTGGCTTCAAATTGTACTGTTCCATTTTGTAATATCAATTTTATCTTTGCAACCTCTTTTGTAATATTTAATTTTGTTTTAGTTCTTGGTGTTAGAGCAAAGTCGATATTATCAATTGAATATGATGGATCTTGTTCTCCAAAGGTATCTAATTTAGCTTTTTCAGGATAGAATTCCATCATTGATGTATATGCATACATCATATATTCAGTTGGATTTTTTATTGTATCAACTGCATCTGAATATTTATATCCATTAGCGAATTTATTGTTAATTTCAATTCTTCTGTTTGCTTCATCATATGCATCTGAATATCTTGTATCTGTCTCATTTACATACCAGAATCTTGTATTATCACCTGTATTTGTGTTTGGATTTGCTTTTGCAGATTGATAGAATTCTCCATTGTAAGGATATTGATATTCTCCTCTGTTCATTGTATCTTTTTGATTTTCACTATTTAAAGTTTTATCCCCATATACAAATCTTACAACATAATTTCCAGGCATAAATCCAGTAAATGTATAATTTCCATTATCATCTGTTGTAGTTGTTGCCCTTACCATTTGTTTAGTTAATTTTTGTCCGTTTTCCTCTACATCTTTTAATTCAACTAATTCTACAGTCAATCCTTTTATTTTCTTTGAATTGTCATTTATTGTTGGAGCATTATTATCATAATAATAATTTGCAAAATTCTCTGTTTCCCATACACTTCCGCTTAGTTTTCTCGTATCATTTGCGTTGCTAAATATCAATGTTGGTGCCTTATCCCAATCTTTTTCACTTGGTGTCGTTTCTAGTAATTGCATTGCATTTAAGTTTCCAGGTATTGAATATGTATCCATTACACCCGCAGCTCTATATTGTTTTCCATCATATACATATATATATGCATTAGTTCCTGCAAATTTAGTTTGTTTTGTTGTACTATCTTGATCAATTCTATAATATGTACTAAAGCCATTTACTTCTGTAATTGTTTCAATATTTATTTTATTGTTTTGATCTTTACCCAAAGTGTTTTTGAATATAGTTTGTGCAGAATTATCTGTTCCGTGCCATGTTCCAAATGAACAATTATATTTTATATCTTTAGATGAATTTTCACCCATTCTATATGTAATATAAATTGATATACTATCATTCGTTTCTAGCATTACACCACTATTTCCAAGATTTATATATAAATCTTGATAATCATGTCCTGTAGCAAGTCCTGCCGCAATTGCAAGATAATCCTTTGTTTCAGATGTTCTTCCATATCTACTATTAGCACTTGTTGTTGCTTCTAAAATTGGAGTAATTTTATTTTTAAATGCACTCATTCCTACTATTTGTTTTCCTGCAGATGTTGTATAACCATCACTGTATGATAAATACATTCTATCCATATATGTTACCAATTCATTTACTGTTGTTGGTATATTTGACACATTTTTTACAACAATTTTATATGTTGCATATACTTGTATCTTTGCAGCATCTTCTTCATATGTTGCTGTTCCATTTCTTAATCTTGCTGAATCTGTGTTGTAATTATAATCATTTGGTGATATCACTTGATTATAAGATAATAATGATGCTAATGTCTTTGTTAAATAATCATCTGCTGCAATTTCAAGCTCTTTATCTGATAATGTTCCATATTTATATTCCTCATCTTTTCCGTTCATAGATACAACTGTCTTATATAAATCCTCTTTTACATTTAATGTTGTAGTTGCTCTTGGAATTAATCCCATATTTATATTTAATTGTCCATTATATACATACCAATATCCACCAGTTGTTTGTTTTGGAGCATTTGCAACTGCTTTTTTAGCTACACGCTTTCCATTTGCATCTTTAGTATTTGTTGTTAAAATTATCTTGTCATATACTGGGTAATACTCTTGTTTTACAGATGATGTTCCACCTTCTTCTGAGTTGTATCCTGAGTATGATTTTATTTTGCAATCATAAATATATTGTAATTTTCTATATATTTCTGTTGAATTTCCATGTCTTAAAGCTACCTTGTTATATACATTGCTTATATAACTTCCATCATCCATATTTAAACTTGATTTATTCTTTATTGCATCTAATTCTGCATTATATATTTCTTCTCTTATTGCTGTTAAATCATTTTCATGAAATACCTGATTATATAATTTTCCACCTTCTAATGTTAAATAAGAAGCTGTAAAAATCTTATTGCTTACTGCATAATTATCTGGTGTAGAACCTATTGTAACAAATTTTTGATTTAATTCATTTCTATCGTTTGTAAGTTCTGAACCTTTTGAAGCTTTGTTCCATTTATCTGTATTATAGTCTGTTCTTACAGTGACTTGATTCTTAGTTGTTGTTGCTTCATATTCCATTCCATCATAAGTAAATACTACTATATACTTCTTTGTTGCATCTACTCCTTTGAATGAATAGTATCCTGTTTTATCTGTTATTGTTGGGTTTGTTGAAGGAACAGTTGTCTTTGTTCCTAATTCTGTAGTATAGAAATCTCTTTCATATTTATGCTCTGTATCTGTATCTTTTTCGCTATTTAATTTTGCTAAAGATCTAGCTCCTGTCGTTTTATTTACTTCATATAGTGTAACTAAAACACCTGATATAGATTTTTCTCCAGCATCTTTAGAGCCATTTATATCTTGTGCCTTTCCGCTTGTTGCACTATCATTCCATACATATCCAGCAAGTTCCATTTCTTGTGGTTCAACTTTTATTGTTGGAATATCTGGAATATCTGGTGTTGTGCCATATTTCTTTACACCTAATTTTATTTTTTCAGTAGATGTCTCTACTGATGCATCACCTTTTATTAAAGGTTGCATTGGATTTGGTGTAATAGTTGTTGGACCTGTTAAATTTACTTTTACTGTTGATGAATACCATTTCGCTGGTACATCTACTGGAATCCCGAAAAAACTTGCAGCAAGTGCTGCTGCTTTAGCAGCTATCCATGATGCTGAAATTCCAGATCTCTTTGTAATATTAGTTGCATTCCATTTTTGTTTATGTACTTCATAATATTTTATCTCATCATCTATTTTCCATTTAGATATATATTCTACTTCAACATCTATATTAACTTGATCTATAAATAAATTATCTAAATAGTTGAATTCAATATAAAAAGTCTTACCTTTTTGTGCGTCAGAAGGAATATCATTCATATTATTATATGTAATTGTTCCTGTTGCATTTGTTAATCTTACATCTTTAATTTCTTTATTGTTCTTATCATAAAACTTATATGATTTTATCCAACTTAATGCATAATTTCCTTTTTTATATTCATTATATTTTACTGTGAATGGGCCCATTCTATATTTTGTATTACTTATATTATTATAATCTATTTTTACATCTACTTTTGCATCATCTGAACTTCCTGTTAAATCAACAGTTTCTTTATTCCATTTATCAATATAATAATTTCCAACATCATATAGATTGTTTCCATTAGCTGTTATTTCTGCTGTTGTTGAGCCAACTTCTCTCCATATAGCTTGTTGTTTTACATAATATGGCGTTAAGTTTTGTGTTAAATTCTTATAATAGTATGTAGTATTTGTACTATTATAATATTTTCCTAATCCTAAAATTCCATATATGTGATTCTTTTGTGTCTCTGTCAAAACATTTTTTTCTTCCATTGTCATAGTTTGAACAACATTTGGCTCTTTTAATGCTTCTAATGCTGATTTTATGTATTGATATCTAGTATTCTTATCCTCGTTTGCTAAACTAGCACTAGAGAAGAAATCTCTAAGTCCTTCATTTGCTGCAATTCCAACTAATGTAGAAAGATTTGTGTTATATTCTGCTCCCTTTTTACCACAATAATATTGTTTTCCTTTTACAGTAATTACATGTGTTACTTGATTGTATAAAGCCCAGTCATGTGATATATACTGATTACTTGTGTATAAACTTTGAACCGTTCTTGCTTGAACCGCCGTTGACATTATTAATCCTAATATCAACATCATAAAAAATATAATTGATATTTTTAATTTTTTATCTTTCATTTTTATCCTCCTTTCCTTAAATATCTATTGCTTTCTTTTTTACAATATATACTACAACTGCCATAATTGTTATCATCATTATTACGGCACCTATATAATAAGTCACACCTGTTTTTACTGCTATGATTATTTCTGCCATTCCATAATCGTTTTCATCTTGTACTTTATTTCCCGGTGTAGAATTTATATCACTTACACCTTCGTCATTATATGCTTCATATATTTCAGCTGTATTATTTGTAAGACCTGTATTTGTTTCTGACATATTTTTTGTTAACACTAATTTAACACTTGTACTTTCACCTGGATTTAATATTTTATCTTTTAAAGACGAATTATATAAGTTTCCATCTGTACCTAAATACCAGTCTGAATTCATTTCAGAGTTAAACTTTAAATCTGTTGTTGATAAATAATCTACAATTCTATTTGCATATCCTGCTATAGCTCCATTATTTGTCACAGTTATTGTATATTCTACTGCAACAATTGTATCTTTCAAATCCTTAGATTTTATTTCGATTTTTTCTAGTTTTGAATTATTATATTCTTTACTATTTGTATTTGAAGCTGTTTTTGTTGTTATTTTTGTTATTGTTTTAGTTAAACTTAAATCAAATTTCTTACTTTCTGATAGTCCCATATTTATATCGTATAAATTAGATCCTAATTCAATTGTATTGGTTGCCGCACATTCAGTTTCAATTCCATCAATTTTTATTTTCATGTCTAATACTTTGCTCGCATTGTTTTCACTTGCATTGTATTTTGTAACATCATAGTTCATTTTATCGTATACAAATGCCACTACATATTTTCCCTTTGGTACACTTCTAAATATATATTCACCATTTTCGCCTGTATATGTTGATGATATTACATTTCCTGATTCATCTATTAGTATTACTCTTATTCCTTTTAAAAGTGTTTCACTATTATCTCTTATTCCATCTTGATTACTGTCAACCCATGCTAATCCAGATATTGTATAATTTTCAATTGGATTATTATTGTCATCAATGTCATATATTCTTTTATTAACTGTATGTTCAATCTTATCACTTGTAATTGTTTTATTATCATAAGTCATTTCAAAATAATTACTTATCTTCATATCTGATTTGTCTTCATCAATATATCCTGCCACACCTCTAACTGTAATTTCTACTTTTTGCTTTCCTGCTAAAGTTATTGAAATTTCTTTTTCTGTTGTTGTTATTTCATCTTGTCCATCAATTTTATACGCAAATTCCTTTAAAATAATTCCATCAGACATCACATCTTTAATATTAATGTTATATGCATTTACATTACTTGTATTTTCTATTGTATAAGTATATTCAATTTCGTCTTCCTCATATAGGCTTCCTACTTTATTATTTGATGTATGCATTGTTTTCAATTCTGCTTTTCCCATAAATATTTCTATCTCATTACTTTCAATATTTTCATTAATGTTGTCAGCTGTTGCTGTCATTTTTACTTTTACATCATTAATATTTGTAGTTAAATTATCAATTTTACAGCTTAATGAAATATTTTTATTTTCCGTTAACTTATCTATTTTCCACGTAATTTTATTTTTCTTTCTGCTCATTGTAATTCCATCATCATAGCTACTATCTTCAAAAGTAATTCCTTTTGGTATATCACAATTTACAACAACATTATTGTAATCACTACCATTTTTCTTTTCTATATTTAAATAATATGTAATAGTATTTCCACTCTCAATTGTAATTATTTTTTCATTTGATGTCAGTGTTAATTCAAAATTTCCTTGAATTCTTGTATTCTTTATTGTGTTTGATGAATATGTTTCATCTTTTTCATCAACTTTTGCTATTACTTCTACACTAACTTCAAATTCACTTGCTGTTAATTTTTCATATTGTTTTCTTAATTCTTCTTTTGTTGCTTCATCAATTTTTTCCTCTTCTTGTTCTTCTTGAAGTATCTTATTAAACATTTCTATTGCTTTTTTATATTCTTCATCAGATTTATAATCTTCTCTTTTTATATAATCTTCAGCTTTTATTTCTTCATCATTACTATTTCCACTAATAAATTCTTCAAAAGTATAATTTGGAATAGATGCTACTTTTAAATAAAATGTTTTGTCAATAGTTTGATTTGGTTTTACTTCTTCAATTTCCTCTTCATAAGTCTTCATTTCTGAGTTAGTTTCATATCCATAGCTTTCTATGTCAGAATAATATACTTCTTCTGCATAATAAGCTATATCTGGTATTTTGATAGATAATTTTGCATTATTTATTGTTTTATCACTTGTATTAGTTATATGAACAGTATATTTAATTATCTTTCCTTCTTTAACTTGTTCACCGTTTTTTACACTTGATTCTAAAGTTAATTTTAATTCGTCATTTGCACTTGTAGAAGCTCCAACTTTAGTTGATGTACTTGTTTCTTGTTGTCCCTTTGTTACGCCATCCATGTTTGTATAAAATACCTTAAACATACTATATGTGCTTTCTTCTTTTTCTAGTCCTTCTGGTATTTCTACTTTATATTCGAATTTCATTACATCTCCTGTTGACATTGTTCCTTCTACTATTATTAAATATGATTTTACTGCTCCTAAGTCCTCTACTTCTTTCTTCCAGCCATTTGACTCTTTTGTTATATCTTCTGTTGCTTCTGAATTTGTACTATAATATACTGTTATCTTGCTTTCATCTATTCCTGATACTGCTTTTATTCCTTCTACCATCTTTGCTGTAAATGTACTTCCTAGCACTTTTCCCGTTGTCATATCTTTATTTCCTTCAGCAGGTGTTCTTCCTAGTATCTTTATATCTCCACATGTATAATTGTAATTATTCATTATTGTTATTGTCTCTGTTGCTATTTTTGATTTTGTATTCTTATCTAATCTTCCTGTCTCTGTTTCCCCACTTATTGATGTTGTTTTATCTTCGTTTTCATTGTAATTTGACATTCCATTTAATGTTATCATTCCTGTTGGTGCTATATATCTTATTTTTCCTTCTACTTCTGCTACTTCTTGTCCTTCATTTATTGCTGTTACTTTTACATTCTCTATTGTACTTGGTGTTGCTTCTTTTGTCTTTATATTAAGATTTGCTACTAATGTTAATCCTTCTACTGACTCATTTGTATTGAATTTTGTTTGTTCTCCTTCCATCTCTAATCTTAATACTTTATTTCCTTCTGCACTTGTTTTTATTTCTGCTTTTGATGGCTTTATTTCATCATCATAGAATAATGTTACACTGTTTACTTTTACTTTCTCTATATATGATGGTAATTCTATTTCTACTATTGGATTTTTATATAATCTTTCTGTTTCATCATTGCTTTTTAATATTGCTTTTATTTCTACATTTTCATTTTCTATTACCGTTGATATTGTCTTTGGATTTATTTCCGTTCCTATTTTATATGTTGGATTTTCTAATTTAATCTCTTTTTTTATTTCTTCTTTAGTTTTTTCTGTTTCTATTTTTATTCCTGTTTGGATTTTCTTTAATCCTTCTATTGTTTCTATACTATACTCTCTTGATTTTATACTTTTTGTTACTTCTATATTTAGTATTCCTTCTGCTTTTACTTTACTTGTTTCTATTTCTATATTGGTTAGGTCTTCTGTAATTTCATATTTTGTATTATCTTTATTTATTTCTCCTAGTTTTGTATCTCCTTTCATTATGCTTATTATTCCTTCTTCTCCTAATACTTTTTCTAGGTTCTCTTTACTTATCTCTATTTTCTTATAATATATTTTTGCTTCATGTTTCTTTCCATTCTCGTCTTCATAGTTTTCTTCTGTTTTGCTTATTTTTATATTATTTACTACTGAGCTATATCCTACATTTAATTTTATCTCTTCTTTATATTCTGTATCTTTTGCTCCTTCTACTAGCATATATCCTTTACTTATTACTTCTTTGCTTTCTACTTCTGTTAGTATCACTTTTCCACTATCTTCTGGTAGCTTTTCTGTGTTTTTGTAACTTCCTTCTAATACTTTTTCTTCATTATTATATAAACTTAATTTTGATGTTATTTCTTCTTCTATTTCTTCTACTTCTTCTTGTTTATATACTAAGTTTATTATATATTTATCTGTTACATTTTTCTTCCACTCTATATTGTTATTCTCATCTGCTGTATTTTCTACTTTTATTTTTATTATTCCATTCTCTATTGTGTAATTCTCTTTTCCAAAACTTTCTCCTGTCTTTCCATTTGTTCCTTCTGTTGTCTTTGCTATTACACTTGTATATTCTGGTGTCTTTCCTCCTAATATTGGTACTTTTACTTCTATATTGCTTTCTCTTATTGGTAGTTTATTTTCTTCTACTTTTGATTCTACCTCTATTTGTACTAGCCTCTTCTTTTCTCCGTCTTTCTCAAATATTCCATTATTTATTACTTTGCTTGACAAATATGCATTTGCTTCTTCTGTTAATGCTAAATTTACTACTATGTCTTTGTTTACTTCTATCTCTTTTGCATTATCATTTACAAATGTTCCTTTTATTTTTATATTTGTATCTTTTGCAAAGTTTCCTAAATTGTAACTTTCATTTTCTACAAATTTTATCGGTATCTCTATCTCTTTGTCTGCGCCTTTATTTATTTGATTCAATACTATTGTATTACTTTTTTCATTTATTTCTTCTACTGCATCATCTAGCTTATCACTATCACATACTTTGAAGTTTGAATCTTCTATATTTATTGTTGCATTTTTTAAATATCCTTTGTCTACTTTTACTTTTAAATATAGTTTTAATTCTTCATTTTCTGATGTTGATACATATGTATGTGTTCCTTTGTCTCCTTCTTTAAAATATGCATCAAAAATTACATCTGTCTTTTTTACAGATGTTTCTTGTTCTTCATAATTTATACTTGTTGCATAGCTTTTTCCTATATAATCTGCTATTACAACAAAATATGAATTAATTATTGCAAATACAAGCATTATTGCTAATATTTTATTTAATTTTTTTCTATTCATATTAGCCTAACCTCCCATTTTTAATTTTATCCTTATTTTATATTATACTAGCTTTTTAGCCCTTTTTCAAGTTTTTTCCAATTTTTTTAAACTTTTTATGTATAATTATGATATTATTTTCTTTTATAATTGTCTTTTATAAAAATTTTTACTTGCATATACTAAATTCTTATAAAAAATAATTACTTTGGGCACATAATTTATGTGCCCAAATACTTTATTTAAGTATAAATTTCTTAATTAGAACTATTCCAACTGCCAATATTGATATTGATACTAATGTTATTGTTATTGCTAAATAGCTTCTATTTTCACCTGTTGGATCTGTAATAACAACTGGGCTTGTTGTATCTTTTAATCTTATTGTACTATCATTACTATTCATGTCTTGAATTCTACTAACTGTATTATTTACTTGTACTATTCTAATTGAATTTGTATAAGATTTTGTATCTGATAAATCGTTCTCTGTTGATATTATCTTTGATAGTGTAATATATGCAGTTGATTCCTCTCCATCTTGTAATTTTTTTGTAATTAATGGGTTATCATTTGTTGCAATTACAATAGTGTTAACATTATAAACTTCTGTTGTATCAATATTTCCTATGATTGTAGGCTCTATTGATTGTTGGTCTGCCTTTTGTACATAGTAACTGCTAATAAATGATTCTGCCGTACCTTCATATACTTCCCATCCATTATTTATTACTCTTCCTGTTGCATCTGTATGTGCAAAGTTTAAATTGCTTGATACTAAATCTGCAATCATTGTAGGTGTAGTTGTTGTGACCACCACTTCTCTGCTCTTATATTCTTCTAATCCTGTTGCCCCTGCTTCAATAACACTTACTTTGTTTTTTGTATCTGTATTAGTTATAAAATCTTCCTCTGCTTTTGTATATGTTCTTATTTTATTTCTTGTTTTATTAATTATAGTGTTTGCTACTGGTAACATTTCAGTATAGTTTTTCTCAAATGCAACTAATTTATCATAGCTTTCCTCATATAATCCTAATGCAATATTTTTTCCTGCTGAATTCTTATAATATGTTACAGAATTATATTCACTATCATTTTTTACAGTTATTTGATACGTTATCTCTATTGTTGCACCATTTAATAATTCATTTGATAAAGAAATATTTATTGTATTTCCTCTTCCTGCCTGAACTACACCTGGTACACCTTGCTCTCTAATTGTTTGTGGTGTTGCATCAAATTTAACTGTTCCATTTTGTAAAACAAGTCTAATACTTGATACTTCTTTTGTTATATTTAAGTGTGTCTTTGTTCGTGGTGTTAATGCAAAGTCTATATTTTCTACTGAGTATGATGGGTCTTGTGCAACTGTATCATATTTAGCATATTCTGGATAGAACTCCATCAGTGCGGTATATGCATACATCGTATAATCTCTTGGATTCTTTATTGCATCAACAGCATCTGAATATACATATCCATTTTTTGCTGAGTTACTAAATTTCGTATTTACTTCTTCTCTTATATTAGCTTCATCATATGCATCTGAATATCTTGTATTTTTATTATCTTCATACCAGAATCTTGTATTTCCTAATACTCCTCCATTATTTGTGTTTGGATTTGCTTTAGCAGATTGATAAAATTCTCCACTGTAAGGATAATTATATGTTCCATAATTCATCGTATCAGATTGATTTTTACTATATAATATTTTATCTCCATATATGAATCTTACTACATAATTTCCCGGTACATATCCTGTAAATGTGTAATTTCCTTGTTCATTTGTAGTTGTAGTTGCTCTTACAACTTGTGTATTATCTTTCTTGATTTCTATTAATTCTACTGTAATGTCTTTTATTTTATGATTTTGATCTACGCTGTTATCTAAGATTGGATATTTGTTTACATCTTTTAAATATTCAATCGCAAATTCTGTTGTTTCCCATACTGTACCGCTCAAGGTTCTATTTCTATCGGAATTTCCAAATATTAATGTTGGTGCCTTATCCCAATCTTTTTCTTTTGGTACAACTTGTAATAAATCTTCTAGTTTCAAGTTTCCAGGTACTGAATATGTATCCATAACACCTGCTGCTCTGTATTGTACATCATTTCCATTCTTATCTTTATAAGTATATTTATATGCTCCAACTGTAAGCATTTTTGCTCTTTTTGCAATTTCTGATTCACTTAATCCTTGTATTCCTAATAATTTGTAATATGTACTAAATCCATTAATCTCTGTAACTGTTTCAATATTTATCTTTTGTCCTTTTCCAAGTGTTTGTTTTAAAATATTCTGTGCTGAATTATCTAATCCAAATATACAACTATATTTAATAGGATCCTTTGTTGAAATTTCTCCCATTCTATATGTTACATATACTGTCATTGTCTCTCCTGTTTCCAACATAATACCTTTTTCGCCTAGATTTATATATAAATCTGCGTATGTACCTAATCCTGTTTCGGATTTTTTACCATATCTACTATTACTTGTTGTTTTTATATCAGTAATAGCATTATCTCCTTTCTTACCACTAATTCCTGCTAATGTTTGATTTTGCGTTGTTACATATATATCACTATATGATAAATATGTTCTATTAAAATATGTAACTAATTCATTTACAGATGTTGATATTAATGATAGATTCTTTACCATTATTTTGTATTTTGCATATATTTGAATTTTTGCATAATTTTCTTCATATGTTGCAGTTCCATTTCTTAATTTTTCTTGACTTGTACTATAATTATAATCTTCTGGTGTTATTGTTTGATTATATCCTCCACTTACTAATGCTGAAGATAAAGATTTAACAAAATAATCTGAAGCAGATAATTCTAACTCTTTATCTGAAAGTGTTCCATATTTATATGTTTCATCTTTTCCATTTATTGAAACTACAGTTTCAACTAAATCTTCTCTTAAGTTTAATGTTGTTGTTGCTCTTGGTATTAATCCCATACCAATATTTAATTGCCCTACATATATATACCAATATCCTGTTGAGCTTTCACATTTTGGACTATTTGCTGTTATTTGATTATCTATTAAAAATCCTAACTTAGGTGAAACAAAGTTATTGGTTAATTTGATTTTATCATATACTGGATAATATTCTTTTTCTCCTGTCTTTATATAATTAGGTAAAAGGCTTGAACCTCCTTCTTCATTGCTATATCCTGAATATGCATCTATTCGGCAATCATATATATATTGTAATTTTCTTAATATTTCCGAATCATTTCCATGGTCAGATGCCACAGCTTTATATACAGATTTCATATAATTTTCTGTGTTATTAAATATTAGACCTGTAATTCCATTTGCATCTCCAAAAATCCCACTCGTTATTGAACCAATAATTGCATTAGTTGATAACTTTGATATTGATTTTTTATATATTTCATTTTTTAATTCCTCTAAATCTGATGCAATATATACTTTATTATATGTTTTGCCATTATCACTACTTAAATAATTTCCAGAAAATATTGCTGTTGTTACATAATTATTAGGTGATGAACCAACAGTCACAAATTTATTATTAAAATTATCTCTATCTTTTGTGATTTCTAATCCTTTTGATGCTCTATTCCATTCATCTGTATTATAATAATATTCTATAATATCATCATTTGATGATGCGTTTTTATATTCATATTTTTTAGTAGTTGCTTCATAATCCATTCCGTTATATGTGTATTTTACATAGTATTTCTTACTTGCATCTACTCCTCTAAATGAATAATATCCATTATCATCTGTTATTGTAGGGTTTGTTGAAAGTGCCTTATTTGCTATAGCATTACTTGATGTAAATGTTCTTACTTTTCCTGATGCTAATTGTGCAGGAGTTCCTATTCCTGTTGATTCATTTACCTCATATAAAGTTACAACTACACCTGGCATTCCTTTTTCTCCATCATCTTTTGCTCCATTAATCTTTTGATCTTTTCCCTTCGTTGAACTGTCATCCCAAACATATCCAGAAATTTCCATTTCAGATGTGTCTAAATAACATTTTAAGGTAACTTTTTCTGTCTTCGTTTCCATTTCAGCATCTGGTTCATTCGTTATTGGTTGTTGACTTTGATCTTTTGCTTTACTTGGCTTAAAATATGGGTATACATTATATTTAACTGTTGCTTTCCATATTGGTGGTCCACCAAAAAATTGACTAAGAGCTGAAAGGGATACTACTTGTCTTGCCGTAGAGTTTACATTTCCTATATTTGGAAGAAGTTCTAAATCTCCCGCATTTACTGCAAAATTAGTAATCTTCCACTCTTCTCTTATTTGATCAATATAATATATCTCTGACGTTTTCTTTAATCCTGAAAAAAATTCTACAGTTACGTCTATATTTATTTCAGACACCTTGTCTTTTCTAGCCTCATTATAATCAAACTCTAAATAAAATGGTCTATTTCTTGGAATTGTCTGGTATGTTTCTTTTCCTTCAGCATCTGTTATTCTTACATTCTTTATCTCATTATTATTCTGATCATAAAATTTATATTCCTTAATCCAACTAAACCTATAATCTATCTTTTTTTCTCCAGGTATTGCATTACTAGCTAATAAACTCTCGACTTTATTAGTAGTATCTGCAATATCCGGTAAAATACTAGGTCTACTAATATAATAATCATATGATACAGTAAACGGTCCAACAAAATATTTAGTTTTATTTGAATCACTTGCATCTACATTTACCTCTGCAGTTTTGTCAATTTTTGTAAGATGAACTGTGTCCTTTTTCATTGTTCCTTTTGTCCATGTTTCCTTAAAGTATTTTGATGCTTTATATAAAGCAGGAGCATAAATTTTTTCTTTATATATATCTCTTGTATTATCTTGTTTATTAATTGCAATCCACACAGCATTTTGTTTTATTAAGTTAATCCATGGATAATTTAAACTAGCAACAAGATTTGGATGATTATAATTTTCAATTCCATAAATACCATAAAAAATATTTTTAGTATCCTGAGATATACTTCTTTCTTCTAATTTTACAGTAAATAAACTTCCAATTTCTTTTCTCCACGTTCTTTCTAATCCTGATATCTTTCCATGAATCCATAATGTAGCTACTAATTCTGCAGTTTGCTGATCAACTCCATATCTTCCAACAGACGTATATGTTGTATTCCAATGTTGTTCAACTTTATTTATTGCTTCATTTACTTGTGCTTTTGTTGATTTATAATTTTTTCCAAAATGTGTTTTTTCAGTTGGCGAATCTGATTTTCCTGGATTCATGCAATGATTTACATGTCCAAATAGTAATGATGTAGCCCTATAATATTCCAAAATATTTGGTAAAACATCATTTAATAAATCATCTGGTCTAATTATCATATAATGTCCTTCACTAATAAATTCATAATTATCCGCTTTTAAATTATATCCACTCTTTAAAAACAAGTGCATTGCTTGTGCTGTTACTTTTGCCATTGGATTGTATAAAATTACTGCCTTTGCAGAACTAAATGGTACTATCATGGTCATAATAATTATAAAGACTAATGCTGTAATTATTTTTCTACTCTTTTTCATAATTTTTCCTCCTTTACTTGCCTTTTATAATTCTTTTCTTTATTTCATAAATCCCAATGATAATTACATTTAAAACAAATACTGCTATTAAAATATATACTGCCTCTCCTGTTTTTACTCCAATTATTATTTCTGCATTTCCCATATCATCTTCATTTTGTACTTTATTACCTGGTACTGAATCATAATCATCTTTTCCTTCTTTGTTATATGTTTCATATATTTCTGCCATATTATTAGTTATACCAGTATTTTTTTCTGACATTGTTTTAGTTAAAATTAACTTTACCTCAGCTTTCTCTCCTGATTTTAACTCTGTGTTCTTTAAAGTTGAATTATATAGATTTCCATCAGTTCCTAAATACCAGCCTGCATTTAATTCTGAATTAAATTTTAAATCTGTCTCCTTTAAATAATCTACAATTTTAGATACATTTCCAGATATAGCTCCTTCGTTTGTAACTGTAATGTTATATTCTATTGCTACGGTCGCTCCGTCAATTTCTTTTGATTTTATTTCTATTTTTTCTAATTTAGAATTATCATATTCTTTTGTTGTTGTTTTTTCTTTTGTTTTTACAGTAATTTTAGATATAGATTTTGATAAACTTAAGTCAAATTTTTCATTTATTATTAATCCTAGGTTTATATTATATACATTTTTGTTTAAGTCAATTGTATCTGTTGCTCCACAATTCATATCTGTTCCATTTATATTTAATTTTAAATACATTGCTTTGTTTGTATTAGTTCCATCTTTTTGATATTTTGTAATATCGTATATTTTTTCGTCATACATAAATGCTACAACATATTTTCCTTCAAACACATTACTAAATGTATATTCACCATTATCTCCCGTTGTTTGCGTTGATATAATATTACCTGATTCATTTAATAAAATTACTTGTATATTTGAAATTAGTTTTTCATCACTTGATTTTTCTCCGTCCGAATTATTATCTATCCATGCTATTCCAGAAATACTATAACTATTTTTTTCATTACCTTTATATGAATACTTTTTTTCATTAACCTTATGGGTTATTGTAGAGCTAGTTAGATCTTGATAATCTGTATGTACTTTAAAATAATGACTTATAATCTTACTTTCATTATACTTTATATAATTTGCTTTTCCACTTACAATTAACTTTAATTTTTCACCTGCTTTAATATCGAATACTTCTTCGTTTTCATTTGTACCATTTGATATGTAATAAAAATTTCCTTCTTCATCTTCATATCTAATACTTCCTAATATTATTCCTTCTGAACAATAATCATTAATTTGTACATCATAAGCATTATATTTACTATAGTTCTCTATTGTATAAATATATTGAATTTCATCTCCTTCTGTAATTTCACCAGTTTTATTCATGCTTTCATGTGTAATTTTCAATTTAGCTTTTCCAACAACAAAACTTACTGTATTACTTATTGCATTTTTTTCTACGCTATCATCCAAATATTTTCCAGTTATATTTAGAGAATTTTCATTTTCTTCGCCTTCTATTTCATTAATTTCACAAACTAATATAATTTCTTTATTATTGTTCATTTTATCTATTTTCCAAGTAATATTTTGTCCATCTTGTTCCATTGTTGTTTTATCATCATACGTTTCTTGGAAATTTACTCCTGCATTTTTCATACTTTCTATTGTTTCATCATCATAAATTAATCCTAAACTTCCTTCATCAAATTCATAATTATATGTACTTGATTTAAACTTTAATCCTTTTGGTAAAACCGCTTGGATTTCCACATTTGAATAACTTCCATCTTTTCCTTTATTTATTTCTATGCTATATTCTACAGTTCCACCTGGTTTTAACTTTTCTCCGCTAGTTACCATATATGAAAGTTTTATTTCTACATCTCCATTAACCCTAATATTTGAAATTGAATTTGAATTATAACTATTGTCACCTATAATTACCTTTGCAATTACTGTAAAGTTAGGCTCATCTGTTATATCAATGTCTGGATCATCTCCACCTCCATTAAGTTCTTCTTTTAATTCTTTTTTGTATTGTTCTACAGCTTCTTCATACTCCTCGTTAGTTTCATAATCTGCTCTTTTTATCTCTTTTCTTGCCAAAGCATCTAATGTTTCCTCATCTCCTGCTTGTATCTTTTTTAATATCTCTAGCATTGCCTCATAAGCTTCATCTGTCGGAAAATCCTCTCTTTTTATTAGTGACTCTATTCCTGAACTAGGATTGTCATTTTCATCATTTTCTATTAAATATTGCGTTTTTAAATAAAATATTTCGTCAATTTTCTCTCCTGGCTTTAATATTTTTAATGTTTTTGTATATTGATTTACTTGCCTTTCTATATAATTATAATCATCTGAAAATTCATCATATTCTAGTTCTACATATTCTGTTCCATCTGGAATGTCCACACTTAATATAGCATTATCTATTACTTTGGTGGTATTGTTTGTTATATGTACTATATATTTTATTACCTTTTCGCCTTGAATTTCTGCACCATCTTCTACATCTGCTTCTAATGTTACATTAATGTCATCTTCATGTCCTGTTGTTGCTCCTATTACTGGAGATGTTGTTGCATTCTCTTCTCCTTTTGTTACACCATCCATATTAGTATAAAATACTTTAAACATACTATATGTGCTCTCTTGTTTTTCCAATCCTTCTGGTATCTCTACATCATATTCAAATTTCATTATATCTCCTGTCTTCATTTCTCCTTCTACTATTATTAAATATGACTTTACCTCTTCTAGATTCGTTACTTCTGTTGTCCATTCATTACCTTCTGCTTCTATATCTTCTGTTGCTTCTGAATTTGTACTATAATATACTTTTATTTTTTCTTCTTCTATTCCTGATACTGCTCTTATTTTACTTACCATCTTTGCTGTAAATGTACTTCCTAATACTTCTCCTGTTTCCATGTCCTTATTTCCTTCTGATGGTGTTCTTCCTAGTATCTTTATATTTCCACATGCATATGAATAATTATTCATTATTGTGATTGTTTCTGTTGCTGTTTTAGCTTCTGATTTTCTATCTAATTCCCCTGTTACTTCTTCTCCATTTTTTCCTTCTGTTATTTCATCTTTTCTATTATAATTTGTCATTCCATTTATTGTTACCATCTCTGATGGTGCAATATATCTTATTCTTTCTTCTGTTTCTGCTACTTCTTCTCCATCGTTCAATACTTTTACTTTAATGTTCTCTGCTATACTTGGTGTTGCACTTTTCGTTTTTAAATCTATATTTGCAATTATTGTTAATCCTTTTATTGATTCGTTTGTATTGAATCTTGTTTGTGTTCCACTCATTGTTAATTTTAGTACTTTATTTCCATTTTCTTTGGTTTCTATTAATGCTCTTTGTGGTGTTATTTCTGTATCATAAAATAAATTAACACTATTAATATTTATTGTTTCTACATATGATGGGAATTCTATCTCTACTGTTGGATTTTTATATAATCTTTGTGTATTATTGATATTTTCCAAAATTACTTTCAATCCAATGTTTTTATTTACTATTTCTGTTGCTATTGCTTTCTTATTTGTCTCTGCTGTTATCTGATATCTTGGATTTTCTAATTTTGTTTCACTTATTACTTCTTCTTTTGAGTTTTCTGATATTGTACTTATTCCTGTCTTTATTTTATCTAAACTTTCTATTATTTTTTCATCATATTCTCTTGCCTTTATATATTTCGTAACATCTATATCTAATATTCCTTCTGTAATTGGTTTTGTTATTTCTAAACTTATATTTGTTAAATTCTCTTTTCCTTCGTTTAATTTTGCTAAAATTTCTTCTTGATTCATGTTTGTAAGATCCATATTAGATAATTTTGATACATCTTCTTCTGTTAGATTCGTTAAATCATTTTCTTTTATACTTTCAAAATCAAAACTTAAGTTGTTACTATTTATCTCTCCTAGTTTTGTATCTCCTTTCATTATGCTTATTGTTCCTTCTTCTCCTAATACTTTTTCTAGGTTCTCTTTACTTATCTCTATTTTCTTATAATATATTTTTGCTTCATGT
>CAKPSH010000006.1 GCA_934183325.1 uncultured Clostridia bacterium
CTTTATTACTTTATTCAATATTGTTTGAACTATTTTTATTACTATTTCTGTTACTGGTATAAATATTAATAAAAACTCTATTATTATAAGAAATATATTTGTACTTTTTATACTCATTGCCAAAATAATAGATATAATAATTGATAATATGATTGGACCTGCTGTATATAGTTTTACTTTTTCTACTTTATTTTTTCTTGGTATTTGTAATTCTTCATATAATTCATCTATTCCTTTGTCTATTAAATAATATCCTATATGTGCTTTTTTGTTTTTTTCATTTTCATTATAATTTCTTTCGGCCAATTCCAGTGTTTTTTGTGCTATATATATTTCTGATAACTTTATTTTTTTAGATATTTCCATTATCTTATTTCTATAATATTCTTTAGTTGTATAATCCATCTTTTCATAAACACCTACTGGATCTTTTTTTAATACATCTTCCACTCCATTTATTTTTTCAAATATTTTAACAAAATTCATTCTTTGTAATTCATGTAAACTTGTTATCGCATTTCCCATAGATACCTTTTTTAATGCTATATCGTAATGTTCTTTTTTTATTACTTCATCCACTGTTAGCCCTTGTTTTCTTACTTCATCTTCTAATATATTTATATATGCAATTCCTTGCCTACCATATTTTTTTAGTTTAAATGATAGATATTCAATAAATTGATACCTATTTCCTCCTATGTCTATATTTTTTGTATCATATATGATTTTAAATTGTTGTTTATCTTTAGATTTTTTTTCTAGAAATCTCTCTACTAAACTCTCTACCTTTAGTTTCTGTATTTGAGCAGAGTATATACTTTCGCATATTCTTCTAATTTTTTCTATTAATGCTATTTTGAAGAATAAATTTATATCCCATATTTCTTCCATATTTAATGTTTTTTTATTTTGATAACTTTTTAGATATTCTTTTACACTTTCTAATTCTATTTTTCCATCTGTATATAAAACTATTTCGGAAGCTAAACAATATATTCTTGCATATCCTCTATATTCCCCATTTGATATTCCTACAAAATTTATATACTTTTTTAATGATAAGTCTTTTATTACTGATTTTACTGTTTCTTCTATCGTATAATAATTATCAAGTAACCATTCTCCTGCTGGATGTATTTGTATTTCTGATTTTAAATTTAAACTAAGTAATTCATATGTTTTTGTTATAAATTCATAATTTTCTTTTAATCTTGGAATTGGATATGTTGATTTATTTGATTTTGAGCATAATATATGCTCTGATGCCATGTTTTCTAAGTATTTTTGTAATTGATTTTTATCTAGAACGATTCCATTTAAGTTTGTTGGTATCATTTCTTCACTTCCTAAATTTATTATTTTTTCTTAGTTTTATCTTTATTAGAAGTTTTTATTCATTAAAATCTTTATGCATTCAATTGATTTTTTTATTTTTTAATGTTATCATTTATTTATATTTAAACATAGGAGAAAAGAAATGGATATTTATTCAAATTTTGATTTTTATAGTCCTTTTAATCTTTCAGAATACTCATTTGGTAAATCAATGAGATATCAATTAAGTTTATTGGATAATTTGGATTTTAAAACTAAACGTCATTCACAAAATGTTGCAAATGTTACTGGTCGTATTTGTGAGTATTTGGGTTGCAAACCTGAATTTACATTTTATGCTGTTATGTGTGCTTATTTACATGATATAGGTAAAACTTTTATCCCAAAAAGTATTCTTTTTAAAGACGGTCGTTTAACTGATGAAGAATATGAAATTATAAAGCAACATACAACCTATGGTTATAATTTGTGTATTAATGATCCTAAATTAAAAATGTTTGCAGAAGGCACTTTATACCATCATGAATGTCTTGATGGTTCTGGTTACCCTAATGGAGTTAAAGGTAAAGATATTCCTTATGCTTCACAAATCATACATGTTGCTGATGTTTATGATGCTTTAGTTACTAAAAGACATTATACTACTCACGTAAATATCTCTGATACTCTAAATGTATTGGTTAAAGATTCCGAACCTTCTAAAAATATGGTAGCATTTGACGAGCTATCTAGAAATTATCAAGTTGGTAAAATAAATAAAACTGCTCTTAATGCTTTATTTAAAGTTGTTATTGATGATACCAATTTTGAAATTGCTTCTACTAAAAAATATATAAAAGCATTAAAAAATGATGTTAGTAGACTAGAACAAGTTGAAGATTTTGATAAACAAAGAAAAAAAGCTAGAACTGAAAAGAAAAAACAATACTTTGAAAATGGTATGAATATATTATTTGCCGATAAAGAAAATAAGGACAATTATCTTGATGTCCTAAATGATTATAGAAATGCTGTTACTAAAAAGTATGATTTAATTGATAACCTAAATGAAGAAATTAAAGTTTTGAAGAAGTTGAAGGTATAATTTGACATAAAGTTAATTTTATATTATAATGGATATATGGGATAAGCTTTATGCTTATATGTATGTCCTCTACCCAAGAGGTAACTGGATTTTTAAATCTGGTGATTGTTTTCTTTATAGTCCGGCGTAGCCGGAGAAAAGAGGAAAAGATGAAAAAAAGCGTGAGAGTTGAGATGTGCCCGTATTCTGGTACTATGTGCCAGTTTAACGTTCCGGGTTGTCCGGGACCTAGGGAGCATGAAAGCTCGGCCCGTGAGGTAATTGTTGGAGTCTCCAACAACCCTGACGGTAAGTGGGATCCTTCCCACTTCGAAAAGCGGATTTGCTGCCATTAATTTGGTAGCATAATCCGGAGAGCCAGGCGACTTTTTAAGCCGCCTGGCTTTTTTTATGTTATTTATTTTACTCTAATCCAAAACTTACACCTAATGCATTATTAATCTTATTAATTACTCCTGTATCATTTATATGTCCTATTTTTTCTTTTAATCTGCTTTTATCTATTGTTCTAATTTGTTCTGTTAATATTACTGAATCTGACTTTAATCCACTATTTTCAGAGCTTATTTTTATGTGTGTTGGTAAATTGTTTTTTCCAATTTGTGATGTAATTGCAGCAGCAATTACTGTTGGACTATATTTATTTCCAGTATCATTCTGAATTATTAGCACTGGTCTTATTCCGCCTTGTTCAGAACCTATTACTGGACTTAAATCTGCATAAAACATATCTCCTCTTTTAACTATCATTTTTATCACTCCTGATATTACATTAATTGATATTTTAATATTAGTTTGTATCCTGATTTTTTTATTTGATAGCTTTTACTATATTTAATTAAATAATAAATATTTTTATTTAATTATTTTATTCTATTATTTCTTCTTTGGCAGTTTTATTAATTGTTATCTCCTTATATAATATGTAAACCAAAGTTTTTTTGTTCTCATCCATTATTTCCATTTTTATTGGCAATCCGATTAGTTTTATCTAATATCAGTCTTTTGTATTTTGAATATTTATTAGAAGATGTTAAACTTAATATAACTTCGTTATCTTTAATATTTTCATCTATTTTTTCATTTTTACTTTCTTCTATAAAATTACTTAGACATAAGGAATTATCTATCAAACAATTATAGCCTTCATGCAGTTTAGATAAAGCTAATTTTGAATTTTTTATTTCTAATTCATTTCCATCATATATTGTTACAAGACCTTGTATATTTTCTGGTACATTAATTTCTTGTTTGAATAAATTTGGAGCTACATACCATTGATTTATAATATATTTATTAGTATTCTTATTACTTATTATCTCTACTTCTATTTTTGCCTTATATGAACTAATATTTAAAATATATTGTTTAAAATCTGTAATTGATTTATTTATATTGTTTCCTGTTTTTATTTTTTTATAATAAAAACATAAAATTAATAAGAAAAAAATTAATAAAATTATAACTATATATTTTTTGTTTTTCATACTTTTTATCCTTTATACTTAAAATTGGGTTGCTATTACTTAGCAACCCAACTTATTTATATTAACTATATTTTCAAAATATTCTTTTAAATAATTTTCTAATTCATTTTTATCAGTAATTTTATTTATTTTTTCTCTTGCTTCTGCACTTCTAGGCATTCCTTTTAAATATGAAGATATATGTTTTCTCATCTCTTTTATTCCTATTTTTTCTCCTTTGGTCTTTATTTCTAATTCAATATGTCTTATTATTATATTTAAAATTTCTTCATATTTTGGTTCTTGATATTGTTCATTTTTCAAATATTGTTGTACTTCTTTAAAGATAAAAGGTTTTCCTATACTTGCTCTTCCTATCATTATTCCATCTACTCCTGTATATTCAAACATCCTTTTAGCACTTTCGCCATCAATAATATCTCCATTTCCAATTACAGGAATCTTTACAGCATCTTTTACTTGTTTTATTATATCTAAATCGCTTTTTCCAGAATAATATTCTGTTCTCGTCCTTCCATGTATTGTAATTGCACTTGCTCCTGCCTGTTCAAATACTTTGGCCGCTTCAATTGCAACAATATTATCTGCATCCCATCCTTTTCTAAATTTAACGGTTACTGGATGTTCTGCTACTCTTACAACTTCTTTTACTATTTTTCCTGCTAATTCTAAATCTAAAAGTAATCTACTTCCATCTCCATTTTTTACAACTTTTGGTGCTGGGCATCCCATATTTATATCAATTATATCTGCTATTCCATTCAAGAAATTTGTGGCATATACCATTGATTCTATGTCACTGCCAAAGATTTGCATAGATATAGGTCTTTTTTCTCCTTCTGTATTTAGCAAAAGTTTTGTTTTTTCATCTCCATAAAATAAAGCTTTTGCACTTACCATTTCTGTACACACCAATCCAGGATTATATTGTTTGCAAATAATTCTAAATGGTAAATCGGTAATCCCTGCCATTGGTGCTAATATTATATTATTTTCTAGTTCTATATTTCCTATTTTTAGTTTGTGTATATACATTTAATCCTCCAAATAAAATGGAGCATGTTTTTTATTTTTTCCATGCTCCCTTTTGTTTAATTTATTCAACAAATAATGTTTTCTTTCGTCTTCCACTAATATTTAGCAATAATCCTATACAAATAAAGTTAGTTATAAGTGAACTTCCTCCATAACTTACAAATGGAAGAGGTACACCTGTTATTGGTAAAAGTCCCATTGTCATTCCTATATTTTCAAGCATATGAAATGTAAATACTCCACAAATCCCAACGGCTATATAAGTACCAACCTCATCTTTTGCTGTTTTTGCTACATATATTGCTTTAGTTATTAACCATACATATAAAATTATAACTGCTGCTGCTATAACAAATCCTAGTTCTTCTCCTATTACTGAGAATATGAAATCTGTCGTTTTAGGATATAGGTATCCTAATTGTGTTTGATTTCCTTTTAATAATCCCATACCTAATAGTTTTCCAGAGCCAATTGCAAGTTTTGATTGAATTACATTATATCCTGCTCCTCTTGGATCTAGCTCTGGATTTAAAAATACATCAATTCTTGTCTTAGCGTGATTTGGTAATACATATGTATATGCTAAGGGTACTGCAACAATAATTGCTACTAATGCTAAAATAATTATTTTTTTATCTATTCCTGCAATAAACATCATAAAAATATAAGCAAATATGAATGCCATTAAAGTTCCATAATCAGGTTGTAGTACAATTAATCCTGCAGGAATTGCAAGTATTATTCCTGTAATTAATAATTTCCAAAATTTATTTATCTCTCGTTTATCACCATTTTGAAGTTTCTGAATAATAAAAGCTAGAAACACTATAAATATAACTTTTGCAAACTCACTTGGTTGAAATGTCATCCAGTCATTAATTTTAAACCAACTGGTTGCTCCGTTTACTGGTTCTGTAAACAGAACTGCTATCAGTCCAATTATAAATATACCATAAAATACTGGAGATATTTTTGCAATTGTATTATAGTCCACTAACATTACTATTATCATTATAGGTATACTAACAGCTGTCCAAACAATTTGCTTTTTCAACTCCACATTTCCGGTCTCTTTTGTAGCAGAATATAGAGCTACCATACCTATTAGTAATAATATTAAACAGCTTATTAATATACTCCATTCAATATTTTTTAAATATTTATTCTTCATTCTTTTTACTCTCACTCTTTATTTCTTCTTTAGTTTTTTCAACTTGAGTTTCTGCAATTATTTGTTTAGCCTCTTCTATTATTTCTTTTTCTTCTTCAACTTTTTTATTTTCTTTTACTCTTGCTTCTTGTTTTATATTAACAATTGGAATATTTGCATATAATGCCGGTGCTCCTGTTGTTCCATCTGTGTTCTGTTTATTCGTTAATCTAACATCTATTGCACTTTCATCTACTTCAATATATTTTTTAATAACATCTATTATCTCTTGTTTCATCAAGTCTAAAAAGTCAGCTGAAACATTTGCTCTATCTTGCATTAATACTAAATGTAATCTTTCCTTTGCTGCTTCTTTTGAATTGTTTGTATTATTTTTTTCTGACTTTTTCATGTTTTTAAAAAAACTTATAATGTTTTCAAACATGTTTCATTCCACCTTTTCTGTTTACTCTATTTTATTCCAAACATTCTTTTTAGTTTGGCTAAGAAACCTTTTTCTCTTCCTGGAATACTTACCTCTATATTTTCTCCTAAAATTCTTTTTGCAATTTCTCTATATGCTTTTCCTGATGGAGCTTTTTTATTTGAAACTACAGGTTCTCCTTTGTTTGTTTGTGTAATAATGTATTCATCGTCTGGTACCACACCAGTAAGATCTATTGATAATAAATCAACTATATCTTCAACATCCATCATTTCACCTTTTTTTACCATATTTGGTCTTAGTCTGTTTATTACTAACTCAGGATTTTTTATTTCAGATGCTTCAAGAAGTCCTATAATTCTATCTGCATCCCTTATTGATGATATCTCTGCTGTTGTTACAACTATTGCTCTATCTGCTCCTGCAATTGCATTTTTAAATCCTTGTTCAATTCCTGCAGGACAATCTATTATTATGTAATCAAATTCTTCTTTTAATTTATTGGTAAGTTCTCTCATTTGCTCTTCATTTACTGCACTTTTATCTCTTGTTTGAGCAGCTGGAAGCAAAAATAATTCATCAAAACGTTTATCTTTTATAAGTGCTTGTCTTATTTTACATCTTTCTTCTACAACATCAACAATATCATAAACAATTCTATTTTCAAGTCCCATTACAACATCTAGATTTCTTAAACCAATGTCTGTATCAATCAAAGCAACTTTTTTTCCTTCTAGTGCTAATGATGCACCTAAATTTGCTGTTGTTGTTGTCTTTCCTACTCCACCTTTTCCTGATGTTATTACTATAACTTCTCCCATGTTTTATATCATTCCTTCCTTTAAAGTTATAAATCTTGTAAATTATTTTCGCTTTTATATCTATTTTTAACTTTATCTTAAGAATATTTTCTATTTGCTTTTGTAGTAATTTTTATTTTTATATCATATATTAAATTTCGTTAAAAGTCAATGACTTTTGACATATAACTTAATCTATTTTTGGCATATAGCTTAATTTATTTTGAGTTTTTATTATAGTTTAATTTTTACAATTTTTGTTATATGAATTTATATTTTTTTCTATATAAACGCTCGGTCATTTTCCTTGACATTCAACTGTTTTCATACTATACTGTACTTGTTGAAAAAACAGAATTTATAAAAAAGGAGGTCTTCTTTTTAAAATGAAAGATTTAATCGAAATTAGATGGCATGGTCGTGGTGGTCAAGGTGCAAAAACAGCATCTCTTTTACTTGCAGATGCTGCATTTAATACAGGTAAATATATTCAAGGTTTCCCTGAATATGGTCCAGAAAGAATGGGTGCTCCTATAACAGCTTATAATCGTATTAGTACTAAACCTATTACAATTCATAGCAATATTTATGAACCTGATTATGTTGTCGTTGTAGATGATACACTTCTTGAAACTGTTGATGTTACTTCAGGCCTAAAAGAAGATGGTGCTATTGTTATTAATACATCTAAGGATGCTGATTATATAAAACAATCTTTAAAAGGTTATAAAGGTGATATTTATACAATTGATGCAAGAAAAATTTCACTTGAAGCTCTTGGTAGATATTTTCCTAATACTCCAATGCTAGCTGCTATAGTTCATGTTACAGGTATTATGAAGGACGATGAATTTTTAAATGATATGCAAGGTTCTTTTAAACATAAATTTGCTAAAAAACCTGAAGTTATTGATGGTAATATGAAAGCTTTGGAAATAGCTTTAAAGGAAGTTAATAAAATTTAATTTTATTTTATAGAAAGGACGTGAAATTATGATAGATAAAAATACTCCTGCTAAAGATTTAACACCTGGCGGTGATATTTACGAGGCTGGAAATTCTATAGAATTTAAAACTGGTGATTGGCGTTCAACAACACCAAAGTTCATACCAGAAAATTGTAAACAATGTGGACTATGTTTTCCTGTATGTCCAGATGATGCTATTCCTGTTGGAAAAGATCAAAAAAGAGGAAATTTTAATTATGATTATTGCAAAGGTTGCGGAATTTGTGCAAAAGTTTGCCCTTTTAAAGCAATTATTATGGAATAATTAATTTATAGAAAGGATTTGATAAATATGTCAATAAGAGAAAGACTAAGTGGTAATGAAGCTGCTGCAATAGCTATGAAACAAATTAATCCAGATGTTGTTGCTGCTTTCCCTATAACACCATCTACAGAAATTCCTCAATATTTTTCTACATTTGTTAGTAATGGTCAAGTAGATACAGAATTTGTAGCTGTCGAGAGTGAACATAGTGCTATGAGTGCTTGTATAGGTGCAGAAGCAGCTGGTTCTAGAGCTATGACTGCTACATCTGCAAATGGTTTATCTTTAATGTGGGAAATGGTATATATTGCTTCTAGTTTGAGACTACCAATTGTAATGAGTCTTGTTAATAGAGCTGTCTCAGGACCATTAAATATACATAATGATCATTCTGATGCTATGGGGGTTAGAGATGCTGGATGGATTATGCTATTTTCTGAAAATAACCAAGAAGCTTATGATAATTTACTTATGGCTCATAGAATTGCAGAACATAAAGATGTTTTATTGCCTTTAATGGTATGTCAAGATGGTTTTATTACCTCACACTCTATTGAAAATATAGAATTATTAGAAGATGATAAGGTTAAAGATTTTGTTGGTAAATATAATCCTGCTCATTATCTTTTAAATAAAAAAGAACCGATTGCCATTGGTCCTTTAGATTTACAAGCTTATTTATTTGAGCATAAATACCAACAAGCAGAAGCAATGAGAAATGCAAAAAATGTTATTTTAGAGGTTTCTAAAGACTTTGAAAAATTAACAGGAAGAAAATATTCTTTATTTGAAGAATACAAATTAGATGATGCAGAATATGTAGTTATTTGTATGAACTCCACAGCTGGTACTACAAAAGCTGTTGTTGATGATTTAAGAAGTAAGGGTATTAAAGCTGGACTATTAAAAGTTCGTGTATTTAGACCTTTCCCTGCAGAAGAAATTGCAAAAGCTCTTTCAAATGCTAAAGCAATAGCAGTTCTTGATAAAGCAGATTCTTTAAATGGAGCTGGTGGTGCTTTATTTGAAGATGTAGTATCTGGAATGTATTTAAATAAAAATACTACGCCTGTTGTTAATTATGTATATGGTATTGGTGGTAGAGATACAACTACAAAACAAATTGCTGAGGTATATTCTGATTTACAAAAAATTGCCAGTGATGGTATTGTAAAAGATCCATATAGATATTTAGGACTAAGAAAATAATGAAGGGAGATATGAAAAATGGCATATAATTTAAAAGAAATAATAGCAGATAAACCTTCTCGTTTTAAAGCTGGTCATAGAATGTGTGCTGGTTGTGGTGCACCTTCTGTTGCAAGAATGGTTTTAAGAGCTTTAAAAAATGAAGATCATGCTGTAATTGCTAACGCAACAGGTTGTATGGAAGTTTCTACATTTATATATCCATATACAGCTTGGGCTGATTCTTATATACACACTGCATTTGAATGTGCTGCTGCAACTCTAAGTGGTTGTGAAGCTGCTTATCGTTCAATGAAAAAGCAAGGAAAACTTCCACAAGATGGCGATACTAAATTCATCGCTTTTGGTGGTGATGGTGGTACTTATGATATAGGGCTTCAAAGTTTATCTGGTGCAATGGAAAGAGGACACGATATGGTTTATGTATGCTATGATAATGGTGCATATATGAATACTGGTATTCAACGTTCCTCTGCTACACCTCAGTTTGCAGATACTACAACAACTCCTGCTGGAAAAGTTATTCCTGGCAAAATGCAAAAAAGAAAAGATCTAACTGAAATAATGGTTGGACATCATATTCCTTATGTTGCTCAATCAATTGGTATAAATAATTTTAAGGATTTATATGAAAAATCTGAAAAGGCAATATATACTGAAGGTCCAGCATTTTTAAATGTTCTTGCACCTTGTCCAAGAGGTTGGGGTTATCCAACAGAAGATTTAATGTCTATAAATAAACTTGCTGTTGATACTTGTTATTGGCCTTTATATGAAGTAATTGATGGTGTATATAAGATTAATTATAAACCGGCTAAAAAATTGCCTATAGAGGATTTTTTAAAGCCTCAAAGGAGATTTAAACATTTATTTAAACCTGGTAATGAATGGATGATTGAAGCCTTCCAAAAAGAAGTAGATGAAAGATGGGAAAGTCTTTTAAAACTTGAAGAAATTACAAATAGATAAATATTAAAACAAATGCGGAGCTCACTTACGTGAGCCCCGCATTATTGCATTTTAGGAGCTTTACAGATCAGATTACTTCAGCTTACTTGCCCGCTTTGCGAGCTCGTTTGCACGCCGGCTTTTCTGGACCTGCTTATCGCTGCTTGTTGCCACCTTCTTGGTGCCATGCTTCTTGTCGTCCGCTTTACGCTTCTGAACATTTTTCTGAGCGATGGCAGCTTTTTCTTTGAGCTGGCGCTTTTTACGTGCGTTTGCCTTGCGACGCTTAGCACGCATCTTGCCGTTCTTCTCACGGGTGACAACAATCTTCTCATCACCCAGCTGAATGACAACTTCAGGTTTTTCTTCGCTGTCTTCACGGTCCTCACAGGACTCGGCAAAGAAGTTATAGATGGCACAAGAGACGCTTCTGATCATCTCGTCTGTATTCATCTCTCCTTCCATGGGCATTGCTTTCTCGTGCATTTCCTCGTTCTGATTCATGATTTTTCCTTTCATGCTTGCGAAACACTACATACAATGTTTGTGCTTCTGGTGTGATTATTCGAACGCATCTATTATATTGTATTTTACATAACTTGTCAACATTTTAATTTAAATACAATAAATTAATTAATACTTTTTTATAAAACTCATAGTTTTTATTAATATGCATGCTTATTAAATATAAAAAAAGTGGCTTTAAAACCACTTTTTTTATTGTTTATCTTTAATATATTCAACAACATCATTTACTGTTGCAATTTTTTCAGCATCAGCATCTGGAATTTCCATATCGAATTCTTCTTCTAATGCCATTATTAATTCAACAACATCTAATGAATCTGCTCCTAAATCATCTATAAAAGATGCTTCTTTTGTAACAGAATCTTCAGAAACATTTAATTGTTCAATAATAATTTTTTTTACTTTTTCAAATATTTCGTTGCCTTCCATCTATATTTCCTCCTTTAAATTAGCTAGTTAAAATTAATATGTATTAAGGATTATCTTATGTAACATTTTTATTTCTTATGTTTCTATCCTTTCTTCTATTTTTCTTAATTAGCTTTTAAATATTTATATTTTCAACTTAATAACAAGATAATATATATATGAATTTTTGTCAAGCATTTTTAGGTATTTTTTCAAATTCTTCTATCATTTTATCTACTGCTTTATTTTGTACAAATTTCTCAGCTTGTTTGATTGTAAAGTAGAATAAATATTCATCACTACTTCCATGAGCTTTAACAACTGGTTTTTTTACACCTAAAAACAATGCTCCACCATATTCTTTATAATCCACTGTTTTCTTGAATCTTTTAATTGCTGGCATACAAGGTATCGCTGCTAATACTGATAAAAAATTATGTGTTAAACTTTCTGTTAGTGTTTTCTTTACATATTTCCCTAATCCCTCAACAGCCTTTAAAAATATATTTCCTGTAAATCCATCTGTTACAATTGCATCAACTTTTCCTGAGAAAGCGTCTCTTCCTTCTATATTTCCAATAAAATTAATTCCTAATTCTTCTGATTTTTCTTTTAATAAGTTATATGATTCTTTTGTTAACTCATTTCCTTTTGTCTCTTCAGTACCTATATTTAAAAGACCTATTGCTGGTTTTTCGACTCCAAAAGTGTTTTTTAAATAAATTGTTGCCATCTGTGCAAATTGTAATAAGTTTATTGGTTTACAGTTTGTATTTGCTCCTGAATCAATAAGTAATAGTCTGCTTTTGTATGCTGGTAATATTCCTGCCATTGCTGGTCTATCGATTCCTTTAATTCTTCCCACTAAAAGAGTAGCTCCAGTTAATAAAGCTCCTGAATTACCAGCTGAGATGAATACATCTCCAGCTCCTTCTTTTAATAGTTTAAATCCTACAACCATTGATGAATCTTTTTTATGCTTAATTGCTTCTGTTGGTTTATCTTCCATTTCTATTGTTTCTGTTGTATTATGAATTTTTATTTTATTTGACATTTCACTGATTTTTTCTTTACCAAATAGTTCTTTTACTCTTGAATTTATAATCTCTTCATTTCCTGTTAGAAGTATTTCTGTATCATCTGCTATTTCATTTGCAGCTTTTACTGCTCCTTTTATTACCGCATCTGGTGCATTATCTCCTCCCATTGCGTCTAGTATTATAACCACTATTTATCCCTCTTCTTTCTTCCACAGTTTATGCACTTTATTAGTATATTATTAATATTTTAAAAAATCAATACTTTTTGACCACAAATTCAGTTTAATTTTATTTCTTTTTATAGTAATAAAATATCTTTGTATTAGAAGTTTTTGTAAAAAACAAGAATAACATTTTCTAAGGAAACTCACTATTTCATAGATGACTTTCCTAAGATAAAAAAAGAAAGCACTTTTAAAGTACTTTCTTTTCTATATTAGGCTTAAATTAAGCTATTATTTCTGTAACGATACCAGAACCAACTGTTCTACCACCTTCACGGATAGCGAATCTTAATCCAACTTCCATAGCGATTGGTGTGATTAATTCAATTGTCATTCTTGTATTATCTCCAGGCATAACCATTTCTGTTCCAGCTTCTAGTTCGATTAATCCTGTAACGTCTGTTGTTCTGAAATAGAATTGTGGTCTGTATCCGTTGAAGAATGGTGTATGTCTTCCACCTTCTTCTTTAGTTAATACATAAACTTCTGATTTGAATTTTGTATGTGGATGAACTGTTCCAGGTTTTGCTAGTACTTGACCTCTTTCAACGTCTTTTCTATCAATACCTCTTAATAATGCTCCTGCATTATCTCCAGCTTCAGCTTCATCTAGAGATTTTCTGAACATTTCTAGTCCTGTGATAACTGTCTTTTTCTTTTCTGTTGATAATCCTACGATTTCAACTTCGTCACCAACTTTAACCATACCTCTTTCAACTCTACCTGTAACAACTGTTCCTCTTCCTGTGATTGTCATTGTGTCTTCGATAGGCATTAAGAATGGTTGGTCGATTGGTCTTTCTGGTGTTGGTATATAGCTATCAACAGCAGCCATAAGTTCTCTTATGCAAGCATATTCTGGTGCATTTGGATCTGTAGATGTAGATTCAAGAACTTTTAATGAAGATCCTTTTATAACTGGGATTTCATCTCCTGGGAAATCATAGCTTGATAATAAGTCTCTAACTTCCATTTCAACTAATTCTAGTAATTCTGGATCATCAACCATATCGCATTTATTTAAGTAAACAACGATATATTTAACACCAACTTGTCTAGCTAATAGGATGTGCTCTCTTGTTTGAGGCATTGGTCCATCAGCAGCTGATACAACTAGGATTGCTCCATCCATTTGTGCAGCACCTGTGATCATGTTTTTAACGTAGTCTGCGTGTCCTGGGCAGTCAACGTGTGCATAGTGTCTGTTTTCTGTTTCATATTCAACGTGAGCTGTATTGATTGTGATTCCTCTTGCTTGTTCTTCTGGTGCTCCGTCAATTTTTGAATATTCTGTGTATTTTGCTTTTCCTTCTAATGCTAATACTTTAGTAATAGCAGCTGTTGTTGTTGTTTTACCATGATCAACGTGTCCGATTGTACCAATGTTGATATGTGGTTTTGTTCTTTCAAATTTAGCTTTTGCCATTTGAAATTCCTCCTTTAATTTTTTATTTTTTTGAATTTAATATCAATTATTTGCCAATATTTTATAATATTTTTCTTATTTTTGCAATAGTTTTTACAAATTATTTAGAAAGGCTGGCTTTCTAACCTTAAATAGAAAGACTCTATCTTAATTACAAAATATTTTCTTGTAAGAAACTGTGTTTCTTACAAGTTTATATTTTGTGGTAAATTCTATATAAGAATATTTTATACAAGAAAGAAGTTCGCGAGCAAAATTACTTCGTAATTTTTCATCTTATATCTTTCTAAAAGTACATCCTTCTTATTTTTAATATACTTTGTATAAATTTATTACGAAAGAAGTTCGCGAGTAAAATTACTTCGTAATTTTTCACGCTTGTGCTTTCAAAGAAAGCACTTCTATCTTAATTCAAAAACATTCTCATGTAAGAAACTGTGTTTCTTACATGATTGTGTTTTTGAATTAATCTAGTCTTCTTTCTTTGTTCTTGTTGCCACTATTGTTTCTAGGATTGCTTTTGGAACTTCTTCATAGTGACTTGGTTCCATTGCATATGTTCCTCTTCCTTGTGTTTTTGAACGTAAGTCTGTTGCATATCCAAACATCTCAGATAATGGAATAAATCCTCTTATTATTTGAGATCCTCCTCTTGCTTCCATTCCTTCCATTCTTCCACGTCTTGAGTTGATGTCTCCTATAACATCTCCCATGTATTCTTCTGGAACTGTTATTTCAACTTTCATTATTGGTTCTAGGATAACTGATTTTCCTTTTTTACATCCATCTTTGAATGCCATTGATCCAGCAATTTTGAATGCCATTTCTGAAGAGTCAACTTCATGGTAAGATCCATCTACTAATGTAGCTTTGAAATCTATAACTGGATATCCAGCTAGGATACCGCTATTAGCAGCTTCACGTATACCTTCTTCGATTGGTTTGATATATTCTTTTGGAACAGATCCACCAACGATTTTGCTTTCAAATATTACTCCTGATCCTGGCTCTAATGGTTCCATTTCAAGTATAGCATGTCCATATTGTCCACGTCCACCTGATTGACGTATGAATTTACCTTCAGCTCTTACTGCGTTTCTGATTGTTTCTTTGTAAGCAACTTGAGGTTTACCAACATTACATTCTACTTTGAATTCTCTCTTTAATCTATCTACGATGATATCTAGGTGTAATTCACCCATACCAGCGATAATAGTTTGTCCTGTTTCTTGGTCTGTATATGTCTTGAATGTTGGATCTTCTTCAGCTAATTTTGATAATGCTATTGCCATTTTTTCTTGGGCAACTTTGTCCTTTGGTTCAATAGCTATATCAATAACTGGCTCTGGGAATTCCATTGATTCAAGTATTATAGGATGACTTTCATCACATAAAGTATCTCCTGTTGTTACATCTTTAAGACCAACAGCAGCAGCGATATCACCTGTAAATACTTTTGTGATATCTTCTCTATGGTTTGCATGCATTAATAAAACTCTTCCTATTCTTTCTTTCTTATCTTTATTAGCATTTAATACGCTTGTTCCAGCATCTAATGTTCCAGAGTAAACTCTGAAGAAGCATAATTTTCCAACAAATGGATCTGTTGCAATTTTGAATGCTAATGCAGCGAATGGTTCTTTATCATCTGGTTTTCTTTCTTCTTTTTCACCGTCTAAGTTTACACCTTCAACTGGTGGAATATCAACTGGAGATGGTAAATAGTCTATTATTGCATCAAGTAATTCTTGAACACCTTTATTTTTGTATGAAGAACCACAACATACAGGTACTATATTTCCTGCTATTGTTCCTTTACGAAGTCCCATTTTGATTTCGTCAATAGTTAATTCTTCTCCATCTAAATATTTCATCATTAATTCATCGTCTTGTTCAGCAGCTGTGTCTACCATTTCTTGACGAGCAGCTTCTGCTTGTGCTTTCATATCTTCAGGGATATCTGTTATTTCGATATCTTTTCCTAAATCATCTTTATGAATTAATGCTTTCATATTCATTAAATCTATTATACCTTTGAAAGTATCTTCTGCACCAATTGGTAATTGAATTGGAACTGGGTGTGCATTTAATCTTGTTTTTAATTGTTCAACACAATTTGCAAAATTTGCACCTGTGATATCCATTTTATTTACATATACCATTCTTGGTACTTTGTATTTATCAGCTTGACGCCAAACTGTTTCAGATTGTGGTTGAACTCCACCTTTAGCACATAGTACAGTAACTGCACCATCTAGTACTTTTAGTGATCTTTCAACTTCAACTGTAAAGTCTACGTGTCCTGGGGTATCAATGATGTTTATTCTATTTCCTTTCCAGAAACAAGTTGTTGCAGCAGAAGTAATTGTAATACCTCTTTCTTGCTCTTGTACCATCCAGTCCATAGTTGCTCCACCATCGTGTGTTTCACCAATTTTGTGTGTCTTACCTGTGTAGAAAAGAATTCTCTCTGTTGTAGTAGTTTTTCCGGCATCAATGTGAGCCATTATTCCTATATTTCTTGTTTTTTGTAGTGTTACTTGTCTACCTTCCACGGATTTTAACCTCCTTTTTATTTTTTTACAGCTGTGTGAAACAGCTGTAGTATCTTCTTGTTTTATTTTCTACCATTTATAATGTGCAAATGCTTTATTTGCTTCTGCCATTTTATGCATATCTTCTTTTTTCTTACTTTTTATCCTGCCAAATCTTTCGATTTGTCATTCGCATTTAAGAAAAAAGTATTATTTTTTCTACCATTTATAATGTGCAAATGCTTTGTTTGCTTCTGCCATTTTATGCATATCTTCTTTTTTCTTAAATGCTCCACCATTACCAGCGATGGCATCTAGTATTTCTCCTGCTAATTTTTCTGCCATTGTTTTTTCATGTCTTTTTCTAGCATAAGTTACTAAATATCTTAAACCTAATGTTTGTCTTCTTTCAGGTCTAATTTCTAGTGGAACTTGGTATGTTGCACCACCAACTCTTCTTGCTTTTACTTCAAGAACAGGCATTATATTATCTAATGCTGCTTCGAATACTTCTAGTGGATTTTTTTGTTCTTTTTCTTTTATGATGTCAAATGCATCATATACGATTTCTTGTGCTACTGCTTTTTTTCCGTCTAACATAACATTGTTGATTAATTTTGTAACAACTTTGCTATTGTAGATTGGGTCTGGTAACACATCTCTTTTTGCTACATAACCTTTTCTTGGCACTATTCTTCACTCCTTTTCATAAATTTTATGTGATATTTTATATTAAAATATCAAAGTTACTCTGATAGGATTTTTTTCCTATCCGTCAAGTGCAATAATCTATTATAAATTTAAGTACCTTAAATTATTAATCTATTATTTGCACTAATTACTATTGTTCAGTAATCGACTATTTTTTAGGACGTTTTGCTCCGTATTTAGAACGAGCTTGCATTCTGTCTTTTACTCCTGCTGTGTCAAGTGTTCCTCTTATTATATGATATCTAACACCTGGTAAATCCTTAACTCTTCCTCCTCTTATTAGAACAACACTGTGCTCTTGTAAGTTGTGTCCAATACCTGGAATATATGAAGTAACTTCATATCCGTTAGATAATCTAACTCTGGCAACTTTTCTTAAAGCTGAGTTTGGTTTCTTTGGAGTAACAGTTTTTACTACTGTACAAACACCTCTTTTTTGTGGTGCACGGTTGTTTGTTAATGTTTTATTTCTTGAGTTATATCCGTGTTGTAAAGCTGGTGCTGTAGATTTAGTTTGACTTGTTTTTCTTCCTTTTCTTACTAATTGATTAATTGTTGGCACTTAAATTTCACCTCCTACTATATTTTTTGCTATAAATAAGCTTTATTATTATACTATCTTTGTTTTGTAAAGTCAACAGTTTTACTATATTTTGCTCTATGTTTTTTTTATTAATTTAATATATATATCATTTTCTTTTTTATTTCTTAATATTGTTAATTTTACCTCTTCTCCTATGTTTTTACTATAAATGTATTTTCTTAGTTCGTTTATTTTATTTATTGGAATTTCATCAATTTTTTCTATAATATCTCCCTTCTTTATTTCTGAATTTTTTTCATCATTTATAATTTCGGTAACATATATTCCATTTTTAATTTCTATTGAATTATCTAGATATTGTATTGCTTCTTTATCTATAGCTTTTATCCCTAAAGAAGCTTCTTCAAATTTTCCTTCATTTTCTAATTTTTCAATAATTGGTTTAATAATATTAATTGGAATAGCAAAGCCTATTCCTTCTGCTTCCTTTATTTTTATTGATGTTACTCCTATTACATTTCCTTTTTCATCTATTAACGGTCCTCCACTATTTCCTGAATTTATAGAAGCATCTGTTTGTATTAAATCTTCCATATATGATTTTCCATTATCTTCTTCTATTTTTATTGTTCTATTTAATGCACTTATTATTCCTTTTGTAACGGTTCTTTGAAATTCTAATCCTAATGGATTTCCTATTGCATATACATCTTGTCCAATTTTTATTTTATCAGAGTCTCCTATTGTTGCTGAAATTATTTCTCTTGTTGTTGCTATTTTTAATATACTTAAATCCAAATTTTCATTGCTCCATACAACGCTTGCATTATATTCTTCTCCATCTTCTGTTGTTATATAACATTTTGATAATATTCCACCCGTTATATGATTGTTGGTTAAAACATAGCCTTTTTTTGATATTATAACTCCTGTTCCTAAATTATATGTTTTTGCAGCTTCTAATGAAAAAAATGATGTATCCACACTTTGTAATTTTGATATTCCTACTACTGTTTCTGATGTTTTCTCTAGTACTAAAGAAATATCTTTGCTTTCTTCATTTGCTTGTACAGTATTTATTTTATTTTCTTGTTTTGGCTCAACTTCTTCTACATTAATATTACTGTACATGTCATACAGCACTATTGTTATTGTTATTACAATAAATGTCCACAATATTTTTCCTAAAACTCTTAAAATCGTATTATTTTTATGTATATCTTTATATCTATTATTCAAATTTAATTCTCCTTTCATTATTTTATCCTTGTAAATTATTTACTTTTTTTATGATTTTATACTTCTATATTCTTAACTTTTCTTATATTATTTTTTTACATTTTTTTGACTTTTTTTTACTTTTATGGTAAGATTGTATATATTTTGTGACTTTTAACTACTTATTGGAAAGGCTTATTAGAAAGGATTGTATAAAATGGAACACGAATTTTTCGATTTAACCAATCCTCAGAAGGCCATTTGGTTAACTGAGCAGTTTTACAAAGGAAAAAATATCAACAATGTTTGTGGCACTTTATATATAAAAAAAGCAATAGATTTTAATCTTTTTGAACAATCAATCAATTTGTTCATTAAGAATAATGATTCTGTTCGAATCAAATTAAGATTACAGGAAAATGGTGAAATTAAACAGTATTTTGATGAATATCAATATATACATATTGATACTGTTAATGTTTACTCTGAAAAAGATTTAAAACAGCTTCAGAATTCAGTTGTTTCTGAGGTTTTCAATTTATTAGATTCAAATTTATTTCATTTCGTAATTTTTAAATTTCCAAATAACAATGGTGGTGTTATAGCTAATTTCCATCATTTAATTAGTGATTCCTGGTCTCACGGAATTCTTTCTAATCAACTCCTAAGTAATTATTGCAAATTATTAAATAATGAAGAAATTATTGATAATTCTTCATATTCATATAAAGAATATATTTCTACTGAAAATGATTATATAAATAGTGCAAAATTTTTGAAAGATAAAGCGTATTGGGATAATATTTACTCAACAATTCCAGAGAATGCAACAATACCAGCTTCTTTGAATTCAAATATTAATTCGTTAGAGGCTAAAAGACTTCAATTAAATATTAATGGCTCTACATTATCTGAGATTACTGAATATTGTACTAGTCATAAAATAACACCATTTAATTTTTATATGTCAATTTTTGGATTATATATTTCAAGAGTTTCTAATTTAGATGATTTTGTAATAGGAACACCTATTTTAAATAGAACCAACTATGCTGAGAAGCATACTACTGGTATGTTTATAAAAACTATACCTTTTAGAATTTCTCTAGATTATAATTTACGCTTTACAGATTTTGTATCTCAAATTGCTGTAAGTTCAATTGGTATGTTAAAGCATCAACGATATTCATATCAATATATCATTGAGGATTTAAGAAAGCAGGATTCCTCACTTCCTACTTTATATAATATTATGTTTTCATATCAAATTACTAAAATGACCGATAATAATGATATTTTTCCTCATACTAATACTTGGTCTTTTACAGGTAATACAAGTGATGATATTGATGTTCATATGTTGGAATATGATGATTCAACAAATTCTAATTTGAATGTAATGTATGACTATAGAACATCTAAATATACTGAGTCTGATATTCGTGAAATTCATTCTCGTATATTGTATATAATTAAACAGGTAATTGAAAATGATCAAATTCTTTTAAAAGATATTGATGTAATTACTGAAGAAGAAAAAAATAAAATTTTATATCAATTTAATTCTAATAAAATTAATATTCCAAGCAATTTAACTCTTGATAAAATGTTTAAGGATATTGTTCTAAAAAATAGAAATAATATAGCTATTATCTCTAGTACAAATAGTATTACATATCAAGAATTAGATGAGCTTTCTAATAAACTTGCAAATATTTTATTAGATAATGGAGTTCAACCCCAAGACATTATTGGTGTTTGCATGAATCGTTCTATTGAACTTCTTATTAGTATTTGGGCTATTTTAAAAATTGGAGCTATTTATATGCCAATGCATACAAAATATCCTACAGATAGACTAAGATATATGATTGAAAATAGTAATTGTCATTTAATAATTACAAATTCTATTATGAGTACTTCTTTTGATGACTGTGTTAAAGAAATTATTTTTAATAATATAAATGAAATATCTTCAAATAAAAGCAATATTATTACTGCTTCAATAAATGAAAATGATATTGCTTATGTTATATATACTTCTGGTTCTACTGGAAAACCTAAAGGAGTCCAAATAACACATAAGAATTTAATAAATTTCTTATACTCTTTTAATAATTCTTATGGTAAAATTGATACTAATGATTCATTATTAGCATCTACAAATATTTCTTTTGATGTTAGTATTTTTGAGTTATTTATTTCAATTTTAAATGGTGCAAAACTTATCTTGTATAATGAAGAATATATTACAGATATAATTAATTATACAAATTGGATTATAAATAATGAAATAACAATGTTATATATTCCACCAAATATTTTAAATGAGGTTTATACTATTCTTAAGAATTCTTCAGCTGATATTAAGATTAATAAATTATTAGTTGGAGTTGAAGGAATTAAGAAAAGTACTCTTAATAAATACTTTATTTTAAATAAGAACATGACCATTGTAAATGGATATGGTCCAACAGAAACAACTATTTGTGCTACTTCTTTAGTTTATAAAAAGGACACAACTGATGATTCTTATGTTTCAATTGGTAAACCATTATCTAACAATAATATATATATTTTAAATAAAAATAATTTGTCACAGCCAGTTAATGTTTTAGGTGAAGTTTATATTTCTGGCTATGGAGTTGGAAAGGGTTATATAAATAACACTGCTGAAAATAATAAAAGATTTATTCCAAATACTTTTGATAATGCTTCTCCATTCATGTATAGAACTGGTGATTTAGCAAAATGGAATAAAGATGGTACTATTTCTTTTTCTGGTAGAGCAGATACTCAAATTAAGCTTCATGGATACAGAATAGAACTATCTGAAATAAATAATGCTGTTAGTCAATATCCATATATTACTAACTCTTTAACTACAGTACGTGAAATAAACTCTCAAAAATATATTGTTACATATTTTACATCTTATAGAAAAATTGAAATTAACAATTTAGAATTGTTTTTGAAGGAATTATTACCTTTTTATATGATTCCAAATTACTATATCCAATTAGATGATTTTCCTTTAACTGCAAATGGCAAAATTAATGCTAAGATATTGCCTTTACCTAAAATTGTATCTACTGTTAAATATGTAGCCCCTTCAACAAAGTTAGAAAAGATTTTGTGTTCTATATGGGAAAGTTTATTTAATAAAGAAAAAATAAGTATATTAGATAACTTTTTCAATTTAGGTGGAGATTCTTTAACTGCCATAAAGTTCCAAATCGAAGCTTTAAAATATGATATTAGTATTAGTTATGGTGATATTTTCCATTACCCAACTATACAACGATTAGCTGAAAAGAATCAGAAATCACAACCACAATTTGTTGATACACCTGAATATGACTACTCAAGGATTAATAGTTTACTTGGCTATAATTCTGTTTCAAATATTCCTAAACAACATGTACCCAAAACTTTTACTGGTAACATTTTATTATTAGGTACAACAGGTTTTCTAGGTTCTCATATTCTAGATGCATTCTTTAATAATTGTTCTGGAATAGTTTATTGTCTAGTTAGAAGTAAAGGTACTTTGGATGAAGAAGAACGTTTAAAGAAGACTCTTAATTTTTATTTTGGCAACAAATATGCTTCATATTTTTGTAAAAAAATTAAAATTATTACAGGAGATATATCTTTAGAGCATTTTGGATTATCTGATGAATTATACAATAAGTTAGGAAATTCTGTTGATGTAGTTATCAATAGTGCCGCACTTGTTAAGCATTATGGTGATTTTAAATTATTTGATAGTATTAATGTTGTTGGTACTCAACATTCTATAGATTTTTGCAAAGATTTTCATAAGAAGTTGTACCATATATCAACTATAAGTGTTTCTGGTGCAAGTACTCCAGAAGATGATTCTTCAACTGAGAGATTTATTTTTGATGAAACTAAATTTTATATTGGTCAGAATTTAAATAATGCCTATATTTATACAAAATTTGAAGCTGAAAAAATCGTTCTAGAAAATATTAATTCAGGACTTGATGCTTGTATTTTAAGGATTGGAAACATTTCTAATCGTTTTTCAGATTCGAGATTTCAAATTAATACAACAGATAATGCCTATATAAATAGATTAAAAGCATTCTTTAAACTTGGCGTTCTTCCTAAGCAATTAGCTGACCACTCAATAGAGTTTACACCAGTTGATGCTTGTGCTGAAGCTATTATAAAGATTGTTATGAATAATCCTAAATTTACAGTATTTCATTTATTTGATACAAATTTAATTTCAATTCCTAATCTTGTTGAAATTTTTAATTCATTAGGTTATAATTTAGATTTTGTATCAAAGAAAGAATTTTCAGATGTTTTAAATAAATTTCTTTTAGATGATACTTTAAAAGATTCTATTTCTGGAATAGTTCCAGATTTAGATGAAAAGAAACATTTGAATTTAGTTTCAAATGTTTTGCCTAATGCAGATTTTACAACAAGGTATTTGAATTCTTTAGGATTTTATTGGCCTATAATTGATGCCAATTATATAACTAATTATATTTTATATTTTAAAAACATAGGATATTTAGAATAGGAGTGATTTTATATGTTATTGTCAGATATGACTACATTTATAGCTTTATTAATTTCAGATTTATTTTGTATTTCTTCTGGAATTATAATATATAAGAAAATCAGCAAAAGCCAGATTAGACTGGCTTTTCTGTCTTTAAGTATTGCAATGATAATTTGCTGTACTGGATTACTTTTACAAGATTTATTATCAATACCTTTAGGTATTCCTCCAATATATTTTGATTATTTCGTATATATTGGAAATTGCTTATTACCTCTTTCTTTCTTTTTTACAGCACTAATTTTTACTAAAACTAAAATTTCTTTTAGTAAGGGGTATTTATTCTTTTTAATTGTTCCAATTATTTCTTTAGTTTCATTATGGACCAATGACTTACACCATTTATTTTATGTGGATTATTCCATTAATTTAACAGCAAATGTATATGGTCCAATGTTTTATTTATTTGATGCATTTACTTTGATTTTATTTGCTTTAGGAATAATATTATTTTTGAAACAGACAATTTCCAGTTCTGGTGTTTTCTCTGTTCAAAGTTTATTAATGATATTGGGGTGTTCCATCCCATTAATACAAAACATTTTGTCAACCACTAAAATCATAAATACAACTATTTACATTACACCAATCTGCTTTACTTTTACACTTTTATTTACCGCAATTGCTGTGTTTAAATTTAAGTTTTTAAAGTCTACACCAGTTTCACTAAGAACAATTGTTGACAGAATTTCAGATAGTTATATCGTTTTAAATGATAATTATATAATTTCTGATGTAAATGATACTTTTTTACATACTTTTAAAACTGACATTAATGAGATTATTAATACAAATATATTAGATTTTCCAAAATTTGCAAATTATAAAGTTGATATTCAAAAGGCTTTATATAACCTAAAAAAAGTTAATAAAATTTCTGCTGATATTTCTAGTACAAATTTGAAAAAAACTTTTACTGTTGAATTTACAAATATATATTCAAAAGATGCTTTAATTGGTATTCTTGTTTTACTAAGAGATACTACTCAACATACTAATGATATGAATACTATAAAAAATAATCAAGATATGCTTATAGAAAGAGAAAGATTGGCTTCACTTGGACAAATGATTGGAGGTATCGCTCACAATTTAAAAACTCCAATTATGTCTGTGGCTGGAGCTGTTGAAGGTTTAAATGATTTGGTTATAGAATATGAAAAGTCTGTTGGTGATCCTGAGGTTACTGTTGAAGATCACCATGCAATTGCAAGTGATATGAAAGAATGGTTAGAAAAGATTAAAACACATGTTGCTTATATGTCTGATGTTATTACTGCGGTTAAAGGACAAGCTGTTACATTTTCAGAAGACCAATTATCTGATTTTAGTATTGATGAGTTATTAAAAATGGTTAATATATTAATGAAACACGAACTTAGCAGTGCTTGTATTAAATTAGAAGTTCAAAATAATGTTGCTCCTTCTTCTCTACTTCATGGAAATATCAATAGCTTGGTACAAGTTGTTAATAATATAATTTCTAATTCTATACAAGCTAGTGCAAATGCTACTAATAAGGTTATTGATTTAGTAGTTAATCAAGTTAATAGTAGTATTATTATTTCTATTAAAGATTATGGATGTGGTATGCCTAAATCAGTTCAAGAAACTCTATTTAAAAAAATGATTACTACCAAAGGTAAAAATGGTACAGGTCTTGGAATGTTTATGTCATATTCTAACATTAAAGCTCATTTTAATGGTGATATTACTTTTCAATCTGAAGAAGGTGTGGGTACTCAATTTGATATAATCTTACCTATCAAAAATAAATAACTATAAATAAAGAAAGAGAAAATTTTCTCTTTCTTTATTTTAACCAAATAATTCTCCCATATTGCTTCTGGCTATTTTTAATAATTCTCTTATAGTTTTCATTATCATCTCTTTTGTTTCACTATCTAAACTATTATATGTAGTTAGTATTGTTTTTGCATTTTCAATTTTATTTGTTTTTAATCCTTTAAATGTTTCTACTTCTGTTGCATATATTATTTTGAAAATTGCATCTATTACTATTTCTCTTTTAGCTGGTTCTACTTCTTCTAGCCAACCAGTTATTGTTTTGTCTATAAATTCACTTCCATTTGTCAGTTCTTCAACTCTAATTATATTGTTTCTCATTACTTGCCAACTATATAAATCATGTTGCATAATTCCATTTGCAGTACTTTGTATTATCGTTATCCTTTCTTTATGATTCATTAGTCTTCCTATAATTGATTCTTGTGGAATATAACTTATTATTTTATCTACAATTTCCTTATATTCATTACTTTCTACTATTCTTTTTTCAAATCCTGGTCCATCTATATTATATACATTTATAATTCTATCTTTTACTTCTTTATTTGCATATATAGCAGCATATACTGCTACATTGCCACCTTTTGAATGTCCACCCACTATTATTTGAGCTGTTGAATATTTTTCACCAATTTCATTTAAATATTTTTTTGCAGATATTTGAGAGCCTATATCACTTTTAAATGATAAATTGAAGTCCTCTTTCCAGCCCACTATACTGCAATCAGTTCCTCTATATGATACATATATAATATTATCTGGCAAAAAGGCTGTTATTGCTGCAAACTGTTCTTCTGCTCCTTTATCAAATATATGTACGAATTTTGTGATTTTTATTTTTCCAAATCGCTCTGACTCTCCCATTAATACTATCAAATCTTTATCGTCTGGCCATAATATTTTCATTTCATTTATATTCTTTTTTTTGAATCTTTCAGCTAATTCTTTTATTGATATTTCCTCTTCTTCTTTCATTAAACTTTCTAATGGGAAATATGACAATCTTGTTAATGCTAAATTATCAACTTCATTGAATTTAAATTCTTCTAAACTTAAATCCCCTCTCCATTTAATATAATCAATTAAATTAGACATTTTTCCCTCCTATTTTTTTATATATTATATCACATTTATTGTAATTTTCACTATTATCACAAAATTAGATTATTAAAATATACTATTTATGGAGGTTTTATTATGTTTAAAATAAATACAAATTTAATAGAAAGAGAGATGAAGTATGATAATACTGTTGTTTTGAAATATCATATTGAATATCCTTCTATTGTAATTCCTAATAATCGAAATGGTGAGCGTAAGTTTAATACATACAATGAGAAACTCGCTCTTGCTCTGCAAAAGAAAAGTGAAAATGAACTTTATAAGGAAAGTGTAGAATTATACAAATATAATAAGTCTAATAATTATCCTATAATGGTTTATGACATTTATCGTAATTATAATGTTACTTTCAATTCTAAAGCCCTTGTTAGTTTATATTTTGATGAGTATATTTTTTCTGGTGGTGCCAATGGAAATACTACTAGAACATCTCAGACATGGGATTTTAATTATAATTATATGCTTCAACTTTATGAATTTTTTTATAAAAATCCTTACTTTTTAATTGATATTTTAAAGAAAATAAATAGTCAAATTTCTATTAATTCTAATAATTATTTTCCTGATAGCTGTAATTTAGTATTAGAAACTTTTAATCCTTTAAATTATTATCTTACCCCTCAAGGTATCGCTATCTACTTTCAGCAATATGACATTGCTCCACACTCTTCAGGTATACCTACTTTTATTGTATAAAACAATATAATTTTTATTATTCTATGAATTTATACTAAAATAAGAGAAGTTCAAAATTATTCAACTAAATAATTTTCTTCTCTTATTTAATATAAATATATTCTAATATATTTATATTAATACATATAGGTTATAACAACATTGTTTACTTATATTTTATTTACATTCTATTATATTTATATTATTACATATATTATTGAGCCTTCTCTCTTATCTATTGTATCATTTACATTCTAGTATATTTGTATTATTTCTCTTTAAGAGTAATACCATCATATCCAACTTTTACATTCTAATATATTTGTATTAATACTCGGAACTATTGAAGTTGAAACTTCTTTGATTGGAAAATTTACATTCTAATATATTTATATATTAATAGTCATTCAAGACTTAAAAAAGTATTTATATTCTAGTATATTTATATTAATACCTTGAACCTTATGCAAACAGAAATGATAGAAGACCACTTTACATTCTAATATATTTATATTAATACTTGCTGTGCTTCAGTTCCAAACCGAGGCATACATTAATTTACATTCTAGTATATTTATATTAATACTGTTTTTCCTAAATCATCTTCTGCAGTATAAAACTCATTTACATTCTATTATATTTATATTAATACTAATAAGAGCAATTGGAATGATTATATTATTTACATTCTAATGTATTTATATTAGAATTGTTTATATTGTTTTACGCCAATAGCATCATTTATATTCTAATATACTTATATTAATACTTTACAAATTTTGAATATGCACCATATGTTGAGTTACTTACATTCTATTATACCTAAATTAATATTGTATTTGATTAAATGCTTGTCTTAAACATATGCTCCTTACATTCCAATATGTTTGTATTAATACTTCTTATTTACTTTTTGTAAGAGTGTACGAAAGTAATTTATATTCTAATATATTTATATTAATACCAGTATGTAATATACCTATAAATGAAATTACATTAAAATTTACATTCTAATATATTTATATTAATACTACTAAGACAATATGGTAAAGTAGAAATACAAGCAATATTTACATTCTAATATATTTATATTAATACAAGTATAACTCTAATTTCATAAAAATCACCATCCTGTATTTACATTCTAATATATTTATATTAATACCTAATAATTTTTTCCAACCTGCAAGGTCAGGTGTATTTACATTCTAATATATTTATATTAATACTTACAGCTAGAATTATAGGAATTTTTAGATAGAAATTTACATTCTAATATATTTATATTAATACCTTTTTGAAATCTCCAATAATACCAGCTCTTGTAGTATTTACATTCTAATATATTTATATTAATGCTTTTACAAAACCACAAAATTTTTATTCAATTTCAGCATTTACATTCTAATATATTTATATTAATACAGAGCGTCTAATTTCTGATGAAGTTAACAGGTCGCAATTTACATTCTAATATATTTATATTAATACAACGTGCAAACACAACAGACAATGAATGTTGGTATTTATTTACATTCTAATATATTTATATTAATACGCAGTCAAATATCCATAAAGGTAATTTGATGTATTTATTTACATTCTAATATATTTATATTAATACTTGAAGCTGATAAATTGAATTGCAGCGAAGACGATATTTACATTCTAATATATTTATATTAATACAGTAAATTTTTCCATTTTTCAAGATGAGATTTTAAATATTTACATTCTAATATATTTATATTAATACTGTGGACCAAAATGTAGTAGATGTCATAAATTTATTATTTACATTCTAATATATTTATATTAATACATAAGACAAAGTACCTCTGTTGGTAAAGCTTTCCCAATTTACATTCTAATATATTTATATTAATACTTAATCGTTTTTTATATTATAATTGAATCTCAAAATTTACATTCTAATATATTTATATTAATACAAACTACTATCATAAATAATCTTACAAGTGTATTCCATTTACATTCTAATATATTTATATTAATACATAATTGATTATTTTATGGGAATGTGTACAATGTTATTTACATTCTAATATATTTATATTAATACCAGGTGTTAGCTCTTGCAACATCATTAGCAAGTGTATTTACATTCTAATATATTTATATTAATACCAGGTGTATTCCTGGACGTGGTATGCCAGCCCGCAATTTACATTCTAATATATTTATATTAATACACTTTGTGTAAATTCGTAAAAACTATAATTATAAGTACATTTACATTCTAATATATTTATATTAATACGGAAATCACGACGAAGCAAGATTACAAGAATTACTATTTACATTCTAATATATTTATATTAATACTTCTGTCGTTCTTGACTGTAATTCAATTATAGTACTTTATTTACATTCTAATATATTTATATTAATACAGCTTCTAATTAGCACTACTATTTGTAATGCTTTCGCATATCATATCTGTCGTACTTCCTTTATCGTATCATAAATTTTATTTTAAATCTATATTTTTTATAATAAAAACTAATATATGTTATATTCTATCTCATCTGTCTTTCTACTGTATTTTCTACACAATTACACATCGACAGAAAATCTCTTATAGAAAATTATCAGTTTTATCATCTTCAATCATTCCTAAAAATTCTTTTTCCATCCATTTTTGATTTCTACTTTTAAATAAAATTACACTATCTTTATCTTCTCTTATATATTTATCAAGTTCACTTTTTAATTTCATAGCTTGCGATTCTAAAAGCTCTCCTTCAAATACAGAGTTCTGAATATGCACCAAATATTTCTTGCATATTTTAAAAACATTTCTCAATATTTTATGTCCTTCTTTATGCTCAAGGTTTATATCATATACTAAAATAACATACATTTTACCACCACATTTTAAATCCTTCATATTCTTCATCTTCAAGTAAATGCTTAATTAATTTATATACTTCTAGTCTTATTAAATATTCATAACTAACTTCTCTCTCTAATTTTTTATGCTTAATTTTGGTTTGTAATCTCAAATCAATTTCTCTTGTTATCTCTTTTCTTGCACTCTCTTTGATATATGTAAAATTAAGACCTTCTTCAAAATCTTTCTCAGTTATTTGTCTCTTGTTAAGCATTGAAAAGATTAATCTATCTGCTATAATTGGTTTAAAAATCTCTGAAATATCTAAGCACAATGAAAATCTTCTTTCAGATGGCTCATGTAAATAACTTATTGTTGGATTTAATTGAGTTTTATAAATTTCGCTTAAAACTCTTGTATATATGATTGTATTAACATACGAAATTAATGAATTTATTGCATTATCTGGTGGATTTTTTACTCTTTTTTCAAAGGCAATATCCTGATTTATTATAACATTCCAAGAATCATAATAAACCTTTCGGATATTTCCTTCTATTCCCATTAGCTCCGGAACATCATTACATAGTTTTATTTGAGTTCTTAAAAACTCTATTTCCTTCATATATTCTTTAAGATTTTTTCCTCTATTATTATAATAAGTTAAATTTCGATAAATATTATATGAACCAGCATCTATAAATGCTTTTGCAATATTAATTCTTTTCTCTTTATCATTATAATGCTCAACTTGTTTGATTAATAATTTTCCAGAAACAAGAGACTCTTTTGGATAATATGTTCCTGTGTAAAATCCATAATAGTTAAAGAAATGTATATTTATTCCAAATTGAGATAAAAAATTTAATAAATTTGTATTAAAATCTAGTTCTGTCATCACATAAATGTCATCTACTCTTTCAACAGGAATACTCTTTTTTGTATTATCTTTATATACTATTTCTAATGTATTATCTTTTCTTTGTAGTCTACCATTTTTGTATAAATAATATGATTGTTTCATTATTTAACAATTCCTTTCTATATATTTTTATACATAACACAAATCAAAGTAAGAACATTTTTTACATATTTTTGAGTTAATTATTTTAGGTGGCTTATCTTGTCTTACTATACTTTCAATATTTTCTACAACATTTTTTAGTATTTCTCTATCATTATCTTCTAATATAATTTTCCTGTTTTCTCGTATTAATGGAAAATCAATTTCTGCCTTAATGTTTTTTATTCCTTTTTGTTCCAAATAATATATATAATATTTTAACTGCCATATACCAGCATCTTCAATTGATTTTGTCTTCTTTACTTCATGTAATACTGCTCCATCATTTATAAAATCTATATTTATAGTATTATCTATTAAAATTCCTTTCTTTTCTCTTTTATATGTTGTTTCATCTATTAATTTTCCAATTTGTACTAATTCACTATTTTGCTCCATATTAATTTGATTTGTAAAATACCATAGTTTTCTTTCACATATAAAGTAATAATAAACCATTATTCCTGTTATATTCATTAATTTCTCCTATTATAATTCTCTAGAATTTATTGAATAATCTTCATCTTCCTCTAAAACTAGTCCTTTTTCATTATCATATTTTGTGTCTATAATATACTTTCCTTTTACATAAGGACACTCTGTTATAAAACTATGTAGTTTATATTTGTTTTTACTATTAATTGATATAAATAGTTTATCAATTTTCCTTTTTAATTCGTATTTTTTCTTTGTTTCTCTTTCATTTTCATATTCATCAAATAATTTAAGATTTTCATCATATATAGTCTTTGGAATTACATCAATGTTATCAATATTTCTTAAAATATGTTGTGCATCCTTTTTGCTTGTATCATAATCTACTATATTATTAAGTACCCTGAATGCATTTTTGAATTTTTTATAAAACTCCGTCTCTTGTAACATTTCTTTTGAATATAATTTATCAACTAACTCAATTTTTACTTTTTCCTTTAAGATTTCATTATCATATTGCATTAATAGCTCTATACTTTTATCATAAATCTCTTTATCATATATATATCCAACTCCACTATTATCCTTTATATATATTTTAATATTTGGTACTTTTTCTTTATATTCTCTGCTTCTATAACATCTTCCTAATCTTTGAAATAAACTATCTAAAGTTGACATTTCTGTATATAAAATATCAAAATCTATATCTAGCGATGCTTCAACAATTTGTGTTGTTATCCATATTCCAACTTCATTTCTATTCTTAGAAAAGTCTTTTATATTTTTTTCTTTCTCTCCTCTATCTTCTTGTATAAATCTTGAATGTAATAAATTTATATTTGAGACTTCCTGCTCCTTTAACTTATCATATATTTCAATAGCCTTATTTATTGTATTAACAATTATTAGAACTTTTTTATTTTTTGATTTTTCTTTTATTTCATCTATATCCTGCTCTATCCCTGAATTTATTAATTGGATTTTATGCCTTACAGTTTCTTTTGTAAATTCACTATATTTAAATTTTATTCCCATCTCTTCTAGTTTTTCTTTATATATTCTTGGCAGTGTAGCTGTCATAATCATGAATTTTCCATTCAAATTATTTATCATTTGTAAACCTTTTAGAATAATAGCTACTATTTCTGGTGAATATGCTTGTATTTCATCAATTATAATTTTAGAATAACCTAGTGTTGCATAAATTTTTTCATACCCTCTATATTTAAATACAAAAGGAAAAATCTGATCTATTGTACATGTAGTTATTTTTTCATATAAATTTCTAGATTGTTCTATTTTTATTAATTCATTTTCTTCATTTTTTTCATCCAAATAATCTACCGCTGTGGAATGTATTAATCCAACATGTTCATATTCAATTACATCTTTTATTCTATCATAAATTGCATTTATACTTATTCTTAACGGCAATGTAAAAAATGTTTTATCATTATTACTCCATAATAATGCTCCTTCTGTTTTTCCAATTCCTGTAGATCCAATTACTATTACATTTTCATTTTGATTTTCTTTTGCAAATTGTTGCAAATCATTCGGTTCAAATTTCTGCTTCTTCATAAATTTTTCTACGAATTCTGAAATTTCATCATTTGTTTCATCTTCAACTGATATCCAGGCTGAACTACAATGGTCTAATCTATGGAGTAATCCTTTCATTATACAAAAGTCTTTATATTCTTCATCAAATTCAGTTATTCTGGCCTGTCCTTCTACCATTCCTAAATAAGTAGTTTTTAATTCTGGTACTTGTATTTGTAAATCTTTTTCTATTTTTTCAATGTTTGGCTCTATGTCTTTTTTTATTATTTTTTCTAATAAATCTCTATCAACATGAATTGTGTTATTCCTCTCATGATGATAATAAATAGCTTGATATACTAATTTCCTTTCTGTTTTTGTCATCTCATAATTTTTATATGGAACAAACATTGGAGATATTTGTTCATGTTTTATTTCTTCATTATTAAATTCAGTAATAATAAGTTGTTCTCCTATTGCTTTTCTTATCACATTTTGAAATCCAGAATACGCTTTTCCTACATCATGATATTTACATATTATTTCCATTAATGTCCAGAATCTTTCTTCAGGAATATCTACTATCTGTATGATTTTCTTACCATATTTTTTCTTTAAAATTTCTAAATTTTCTAATAATTTATCTGTATGCTCTTTTATTGTTTCTATCGGATTTGATTTTGCATAATATTTATAATCCATTCTGAATCCTTTCACTATAAAAGTAAATATTGTCGCCATCTTCATCTTGCAGCACTTCATCTAAATTTTTATTTGTATGCTGCTCCACAAATTTTACATTTACCTTATTCCATTTTCTGATATCATTTTGTATTGTATATGTTGTATTCAATCTATAATTTATTCCATCAATTTTTTCATCTATCCATTCTGGAATATATGCATTGTTTTTTATTTCGGCATCTTCAACTTCTTCTACATTGTCCAAAATTTTTATTTCATCTACTCTTACAAGATCCTCATTTCTTCCTAGAGTAAATGTTTCTATTCCATTTATTATATTTTGATATATTTTATTTATTGTTTCATCTTTTGCTTCTATATGTATAATTAAATGTACATCTAATAACTGATGAACATTTCTTGGCATTGATGTTACTTTGTCTTTTCCTTTATACATTCTTAAATTCTGATAATTACTAAAAATTCCTTCATAACTTCCTTGTACAGATACATTCATTGGGAAATATTCACCAGGTTTTGCTTGAAGTATTTTATGAAACATTCCTATTATCGTTGAATATGGAGGTAATGGATATGTTTCTGCCACTTTTGTTGCAAATGGCTTTTTATAACAAGCTGTTTCTTGATATAGTCTTAGTTTTAAAATTTTCATTTATACTAATCCTTTCTTTAGGCTTTATAATACTCATTTACTTTTGCTTTTAATTCTTTGAAAAATTCTTCTATATTTGTTGTTTTTCCTTTAAAAATTTCTTCTATTTCTGTTTCATTTTTAAATGTATTTTTTAGCATACCTACTTTTGTATCATCATAAATTGATTTATCTCCAATTGTTAATGTTGTTGTATCTTTTAGCATTTCTGTATCAATACTGAATTCACCATTTTTTCCATTTAATTTTATCCTTCCTAAAAAGAAAGGTGAATTTATATCATATATTCCGCCTATTACAAATACAGGACTTAAATTTTCTTCTCTTCCCCTTATTTCTCTATTTAATACTTTTATAATATCTAATAATTGAGTTACTCTTTCTGTTTTCTCTTCATTTGAAATCTCTATGTTTTCATCTTTTCCAATCTTTTCCAAGTCAATTGTTATTGTATATGTATAATAGCTTAAATGTTGTTCTACATTGGCAAGATTTGGAAACTCGTTAATTCTATCTGCTAATCCTTTATTGTTTAAAAAATCCATATCACTTTTATATTCTTCCAACGAAATTGCATTACTTAATCTAACAGCTGCACTTCTTATATTTGAGCCATCGTTCTTAGCTGTTTTCATATATCCAAATAAATCCATTTCTTGTGAATCTTTAATTGTTAATTCATCATCAAACTGTATTGTACCTTTTTCTTTATTTACTACCTCTAAATTCCAATTAAATAATTTATTTCCAATTCTTACTATGTCATATCTTAATGCTTGTCTAGAAGCATATGTATAAACACTTCCATCACCTCTTGTTAGTTTTTTTAATTCAGATATATTTCCTATTCCTTCTCCATAATTTAAACTTTGACCTTTAAATACTAGAGTAATTGATAATCCTTTTTTATTTTTTATATTATCCATTTATTTTTCCTCCTCTTTTTTCTCATATTTGTTAGATATTAATCCTGATAAGAAACTATGGCCTATTGATTCAAAATCTAATCCTGTCGTTTGCATAGTTTCTATAAAAATTGGTGATACATCTTTTCCCATTGCAATATGTAATCTTATTACAATATCCATAAATTCTTTTTTATTTCCTGCTTTGATACTATTTAGCATTTTATATGTATACCCATCTAATTTATTATCTTCATTTTTTCTTTTAAGCTCCTCATGAATCTCTACTCCCAAATTATATATTGCATATAATTTATTATCATTTTTCTTTATATCTTCCACTTGCCTTCCCTCCTTTTTTAATACATTTAATATCATTCGTATTTGTGTTGCCAAAAATGAATTATATCCATTTTTCTTTTCGACTTTTTTTATTTCATCTCTTAATCTATCATTAATTATGTATTTAATATCTTTGTTTTTCATAATATAATCAACTATTTGTAGCCTGTATCTATAATCCCATATTTTTACTAACGTTTTTTGTGCATATTCTGTAAAGAAAATTGAAATATATCTTTTTATATTAAAATATTCAATTCTACTATATGCTCCATATTCTGCTTCAATTTCAACAACAAAAATGTTCTCTAACTGCCACATACTAACTTGTTTGTCTTGCTCTACTATATCTAATATTAGTTCTGAATATGGATTTTCACTATTGTTTTCATATCGTGATTTATTACTAAAGTTAAGGTTGGTTCTATATAGTTTCTCTACACTAGTATCATAATTTACAAAACTTAATAGTTGTTTTTCTTTATACTCACCATTTTCTTTGATTGTTTTTGTTATATTGGTCATTCCCGCTGGTATACAAAATAAAATTAATTTACATATATCGCATATTGGCATTTTTACATTTTGATTCCAAAAGAAATTCTTTGCATTATCACTACTTATTGCAAGTGGCACAAAATTTCCTTCTGAATAGTTAGTTGTTAATCCTATTTCATTTTCACATAAACAACAATTTTGTATAACTTTTTCTTTTAAATATTTTTGTATATCCTCTAAAGTTTTTGACTTATCTATATATTCTTTTTCAATCTTCGCATAAATTTTCTCCATATCCTGTGTTATATTTTTATTTTCCTTTGCATTTTGAATATATTCTTTTATTTGTTCTATGTCATATTTATTTTGTATAATTTCATTAATAAATCCAGCTTCTACAATGTTGCTAATATAGTCTTTGTACATTAGTTCTTGTTGTTCATTATATGATAATGCTGTTTTTACTACATTTAAAAAACTTGGTTGTCCATAGTATTTGCTACTTAATATGCTTTTAAATAGATTTAGTGTTAATCTTTTATTTATATTCTCCTTTTTCAAGTTATAAATAATTTTTTCACTTATTTCTATTATTTCTTGCTTTGTAGATAATTTATCTAATAAATCATAATTTTCTTTTATTTCATTATAAGTCTCTTCATCAAACTTTTTTATCTTATCCATTTGTTTTTTTACTATTTCTTTTATATATTTAATATTTGTTTTTATTCTTTCTTTCCTTTGTTTTTCTTCATCTTTATTTTCAAGATTTTTTTCTATATTATTTTCTAAATAATCAAATGAATTTTTAGTTCGATTTTCTACACTTTCTGCCACATTATATTTTTTATAAAAATAATTAAAATAATATTTATGAAAATTCCTTAGGTCTTCTGTATCAAATTCAATATAATTATTTCTTTTTAATGCAAATTCATCTTCATTTTCTTCAAGTATTCTTAAGAATCCAACAATTCCGTGCATTATAAAACCAATCATTCAAATATACTTTTATTTTCAACTTAACACCTCCCTCTATACAACTTGAAACATCCCGAAACCGGCACTATGTTTACTACCTATTCCAGCTCTGTACAGATAATTTAATAGTTCTATATCTCCTTCTAATTCAAATATTCCAGTCGAACATTCTATCTTCTTTTCATAGAATTTTATAATTACTTTTTTTGCTTTTATTGGTACTAGTTTTAATCCATCTACTATTTCTGGTTTAATCTCTGTTATTTTTAATTGTTCTTTAATATTTATTCTTAATATTTCTTCAAATTTTTCATTTCCAAATGAATAATAGTAATCTTTATTTTCCTTTCTTTCTCGCACACATAAAGGACTTTGAAATTTTATTAAGATCTTATTTTCTTTTATTTCTTTTTCTGGTATAAGTCCGATATCTCTTAAAGTCCAAGAATTTTGATTGATTGAAAATTTTTTATATTTTTGATGATTAAATGAATTGTACAAAATAATTGCTGTTTCATAATTTTCTATTGTCATATTCATTTCAAAGTTTTTATCATCTAATATTATTTCTTGACTATTAATTTTAGGTTGCCTAAAAAAGACAGAAAAAGCATAAGGTTTTATAATATTATCTTTCTGGTTATAGTATTTTTGAAATACTTTTTCACTATATTCAGATAATGATAATTTTATAAAACTAATTATGCTTCTTCTATAATCTATTGGTATTTTTTTATTTTCTAATGTAAAATATAATTTTATTCTCATATTTTTCACCTCCTACACTTGATAATTTATTTTAGTTACTATCAATATATCGGCTGTGAATAATTTATACCATATTTTACATTTTTTTACAATATTTTCCTTTTATTTTATATAGTTATTCATAAATATTACTTGTAGAGTAAATTTTTAATTTTGTATGTTTATTTGTTCTTCGCTTATTAATTGATACTTTACAAGTTCGTGTCCATCTAGATTTTCTTTATGCATATCTATTGCGTTTATTTGATGATTATCATATGTTGTATAATAATAAATTCCTTTTGTTGCATTACAACAAGATGTATATATTGTTATTTCATATTTTCCATTTTCTAACTCACAACATCCTCTTTGTTGATCTACTGAATTTAATATATGAAAGAATTGACTTACACTTGACTTTTCATCGTCTTTTGATATTGAATTCATTTTTACAAAAGACACTCTTACAAATCTTGATTGTGAAGATAAATCTCCTGGCAACCCTATTGCTCCCATTCCTCTACTATAAGTTTGTAAATTCAAGTTTTCTGAGAATTTATTTGTTGGTGTTTTAGTAGATAAATTTATATAATTATTTAGATTAAATAATTGTTTATCAAATGGCGGGTTATTTGTTAATACTCCAACTGGATTTTCATATATCTTTATCCCTTCTTTTACTGATTCTACTGTTATTGCTTCATTTTCATCTGCAATTAACCAGTGTAATTGTGCTAGTGATAGTTTTTCATTAAATGATATATTGGTTAGATTAATCTTTTCTATAAGTACTTTTGCTTCTTTTACTGTTGCACATTGACTTAATATCCAAGGAATAAATTCAAATTGTGCAATATTATCTTTTCCTTCTTTTATTTCATTATAATATGCATTTCCTACAAAATTCAATCCTGCAATGCCTAATCCCTTTTCATTTATTGCATCATAATATAATGGATAATTTTCTATAATATATGCCATTCCAATTATTGCATAATGTGTATGTATTGCTTCTTTGTTTCTAAAATTAAATACATAGTTTCTTGGAGTTATTGTAATTTCATCTCCATAAGAAAATTCATAATCAAGTGTCCTTCCAAAATAAAAATCTTTTGTTTTATATGTTACTGCTGTGCACATAATATTTCCTCCCTATTTTTTCTTTTGTTTATTATATCATTATTTTGTATGATTTTATTTTTACTTTGAAAATTTATATAAAGAAGAAATTTCACTACGAAATTATACATCTTCTGGTAATATTTGATCTGTAATTTTCAATATAGCCTTCTTAAAATTCTATTGTGTTTTCTTTCATCATTTCTAATACTTTTAATAATACTCTTTTCTTTTTTCAGTTGTTGCTTATTTTATATTTATTGATTCATGTACATACGAAAAAATTAATTTGTGCCTTCGGGTTATGAGGGTTACATAACATATTTAATGATGTATATTGAATTGTATTGTATGCTAGTGATATTAAGCGTTTGCGCATTTTTTATTTAATGAACAATTGTGCTAAAATTGGGGTAATTTTGAAAAATTGATCCCCAATTTCTCCCCCATTGTTACTAAACATATTTTTGTATTTTTATGGTTTTAATTGCAAAATTTTTATTGCAATTGAATTGATATTTTTAAGGAGGAAATTTTTATGGAATTTAATAAAGATAAAATTCAAGATTTAATGAATGAGTGGATAATTTTTAGAGATGAGGAACTTTGTAAATTAACTAGGGAAGATATGAAACATTCTCTAGATTTTGATACTTTTTATAATTTAGTTTTAAAAAATGTTTCTAAAAATAGTGAGAAATTTATGATTAAAAATTTGGACAAGTTTTATGAGCAAATTATGGATTTTACTGGTTATTATAATGATAAATATTATAAGGCTGGTTTTGGTGATTGCTTGAATTTAGTTATTATGAGTCTTGGAGGTAATGGTATTGAAACTAAATAGATATGGTAAATTAGCTAAAAGGTATTTGGAAGAATATAAGCCTTTTAAATTTCAACAACTTACTATGGATGGAAGTATTATGGATTATTTATTAGAATTTGAACAACATTTAAATGGTTATGCTAATTTGATTGAAATTGAACTTAAGCAAAAGTATCCTATGACAGATGATAAAAATAGTTTTATGGAGCAAGTTAAGTATTTGAATATGATTCAGGAGATGGTGGATGCGTTTGTGAAAGAGGAGGTTAAATTGGTATAGAAAAAGCCGAGATTAATTCTCGGCTTTTTCATTATTCATTTTCAATTTTTACTATATTTTCAAATTCTTCAATGGCTTTTTCTGCAACATATTGCAAATCTTTAGAAATTATCTGTCCATGTACTATTTCATTTCTTTGATCTTTTATTTTGCTCAACTTTTTGTTTAATTGATTTTTAGTAATTGGCAATTGTTCATATTTATAAATCTCTGCATATATTTTATATATTGTTGGTGGATTATCCTTTATAACATCATCTTTCTTAGCTTGTTCAAAATTTTTCTTACTTATATACTCTTTTAGAAAGTAGTCTTCATATTCTACAATCCCTCTAAAAAATTTTTCTATTTGGCTATCTTCTAAATATTTTTTTAGTATCTTTTTTGAAAAATAATAAGTAAAATTTTCTAATGCTATATTTATCATAATAATTGCATTTTTATAATCCTTAATTAAATAATAATCTTTTGCATAATTAACTGCCAATTCCCATATATTATTTTCACTACTATTTAGTTCTTTATTTATACCTTTAAGTTCATCCTCTTTTAATCTTAATCTATTATTTCCGCTTGATGACAAACTCATTGAAATACTTAATGGAATATTTTTTATTTCAACATTTCCAGCTAACACTTTGGTTTTAAATCTAAATATCATATTTTCATTTATCTCTGGTAACCAATATTTACCTGTTGAAATAATGTATTTCTTTAAAAAATAGTTATATACATTAATAGCTTCATTTAATGGTCTATAAACTTCATTAATTGTTTTGTTAACTTTAATTAATTCATTTCCATTTATATATTTTTCAATTGTCAATGTTACTATAGAACGATTCACTATTCCATACTTATCTTTTTCTGTGTATATATTATCTCCTATAATAAAATTGGATTCTTGAGCTCTTATTGTTTCTGCTTTTATATAACACTTTGTCCCTTTATAATTAAATCCTATTTCATTTTCTTCATCTAGTATTAAATGATATGGTATTTCTAGTGTAACAATTGTTTTTAAATCTCCTCTTATTGCACTATTATATATATTTTTTGTTTCATCTATTTTTTCTTTCAAATTGTTATTCCAACTTATATCATAATTAGAATCAATAAAATTTAATAATGTTTTAGCTTCTTCTAGCTTTCTAGAATTATTCGAATTTAGATATATCATTATCTTTTCTCTAGCCAACATTTGTTTTGTAGTACATTCGTTTATCATGCTATCTACATTATTGTATTTAGTCTTTATTTCTAATGACTTTTCAAAAAACTTTTCTGAACTACTATATTCATTAGCTTCAAAATATAAAGCTCCCATTTGTCTATAAATAATATAAATATTACTCATTATGAGTGTTCTACACTCTATTTTTAATTTCTCATATACTTCACATGCTTCTATACCTATTTTAACTCTTTCATCATGTTCTATCCCTTTATTTCCGATAATGCTTGATATATATATTATTCTATTTATTATTTCCTGATTATTCATTTTTCACTTTCTCTCTATATAATTAGTTTAACATATTATATTACTTTTTCCTTACAATACAAACACACTAAAGATTTTAGATGTTTTTCTCTGTATTCTTAAAAAACAAATTTTAATAAATAAGTAAATTACATAAAAAGTCCTGTTAAGTTTTTTCTATTAAATAATCATTTAATATTTCTCTCAAAATTGTTTGAACTTTTCTTCTTAATCCATCTACTTCTTCTATGATCTTTTCATTAAAAATCCCTTGAGAAATTTGTATATCGACACCTACTTCGTGTTCATATTGTCCCTTTTTATTTTTGGAAACAAGTACATTCATATTTTTTTGTTTTAAATCTTCTTGGATATCTTTGTATTCTTCAAAATCTTTAGATTCAATGCAATAATGAAACACTTCATTTCTAAAATTTAAATATTTTGCATTTATAGTATTGGGCTTATTCCTCGGATTTTCCAATTCATCTGCTATTTCTAATAATATTCTTTTTACCAATACATTATTTTCCCATTTTGCCATTATTCCTGTAAATCTATCAGATCTCTTTATTGTTCCTAAAATTTTAAGAGTTTCTTTCAAGTGTGCTGTTAATAATTTAAAGAAATAAATCTGAGCTTCATAACTTGCATCACCTTTCACTTTATTAAATAAAGTGGTATTTATTTGTAAATCATTGTATGCTCTTGTTATTAAAAAAATAGCAAAACCTTCATAATCATCTTTATAATATTTTTCTCTATCAATCATTATTTCATTCATCTTTATTCCATCCTTTAATTTGTTTAAAATATTCTTCTAATTCGCAATTGAATTTTTGCAACATTTCATCTATTTTTTCCTGCCAATCCGCATCTTCATAATATTCTTTTTTTAAATCTAAATAATTATAAATAGTTCCTTCTTTGATATGTTTGTAATATAATTTATAATATTCTAATAGTGACCTTTTTTCGTTAAATTTATATATAGAAGCTTTTTCATCTTTTTCAATATTTTTTTGCTTAGATATACTTTTTTCATATTTTCTAATGTTTTGAAAATCACCTAAGTTTTCTGGCAATAAATACTCACAATCTTCTCTATTATTATATATCATGCCAATTTGCCTTAAAATACAAGCAATGCAAACTCCACAATGAAAATTTCCTTTTTTCTTATTTCTAAAATGTCTGATTCCTGGATTCTTTGAACATGTCCTTGTAAACTTTTTTATATATTGGTCATATTCTTTTGGAATTATTTTAATTATATCTGCTTTAGTCTTATATTTAAATGGATTAATTATTTTTATATTAATTTCTAATTTTTCTAAAATTTTATTTATTAAAAATAAAGTTTTTTGATTTGTTGTTTTGGTAACTCTTCTACTAAAATTAAATTTAGGATTTAAGGACATTATTCCATTTTCATATATTTTCACTTCATTTATTCTATAATAATCTGCATAAATTAAGCTACTTGCAATAAATATTAATGATCTAGTTCTTTCTGTATAGTGTTCTTTCTCTTCCAAACCTATTTTTTTAATCACTACATGTTTGTTATTGTCATTTTTTATTAAATTCTCATAAATATCATTTGAATTATTTACTTCTATAGGATTAGTTTCAAATGTTACAAATATGGTTTTGTTATTTTTTTCTACTACACTTCCCGACATAGAATCTAATCCACCTGATAGAACACAAATAGAGTTGTATTCTATCCCATCACAAATACTTTTTTGCTCTCTACCTATTTCCTTTATCTCTTTTTGGTATTCAAAATTAACATTCCATTTTTCGCCATTTGTCATATAATTTAATAGAATTTCTATATCCTGTTTTACTTCATTAAATTTTTCTATATTATTTACCGGAATAGTTATATTTAATTTTTGCTTGTTATTTACATCTTCATCTCTAGGAGTGAAAAAATCCGTATAACAAATGTATGATATCATATCAAAAAAATCCAATACAATTGTATTAGTATACTCATTAATATCTAATAAATTTTTATCATCATAATGTAATAAATACGGATTTTTATCTTTAAATTTACTTTTATTCATATTCTACATCTCCACGCAATTTCTTAATAATATTCGAGAAAGCATTATTTACTTTACTTGCAAAAGTATCTTCTTGTTCAAGTATTTCATCTGTAAATTCTATTTCTTCAAATTCGACTTGAATTATTGGAACAACTTTTTCTTCCATATAATAATTAATACTATTGGAATACTCTTCACTATCGAATTTTTCTAATGAATTAAGTGCATCTTCGTATGTAAATTGCTTATAAATATTAGAAATTATATTTTTTACATATTGTGTGATAAATCTTATAATATTTAGAGATTTATCAAATATATTATTTTTTTCTAATGTTTCTTTTAAAGATGTTTTTAGCAATTCATTGTTAGATATTCCTAAATAATCACATACTTTCTCTTTGAGCTCTATATTTGAATATCTAGATAATCCTCCAAGTCCTATTGAAGAAAGTGTGCCTGAATTTACAGCCTTGGAAATTTTAATTATATTTTTTATACTATTTGTACATTCTTTAGAATATAAATTTTCATTTAATGTTGCTTTTATTTTTGATTGTCCTTTTTTTGGGAAAAGTAATTTTGCTAGCAATTCTCCTATTCCTGCCCCCTGTTCATTTACTTTTCCATCTTCTATTCCCTCTTTTATGATCTTATCAGATCTTTTATAACTATTTCTTGTTGAAGATCCCATTTTATCACCTTTTTCATCTTATATATTATTTTTTATTTTTCCTACCTCTATTTTTTCATCTTCTTTTACTTTAAATTCTACTGTTCCTATGTACCCTCCTGGTTCAAAAATGTTTGTTGCGGTATATTGTACTTGTACTTCTTGCTTGTACCAATTTGATAGCACATCTTGATAATAAATAATAATACTCATTTCATATGGTATGTTTGAACTCTTCAATGAAAAAATTTTTCTTATTACTTTTTCTTCTCCTTTTTCCATTACTTCTATAGAATTTTTTCCTAATAATCTCTCTGTAGTATTATTTATTATATCTGATTTAAAATCCACTTTTAAATTTTTAATATTATTCAAGCCAATATTTTTCAAATATATATTTAATTTATATGGTATTCCCTTTTCAATATCAGTAATTATTAGTTCATCTAATTCCCCTGTTCCACTTTCTACTGTATCAAAAGAATATTTTAAAGTAGGCATATTCTGTAATCTCATATTTTCTTTATCTCTTTTTATACTATCTTCATTATTCTTTTTTATTTGTACAATAGTCACAATTACTAATACTACAGCTCCAATAATTGCAGAAATAACTCCTGACGAATAACTAGCTAAAAAGGATAACCAATTTTGAGAATTTACATTAACACTCCACCCTAATAATGTTGGTATATTATATCTATCTAGATAATATAGCGATATAGGAATAATACTAACAAAAAAAAGTAATATATATAAGCTTTTTTCTAAATCGTCCTTACATCTCTTATAATTAATATAACAAAAAACTCCCATTCCTAATAGTATTAAAACTACTATTATTACATTTAATATCATAATTATCGCCTCTTTTTATATTATATTATATTTTTTTGCAAACTTTGTCGTACTCTGTCGTTTATTATCAAAAAAGCAAAATAATTCTGTAATTACTATTTAATCACATCCTATTTTGCTTTTCTTTTGTAATTTTATATTTCTCTCTATACTAAAAATATTTAATATATAATATTTATTGATATTTTTTTCTTTATTCTATTTGTTATCTATATATTTTTTCTTTAATATACTAGTAATAACATCTCTAGTTATTCTATTTATTTCTCTAGCATTTGTAAATTTATCTGCATTGCTTAATAGTAATTCATTTGTTTTTTCTTCTTTTAAAATAGCTATTTGTTCAGCATCTAAATATTTTAAATACTCCTCATAATTTTTTTCTATAATTATCTTACAAGCATTAATATCCAATGCATTAAATTTCACAAAGCCATCAAATCTATTATAAATAGGTAAACCTAGATTATTTTTTATATCTTCTATATTTTCATAGTTTGAAGTACAAATTATGATTGAATTTTTTAATTCTACTGAATAATTTTTATCAACAAATATGCCTTCATCAAAAAGTTGATAAAATGCACTAAAAAACACTTTGTTCGCTTTATCAAATTCATCTAATAAAATAACATTTGTTTCTCTATCTAATAAATCTTTTGAAAAGCTACTTTCGGAATGTTTTGTTCCAAATACATAATTTGCAAAGTCTTCATTTTGAAACATTGAAAATTGTTTTCTAAATAATTCTCCTCCCATTTTTTGAGAAATAAACTTAGCTGTTTCAGTTTTTCCTACACCACTTGGTCCATAAAACATTAAAATTAATGGTTTATTATTAAAGAAATCAAATGTTGCAGAATATAGTAAATTTATAAGTTCCTCTTTTGCACATTCTTGACCAATTATATTTTTTGAAAATTTCTCATTAATTTCTTTAACACATTTCTCATCAATCTTTTTATATTCATATATTTTTTCTAAGCAATTTTCTGTTTTTATCAATCTATTATATACTTGTATTGGTGGATTTTGTAAGTAAACATTTTCAATATCAAATCTATTTAAAAAAGCTTCAATATTATATAATACCCATTCATTTACCATTGAATATTCATCAGATAAAATTACTAAATTCTCTATTTTTCCTATATCATTAGATGTTTTAGGACTTACGCCATCTATCTCTATTGTTTTTTCTTCTTTTTGCACTTTTCTTACTAATTCAGAAAAGCTAAACTGTCCACTTAATTTATATTCTTCTTCAAATCCATTTAAAGGTCCCCAAAATATATATTTATTCATCTGTAACACCTGCCAATATTACATCATAAACATCTAATGCACCTTCATCACTCTGTGCTTTATTACCTAGAATTTCACTTGCAGTTATAGCATTCTCTACCATTTTTATTTCATTTTCTAACTCCATTTTATTCTTTTGTATTTTTCCGACTTTAACAGCATATACATCTAAACTCATTTTTAAAATATCCGATAATTTATAATTATTTCTAAACGTATTAGTATTAAATCTCAATACATCCATTTGATTTCCATTTTTTGAAATTACTTCTGTATATCCTTTTACACTATTTAAAACATTATCTAGGTTAGTTAGATTCATCCCCTGATAGTTATTAGCTCCATTAATTAAATCCATATATGGTGTGTATAGTCTGTAATATGCCATTGAATTAGGATAAACTTCTATTTTTATATTTTTAAATACTTTTACCTTTCTATCTCTATTTGCTTTTTTAATATAATCAGTAAGTACCGTATTACTTAAAGTAGTAGTATTGGCTTTACTTAAATCTCCATCCACTTTACCTCCTGCTCCAAAATTCGAATTAAATACTAACTTTTTTATAATCGAAGCAACTTTATTTTGAGAATTTTCATCTAGAATATCTCCTAGCTCAGCTGATATTTTTCCTTCAATTGTTCCATTAAATTTTGTTATATTTTCAGTTACTTTTTTCCCTCCATCTTTTAGAATTATATAATCCAGTGCTGATTCTTCATCAAAATATACTATCTTCTGCATCTTTTCACCTCTTCTTTAATATTTTTATTTTTTATTCATATCTATATTCTTCTCCTTCTTCTGCAACTTTTAATTCATAAGTTTCTTCTTCATCTATTGAATAAGTAATTTCATCCTTCTGATTTAATCTGCTTTTTAAATATTTTGCTAAATTCTTATCTGTACAATAAATATAACATCCTTTTTGTCCTCTTGTCATTAATGTCCTATAAGTATTTTTTATAATTTCATCAGCAACTTTCATAGCATTATTAAAGTCTTGTTGCGCCATTTTATATATTCCTTTTATTGATTGATCGGTCTTGGCTCTTTCTGTAACATCTGTAACTATTTTGCCATTTTCATATCTTAAATCATTTCCAATAATTACTCCAACATAATCAAATTCTAATCCTTGAGCAGTATGTATACATCCAATTTCATTAACAGATTCAGCATCAATTGCCCATGTCTGACTATTTCCTAAATTCCAACTCATTGCAAAATCATATTCTGGAATTGTTATATCAAATACATCTGATTTATTTTTTCCATCTTTTATCCAATCCCAACAATATCCAGCAAGCAGCCTTGCTTTATTGTTTATTTTATTTTTTTCGAAAATTATATTTCTTACTTCGTTAGGTGTATCACAAATTTTAATATCGTAATCCAAATCAAATCCATCACTATTAGCAGTCTTTCTTATTTCTAATACATCATCAAGCCAAGCAATATATCCATCAGACCCATTGCATCTAAATTGCGATTCTAATTCCATTATTTCTGATTCTGCATTTGCTTGTCTAATATATTTTTGTATTTCTTCAACACTTCCTATATCTTTTAAAGTTACTCTTTGTGACTCATCTATAAAGAATATTGAAAATTTGGATGCTTTAATAATTTCCTTTATTTGATTCTCACCTAAGTTCTGGAACATTCCAGACTTTGCATTTAACCTATGAGCTTCATCAACAATTAATACATCAAACTCATTCTCAACAGATTCAACAAATGAACCTGAGCCTTTAAATAAATTATTTATTCTTGTTCTTCTAAAATCACCACTTAATTTCGTTGCATATACATTTCTTGGTGCTGCATTCTTTGTTACATATGAACAAACCATATTTTCATTTGTTAGTTTTACTAAAAGATTAATAGCTAATACTGATTTTCCAGTGCCTGGTCCACCTTTTACAATTAAAGCTCTTTTATTTCCGTCTCTATATGATTTTCTAGCCATATCTAAAGCTGTTTCATATACAAGTTTTTGGTCATCTATCATTACAAATTCGTCATTACCTTTTAACATGCTAGATAACGCATCTTGTAGTGACTTAGAAGGTCTTATTTTTCCATTTTCAATCATATATAGTGTTTCTTTATCATCACCATATTTAATATACTTATTTATAAAATCTCTTAATTTTTCTACATCACCTTTAATAAATGCAGGCGCTTTTTCTAAATAATATTTATAATTATCTGATAGTAATGTTGGTGGTGTTACAGTTAAATAATTATGAAGATATGCACATGGATGTAAATCTATTTTTCTATCTTGTACAGTCTCATTATAATCTTCTATTGTTGTTGCATATGACCATGCTTGATATGATGGATGTGCAACTTCTCTTAAAGCATGCCCTGTGTATGTTTGTACTATTCCATCTTTTCCATTAACTATATTAGCTTCCGTCCATTGTTTTAATTCAACAATAATAGCTGTATTTTTAAATTTTCCGTCCTTACCTGTAATTATAAAGTCTACTCTTTTAGATGTATTTGGAATTTTAAATTCAATAGCTATTCCTACATTTCCAGGTATATTATTATCTATTAAAACTTTCATCATATATTGCATAGAATTATTCCATGCTTTTCTTTCACTCTGCGATGTGTGATATCCCATTTTCTCATAAAATTTTTTATCTATATTCTCTTCAATTCTATCTTGCACAACATCTTCTACAAATAATTGCTTTGTTGCTTCATACACTATCATAATAATTGCCCCCACTATTATTACTTTATAATTTATTGTATTTTGTACTAACTCCCTTAGCTTTTTCTACTGGATATTTTTTCTTTGTCTTTTCTAGCTTTTTTAATATAATTTCTTCAGGATCCACATTTAATTTCATGGCCATTTGAATACAGTATGTAAAAACATCTGCTAATTCTTCACATACTTCTTCCTTATTATAATTATTATTCCATTGAAAGCACTCCAATAGTTCTCCTGCTTCTATAGAAATTGATTTAGCTAGATTCTCTGGTGAATGAAATTGATCCCAATCTCTTTCTTCATTAAATTGCTTTATTTCTTTCATTAACTTATCCATTACTCTGCCTCCTCTAAATAAATCTTTTTCACAAAAGCCCCTCTTTTTTCTTGTTTACCCATTCTTATTTTTTCAAATTCTTCAATTGAAACGTCCATAGAATTTAATATTCCATAAACAACCTCAACTATATCCGCTAATTCTTCAATATTGTTATCTTCTATATATTCTCTTACTTCTTCTTGTAGTTTTTTATTTAATTCTTGTCTGTATTCATTATCATCTAATATTCTATATTTCGCTATTCTTCCATCTGCTTCAATAATATCTGTTATTTTATCTCTAACAAGTTTATTATATATTTTCATTATTTTCCTCCGATCCTACAAGTATAATTTGTTGCTTGCAATTTATCTCTATTTATTGCTCCTTTTATAATCTTTAAATCTGCAGACATTGATTTTATGTTAAAGTTATAAACTCTATATAAATAATACTTATCTTGATATTGTTCAGAAAATTCAACTTCATTTTCTGATATATGAAACATATTATTTAGCCCTCCTTTAGTTGTTTTAACTTCTATATATTTTTCATTTCCTTCTTTGTCATATGAAAGTACATCAAATCTTTCAGCATTTCCTGCAATATCTCTTGTTGCAAAAACTTTATCTGCTAGATCTTCTCTACCTTCTATTATAAGTCTAGTTTTTTCATATTCTACTACAATGTCTTCACCTTTTTTACCAAATTCTGTATTCTTTTTTATTTCTCCTTCGAAATTAATATTCTTATTACTATAAAAATCTTTTGTATTTTTTCCTTTTCTAACTTCAGATTCGTATGTATATTCTATTTCATCTTCCTTTAATTCTAATGCAAACTTTTTAATATCTAATTTTTCAATATCATGTGTATCTATTTTTTTATCATTTATTATTCTGTTTGAATTATCATCATTCCAGTCTAAAATCTGCCATTTAAAATAAACTGGTTTTTCTCTTTGATTGTCATGATCTACATATGCTAACAAACCCATATATGTATAATTTTCTTTATCAGATGTTCTTAGGAATAAATATATATTATTTTTTAAATAATCATGATTTATAAAATCGATTATTCTTGACTCCCTCAATGTTTGAGAAGGTTGTGATTGCCATGTTAAAATTCCATTTTCATCTATATTTTCATCAAACTCATGCCCAGACTGTTTTTTTCCGTACGTTACTAGAAATATATAATCATGCTGCGTTCCTGGAACTCTTATTATTCCTTGTAATCCCCAAGAGCCTGCTTGTGGTGTAAACTTTGTATCTGGTGAAAAGATATCATGTATATCTTCTCTCGAATATTTTTCATATCTAATTAATTCTTGCATTTTTCCTCCTATAATAAATCAAATACTATTTTATCTGCTCCTGCAAATTCAAAATCATCTTTTTGATTTTTTGTTATCCATTTACAACTTTCATGTTCCAACAATTCTACTTCTTCACTAAGTAATTTTGCTTTATAAAAAATTAATTTTATATCTTTCTCAGGATAATGGTGAATATTCTCTCCTATGTATTCCATTACTTCTATATCAGCATTAAATTCTTCTTTTATTTCTCTTTTTAATGCTTCTTGGTAAGATTCTTCTTTTTCAACCTTACCTCCTGGAAATTCCCATAATCCACCTTGATCCTTTTTTAAATTTCTCTGAGCCACTAAAAATTTATTTTCATTATTATATATAATCCCTGCTACTACTTCTATCATATATTTGCTCCATTTATTTTTTTATTAATATATCATAATTTCCAAATTTTCTCAATAAAACACACAATATTTTAGCCTATTTTGTCGAAATATTTTTTCATTTTTTGAATATCTTTACAAACTATTTCCACCTAACTTATTTAGTTTATTCCATATCATATTTAACTCATGTTTAGTATTACTTAAATCAACTGTATAAATTGCTCCACTATTAGCCAGATGTGTTAACTGATTTATATTATTTCCAATCTTCCTAAGCTCTGTTATTAAATCCTTAATCCCATCAATTACTATTATATCTTTATCCAATCCTTGTTCTATCAAATATTCAGATAAACTTAACTCTGCTTTTTCACTATTTCTAACTAATCGTTCTTTCTCTTTTTTCGTAACTCTAATTGTTATCCTTTCATCTTTTCTCATCTCATCATCTCCATTTCATAAAAGGGTTTGGGACATCCCCAACTATCAAGACCCCTTTGTATACACAAAGGGGAATCTTGCTAAAAACATTTCTCTTATTTTAGTTCTTTTTTACTCTAAAACAACATAAAAAAAAAAGTGACATTTTTATCTGCCACTAATCATTTCACATCTAAAGTAATTTAGCTTATACTCCAGTTATCTTAACTATTTCAGAGTGATTCCCTAATTAGGGAATCGCTCATTCTATGGTCATCATCTTTAATTTCAATACCACCACACATTTCATATAATCTTGAAATTATTGAATCAACAATACTATAATTTTTATTTATACATAATCTTTCTCTTAATTGATTTCTGTTATAATTTGTGGTTATAACAATTGGCAAATAATTATTATATCTATTATTCACTATCAAAAATAATTTTTCTAATACCCATTCTGTTGGCTTTTCTTTTCCTAAATCATCAATTATCAAAAGATCCACACTAGAATATAAATTCAAATAATCTTTATCAGAAACTTCTGAATCGCTATATGAATCTCTAATAAAATCTAACAATTGTATTAAAGTTCCAAATATTACTGATTTTTCGTTCTTAATAATTTCATTTGCAATGCATGATGCTAAATAAGTTTTACCTACACCATAAGCTCCTGTTATAAAAAGTCCTTTATTAGTTGTTCCTTTTATCAATTTATCTACATATTTTTTAACATTTTCATAAGCATTTTTATTCTTATTTGTTATTTTATAATTTTCAAATGTGCTATTTAATTGACGTTTTCCTAAATTATTATTTTTAAATAATTTGTTTATTTTACTTAAATTGATTTTTCTTATTTTGTCTTTTTCAATGTATTCATCATATTGTTGCCAAATCTTACTAGCCTCATTACAGGTACATCTTTCATATGCAGTTGCTATATCTTTATAAACAATATTAACATATAGTGCAGTATAATCATTTATATGTAATAACTTTCCACAGAATTTGCACTGCTTGTGCATTTTATTATCAGTATCTAAAACTATGTCAGAAATCAATTGTTTTGAATCCACTACCATTTTCACCTGCCTTTATATCATCTTCTAATCTATTATTTTCTATTTTATTCTTTTCTACTATATTCTCTTCTGCTACGTTACTTGACGTTTGTGTAACGTTACTTTCTTCTTTTTTCTTATCTCTAAATCTTTTTTGTCTTGCTCTATTTTGCTCTAAAATTTTCTCATATTTATCAATACTTTGATACTTATACCAGTTTTTAATTATATATGTATTTTCCTGATATATTAGCATCTCTAAATGGATTAATTTGTTCAATATATTTTCCATTTTTGCATCCGTTTTGTGAATGATTGTTGCAAGTTCATGCACTGTCATCGGATTATTTTCTGAAATCATTAACTTTCCTTCTTGCATACATTGTCCTGCTATTGTTAATAATTGAATCCATACTCTAAAAAATGTGTCCCCATCACGTTCTTTGAGTAATATTTTGATTTTTGGATTTGCAAATATATCTGTAAACACTTTAATCCATTGCATGTTTTCCCTCCTTTACTTTTTTAATGATTCTTGTTCTTTATTATTTAAGTATTCATCTAGTGCTTGTACTCTAAATAATACTCTTCCACCAACTCTTGCACATGGTATTTGTTTTCTTCTTACTAATTGATTTACTAACCAATATGATATTCCTAAATACTCTGCTGTTTCTTTCATTGTTAATGTTGTACGTTCTACTTTTGGTAAATTTTCCATATTATCACCTCCAATTTTTAACACTTTTTAGCAACTTTTAGCAATTATTAGCACTTTTCTTGATTTTTAGTGCTTTGCCTTGTAAAATGTAACTAGCTAATTACTAATTGTTATTTTAATTGTTTAATTTTGAATTAAAAACCTGACAGGTAATAATTAGAAAAATTTTTTTAATTGTAGGGGGGATTATTATGATGGGTGATTTAAAAATTGCTTTTGATTTTATAAACTCTAAAGAATATGTGTCAAAATTTACAGCAGATGAATTTACTGATATAGATAAACTACCTGAAAATTTAAAAGATAAAAAATTTTATATATTTAAAAATTGCGAACCACACTGTCAAGCAATAGGAACATTTTTACTTGATTTTATGAATACAGATTTTGATGATTTTGAAGATTTTAGTTTATTACTAGATAAATATCTTTTTATTCCTTTATTGTTTTTCTATAATCCGAATATATTAAATGATTGTTTATATGGTAAAAATGTAATATCTAAAAAAGAATATCTGAAAGAAAATATCTTGATATTATCTGAAGAAGAATTTATGTATTATTGGAAATTATTTTATGAAGAATACAACTGGGATTTATCAACTACACAACTCAAATTTGAAAATATATTTGAAAATCAATATTATAAAAAATTCTTAGAGGTAACTAATGTCATGGATGATAATTATGACTTATTTGAAGAATTTTCTAGGAAAGAAGATCATTTTTCCGCAATAAAAGATATTGCTCCAGAATTTACAACAATTGAAATGAGCTATGATGTAAAAGACTTTTGTGATAACACAAATATATATAATTACTTCTCTGCAAAAAATCCAATTGATATTGCTTATGTTTCTGCTAGAGAACTTTTGAACAACAAAAAAAGTTTTAGATTAGTACGTTGCGGTATTTGCAACTATTACTTTATACCTAAAACTTCTCATACAACTTTATATTGTGATGAAATCTATCAAGATGGGAAAACTTGTAAAGAATATGCTAAATTAATATCTACCACAAAAACTTATGAATCTGATCCTCTTTGTAAAAAATATAGGAATAGATACAAAAATTTGCATAAGCAAGCCTCTTTAAGCAATAATCCTAAGGTAAGTCTTTTATGTGAGGAGTATAAATTAAAAGGTCCTAAAATGCTTGAAAAATACCAACTTGGTAAAATCACTCCAGAAGAATTCGAAAATTGGATTGATGGGATGAAAATAAGGAAAAGCTGATATTTAACCAAATATCAGCTTTTAAAATTATACTTCATATATAGATAAAAAATCTAATTAAATAATTATTTTTATATTACTTCGATGGAAATCCAATATTAGGTCTCATTCCACTTTGTATAAAATTGATTTTTCTAAAATTATAAAGTAGTTCATTTAAATATACCAAGATAGTAATGTTATCATAACATAATAAAGCTAAGTCGCAAAGATACAATTCCACAACGTTTTCTTGACCTCTAAATTTATCGTAAAAAGTAATTTTTTGTGAACTAACATCAAAATCGTATGTATAATGTGCAATTGCATTGCGTATATTTCTATCTATTTTAACACATTTACTAAAAGGTTCTTCAAAAATCAAAGATTCTAATCTCTTCGATTTTACTAATTTATTATATTCCTCAAAGTTTGAAACATTAGCTCCATCAGAAAAACTATCATATGTTCCTCTTAAATAAATATTATTTAATCCTATTGCAATAGTTATCATATCTAATATTAATTCATAACTATCTTTATAAAAATTAATCATATCATCAAAACTTATCGTAGCAATTCCATAAATTTCTTTATCGAATTTTTCACGTAAATCTCCCAAGGAAATCATAACCATCGGAATATATTTTTCAAAGTTTTCTATCCATCTTGAATAAATTTTTACAATTCTTTTTAAATTAAAATCAATTTCTTGATTTGTTTTTAAAAAATCTATAAATTTATATACTTCTAAAATAATTTCTTTATTCATCACTTTTTTTGATATTTCAATAAATTCATTAAGGGTATTAGGATCAAGTATTTTACTAAAGCCTATTACATTTGATTGGTGTAATGCCATTGCAACATCTAATTTATTTTTTACAGTAAAATTAGGCGAAAGTTTAAGTATAGGCTCACGTATTAATTCAATTTTATCATTAAAATATAAATCATAAAGTGGTCTTAGTACATTCCAATTGTTTATTTTAAAAAATATAAATTCTTCTATATGTTTAACTAAATTCATATAATCTTGTCCTGATTCGAACAAATTTACAGTATCCATAAATGGCCCTGCCCCTTTAGAATACATTTGTTCAAAAGAAATATACTTGCTAATTTTTTTATGTGGTAATTCTACCGAAAAATCCGCATAATAATCTATATTATCTAGACATTCTTCTATTTCTGTTGCATTATTAATTTCAAAAGAATTTTCAGTGGCAATTTTTCTAATTCCATTAATATTAACTTTACAATTGGGGCAGAAAAAACTAAATGGGATATCAAATTCACCCATTTGAAATCGAAGAAGTATATTAGTTTTACAAAAATTACATTTTATATATATTCTATTTATCATAATTTCCCCCATCACATAAATTAATTTTTATTTTATATTCATTCTCTGATAATAACTATATTCCATATACAAACAGTTTGCGTTCTTGTCAAAGAATTTAAAATTTAAAAATTAGTATCTAATAATTTTTCATAAATTTCTATTATTACAATACTTCTATTTAATATACTATTTATTAATATTAGCTTATTATTTAATTTATCAACACCTCTATATTAGTTTAATATAGAAATTTTATACTTTTCCGATATTTCATCAAGTTTTTAAATAAGTTCCATTTTATTTTAATCATCACTTTTTCCAAATTCTTTTCGTTCATTATTATTAATTGCATCATTCAAATCTTTATATAAAGAACTTTTAGGCATAACATTTAGTTCGTCAAATTTAAAAAGAGTTCTTCCCTCTATATAATTTGCTAATCTATTATTAGAATATGCGATGGATCTTATTTCTTCAATCACTCCATCTATACCATCTTTTATTTCAATTTCTTTTTTGTACGCGATACTTCTTTTATATGAAATTAGCTTATTATCATTTTCTTGTACATATTTAACATTGATTTCTATATTTGGAGACATTTCACTTTTTAAATACATAACTACTCCTTGTGTTTCTTCTGATGGATATAACATAAATTCATTCTTGAAAATATCATCTAATTCAAAATTTGTTTGTTCATTATTATTCATACTTAAAAAATCTATTTTTATATTAGTTGCTCCGCTTTGACCATTATTTTTTATGTATAATACTAAAAATCCATTTTTTTCATATAACTTAAATGTTAATATTGGCTTTAAACTATTTATATATCTTCGATTAGCCTTTACGTTAGAAACGATAGTTATTATTACCGCAATAATTGCTACAACTAATGATAAAATTGAAATTATATTTGATGTTGTGTTATCCTTTAGAAGACATATTATTTCTTGTAATTCATTTTCCATTCAAAGTCCTCCCTATTTTTGTCATATCTTATCATTTTTTCTGCAATTTTTCCAGTAATATTTTTAATTTTGTTATATATGCATATAATATTGTTATATAATTATAATAAAATTTCATTCAAGTGTTGACATACGTGTTTATACGTAGTATAATGTATTACAGAAAGGAGGATATTAAATGCATTGTAAAAAGCTAATCAAGTTGCTTCAGCAAAATGGTTGGCGAAAGATTTCACAAAACGGTTCTCATTTAAAAATGAGAAAACGGAAATCAAACTGAAATTATTCCCGTACATAGCGGAGATATTCCAATAGGGACAGCTGAAGCAATTCTAAAAAGAACAGGGCTAAAATAATTAGCCCTCCCTATTCAACTATATAATATTTCAGTTAAATGAGGGTAAAACTTTAATTTTATATTTTTTACTAGGGTTTGTTTGCTGTGCATTTATCTTCCTTTCTATCATATAAATTGGAGGTATAAAAATGAAAAATCAATTAACTGTCTTTCCTGCCATATTTACTTTTGATGGTAAATATTATAATGTTGATTTTATCGATTTAAAAGGATGTTCAACTTTTGGAAGCAGTATACAAGTTGCATATTCTATGGCTCAGGATGCTATGGGCTTATATTTGGATAATATGACTAATTTTCCAAATCCCTCTTTAGATTTTTCTAATATCCCTTTAAAGGAAAATCAATTTGTTTCATTTATAAGTATTGACATGGATGACTACAGAAAAAAATTCAATAAAAAATCGATAAAAAAGACTTTGACCATCCCTGAATGGTTAAATTATCTTGCCGAAAAAAACGATATTAATTTTTCTCAAGTTTTGCAGGAAGCTTTAAAAGAAAAATTAAATATTGACTAAATTTTTTAAAAATAATATAATATAAAAAATGCATTTAATATCCAAAAAAAGAGATTAAAAAGTAGATAGTTTTATAACTATCTATTTTTTATTTCTTATTTTTCATAAAAAGATTTCTTCATTTATTCTTTTAATTTTATATTTTATAACGTATACTGTACAAAAATCACACTATATTAACATTTTTTCTTTCCCCCTACACCCCAAAACTTTTCCTCCATAACCCCCTGTCGGGTTTTGTTTTCTTCCACAAAAATGTTACAATAAAAACATAGTAATACAAACAATTACTAAAAACAACAGAAAGGAGGCAAAAAAGTGACAGGTAGTATTGAAAAGCGAGGAAAAAACAGTTACAGGCTAGTAGTATTCAAAGGATATGATCTAGACGGCAAACCAATAAGGCATCAAAAAACAATACACTGCAAGAAAAAATCAGAAGCACAGATAGAACTTGCAAAATTTCTAACAGAAGTAGAAAGTGGACTAATAGTAGATGGAAACATCCCAACATTTGCACAATATGTGGAAATATGGACAAAGGATTATGCATTAAAAGAACTAGCACCGTCAACTTACTACAGATACAAACGCATGCTAGAAACAAGGATAACTCCATATTTTGGACATTATAAAATAAATAAAATCAAACCAACAGACATAATGAGATTTTATGATTTGCTTGAAGAAGATACTCAAATTGTTAGAAGAAAAAATAATAATGGAAAGAAAACAAGAAAGCCATTATCTCAAAAGACAATATTAGAGCACCATCGTTTGCTATCAGCAATGCTTCATAAAGCAGTATATTGGCAACTTATTGTAAGCAATCCTGCTGAACGTGTTCAACCACCGAAAACATCTAAGCCGTTAAGACGTCATTATGATGAAGAACAAACTAAAATTCTTGTTGATAATTTGCAAAAGTTAAAAGGCAATCAAATTAAATATCGTACTGCAATTTTACTTGATATTTTTACTGGAGCAAGGCTTGGAGAACTTGTTGGACTTGAATGGAACGATATTGATTTAAAAAATGGTATTATCAATATTAATAAGTCTAGTCAATATCTTTCTGAAAAAGGAGTTTTTACAAAATCTCCTAAAACAGAAAGTTCAATAAGAGATGTTGCAATACCTGATTTTATCGTTTCTTTACTTGAGGAATATAAGTTATGGTATGATGAACAAAAATCAACTGTAGGCGATTTCTGGCACGAATCTAATAGGCTATTTGTTCAAGATGATGGTAAACCTATTCATCCATCTACAATTAGCAAATGGTTTGAACAGTTTGTTAAAAAGATTGGATTGCCTGTAATTAATTTTCATGGTTTAAGACATACAAATGCAACTCTTCTTATTTCTCAGCAAGTTGATGTTGCAACAGTATCTGCTAGACTTGGTCATGCACAAATTACTACTACATACAATTTCTATGTTCACCCACTAAAATCTCATGATAGGACTGCTGGAAATGTATTAGAGAATTTGTTAATTTCAAGCAAGGCAAATTAGAAATTCAATATTATCTAAAAATCTTTTTTGTGACTCTCATATTTATATTTTTTTGATTTACTTTGTTGCAAAAATGACTTTAAGAATTTTTATGAAATGAGATTTTCTTAGAGGTTCTATGTCAATTGGGAAGTTGATCCCCAATTTCTCCCCAATTTGACATAATAGTGTTATTTTTAAGCATTATAGCAACCAATTTGAAGGTAGTAAAAAATCGCTACATCCATTCAAGCTGTAACGATTAAATCAAAATTGTAAAGTAAAATCATTTCAAACTCGCCTTAGGGTTATGAGATTCAATTTCAAATCTCCAACTTCTATATAATCTTTTATAACTTCATTATTTGTATTTCTTAGTTGAACATTTACTCTGGCAACTAGTTCTTCTATGTGAAATGGTTTTGTTACATAATCATTAGCTCCATTATCAAATCCATTTAATTTATCTTCCAACATATTTTTTGCTGTTAACATTATTACTTTTGATTTTATTCCTTCTTTTCTAAGCTCTGCAAGCACATCAAATCCATTCATTTTAGGTAACATTACATCCAAAATAATTAAATCATATATATTTGTACTTGCATTATCAAGTCCATCTTCTCCATCAGTAGAAATATCAACTGCATATTTTTCTTTTCTAAGTCTGCTTGCAATGACATCAGCTAAATTAAATTCATCTTCTATAATTAATATTCTCATACTTACTCACCTTATTTATATATACATTGTATAGATTAAACAGAGATTAAATTATTTATATTTTATCATATTTTCTTTAATTAACAACTAAAATATACCGAATTTAACTATCTTAAATTCGGTATTAATAATTTATTCTTTTTCTTCAACTTCATTAACTTTTTCTGTGGTTAGTTCTTTTTTCTGTTCATGTACTACAACTGGTTCATCATTTTCTCCCCTTGCATCTATTGCTTCCATAAACTTTTTACTTCTTCTTTCTTCTTCAACTTCCTTTTCTACTCTTTTAGCTAATGATGTTGTTGCATCATACACTAACTCCTGTTCACCTAATTCATTTGTTCTTATATCTATATTCTGGTCTTTTAGGTCTTCTAACATTTTTGCTATTAAATTTGAGTTTCTATGTGTATTTTTTACTTTTGTATCATTATTTTCTAGATATTCTTTATACATTTTTTCCAGATTTAATTCTTTGTCTGTTAGTCTTACCTCTAAATGATAAACTTGTCGTGCTCCTTCATTCTTTCCTTTTATCTTAGAGATTAACGCCTCTCTTGCTGCTTGGTGTTCTCCAAATCCTAATCTTTCTAAGAATAATATGCTCTTTCCTTTCTTTTCTTTCTGTAATATTTCAATATAGCCCATTTTTTCCAATGTCTCAATCATCCTTACATTAACACCATGTGTATCTGTTTCAAATATTTGAGGATATACCATTTGTTTTCCATCTTTTGAAGGTATCATTTTTCCTATATCTCTATACTCTTGTTGAAACCCTTGCATCATTGTTATTATATCTATTCCCATCAAACTTGCTTTTTCAGATTTACTATTTAGTTTTTTCATTTCTTGAATTCCTTTAATTGATGGATATTGTCCTATTTTTAGCTTTTTTGTTTTCACTACACCAAACATTGAATTTTTGCTTTTTTTCTCTGCTGCTATATCTACAAATCCTTTAAAAAAATTTGCACCTGCAATCCCAACTGCAACTGGTGTTATAGCTGGGACAATAAATTGAGCCACACTACTTCCAATTATAGCACCTTGACTTGCTCCACTTTCAAGTATAATAGATAGAATCTCCGGATTTATAAGTATCGTACCTCCAATTACGACTTTCAATAGTGCTATACTCTTTTTCTTTATATTAGCAACTAACCTTTTATTATTTTTTTCACTATTAATTAATTTATTCTCTTTTACAACCATTGGTAATTTGTCATTCATTTGTATCATCTCTCTTATATATGATTATAACATAAACTTTATTCTTCTGCATACCCTTTTGATTTAAAAGCATTTTCCATATCATCAACTCTTTTAAAAATTGAAACTATCAATGGTACCAAAATTAGATTTATGTTTTTTACCATATTAATTCCTTCTGTATTAAATCCTTTTGATTTTAATGAATTTTTCATTTTTTCTGTTTCATCTTTTAATATTGGAATAAACGCAACTGCAATGCTTACCATTATCCCTATATCTTTTGTATTTACCTTAAATATTTTTAATGGCAATAACACATTTTCTATTGAAGTTGCTAATTTATTAGCTGTAAAGTTCTTCGTAAAAGTATATGTAATATTACATACAAGTACTAATCTTATAGCTATTAATATAGCATTATATCCAGATACTAAAATAGCATTAATTACAAAAATTATACATATAAAAGGTAATAATCTAATAATACTTTTTATTGATTCCAATATGTTAATTTTTTCAATAATCATCAGGATTATGTTTATAATTGTTACTACAATTAACAATTTATAACTTTGTATACAAAATATCAAAGCAGTATATATAATAAATAGTATAAATTTTATTGTGTCTTTCATTTTTCTTCTCCAATATTAAATAATTTCTGATAATTCAATATTAATCCCCTTATTTCTAAGTTTTAATAATAGTTGAACTTTAGGAGGAATTTGTATATTTTTGCTTTTTAAGAAATCTATATTTTCCAATATTTCACTTGACTTAAACTCTTTCACAATTTGCCCTTGTTCCATTACAAGAACTCTATCTGAATATAAAATTTCATCCATAACATTTGTTGCATATATTATTGTATATCCATCTTCTTTTAATTTCTTTACAATTTCATATACTGTTTCTTTTCCTTCTGAATCAAGCATTGCTGTTGGCTCGTCCATTACTAGATACTTTGGTCCCATACTTAAAACACTTGCAATTGTAACCCTCTGTTTCTGCCCCATTGATAAATCATATGCTTCTTTATCTTTGTACTCATACATATTTACACTTTCTAAAGTTTTTTTTATTCTTTCTTCAGCATTATCTAAGCCTAAATTTTTAATTCCAAATAACATATCATCATAAACATTATTAAATATTATTTGATTTTCTGGATTTTGAAATACAATTCCTACCTTTTTTCTAATATCTATAAATTTCTTTTTATCGCCTAAATTGATGTTATCAACTAAAATATCTCCTTTAGTTGTTTTTGTAATTCCGCCAATTAATTTTAATAATGTAGACTTACCTGAACCATTTTTCCCTATTATTGTTACAAATTCTTTTTCTTCTACCTTTAAATTTATGTCTTTCAAAATCATATTACCCGTCTTGTATTTAAAACTTACATCTTTTACTTCTATCATTCTATTATTCCTCTATGTATTTCTTTGTTATTGGCTCTAATATTTTTGTTATAGCCAATATAGTAATAATCTTTACTGGGTATCTAACAGCTTCAAGTGGTAATTTTCCTGCTAACGCTACTAAATATGCTTTACCATAAGCTATATAAGACCATAAAGAAGATAAAAATAAATTACAAAATACAGATACTATTAATGTACTTAAAATTAATCTTATTACAAATTGTTTTGTACTTCTTTTTTCTCCTGGTTTTTTATATAGAAAAATTCCATAAATAAATCCATCAATTAATGAACTTATTGTATACCCCACAAAATATTGACCTACAGGAAATAACAAAGCACCTATTAAATCTGCTAATCCTCCAATTAAAGTTGAATATTTTGGTCCTAACCATATTGCTGATAAAATTAGTGGAACAAATCCAAAACTAAAAGCAATATTTACAACTCTCACACTAAAAAATCTTGCTAATACAATATCTAAAGCTAAAAGTAGTGCTGATAAAATCATTTTTTTTGTTTTTGACATAATAAAAAATCTCCTTTCTTGTAAAATTAGAGTTTCCAAAAAGGAGATTTTTTCCATTGTATTTTTCTCTTTTTATAGCGGAATGCAAAAATAGATAAGCGAATTTCTCCTTGCCCTACTAACAACTTCCCGTTTAATAGGTCTTAACTATCTATTTTTTACTCTATATTACCGCTATATTCTACAACTTTATATATAATTCGTCAATATGTTCTTAAATATCAAAGAAATATGTTGCTTCTAGATCTGCTTCAAATAATAATAATGCTAAAGGATATTTTTTATATGCAGCACCAATTGTATTGTAAACTTCTTTTGGCTCTGTAAATCCCATATGCCAACGAATTGCATATTTCTCTTCTGGTGTTAATTTTATGAACTCAGAAATCATCATCACTGATTTTTCTCCATGTCCATAAGGTATTTGATCATCAATTGTATAATATGGTACTTTTTCCCATACTCCCAACTCATTTTTTGCATTTCTATAATCTACTTTATAAAAATTGGCTTTACAAACATCATGTAGTAATGCAGATATTATAATTGTATCATCTGAAACATTCATTTCTATACTTGCATTTTTTACTTTTTCTTTAAATATTTCATATACTTTCATACTATGTTCTAATAATCCACCTTCATAATCACCATGAAATCTTGTGCTTGCAGGTGCTTTAAAAAAATCTGTTTTTTCTAAAAAATTAATTAAATTTTCTATACCTTCTCTATTTGTACTTCTTAATAATTCGATAAATTGTTCTTTCATTTTTTATTTCTCCTTATTCTTCTATTTCTCCTCTAAATACTGTTCTGGCTGGTCCAGTCATATATACATAATCATCCCATCTAATTTTTAATGTTCCACCTAATAATTCTATATTTATTTCTTCATTTTTTTCTACTAAATCATTTAATATAGCTGATACACACACTGCACACGCCCCTGTTCCACAAGCCAATGTTTCTCCAGCTCCTCTTTCCCATACTCTCATCTTTATATGTGTTTTATCAATAATTTGAATAAATTCTATATTTGCTTTCTTAGGAAATTTTTCGTTTACCTCTAAAATAGGTCCATATTTTTCAATTTCAAAACTATCAACATCATCTATTACTGTTACTGCATGTGGATTTCCCATTGAAACACATGTAAATGTAAATTCTCTATCTTTTGCTTTTAATTTTAAATTTTTTACAGGTTTTTCATCTGATATTACAGGTATTTTTTCTGCCTCTAAAATTGGTCTTCCCATATTAACAGTTGCAAGCACTACTTTTCCGTTTTCAACTGTTAAATCTATTTTTTTAATTCCTGCTAATGTTTCAATATTTACTTGTTCTTTGTTAGTTAATCCATTATCATAAACAAATTTTGCTACACATCTAATTCCATTTCCACACATTTCTGCTTCTGAACCATCTGAATTAAACATTCTCATTCTAAAATCTGCAATATCACTTTTACATATTAATATAAGTCCATCTGAACCTATTCCAAAATGTCTATCACTAATTTTTTTAGCCATTTTTGATATTTCTTCAACTTTTTTATCATCATACTTTGTGCAATCGATATATACATAATCATTGCCCAATCCTTCCATTTTCACAAAATTAATCATATATAATTTTTTCCTTTCTTTATCACTTTTATTTTTTTATTCTATCATATTATATTTTAAAAATAAATATGCATTTTAAATTTTCATCCAAGTACTTGATTCTTAAGCTTTCGCGTGTTAAAATCATTATGTCTACCCGAACTTGTAACACAAAAGGAGTGTGATTCTATGAGACTTTCTCGGGGAAACTTTGCAACATTTAGGGAACGAGTAAACAATGAACCGCTATCACAGCAACTCTTACTCCAGTCCAATCAGTTAAAAAAATACGGCACTGGAATCTATGGAAAAAACCACCTGTTGGTGAAAGCCCAAGAAAACATCGAAGCAGTCATCAGAAAAACTTTAGATTTTTATGACTGTATAGAGATTTCCTTGCCTCTTCTCCAACCCAAGTCAATTTTTGAAAAATCTAAGAATTTTAAAAATTACTATTTCCACAGGCAAATGTTCTATTGCAACACACCTAATAGTACTCTACGCCTAGTTCCCTCTGCAGAAGAAGCAGTTCTCGAATTCGTTAAATCCAACGTTAGATCTTACAAGCAGTTACCTATTAATGTTTATCAGATTGGCACAAAATTCAGAAATGAATTTTGTTCACGAGGGGGATTATTACGAAGCAGAGAATTCACTATGATGGATGCCTACAGTTTCCATGTTTCTGAGGAAGACCTAGCTAATGAATATCAGTCTATGCACAATGCATATCTTGATATCTTTGATGCTCTTGGTATAAATATTATCCCTGTACAGGCTTTAAGTTGCTATACAGGAGAAGAATATTCCGAAGAATTCATGGCAATTGCTGATTACAGCGAAGAAACACTTCTTGTTAATAATGATTTTACAATCTGTTTTAACAAAGAAATCCTTGATCTCCCCAATGCTTATGAAATTATTTTAAGCAACTATGGTATCAGATTTGACCAAAATCAATTTCATGAAGAACATTGCATCAAATTAGGACATATCTCTCAGCTTGGTCAGAATTATTCTAGAAAGCTAAAAGGTATTTTTACAGGTCCTGACAACAAACCTCATTACTACTATATGGGGTATTACAGTATTGGTGTAAGCCGTACACTTGCTGCAATGTGCGAAATCAACTGCGATTTCTCTGGTTTGGCTTGGCCACTGTCTATTGCACCTTACTTGGTGCATATCGTTTACAATGAAAACAAAAGTGATGAAGCCGAGCAACTTTACAAGAAACTTCTCAAGGTAACTCCTAAGGTTGCTATCGATGACCGTCCTAACGTTTCGTTTGGAGCCAAATTGAAAGATTCTGTTCTCTTTGGCAATCCTTATGTCGTTATCATCGGCAACTCGTTCGATGGAAACACTTATGAAGTTGACGCACGTCTCACTGGTTCAAAGTTGAAATTGAGTTTTGATGAACTCGTTTCTCTCATAACCAGAATCCAATTGCAACATAGCTAATAGTTATGTTGCATACTCCAAAGAGCCTGCCCCTTTATATGGGCGGGCTCTTTTATTTTCTTCTACTCCTAGTAGTTTTAATATTATTGCACTTATTACTCCTGTTCTATCTTTGCCTGCATTACATAAAAAAATAGCTCCATCACTTTTATTCAAAATGTCAAATATTTCTTTTATTTTTTCATATGATTTTAAAATTTCTATATAGGATATAGATACCATCCTCTGATTAACTGGTATATTTTTTCCAATGTTTATTTCAATATGATAAACTTTAAAAAAATTATCATTTTCAAAAATAGATGGTTTAATTTCATATTCTTCTTTACTTCTTAAATCAATTATATTACTTATATTTATTTTTTTTATAATTTCAATTTCTTCATTCTTTAAGCTAACTGGTAGATTACTTCTAATTAATTTACCCTCTTTCACAGTCTTTCCGCTATTACTTTTATATCCACCTAAGTCTCTCATATTTTCTATTGAATTACTAAAATACTTTATTACCACTATAATAACCTATCCCCTTCATACTGTTAATTATTGTAACCATCCAATAATCTTATACTCGAGTAATTTTATCATAGTATATAAAAAAAAAGAATAACATTTTCTAAGGAAACTCACTATTTCATAGATGACTTTCCTAAGAATATAAAAAATTTGAATACTTACTTTTGTGAATTTTTATTGGTATACTTGATTTTTCTTACATCTTATAATAAAATTATTTAAACATCAAAAGAAAGGTCTAAAGTTATGCTATGAGAAAAAGTAA
>CAKPSH010000007.1 GCA_934183325.1 uncultured Clostridia bacterium
TCTAAAAGGTATAAAATTATAATATCTAATCATATATGTTATTTCAAGCAATTCTTTTTTATTTGTAATGCATTTTAATTTTGATTCTATAGCTTTAATAAAAATTTTTTGTAATTCAATTAAATACTCATCTTTCTTTTCTTTTTCATTGATAGAATTAAGCATTTCTTGATTATTTTCTAATTTTTGTTTATAAATCACTAGTTTTTTTGGATTTAATAATTCATCTATTTCTTTAATTTTTTTCTGTGCAATTTTTTTTTGTTTTTTTAGATTTTTACTTAATTGTCCAGGTATTAAAATTTCAATATTTTCATTATTATTATTTCTTCTCTCTAGTTCACTATCGAATTTATCTTTGTCATTCAATAATTCGTCTATTTTTTCTATTCTTTTTATATTCTCTATTTTTTCATTAGTTAAATCATTAATTAATTTTGATGAATCTTGAACTTTTTCTAGTTCTACTGTATTAATTTCTAATTCCTCTTTTAACCTTTTCTTTTCCTTATTATTGATTTGACAAAATATAATTATTGATAGTTTAAAAATTAAAATTATAAATTTTCTTGCATCTTTTTCTGATAAATATTCTTCTAACTCATTCTGTAATACTTCTATTGCCTTATATGATTCGTCTAAATTCATCCATTCTTTTATAAATTCTACTCCCAATAATAACTTTAAATTTTTATAAATTAAATTGCAATCCATATTATTTATTGCTGTAAAATCAGTATTCCAAGTCCATCCATCAAAATCTCTAATGATTTCTGCTTTACTTACATTTTTTCCCTTTTGTAAAATATATGGTAATGAATTTCTTACTATTCCATATTCCTCATTTAAATATATATTTTTTTCATCTTTCAAATCATATAATGCATTTAAAAGTATTTTTTCGTTTGGCAAGCAAATTATTTTTCCTTCCTTTTTGTCACTACTATAATCTTGTTGTTTCTTTTGAATTTTTTTTATTTCATCTGAATTTGGTTCTACTAGTTCTATCTCATTACTTTGCTTTATAATTTCAATAATTTCTTCTATTGTTTCCTTCTTATTTTCTGTAGCTCCTGTTACCTTTGCATAATCATTATATGTAGTTTCCATCTTATATAGCATACTCAATAATAAGCTTTTTACATCTGTAGAAAAATCTTTTTCTTCTAAAATTGCCTCTAGTTGTTCATTATAATTTGTATATTTATGAAACCACTCTTTTTTTGGCATCCCTTTTACGTTAGTTAAAAACTAACATCCTCCTTCTATAAAAATCATAATTTATATGTATTCTTTTTATATTATGTACAAATATTTTTTTACTATTCCTTGTTTTCTGTTGGGTTTGTAGTCATTTTTAATTCTTCCCATCTTTCTTTAGTCATAAGAACTTCTCTGGGTTTACTTCCCTGATATCCAGAAATAATACCTCTTTCTTCCATTTGATCTATAATTCTACCAGCACGAGCATAACCCACCTTGAATTTTCTTTGTATTGCTGAAGCTGAAGCTTGTCCCATTTCAATAACCACCTCAATTGCATCATTTAAAAATGGATCTGCATCATCTCCGCCTTCTTCCTCAAGCATTACTTTTTCTTTGTCTGATACATTTGCCTTTTCTATTTTTTCAATTATTTCTTCATTATATGTTGCTTCTCCGTCTTTCTTCAAGAAACTAACTATTTTTTCAACTTCTTTATCTGATACAAAACATCCTTGTACTCTTACAGGTTTTGGAACTCCTGTTGGATAGAATAACATATCACCCTTTCCAAGTAATTTTTCTGCTCCAGCCATATCTAATATTGTTCTTGAATCTATTTGTGATGATACAGCAAATGCTATTCTTGATGGAATATTTGCTTTAATTAAACCTGTAATTACATCAACAGAAGGTCTTTGTGTTGCAATTACCAAATGCATTCCTGCTGCTCTTGCTTTTTGTGCTAATCTACATATTGCGTCCTCTACATCTTTTGCTGCAACCATCATTAAATCAGCCAACTCGTCAATTATTATTACTATTTGTGGTAATTTTCCAACTACTTCTTCATCCTGCGATTCTGCTTCTGCTATAAGAGCTTGGTTATATCCTTTTATGTCTCTCACTCCTTTTGCAGCAAATAGAGCATATCTATTTTCCATTTCTTGAACTGCCCAAGCAAGAGCTCCTGCTGCTTTTCTTGGATCAGTAACAACAGGTATTAATAAATGTGGTATTCCATTATAAACTGAAAGTTCAACAATTTTTGGATCTACCATTACAAGTTTTACTTCACTTGGTTTGGCTTTATAAATAATACTTGTAATTAAAGTATTAATACATACACTTTTTCCAGATCCTGTGCTTCCTGCTACAAGTAAATGTGGCATTTTTGCAATATCAGCAATTATTCTTTTTCCACTAACATCTTTTCCAAGTCCAATAGCTAATTTTGAATTTGCAGTAACAAACTCTTCAGAATCTATTACATCTCTTAAATGTACGATTTCATTTTCAGCATTTGGTATTTCTATTCCAACAGCTTGTTTTCCTGGTATTGGAGCTTCGATTCTTATACTTTGAGCTGCAAGATTTAATGCTATATCATCTGCTAAATTTGCTATTTTATTAACTCTGACTCCCTCTGCTGGTTTTAGCTCATATCTTGTTATTGCAGGACCAATTGATACATTTTCTACTTTTGCAGATACTCCAAAACTAAATAATGTTTTTTGTAATTTTGCTGCATTGTCAGCAATTGCTTTTTTTCCCCCTTTAACTTGTTTTACTTCTCCTTTTTCTAGAATTGCTATTGGTGGGAATTCGTAATTTTCATCCTCTACAACTTGAGTATGTTCTAATTGCAAAATTTGTTTTGTTTTTTCTTCTTTCTCTTCTTGCTGTTCTTTAAATAAATTAGCATCTATTACTTCTGGATTTATCTTTTCTTCTTTTTTATTCATGAATGGTAATTTTAAATCATATTTTCCTTTTGGAATATCGTCGTTTTCTTCATTCAAATTATTAATCGTAATTTGTTCAGGAATTTGTTCTGATATTTGATCTGAATGATCTTGTATTGCTGCAATTTCTTTACTAACTTGCTTTATTACTTTTTTCTTGTTTTTTCTTTCTGCTCTTGGTTCTTCCATTGGTATTTCCTGTTGAACATATCTTTCTTCTTCGTCATCTTCTCCTCTATTTCCGCTTAATGCTGTTAATATATTATTTATAAGTTCTCCAGGTTTTATTCCAAATGTAAATATCATTAATATTAGGGCCATTCCTACAGATATAGTTGTTGCACCTAACATTCCAAATAATTTTATCATTGGATAAGCTATAATTGCCCCGAAAATTCCACCACCATTATTAACTTTTCCAGTTTCAAAAGCTGTATCTATAATTGATGATAAATCATCATTCATATTTATCTCATGGTTATTTACTTGTATAATTGTCATTATTGAACATATACACATAATTGCGACTATATATTGTATAATTTTAGATTGTAAAATACTTTTGTCTTCTTTTAATAAAGTTACTCCTATTAAAAATGTGCCTATTGGTACGATATATTTTATTGGTCCCATAATCCCACCTAACCAAGGGCTTAGTGTTTTTCCAATATAACCAGACTTAATATATATTAATATTCCTAATAAAATACTTGCTATAAACATCATAAAAAATTGAAGATTTTTATCAATCTTTCTTTTTTTAACTGTTTTTCTTGTATTACTTGTTTTTCCATTTTTTCTTCTTTTTTTCTTATTTGCCATTTTTCTCGTACTAGAATTGTAGTACTTCCTCCTTTTCTTTTCAAGCTTTTCATTTTTATTATAACACAAAACTTAAAAATTCAACTACTTTTTTTCATTTTTAAAGGCAGGAGGCTTTTTCCCCTCCTGCCTCTATAATTATTGTAGCTCTTTTCTATTATTTTGAATTGTTTTTAGCGTATCAAGCAATACAACTTCTATTTTTTCTAAGATTGCATCTGCATGTTCTTTTGTTCCGTTTGAAATTTCTCTTGCCATTTCATTAGCTGTTTGTATTATTTCATTTTTCTGTTCATAAGCTTTTCTTGTGATTTCGTTTTCATCAACCATTGCTATTATTCTATTTTCAGCTTCCTTAACAATGTCTTCTGCCTCTTTTTGTGCTTCTACTAATATTCTTGTTCGTTCTTCTTTTACCCATTTAGCTTGTTTCAATTCTTCTGGCATTTTTAACCTAATTTCCTTAACAAGATCTAGAGCTTCTTCTCTATCAACTATCGCTTTTCCTTTATTTGTAAATGGAATTGACTTTCCTCTTTCTAAAAGTTCTTCTATAGTATCTAATAATGTAAATACTTCCATTAATTATTTCTCCTTTCAATTTAAGAAAAATAAACTCACTCTTCCATATTTTCTTATATCATATATGTTTATATCCAACTTTTCTAATTTTTTTTTCTTTTCATCAGCTCTGTCTGTTTCCAGGATAATTCTTCCTTCGTTTAAAAGCATATTGTTTTCTTTAATAAGTTTTATTGCTTCTACATCAAATTCTGTTTTATATGGTGGATCTAAAAATATTATATCAAATTGCTCTTTTTTTAAATATTCAATAGCTTTATTATATTCCATATTTAAAATTTTAGCCTTAGACTCAAAATGAGTTTTTGCTACATTTTCTTTTATAATTTGAACTGCTTTTTTTGAATTATCACATAAATATGCAAATTCAGCTCCTCTACTAAGAGTTTCCAATGCGAGTGCACCACTTCCAGAAAATAAATCCAATACTCTGGCTCCATATATTTTGTCTTGTATTATATTAAACAAAGATTCTTTTACTCTGTCTAGTGTTGGTCTTGTATCTAAACCTTCTAATGTATTTAATTTTGTACCTCTTGCACTACCACTTATAATTCTCAAAAGACCTTCCCCTTCATATTATTATATGTATATATTTTATTTCTTTCTTTGTATAAGTCAATAGTATTTACTAAAATGTAATAAAAATTTAATACTTCTGTAATATTTTTTTATATTTTCGAAAGAATATATTATGTTGTTTGTAAATATTTACTTTTAAGTTTCTTTTAACTGTATAGTTCTCATGTTATATTACTAATAAAAGTTTTTTATTGGGAGTAAAAAGCTTTTTATAATTACAAGCATTTTTTATAGGGGGGCACAATTATGGCTATTGATTATAAAATTATTGGAGAAAGATTGAAAAAAGCTAGACTTTCTAAAAAATTAACACAAGAAAATTTAGCTGAATCATTAAATATTTCTATTGCTTATTTAAGTAGAATTGAAACTGGGACAACAAAAATCAATTTAAAACGTCTAAATGAAATTTGTAATATCTTAGAAATTTCAGAGTCTAGTATACTTTCTGGTGCAACAGATGATTCTTCAAATTACTTAAATTCAGATTTAAGTGAGATTTTAAAGAATTGTTCTCCAGAAAAGCAAAGACTTATATATAAAATTGCAAATATTATTTCTGAAAGTTAATTTCAACTTAATTATTTTTAAACCCAAGAATTTTTCAAATAAATTCTTGGTTTTTTCTTTATTTTATTGCTAGAATTTTTATCAATCCAATTTTAATTTTTTCTTTTTTAAGCCTTTTAGATTTTTATACACTATTATAAAACTTTTTTATATTTTATTTTTTGAATTTAAAAACCTCAATATTATAAAAACCGCCCCTCGAAGTAAACTTCGAAGGGCGGGGAGGATTTTCCTGTTTAACTAGCAGTATCCATGCTTGAAGTCGCATAGTTAAACAGGGTCAGAGCAGTCTGCCAGTTTACCGGTCCAACCGAGAAACTGTAGCCTGCGTCCGAGCCAGAATACTGACTCGTGGTAATCGTCAATCCTTCAATAGGCGACGTTACCTGATGACTTTGGTCATAGGTATTTCCCTTGACTGTAAAGTCAAAGTACATTCCATTGACCATCGAGCCGTGAATACGTACCGAGCTTCCCTGTCCAAAGCCGTAGCTTTGCCAGTTACCCGAGCCAAGGTCAATCGTCTGATCAACCTGATCCCAGTTAGACTGGTTCATGTTGATACTACCTCCGAACATCAGCATCGGCAGCATCATCTGCATCTGGTTAGGCATCATCGCCGTGATCGAAGCAGTTGTGCCTGTCGTTTGATTGCCATCAATCGGCTGCCAGTTTCCTGCGAGAGAGCCACCAGTCAGCAAATTGAAAAGCAGTGAAAGAATGACGAGCAGAATTTGGATATTCATTATATATCCTCCTTTTTGAATGTGCCTATGTGAGAGACTTTCTCTCACTCGTACACTTTTATTTTACCCTATTTTTACATTTTTGTCAATTTTATAACTGATATCTATTACTTAAACATTTAAATCCTCTTAAAATTCTTATTTAATAAATACTTAATTTAAATAGTTATTATCTTACATCTTCTATTATCATTAATTTATTAAAATAAGATGAACTATTGCATACATTTTATAACAGTAAAGTCCTATACGCATTGATATTGCATATAGGACTTTTTATTCTGGTGCCGCTGGTGGGACTCGAACCCACACACCATTGCTGGTAACAGATTTTGAGTCTGCCTCGTCTACCAATTCCAACACAGCGGCATATTAATTTTGCTTATTAATATTAACATCTTTTACTAATTTTGTAAAGAGCTTTTTTACATTTTATCTGTGATATGTTTCATTATTAGCAATCTTAAACCCTCTAAATATTTGTTCCAATAGAAAAACTCTTATTAACTGATGTGGAAATGTCATTTTAGAAAAGCATATTTTTTCTTTTGAAGTTTTTAGCACTTCATCTCCTATTCCTAAAGTTCCTCCAATAACAAATGTTATCGAACTACTGTAATTTGAAATATTCTCAATCTTTTTAGAAAATTCTTCAGATGTTAACTCTTTTCCTTTTAAATCCAAACATACACAATAAGTTTCTTTTTTTAGATGTTCCAGCATTTTTTTAGCTTCTATGTCTTTTATTCCTTTTATAACACTGTTGCTAAGTTTTTCTGGAACCTTTTCATCTGGTATTTCAATTATATTTAATTTACAATATTTAGATAATCTTTTTGAATATTCATTTATTGCATCTTTCAAGTAATTTTCTTTAATTTTTCCAACACACAATATATTTATTGTTAACATTTTTACCTCTTTTATTTACTCTAATTTATATAACAGGGAAGTATTTTGCTTCCCTATTATATAATCTACAAATCTTTTATAATACTTATTATCTTTCAAAATCAAATAACTTTTTATGCAAATTATTTTTTATCTGTTTTAATTATTATTTATTTTCGTAACCAGGTTTTCCTAGTAATCTAAACATATTTTTCTTATATTCTTCTACTCCTGGTTGATTAAATGGATTAACTCCTAAAATACTTCCAGACATTGCACATGCAAGTTCAAAGAAATAAATTAACGCACCTAGATTTTCTTCATTCAAAGTTTCTAAATCAATTAGAACATTTGGAACTCCTCCATTTACATGTGCTTGGATTGTTCCTTCCATAGCTTTTTTACAAACATAATCTAATGTTTTTCCTGCGACAAAATTCATTCCATCTAAGTTATCTTCATCTTTTTTTATCTCAATATCTGATTGTGGTTTTACAACATTTATAACTGTTTCAATTAAATTTCTTTGTCCTTGTTGTATATATTGTCCCATAGAATGTAAATCAGTTGTGAAATCAACTCCAGCAGGGAAAATTCCTTTTTCATCTTTTCCTTCGCTTTCTCCAAATAGTTGTTTCCACCATTCTACAAAATAATGTAATTTAGGATTATAGTTAGCTAATATCTCAATCTCTTTACCATCATCGTATAAAATATTTCTTGATACAGCATATTGATAGCATTCATTATATTTTAAATCTGATTCAGAATATTTTACTTGTGCCATTCTTGCTCCAGCCATTAAGTCATCAATATTTATTCCTGCAACAGCTATTGGTAGAAGTCCAACCGCCGTTAAAACTGAGTATCTTCCTCCTATATTATCTGGTACAATAAATGTCTCATATCCTTCTTCATTTGCAAGTTGTTTTAAAGCACCTTTTTCTTTATCAGTAGTTACATATATTCTTTTTCTTGCTTCTTCTAATCCATATTTACTTTCTAGAAATTCTCTAAAAATTCTAAATGCTATTGCTGGTTCTGTTGTTGTTCCTGATTTTGATATTACATTTATTGATATATCCTTATTTCCAATAGCATTTAACATTTCATTCAAATAATCAGAGCTTAAATTATTTCCTGCATAATATATTTGTATTCCATTCTTATCAAAACTATCTGTTAATGCTTCTATTACAGCTCTAGCTCCTAAATATGACCCTCCTATTCCAATACATACAAAAACCTTAGAATCATTTCTAATCTTTTCAGCTGCTTTTTTTATTTTCTCAAATTCTTCTTTGTTATATGTTGTTGGTAATTCTATCCATCCTAAAAATTCTCTTTCATCATTTGCTTTTTCTCTTAATTCATTATCTATTTTTTTCACTTTTTCCTTATATTCCATCACTTTTTGGTTATCAATTCCAGTATTTTCTAAATTAACTTTAATATTCATATACTAATTCACCCTTTCTCTTATGATTTTCTATTTTATAATAACATTTTCATTAATGCAAGTTATTATTATAAAATATCAAGAATCTATATTAGAATAACAAAGTAGATAACTTTCCTAGAAAGATAAAAAAAATACAGATATCAATATCTGTATCCTTATTATTAAGCAAGTCCATATTTCTTCTTGAATTTTTCTGCTCTTCCACCTGTTGTATTTTGTTTTAAATTTCCTGTCCAAAATGGATGACATTTAGAACATATATCAACACTCATAGATTTTTTTGTTGACATTGTTTTTATAACATTTCCACAAGCACAAGTAATTGTACTTTCTACAAATTCTGGATGTATTCCTTCTTTCATTTTGTATTCACCTCTTCCTTATATCTTCTTATAATTAAAAACTATTTTATTTTTGAATTTTGTTTTCAGTGTTTTCTGTATTTTCATGAGTAATAACATATTCAGCTGACTGAAGAATTGCATTTTTTAAAGATGTTTTATTTATTAGCTTAATTGTTATATTAAATAAAACAGCTATTATTAAAATAAAAAAACCAATTTGTTTCCAATATTTAGCTAACATAATTATCCTCTCCTTAAAAACATAACAATACATATTATATATTCTTTTCCTGACTTTGTCAACAATAAATTTTACATTTAAGTTGACTTATGGTATATTGTTAGACAAATTGTATAAGATATTTATTTTTCAAAATATCTCATACAATTCTAAACACTTTTATTATATTCTAGTTTTCTTCTTTATTAGTTTCTTCTTCATCTGGTTCAAATTCTTTATGTGTTAAGTTTATTCTTCCTTGATCATCTATTTCATAAACTCTAACTTTTACAATATCTCCAACCTTCAAAACATCTTCTACTTTGTTTACTCTTTTTTTAGATATTTTTGAAATATGAAGTAATCCTTCTTTTCCACATCCAACATCCACAAAAGCTCCAAATTGCATTAATCTTGTAACTTTTCCTTCATAGATTCCATCAACTTCAATTTCTTTTACAATTTCTTTTACCATCTCTAAAGCTCTATTTCCACTTTCTGGATTTGTTGCATATATAAATACATTACCATCTTCTTCAATATCCATTTTAACTCCTGTTTCATCAATAATTTTATTGATTACTTTTCCACCAGGCCCTATTACATCTTTGATCTTTTCTACTTTAATTTTTGTTGTAATTATTTTTGGTGCATATTTAGATATTTCTTCTCTTGGTTTTGATATTTGTGGTGCCATAATTTGATCTAATATATACATTCTTGCAATTCTTGTTCTTTCAAATGCTTGTGCTATTATGTCATAAGTTAATCCATCTATTTTTATATCAACTTGAATTGCTGTTATACCTTTATGTGTTCCACCAACTTTAAAATCCATATCTCCAAAGAAATCCTCTAATCCTTGAATATCTGTTAACATAACATATCTATTTGGATCATTTGCATCAGTTACAAGTCCTGTTGAAATACCTGCTACTGGTGTTTTTATCGGAACTCCTGCATCCATAAGTGCTAATGTACTGCCACATATACTTGCTTGAGATGTTGAACCATTAGAGCTTAATACTTCTGATACAACTCTTATTGCATAAGGAAATTCTTCTACAGATGGTAATACTGGAACTAATGCTTTTTCAGCTAATGCTCCATGTCCTATTTCACGTCTTCCTGGTCCTCTAGATGTTCTAGCTTCTCCAACACTGTATGCTGGGAAATTATATTGGTGCATATATCTTTTTGATGTTTGTTCATCAAGTCCATCTAATTCTTGTTCTTCGCTCATCATTCCAAGAGTTGCAACAGATAATACTTGTGTTTGTCCACGTGTGAATATTGCACTTCCATGTACTCTAGGAAGTACTCCTACTTCACAAGAAAGAGGTCTAATTTCATCTAATTTTCTTCCATCAGGACGTTTATGTTCTTCAAGAATCATCTTTCTAACACATTTTTTCTCTAATTTATATAGAATTTCTCCTATTTCTTGTTTTCTTTTTTCTACTTCTTCTTCGCCAAGTTCATTTTTTAAGTATTCCATTACTTCTTCTTTTATTTTATCAACATTTGCATCTCTTACTGTCTTATCTATTTCTTGTACATCATTGTACATTCTGTCTTCGTATTTTTCTGCAATTTTATCAAATAAATCATGATCAACTTCAAATGATTTATAAGCAAATTTTGGTTTACCTATTTCAGCTTTTATGTCTGAAATAAATTTGCATAATTTTTTTATTTCAACATGTGCTTGCTTAATTGCTTCTAGCATAATGTCATCTGGTATTTCATTTGCTCCTGCTTCAATCATTGCAATCTTTTCTTCTGTTCCTGCTACTGTTAATGTTAAATCTGTCTTTTCTCTTTGTTCTAATGTTGGATTTATTACAATTTGTCCATCAACATATCCTACATTAACCGCAGCTGTTGGTCCACCAAATGGAATATCTGATATTGATAGTGCTGCTGATGCACCAATCATTGCTGCAACTTCTGGTGAATTATCTGGTTCTACTGATAATACAGTTGCAATTACACATACATCATTTCTAAAATCTTTTGGGAATAAAGGTCTTAAAGGTCTATCAATTGCTCTTGATGTTAAAATAGCCTTATCCGCTGGTTTTCCCTCTCTTTTTGTAAAACTTCCTGGTATTTTTCCTGCAGCATATAATTTTTCTTCATAATCTACTGATAATGGGAAAAAGTCAATTCCTTCCTTTGGCTCTTTAGATGCTGTAACATTTACCATTACAACAGTTTCTCCATATCTAACCCAAACGCTTCCATTAGCTAGTTCTGATGTTTTTCCACTTTCGATTACAAGTTTTCTTCCTGCAAGTTCTGTTTCAAATGTTCTAAACATATTTTTACCTCTTTTCTTCTTTTTTGGAGATTCTACATTTCTCCTTGCATAAATTAGTTTGTAACTTCGATAATGTTCTAATTAGTATCGTATTTTTAGAATATTATCCAAGCTACCTCTAATTTATGCCCTATTTAGTTTAATAGGACGCTTGTAATAATCAAACGTCCTACTAATTTGGCGCATTTCAACTCGCCCAAATCACAGAACATACAATTTCTGTGATTATTTTCTTAAACCTAATTTTTCAACGATTTCTCTGTATTTTTCAACATCGTTTTTCTCTAAGTAGTTAAGTAAATTTCTTCTCTTACCTACCATTTTTAAAAGTCCACGTCTAGAATGATTATCTTTTTTATGAACTTTTAAGTGCTCTGTTAATTCTTTGATTCTTTCTGTTAAAAGAGCTATTTGTACTTCAGAAGATCCTGTATCTTTTTCGTCTCTTCTATAAGTAGCTATAATTTCTTGTTTTCTTTCTGCTGTCATTTTTGCACCTCCTAAATTTTACATTCGCCTAATTCGTAGAAAAAGTGGTGTTATAACCTTTTTCCAAGAAATAGGTAATAATACTTTTCTAGTATACTATAAAAATTCTAAAAAATCAATACTTTTATAGAAATAAAATCTATTATCATTTCTCACAATTTCAGTATTATATATTTATATTGTATTATTATGTAAAGTGTACTATAATATTTATGTTGTCAAAGCGAATGTCCGAAAAGTAAACACTATTAACAGTGACTTGGAGGTTCATTATGAAAGTTATTTACAAAGATGGTAGCGAAGGAGTTTTATCCGCAGAAGCTTCTGAAAAGTTGCACCTTTAGGGGCGCTTTACTTTGGAAGCTTGGCAGGAGCTTGAACAAGAGATGACTCGACTCGGCATTATCAAGTTTGAGGATCCTCTTCTTAAGATGTGGGGCGCAGGATATGCATCGATTGAATATGTTCGAAATCAGGTAGCAGCTCACTAATTTTTTATTCCTTCGCTAAGACAACTTTTTTCAAAAGGAGCCAGCAATCCTATAGATTGATTGCTGGCTCCTTTTGAGATTGTAAATTGTAACTAATATTTTCTAATTATAAAGTTTTTTGAAAAAATCGTCTATGTCATCACATATATATTCAAATTTATTTTCTTCATGTAAATATAGTTCTACAGCTTTTGTTTTTTTATTTATACATATTATATCTCCAAATGGTGTAGTTGCAAAAGGAATATATTCCATATTAAATATACTTTCATACATATATATACTCTCTTTTGATTCTTTATTATATGATATTAAATTTTGAACAACTCTTTCTTTACTATCTTTTGTATCAAATACTTTTTTTGAAGGGCATCCTCCATTATATTTTAATATAACTTCTTTTAGTTTTTTTGGTATCTCTAGTTTATATTTTTGTTCTATATTTTCTATGCTCTTACTATCAACTAGTGGTTCTACATACTTCCAATCCATATAATACCTCCTCATTAAATATTTTTCATTCATCAAAACCTTTTGCATACTATTATTTTAACTCTTTTTCCATTGATTATCAAGATATTTTTGATTTTTAATTAATATCTTTTTATATTTTACATATTGTTAAAAATAAAATTTAAAATAAATTTGACACACTAAACTATAAAAAATATTTAAAATATTGCTAATATTCATTAAATTTTATAAAAAAAGAAAAGCACTATATCTATTGATACAGCGCTTTTTCTTTGGTGGCTTCAAGTGGAATCGAACCACTGACACGAGGATTTTCAGTCCTCTGCTCTACCAACTGAGCTATAAAGCCATATTTAAGCAAAAAAATGGCGACCTGGAACGGGCTCGAACCGTCGACCTCTAGCGTGACAGGCTAGCGTTCTAACCAACTGAACTACCAGGCCGTAAAAAAAATGGTGGGCGCTATAGGGCTCGAACCTATGACCTCCTGCTTGTAAGGCAGATGCTCTCCCAGCTGAGCTAAGCGCCCATTTCCTTTCGACATTGACTATTATACGCATTTTTCTTTAAGATGTCAATAGTTTTTTTAATTTTTTTTATTTTTTTTATTTTATTTTTTTAAAATTGGCTTTTTCCAATAGTTTGACAGTCTAATTTTTTAAAATCAAATAATGTTTATCTAAACTTTTTCTTAATTCCTATCTTTATTATTATCTTATTCATGTCACATGATATTAATAATTTTTTCTTCGACATACTTAGCTTTTATTTTTCATTAATGTGTATAAATATTTGCACTTATTCAGCATATTCTCGTATATTTTCAATAACAATGTATTTACTAATTAAAATATTTAAATTCTACTTTTCTTTTTATTTCAAAGTATTTCATAATTGTTTTATATTTACTGTTTTTATACACTAAAAAGTTCATAAAACTTTTACAATATACAAGAAAATATTTTATTGATATTTTTTTTCTTTTGTGTTATCCTAATACAGAAATAATAAATATATATTAAGTATATTTTTACTTAAGAAAGGATGAAAAATTATGAGATTTACTGAATGGAATGGTTTCAATGGCGGAGACTGGGAAAACGAAATTGATGTTAGAGAATTTATTCAAAAGAACTATACGCCATATTGTGGTGATGCTAGCTTTTTAGCAGGTGCTACACCAAAAACTCAAGAATTATGGAATAAAGTTCTTGAATTATATAAAAAAGAAAAAGATTCACAAGGTGGAGTTTTAGATATTGATACAAAAACACCTTCTGGAGTTGATGCATATCAACCAGGATATATTGATAAAGATTTAGAAGATATTGTTGGTCTTCAAACTGATGCCCCTTTAAAAAGAGCTATTATGCCTAATGGTGGTATAAGAATTGTAGAAAAATCTTGTGAAGCATGTGGAAAAGAAGTTGATCCTGAATTAGATAAAATTTATCATACTATAAGAAAAACACACAATGATGGTGTATTTAGTGTATATACTCCTGATATTAGAGCTGCAAGAAGTTCTCATCTACTTACAGGTCTTCCTGATGGATATGGTCGTGGTAGAATAATTGGTGATTATAGACGTGTTGCTCTATATGGTGTAGATATATTAATAGAAGAAAAGAAACATGAATTAGAATTAGTTGATCTTGATAACCTTACAGAAGAGATTATTCGTGAACGCGAAGAGATTAGTGACCAAATTCTTGCATTAAAAGCATTAAAAAGTATGGCTTCAAAATATGGTTTTGATATTTCTAAACCTGCTTGTAATTCAAGAGAAGCTGTTCAATGGTTATATTTTGGATATTTAGGTGCAATAAAAGATCAAAATGGTGCTGCAATGAGCCTAGGTAGAACTTCTACTTTCTTAGATATCTATTTTGAAAGAGATTTAAAAGCAGGATACATTACAGAAGAAGAAGCACAGGAAATAATGGACCATTTTGTTATGAAATTAAGATTAGTTAGATTTTTAAGAACTCCTGAATACAATGAATTGTTCTCTGGAGATCCAGTATGGGTTACAGAATCAATTGGTGGTATGGGAATTGATGGTAGAACATTAGTTACTAAAAATTCTTTTAGAATTTTAAATACTTTAAATACTTTAGGATCTGCTCCAGAGCCAAATTTAACAGTTTTATGGTCTACTAGACTTCCAGAAGGATTTAAGAAATTTGCAACAGGTCTTTCAATAAAGACATCTTCTATTCAATATGAAAATGATGATTTAATGAGAGTTACTTTAGGTGATGATTATGGTATAGCTTGTTGTGTTTCTGCTATGAAAATAGGTAAACAAATGCAATTCTTTGGTGCAAGAGCAAACTTAGCAAAAGCTTTATTATATGCAATAAATGGTGGTAGAGATGAATTAACTGGAAAACAAGTCACTCCTGAATTTGCTCCTATTACATCTGAATATTTAAATTATGATGAAGTAATAGCTAAATATAATGTTATGATGGATTATGTTGCTAAAATCTATTTAAAAGCTTTAAATTGCATACATTACATGCATGATAAATATTCTTATGAAGCATTAGAAATGGCTTTACATGATAAAGATATTTTAAGAACTATGGCTTGTGGAATTTCAGGTTTCTCTGTTGTAGTTGATTCACTTTCAGCAATTAAATATGCTAAAGTAAAAGTTATAAGAGATGAAACAGGATTAGCTGTTGATTATGAGATTGAAGGAGACTTTCCTAAATTCGGCAATGATGATAATAGAGTTGATGAAATTGCAGTTGAATTAGTAAAAGTATTTTTAGGCAAATTAAAAAGATATAACACATATAAACATTCAAAAACTACAATGTCTATCCTTACAATTACTTCAAATGTTGTTTATGGAAAACACACTGGTAATACTCCTGATGGTAGACGTTATGGAGCTCCATTTGGACCTGGTGCAAATCCTCTTCATGGAAGAGATGTTAATGGTGCTCTTGCGGTTATGAATAGTATTGCAAAATTACCTTATGATTACTCAGAAGATGGAATTTCTTATACATTTTCTATTACACCTGGAACATTAGGAAATGATTCTGAAACTCAAGTAAATAATCTAGTATCAATGTTAGATGGTTTCTTTGCTAGAAAAGGTCATCATATTAATGTTAATGTTTTTGATAGAGCTCTTCTTGTTGACGCAATGGAACATCCAGAAAAATACCCACAATTAACCATAAGAGTATCTGGATATGCTGTTAAATTTATTAATTTAACTCGTGAACAACAATTAGACGTAATTAATAGAACAATTCATGAAAAAATTTAATTAAATTTTGATTTATACTAGAGCATTGTATAGTATTAATTCTAATTTTAATACTATACTTGCTCATATTTTATATAATGGAGGTTATTATGGAACAAGATTTTTTTAGAGTACACTCCTTCGAATCTTTTGGAGCGGTTGATGGTCCAGGAATAAGATATGTTGTATTTCTTCAAGGATGTTTTTTAAAATGTAAATATTGTCAAAATCGTGACACTTGGGATTTCAACTGTGGTGAAAGGGTTTCAGTTGATGAACTTGTTGAAAAAATTTTAAATTATAAAGATTATATTTGCCCATCTGGTGGTGTTACAATTTCTGGTGGTGAACCTCTTGCTCAAGTAAAACCTTTAATTAGTTTATTTAAAAAATTAAAGTCCTATAATATTCATACAGCTATTGATACCTCTGGTATGTTTGAGATTACAGATGATATAAAAGAATTATTAAAATATACCGATTTAGTATTATTAGATATTAAACATATTGATCCTATTAAATGCAAAAATCTAGTTGGATTTTCTAATGAAAAAGAGTTAAATTTTGCTAAATATTTAAGTGACAATAATATTGATATTTGGATAAGACAGGTTTTAATCCCTACTCTTACAGATGATGAAAATGACTTAATAAAATTACGTGAATTTCTTTCATCTTTGAAAACCTTAAAACATGTCGATATTTTACCATATCATACCATGGGGAAATTTAAATGGGATAATCTTGGTATTCCCTATGAACTTGATGGTATTCCTGCCGCTACAAATGATGATGTATTAAGAGCAAAAAAAATATTGCAGTTGAGTTAATTTCAACTGCAATATTTTTATATTCCCTCTAAACCTCCATCAAGTTCAAATATATTAATGTATCCCATTCTTTTTAACATTCTTCCTGCTTTCTCACTTCTTCCTCCCATTTGGCAATACACAATAATTGTTTGTCCTTTATTCGGAACTAAAAAGTTTATCTTATTTTTCAATTCACATAATGGAATATTTACAGCACCTAACAAGTGACCTTCGCAAAATTCTTTTCTGCTTCTGACATCTAATAAAATTATATTTCCATTTTCCTTCATTAAATTTTGTAATGTTCTATAATCTATTTTTTGTATATCTTCTCCTCTTGTTAGACCTTTCCTCATATTATAAAAGAATTTATATAAAATATTCATATTATTCAAACCTCATATATTAAGTCTTATTATATAATATGCTTTTCTCTTATAATATTTACATAATTTTATCATATTATTAACATATATAACAAAAATGCTGTTTCAAGTCCAAGTATTACTGGCATTCCTATTGTAAATTTCTTTTTCATAGTTTTATGTCTAAACTTATACATTCCAGCTATGGTACCAATGCCACCACCAAGCCAAGTGAACATAAATAATGTTTTTTCTGGTATTCTCCACTTTCCTTTTTCAGCTTTTCTTTTGTCTATATACATAATTAAAAAACCTAATAAATTTATAATTAGTAAATATAAGAAAATATTTTTAAAATTAATAATTGGTAATGTCAATAACCAACTTTTAAATTCCTTCATCTTCATTTTCTCCTAATATTGAATGTTTACTTCTTCTTATTATCCAATCTTTTTCACATTTTATTGGTAATCTTATTCTAACTTTCTGTCCTGCTTTTCCAGGGCTAACAGCTTCAATTTCTTCTCCTGTTTCATAATCCCATAATCTATCTATTTCAAATCTATGTACATCTATTGTGCCAGGAATTATAATCTCTAAAATATCACCTATTTTTAATTTGTTTTTTATTTCAATTATAGATTGTTCTGGTAAATATTCTACAACTTTTCCTCCAAATTCATAATCTGGGTTATACTGTTTTCCTTCATATTCTTGGAAATCCTTATTATTCCTGTCATTAAAATAAAAAGTTGTTAGGCTTCTTGTCTTTACTTTATCTATTTCCTTTAAATACTTTGTATAATCGTAATTTTGAGGATCTTTTATATAATCATCTATTGCATTTCTATATGCATTTATAACACTAGCCAAATAATATTCAGTTTTTAATCTTCCCTCTATTTTTAAACTATCAACACCAATATCTATAATTTCAGGAATTTCCTTTAATAAACATAAATCTTTTGATGAAAATATATATGTTCCTTTTTCATCATATTCTACTGGCATTAGATTTCCTGGATTATTTTTTTCTTCAACATAAACATTATAAGCCCATCTACAGCTTTGAGCACAGTCACCTAAATTTGCACTTCTAGATGCTAAGAAATCACTTAAGAAACATCTTCCAGAATATCCAAAGCATAATGCACCATGAACAAAAATTTCTGTTTCCAATCCCATTGGTGTATTATCTACAATATATTTTATTTGATCTTTTGAAAGTTCTCTTCCTAAAATTACTCTTTTAGCTCCATTTTTATACCAAAACATTGCGTCATGTGCACTTACTGTATTTGCTTGTGTACTTATATGAATATCTATATCTGGTGCTTCTTCCTTTAATACTTCAATTACTCCCCCATCTGATGCTATAATTCCATCAACCTTTAATTCATTTAGCATTCTTGCTTGTTTTCTTATTTCTGTATATGTGTCATCCCAAGCATATATATTAACTGCAGCATATACTTTTTTTCCTATACTATGTGCATATCTTATTGTATTAGCTAAGTCTTCATTATCAACTTCTGCTCTACTTCTAAGAGAAAGTTCTGCGGTCCCGCAATATACAGCATCTGCTCCATACATAAATGCAATTTTAGCTTTTTCAAAAGATCCTGCTGGTGCCAATAATTCTGGTTTTTTCATAGATTTTCCTTCCTTCTTTTCATAATATGAATTAGTATAACATATTTATTAAAATTTTGCATTATTTTTTATAAAAGTGGTATCAAATAATTGATACCACTTTTGTAAGTGAACCTATAAGCCGGGTTCTGTCTAGAATAGTCATTTATCTACTATTTATATTACTATAAATCTCAAGCGACCAAATTAAGAAGATGAAAAGAGCAATCTTATTCTTCTTGTCTCGGTCTTGCCTCAGGTGGGGTTTACATGGACCAACTGTGTCACCACAGTCGCGGTAAGCTCTTACCTCACCTTTTCACCCTTACCACTACTATAAGTGGCGGTAATTTTCTGTTGCACTTTCCTTAAGGTTTCCCTCACTGGACGTTATCCAGCACCCTGCTCTTTAGAGGCCCGGACTTTCCTCGTACGCTATCTTTCGATCTTGCTATACGCGACTATTCAATTCACTCATTATTTTATTTTAATTGATTTTCAATTAAAAGTCAATACTACTTTTCTTTGTTTTACGGCAAAATTAACCAATTAAGCAATATTTTCCTTGACATTTACATAAAATAATAGTATAATAATAGTTGTAGATGGCTAAATGCCATTTGCAGGAATGTACATTGAGTGAGTGTAAAAAAAAGCGTCCTGTCAGGTTTTTTCTTGATTACGAGGTGTAAATCCCCGTCGAATGTTAGGTCTCCTCACCGAGCATTCTTTAGGAAGGACGTTCTTTGGTTCCGTGCTGGTTCCAAAGTACTAACCCCGCTGATTCAGAATCAGCGGGGTTTCTTTTTATATTCTTAGGAAAGTCATCTATGAAATAGTGAGTTTCCTTAGAAGATAATTATGGAAGAATTAAATTTCCTTATGTGCCTTGGGCACTTAGAAAATATTATTCTTGTTTTTTATTTCGAAATTATTTCACAAATATAATTACTTATCTCTGTTGGATTTTCTATTGGTAAGCCTTCAATTAATCTGGCCTGTGAATATAATACCTTTGTATATTTTTTTAATTCTTCTTTATTATTTTCAAATAAATCTTTTAGTTTTTTTGCAATTTCATGATTTTCATTTATCTCTAGAACAGTTTGTGCCTTAACCCCTTGACTGTTTGGCATAGCACTTAATGTCTTTGCCATTTCAATTGATACTGCTCCCTCACTGCTTAAGCATACTGGATGATTCTTTAATCTGTGAGTAAATCTTATTTCTTTTACTTCACCACTTATTGCTTCTAACATTGTATCAAACATTTCTTTGCTTTCTTCATTTTTCTTTTCAAGTTCTTCTTTCTCTTCTGCTGTATCTAAATCTATACTTTCAGAACTTACATTCTTAAATGTCTTTTCTTCATAATTCATTATAACTTGTAGAACAAATTCATCTACATTATCTGTTAAATATAATACTTCAAAGCCTTTATCTTTAAATGCTTCTACTTGTGGTAATAAATCTATTTTATCTATTGTTTCACCTGCTGCATAATAAATTTCTTTTTGTCCTTCCTTCATTCTTTGAACATATTCTTTTAATGTAACTAATTTCTTTTCTGTTGATGAATAGAACATTAATAAATCTTTTAATTTATCCTTGTCCATTCCATAATTTCCATAAGTTCCATATTTTAATTGTAAACCAAATGTATTAAAGAATTTTTCATATTTAGTCCTATCTGTTTTTAACATATTCTCTAATTCAGCTCTTATTTTATTTTCGATATTTTTAGCTATAATTTTTAATTGTCTATCATGTTGTAGCATTTCTCTTGAAATGTTTAAAGACAAATCCTGACTATCTACCAATCCTGTTACAAATCCAAAATAATCTGGTAGCAAATCTTTGCATTTATCCATTATCAATACACCATTTGCATATAATTGTAGTCCTCTTTCATATTCTTGAGAATAGTAATCATAAGGCAAATGTTCTGGTATAAATAGTAAAGCATCATAAGTAAATTGACCTTCAACTGATGTATGAATTACTTTCATAGGATTTTCAAAATCACGTATTTTTTCTTTATAAAATTCATTATATTCTTCATCTTTTATAGTCTTTTTATCTCTTTTCCATATAGGAATCATAGAATTTATTGTTTCTATTTTCTTTACTTTTTCATTTTCTTTTCCTTCTTTTTGAACTTGTTCCTCTAATTCCATTTGAATTGGATAACGAATATAATCAGAATATCTCTTAATTAATCCTTCAATTGTAAAATCTTCTAAATATTGACTATATTTTTCTTCATCAGTATCTTCTTTTATATGAAGTGTTATCTTTGTTCCTATATCACTTTTTTCACATTCTTCTATTGAGTACCCCTCTACTCCTTTTGATATCCATTTATAAGCTTTTTCTGAATCCATTGATTTTGTTTCAACAGTTACTTCATCACTTACCATAAATGACGAATAAAATCCCACACCAAATTGTCCTATAATATCTATATCTTTTCCTTTTTCTATTTCTTCTTTAAAGCTTAACGAACCACTTTTAGCAATAGTTCCAAGATTATTATCTAATTCTTCTTCTGTCATTCCACAACCATTATCTGTTATTGTTATTGTTCTTTTTTCTTTATCCAAGTCAACTTTTATTTTCAAATCTTCTTTTTTTAATGTAGTATTTTTATCTGTTAATGAACGATAATAACGTTTATCAATTGCATCACTCGCATTTGAAATAAGTTCTCTTAAAAATATCTCTTTATTTGTATAAATTGAATTAATCATTAAATCTAATACTCTTTTAGATTCTGCTTTAAATTCTTTATTCTCCATTATAACCAATCCTTCCTTTATTAAGACATTTCTTCTTAACATATTGTGTATTATATATCTATTTTTTAGCAATGTCAAGTGTAGACTGCTAATTATTGTCTTAAAAAATGCAAGAATAGTTTTTCTAAAATAATTTTATTTTTTGCTATTCTTGCTTTTATTTTAAAGTTCAAATTGTGAATTATATAATTCTGCATATGCACCTTTTTTTGCCATTAATTCTTCATGATTTCCTTGTTCTATTATATTTCCGTTTCCTATAACTAAAATCAAATCTGCATTTTTTATTGTTGATAATCTATGTGCTATTATAAATGAAGTCTTTCCTTCTGTTAATTTATCCATTGCTTTTTGAACAAGTTCTTCTGTTCTTGTATCTACATTTGAAGTTGCTTCATCAAGTATTAAAAATGGAGTATGTTCTAACATTCCTCTTGCTATTGTTAGCAATTGTCTTTGTCCTGCTGATACACTATCATTTTCAGATATCTGTGAATCATATCCATGTGGAAGTGTTCTTATAAAATGATCTAATCCCACTGTTTTGCACACTTCTTTAACTCTTTCATCACTTATATTTTCACTATTATAAATAATATTTTCTTTTATTGTTCCTTCAAATAACCATGTATCTTGTAATACCATTGTAAATAGTTCATGTATATTTTCCCTTGTTAATTCATTTATTGATACTCCGTCTATTTTTATATCTCCTGAATTAATATCATAGAATTTCATTAATAAATTAACCAAAGTTGTTTTTCCTGCTCCAGTAGGTCCTACGATTGCTATTTTTTGTCCTGGTTTTGCAACAGCACTAAAATTATTTATTGTTGGTTTGTTATTATTATCATATTGAAATACAACATTTTCAAATCTAACTTCCCCTTTTACTTCGTCTTTATTTAATTTTTTAGTTATATTGCTTTGATCTCTCATTTCTTCTTCATCTAAAAATTCAAATACTCTTTCACTTGCAGCAGCTGTTGATTGTAATGATGTCATTGCTTGTGCTATTTGGCTTAATGGATTTGTAAATAATCTTACATAAGTTATAAATGCAACTATTACACCAAAAGAAATTACATTATTCATTGTTAATAATGCACCTACTATACATACTGCTACATATCCAAAGTTTCCTATAAATCCCATTATTGGTTGCATTAATCCAGATAAGAATTGACTCTTTCTATTAGCTTCATATACACTTTTATTGTATTCATCAAATTTCTTATTTGCTTCTTCTTTTCCATTATATACTTTTACAACATTTAGGCCTGAATAAATTTCTTCAATGTGTCCATTTAATTTTCCTAGTTCTTCTTGTCTTTTTACAAAGTATTTTTGAGATTTTCCTAGTATTGCAAACATAAGTGCAAAACCTACAATACTAGATAATATAGCTGTTATTGCCATTATCCAATTTGTATAGAACATCATTACTATAGTTCCAACAAATAATGTTGTACTACTTACTAATGTTGCTAATGATTGGTTCATACTTTGAGCAATTGTATCTATATCATTTGTTACTCTAGATAGAATATCTCCCTTTGTATGTCTATCAAAATACTTTAATGGTAAATTATTTATTTTTAAAGAAATTCTTCTTCTTAATTGATTTGCAAATTTATTAGCTACATCTGTCATACAAATTGATTGTATAAATGTAAATAGGGCACTTAATATATATGTTACTGCTAATAAAATTGCTATGTTCTTTATTGCTTCAATATCCATTTTAGGTTCAATAACACTTTTTACGCTTTCAGGCATTTCATCTATTTTTGAATAAATATTTGATTTACTATCATTTTGATCTATTGTACTCATAATTTTCATATATTCAATTTGATCATCTGATGATATTGTTACACCATCTATCTCAAATTCAGGAAATATCATACTTTTTTGTTCTTCAGTCATATTTTCTAATATGCTAAAATCAATTTCTGAACTTGTTTCATTTTCTGTATTTTCAGAACTTGGAAGTTCACTTGCTATATTACTACTTATAGCTTTTAAATTATCACTATTCAAAACTAATCCTTCTGAAATTTTATCTGTTAATTTAGATAATCTATTTGGAGCTGAAATTGATAATATTGCTCCAAGTATTGCTAATGTTAATGCTATATATATTAATATTCTAAAATCTTTTAATTCTTTAAATAATCTTTTTATTGCTCCTTTAAAATCTTTTGCTTTTTCAGCAGGACCTCCTCCCATTCCTGGGCCCATTGGTCCTCTTCTTCTAGGAGTAAATTTTTCATTATTAGCCATTTTCCAATTCCTCCTTTGATAATTGTGATAAAGCTATTTGTTCGTATACAGGGCAATTCTTTAATAACTCTTTATGAGTTCCCATTCCTACTACTTTTCCTTCATCTAAAACAATTATTTTATCTGCATTCATTATTGTACCTATTCTTTGTGCAACAATTAAAGTTGTAGCATCTTTAGTATATTTTTTTAATTCTTTTCTTAAAACACTATCTGTTTTATAATCAAGTGCTGAAAAGCTATCATCAAAAATATAAATTTCCGGCTCTCTTGCTATTGCTCTTGCAATTGAAATTCTTTGCTTTTGTCCTCCAGATACATTTGTTCCACCTTGTGACATTTCTGTATCATATTGATTTTCCATTTTTTCTATAAATTCTTTTCCTTGTGCAACTTCTATGGCCTTCTTTATTTTTTCTTCTGTGATTTCACCTTTTCCATTTTCTCCATAAGATACATTATTTTTTACAGTATCATTAAAGATTACTGCTTTTTGTGATACATATCCCAATTTATTATGAAGAAATTCTTGTGTATAATCTTTTACATTTACACCATCAATTAAAATCTCACCATCAGTAACATCATAAAATCTTGGTACTAAGTTTATTAATGTAGATTTTCCGCTTCCTGTTGAACCAATAAATGCTACTGTTTCTCCCTTATTTGCTTTAAATGAAATATCTTTTAACAAATACTCATCTGCATCTGGATATTTAAATGATACATTTTTAAATTCAACAGTTCCTCTCTCATCTGTTAAATCTTTATTAACTTTTCCGTCTTTAATGCTAATCTCTGTATCTAAAACCTCATTAATACGTTCTGCTGATACTTCAGCACGAGGTAACATCATAAATATCATTGCAAGCATTAGGAATGACATTATAATTTGCATAGCATAAGAACTAAATACTACCATATCTCCAAATAAACCTATTTTTTCTGCCATTAAAGCATCTTTTATTAAAAATGCACCTACAAAATAAATAGCTAATGTTAAGAAATACATAACTAAATACATAACTGGAGAAAGTACAGAAAATGCTTTTTGGTTAAATAATTGCATATTTGTTAAATCCGTATTTACTTTTTCAAATTTTTCTTCTTGATATTTTTCTGCATTAAAAGCTCTTACAACACGTATACCAGTTAGGTTTTCTCTAGTTACACCATTTATTCTATCTATAAGTTTTTGAACTTTTTTGAATCTTGGCATTACAATTGCCATTAATGTAGATATAACACCCAATAATACTACAATTCCTACACCTGTAATTGCACTCCATTGCCAACTTTTATTTAGAATTTTAGTTATTGCCCAAACTGCTGTAATTGGTGCTTTTATCATTAATTGTAATCCCATTGCAACTAACATCTGTATCTGCGTTATGTCATTTGTAGTTCTTGTAATTAAGCTACTAGTAGAAAACATTTTAACTTCATTCATAGCTAAATTTCCTACTTTATTAAATATTTTTTTTCTTACTTTCATAGAAAAACTGGCAGATATATTAGAAGCTAAATATCCTACAATCACTGCTGAAATTAAGCTTCCTAAAGCACATGCTAACATATATACACCATTTGTTATTATTTCTGACATTTGACTTCCTTCTGTTTGCACTAAAACAGTAATTTCAGACATATAGTCTGGCATTTTTAGTTCTAACCATACTTGAGCTATTATTAAAACTAAACTAATTATCATCAATAGCCATTCTTTTTTTCCTAAGTTTTTTAGTAATTTTAACATAATTTATAATCCTCTCCTTTTTTAATTTAACTTTTCCACATTATTTTTCATTTTTTGGATTACTTCAAAAAATATTTCTAATTCTTCTTCTGATATTCCATCAACTATCACTTTTTCAATCTCTTCAAACTGTTTTAAATGCCTTAAAAATATATTTTTAGTTTCCTCATTTAAAATAATTTTTTTTGCTCTTGTATCTTCAATATCTGTAACTCTTGTAATCAAATGATTCTTTTCCATAGTTTGCAATACTCCTGACACAGTTGCTCTTCTTAAATTTAAAACATTTTCTAAGTCCTTTTGGTATATATCTTTATCTTCGTTTTTAAAAATATATAGTAATATTTCCATTTGTGTAGGGGTAATTTCTTTGTCTTTAATGCTTTTTTCCTTATTATGTCTCAAAATGCTTTTCTCTAAGCTTTTAATTTGATACAGAACTCTTCTATTTTTCAAAGTATTCTCTCCTTTCTTTTTGTGTGCATTTTATTATAAGATATTTTTTCTTTTATTGTCAATAGCCTTACAATTTTTTCACAAAACTTTCACATTTCCATTGAATACCTCAAACAAATAAAAAACAAGAATAACATTTTCTAAGTGCCAAAGGCACATAAGAAAATTTAATTCTTCCATAATTATCTTCTAAGGAAACTCACTATTTCATAGATGACTTTCCTAAGAATATAAAAAAAGAATTTAAAATTAACTTTAAATTCCTTTTTTATTATTTATCTTTTCTTAAATAATGATTTTATTTTATTTAAAATTTTTGTAAATACTGTTTCTTTTTTCTTTATTGTTACCATAGTATTAATTTTTTGTGTATTTTCTTCTTTATTTCTATTTTTAAACATATTTTCTGTGCTATACTTTTCACTTAACTGTTTTTCATTTTCTTTTAGTACATCTTCAACCTCTTTTTTTTCTTCTTCATTTGCTATATAGTCTAAATATAATGATGTTAATAATATCGCTGTTTTTTCTTCTATATTATTTTCATTAATATCATCTAATGTATTATATTGATTAATATATTCTTTTGATTTTTGACTTTTTATATTTTCATATATTTTTGTTGGTATCTTGTTTTTTTCACTTTCATCAAGTAAATTTATAATTTCAAATAATTCTGAATATGCTTTTGCATCAATATTGCTCATGTGTTCCTCCTTCTATTTTTCTTTGTTCATTATCTCTTTGTATTTGATAAGAAGCCGCCTTTACCTCTTCCTTTCTAAATCCAAATTTTTTTGCAAGTGCAATTATACTTTTTTTCAATAACCCATTAGTTTTTTCATCTTTTCCCTTACTAACAGGTTCTGCATCTCTATATAACTGTTTTCCTATTAAAATTCTTGCTTCTGCTAACCCATACAGATTTGGATGTGCTGTTAAGAATTCTTCTTTTCCCTCATCTGTTAATCCAGCTGCTAATTGTGCAACACACATTTGTCTAGCCTGCAATTTTAAAGATGATTCAGAATCTTCTAAAAATGAAATCATTTGATTTAATTTTGAATCAGAATATCCTCCTTTTCCAATCAAACCTAAAAGTTCATATATTTCTTGTTCTCTTCTAATATCTTTTGTTGTCATATATATATCTGTTTTTCTTTTCTCACCTGTTTGTATTACAGAGTTATATTCATCTTCTGATATTATTACTGCATATCTATCTCCAGCTTCACCTTTACATGATTCATTTAGCAATGTTTCAAATTTTTCTTTATCTAGATCATCAGCATCTAACACATCTATAATTGGTTTCAATGCTCTTTTATATTCTTCAGTATTTATTATTTCTCCGTTTATTTTACAATAATCAGATTTTTTTGCTCTAGCCAATGCTATCATATAATCTTCTTTTCTATATTCTAATGCATCTTCTCTACATCCTTCATCCCATTTTATTGGATCTCTTCTATACCCTTCTGTTGCGACTTTCTTATAATAAAAGTTGTTTCCCTGTTGAAACATTTCCATTAATTGTTGTGCATAAGTTTCATCTCCGTTTATTGCCGCTGTAGCATACATTGATCTTACATTTAAGCTTAATCCTTCTTTTACATATTGTTTTATTAAAATATCTCTTGCATCTCTATCTGATAAACTCATTAACATATCAGAAAGCATTCTATGAGTTCGATAAAATCCATTTTGACTCCATTCTGAACTTTTATTTTCCTTCTTTTCAGAATGTAATATATATGTATGTAGTTCACTTATATCAGCTAATAATTTGCTATTTTTTTCAATTTCATTCATTATGATTCTCCCTTATAATTTATATAGAATATAAAATATATTATAATTCTAATTAAAATTTTTTGCAATATTTATACATTTTTGTAATATTTTTGTAATGCTTTTGAAACAAAAAAATGTTAGCAGTACAACCTTACTAACATTTTTATATTCTAGTTTTTTAAGACTCTTAAAGCATTAATTATTGCTATTATTGAAACACCAACATCTGCGAATACTGCTTCCCACATTGTAGCCATTCCTATAGCACTTAATACCAAAACTGCAATCTTTACAAAAATTGCAAATATAATATTTTCTTTAACAATTCTCATTGTCTTTTTTGATATTTTTATAGCATTAACTATCTTAGATGGTTCATCTGTCATAATTACTATATCTGCTGCTTCTACTGCTGCATCAGATCCCAATCCACCCATAGCTATTCCAATATCAGCTAAAGTAAGTACTGGTGCATCATTTATACCATCACCTGCAAATACAACTTTCCCTTGTTCACTTTTTTGTTTAAGTAGTTCTTCTACTTTCTTTACTTTTCCGTCTGGTAATAGTTCTGTATATACTGTGTCCATTTCTAGTTTTTTAGCAACATCTTTTCCTACATTTTCTTTATCACCAGTTAACATTACTGTTTGTTTTATATTGTTTTTCTTTAATTCTTTTATAGCTTTAAATGAATCATCTTTTATCTTATCTGCTATTAATATATAACCAATATATTCACCATTTCTGGCAACATATAATATAGTTCCAACCTCTACACATTTTTCAAAATTAATTGAATTTTCATTCATTAATTTTTCATTTCCTACTAAAATCTCTTGATTATCTATTTGAGCTGATATACCTCTTCCAGATAACTCTTGTGGATTTTTTACTATATTTTCATCAATTTCCTTATTATATGCCTTTTTTATAGATTTTGAAATTGGATGATTTGAATAATTTTCTGCATGTGCTACCAATTTTAATAGTTCTTCTTCACTTACACCTACTGGTGCTATTTTTTGAACATCAAAAACTCCTTCTGTTAAAGTTCCTGTTTTATCAAATACAACTATCTCTGTTTGCGCCAAAGCCTCTAAGTAGTTACTTCCTTTTATTAGTATTCCGTCTTTAGATGCTCCTCCAATCCCTCCAAAAAAGCTTAAAGGGATTGATATTACAAGTGCACATGGACAAGATACTACTAAAAATGATAAAGCTCTATACAGCCAATCTGAAAATGTATTCCATCCTAAAAATATTGGTGGAATTATAGCTATTATTACAGCAATAATAACGACTATTGGAGTATAATATTTTGCAAATTTTGTTATAAAGTTCTCTGACTTTGATTTTTTATTACTTGCATTTTCTACTAAATCTAATATTTTACTTACTGTAGATTCTTCAAATTCTTTTGTAACTTTAATTTTTAATAATCCATTCTGATTAATGCTTCCACTTAATACTTCATCATTTACCTTAACACTTCTTGGAACAGATTCTCCTGTTAAAGCCATTGTATCTAGCATTGAATTTCCTTCAATAATTATTCCATCTAAAGGTATTTTTTCCCCTGTTTTAACAACTATTGTTTCTCCTAATTTTACCTCGTCTGGTTCTACCTTTTCTATTTCATTATTTCTAACTACGTTTGCAAAATCAGGTCTTATATCCATTAAACTAGCAATTGATTTTCTTGATTTATCAACTGCATAGCTTTGAAACAATTCTCCTACTTGATAAAAAAGCATAACTGCAACTGCTTCTGGAAATTCATTAATTCCAAATGCTCCTATTGTTGCTACTGTCATAAGAAAATTTTCATCAAATACTTTCCCTTTAAATATATTTCTTATTGCTTTTTTTACTATATCTAATCCCACTATAATATAACTAATTATATAAATAGCATCTGTAATATAAACATTGTTAAAAGGTACCACCATTGCAATAATAAATAAAATAAATGCTATTACTATTTTAATTGCCCTTTTTTTCACTTTATTTTCCTCCTATGTTTTACATTTCCTCTATTGTAGCATCTGGTTCTTCTTTCTTTACAGCTTTTCTTACTTTTTCCATTACTTCGTCTTTTCTATCGTCAGCACATTCTATAACCATTCTTTCTGTCATAAAACTAATTGACGCATTATCGACTCCATCAATTTTTTGAATTGCTAATTCTAGTTGTGCAGCACAATTTGCACAATCAATTCCCTTTATTTTAAATTTCATTTTCATAAAACTTCACTCCTTTTTCTATCTTCTATGTTCTATATGCTCTATTCCAACTTCAAATACTTCTTTTACATGTTCATCATCTAACATGTAAAAAACTTCTTTTCCTTTTTTTCTACACTTCACAACTCCACTTCTTCTAAGTGTTCCTAATTGATGAGATATAGATGATTTACTCATTCCTAATATATTTGCAATATCACATACACATAGTTCATTTTTATCTAATGCATATAAAATTTTAACTCTTGTTGTATCTCCTAAAATTTTAAAAAATTCTGCTAATTTATTAAGTATTTCTTCATCTTCCATTTCATTCTTAGTTTTATTTACTAAGTCCTCATGTATTATATTACAATCACATATAAATTCGTTCCTTGACACATTTTCCTCCTCTCATTATCCTTAGTACAGTTGAGTATTTGTTCAACTATATTTATATTATAGTTGAACAGATACTCAACTGTCAATGGTTTTATGAAAAAATTACAAAAAAAGTCACAGCAAAAGCTGTGACTTTTTATATTTTTAATCTTAATTAACCATTGTTAACTAATTCTTTTAAAGCTTTTCCTGCTTTGAAAGCTGGTGCTTTTGATGCAGGTATTTTTATTTCTTCTTTAGTTCTAGGGTTTCTACCTTTTCTAGCTGCTTTTTTTCTTGTTTCAAAAGAACCAAAACCAACTAATTGTACTTTTTCTCCTTTAACTAAAGCTTCAGCTATAACATCTGTAAAAGCATTTACATTAGCTTCTGCACTTTTCTTTGTTTCTCCTGTTTTTGCAGCTATGGCTGCGATTAATTCAGATTTGTTCATCTTTATTACCTCCTAAATGTTCGTATGTAGACTTTTATTATCTACTCCTATAAATGATTATTCGTCAATTTCATACAAAATCCTTCTTTTTTTTTCGTGATTTTTTTGTTTTTTCTTAGAAACATCTTGTATTTCAGTTTTATTGTCTTTTTTATACAATATTTTATTCAACTTCTTTTGCATATATACCAAGCTTTTCAAGCATTTTTACTATTTTAGTTCCATAAGGAATCATTTTTATTTCTTCCTTAGATAAAATCTTAAGTGCAACTACAGCTAATAAATATATAATTATTGCAAATACTATTGCTATTATTGTTGCAATTCTTGTAGAAATTATACCTGATAAAATAAAATATAAATAATATGAGCATATTCCCATTATTGCTGTTGCAATTATAGGTTTTATTACACATTTTCCAAATTTCAAATCCAATTTTATAGTTTTGGCTAAAACTATGTAACTTAATCCAAATGCAACAATATTATTTACAATAGAAGCAATTGTTGCTCCATATACTCCTATTTCTGGAATTGGTATTAATTTTATATTCATAAATAATTTCACTAACAAACCAATAGTAGAGGTTATTGCTGGTACCATTATTTTTCCTAAGCCTTGTAATGCACCATTTACCGTTTGAGCCAGTACCGAAAATATTATTGTTACAGCTGTAACTTGTAATAATAATGCACCATTTGTTGCATTTGGGAATAATAATCCTATAATTTGTTCAGAAAATACCATCATTCCTATTGTACATGGAAGTCCTATTAATATTGAAACCAATATTGAAAAAGATATTCTTTTTCCTGCATTTTCTTTTTCACCTTTTGCAATAGCTGATGATACATAAGGAACTAATGCTGTTGCAAAGGCAATATTAAATGATAATGGTAAAGTTGTTAATGTATCTACTTTTCCACTTAATATTCCATATTGTGCTTTTGCTTCTGCTTCTGATAAAAATTTTTTTAAGCCTCTAACTACTGTTATTGAATCTATATTTTTATTTAATGTTGACATTATTGCACTTAAGGTTATTGGTGTTGATACAAATAAAATTTTCTTAACTAGAGTTAAAACACTTTCTTTTTTGTAATTTACAGAATTTTTTATTTCCTCTGCAATACCTTTCTTATAAATATTATAGTATAAAGTTAAATATCCAAAACTTAATAATACAGATAATGTAGTAGCTAAATTTGCTCCTGCTGACATTAAGGCTGTATTTAAATTAGTCGTAAATCCTACTATTTCTACTACTACAATTGTTAATATTGTTTTGAAAACTTGTTCTAATGTTTGAGATTTTGCTGTTACAGATATTTTCTCTCTTCCATTAAAATATCCTCTCATAACTGATGCAATTGTTACAAAAAATACTGATGGTGATAATGCAACAAGTGTCATTTCTGCTTCTGGGATTTGTAAAATTACTGATGAAATATAACCTGCACCCACAAATAAGATCATTGTTCCAATGAATCCTATAATTCCAAAAGTTAATAATGATACTTTAAAAATTCTATGTGCACCTTTGCTGTCTCCTACAACTACCCTTTCAGAAACTAATTTTGATATTGCATTTGGAACACCTATCGACGATATTGTAAGCAATAATGCATAAATTTGGTATCCACCACTCCTAATTGCATTTCCTGTATCTCCAAATCCTTCTTTGTTTGTAAGATAAATTTGATAAACAAGACCTAACAATTTAATAAGAAGTTGTGAAACCATTAAAATCAAGACACTTTGCATGAAACCTTCTTTTTTGTTTCTTTTTTCTGTTTTCTCCATATTCCTTCCCTTCATTCTTATGTTTTGATTTTACTATTATATTATTAACTTTATTTTTTATCAATAATTTATAAAAATTCTTTTATACTTGCTCCAAGAACAAAAGCGGACATTAATAACATTTCTACTAATTAAGGAATTTTTAAGTCCGCGTCTTTGTTCTCGTGCCAAAATTACTATGTAATTTTGTGTACAATGTATTTTATATACTAAAAAGTTCAGAGAACTTTCTTAGTATATAAAAAACAAGAATAACATTTTCTAAGTGCCAAAGGCACATAAGAAAATTTAATTCTTCCATAATTATCTTCTAAGGAAACTCTCTATTTCATAGATGACTTTCCTAAGAATATAAAAAAAGACAACAGCAGTGGCTAAACAATCCACTGCTGTTATCTTTTTTAATGTTTCTTTATTACTGTCTCGTATCCTAAATCATAAAGTTTATTAAATCTCTCCCACAAAATCGCTGACGCAAAATACGAAATGATCAAAATACAATTTAATGTTACCTCTCCCTGTTTTAGTACAGTTGTTAGCACAATTGGGATATACCACAAAATGTTAATCACTCCTGAGGTTACAAATGTTGTAAGCATAACATCAGTTCTTATTTCGTAAGAAGGCTCAGCAACCGTACACACCCATGTAGCTTTTCTTTCTTTACTTATGATGCTTGATAGCGCAATCGCTACACCAATCATAACCGTTTTGTTATATTTAGTTATATTTTCACTGATACTTCTCATTATTAAACTAAATACTACAGACCCCATCATAACACATTGAAAATACTGTATTTTCTTACCTAACAATTCGTCTACCTTTATTCCAAAGCTAAAAGTTAAAATAGAAATAAGATAAATTGCATAAAACAAGCAAAAATTATTTCTATCCCCAACATACATTCTCAGATACTGTGCTCCTACAATTGTGTATTCAGATTTGCTTTTTTCCATTGCAAAACATATAACTTGAATTAAATCAGAAAAAAGTATGTGCATTAGTTTTGCAAAGAAATAAGTGTAAATCACCCGCTGAAGATTGCTAAAGAACCATTTTTGTTTCTGCATTAGGAAGTCCTCCATTTCTTTTAGTTCTTATATTATATACTTTTTAATTAATTATGTCAATTAGCAGAATATTATTATTATATTTTGTAACAATTTTGTCTTAACACTTGTTTTTTTCTATAATTTATGGGATAATATATGAAGTAAAATTTTGTTGAAAGTGGTGGGAATTTTGAAATATATAGACAAATTTCTAAAAATATTAAAAACAGATAGAAATACTTTTTTTACATATGTACTAACATTAATATCAATATATATAGCAATTGATAGAGTAGTTGAGTTACTATTCCTATGTTTAACAGGTATTTCTGTATCATATTGGGGACCGATAGCATATACAATTGCATTTGCCTGTCCTGTATTTGCATTTTTGTTTTCATTTTCATCTAAGTTTGTTAAGGATACAACTCAAAAATTTGCATTTACAATTTTGTATATTATTATGTTATATATAATGGCTATTTCAATGTTTGTTCAATGGTTTAACCAGGCTGGTTGGTTGCTTTTACTTTCTGTACCAAATTATGCAGAAATTGTTACAAATTTTTATCCTGAAGTAAAAAGAGCTTTTTGTGCAATAGCAATATATCTACCAGTAACTACATTTTTCTCATTATTCTGGTTTATATATACAGAGTTAAATGATACTCCTTTAGAGTATCAATCTATAATGGACTATACTGGACTTGATATTTCTAAGAAGCCTGAAAAACTTGGACCTTATGCATATGAAATTGCTTTTGGAACTGACTATGAAACAGGAGCTCCTGCAAAAATAGTTGATGTAAGAAGATATGAGCCTACATTTATATGTGGAACATCAGGAACAGGAAAAACTTCCCTTGTTTTTGAACCCATGATTGCTCATGATATAAAACAAAAAAGTTTCTTTAAAGAATCTTCTAAAGCTTTAGGTTATGTTGCTTTAAAAACAGGTCTTGCATCACTAAGCTGTCCTTATGATAATGAATATTTAAATAAAAATTTCAATCTTAATATGTTAACAATAAATGATGGAAAAGAAAAATTATATAAAGCATATATGCATAAAATGCTTTTAAATGAAAATTCATTAGTTTATAGAGATTTAGGAATAACCTTTCTTTCTCCAGACTATGAAGCAACCTCTCACATGATGGATGTTGCAGATAATTTTAATATTCCTTATACATTAGTTGATCCATCAAATTCAAAATCAGCTGGTATAAATCCATTTGCTTATGGTTCTCCTGAAGAAGTTGCTGTAGTAATCTCTACAATATTATCTAATACATACTTTTCATTACATCCAACACCAGAAGAAGCTTATGCACAAAATCTTTCTTCTCAAGCTGTTGAAAATTTATCTATTTTATTAAGCGAAATGTATCCAAGATTACATGATGGTGCACTGGCAAATATTGAAGATATTCTAGATATGCTTAATAATTTTGATTTAATATTAGATTTATGTAAAAAGGTAGAAGAAATACCTGAGTTAGCCGTAAAATATAAATTACAATTAAACTATTTTAGAAAATATTTTGCTCCAGGTGATTTTATTCAACAAACAGAATCATCAATATATTCTGCAATAAATCAATTAGATAGTATTTTAAGAATGAGTGGTTTGAGAAATATTTTATGTAATAGAACTAATAATATAAATTTTGAGGATGCTTTAAAAAATGGTGAACTTATATTTGTATGTACAAGACGTGGAGATTTAGGCCCTATGCTTCATAAAGCTTTTGGATTATTCTTTATATTATCAATGCAATATGCTGTATTAAAAAGACCTGGAAATGAAAATACTCGTATTCCAAACTTTTTATACATTGATGAATTTTCAGACTTTATATGTAAAAATACTTTACCTCTATTTACAATGTATAGAAAATATAGAGTTGGAACCATTATATCTACTCAAAATATAGATCAATTAGATGCATTTGAAGGCTCTAAACAAACAATTCTTGCTAATTGTACAACTAAAATGGTATTTGGAAATAATAGTCCTAAAGATAATGAATTCTGGTCTAAAGAACTTGGATATAAGAAGAAATGGTTAATGAGTGTTGACTATCATCTTGAGCCTGGAAATAATCATTCTAGTGACCTAAAAGGTGCTAAATGGGATTGGACACCTTACTTTAAACCTGAAGCAATTCAAAACTTTAAGTTTAAAATTGCTGGATTTAAGTCTAAAGATGAAAAAGGAAAAACCTATGCAGCTAAGGTTACATTAAATTTCTTGGACTCTGAATATAAGGAACCTCATTCTTCAAAGACATATGATTTCAGTAAATATAATTCATCAACTGTTGCTGATCAAAATACTCATTCCAAAAATGATTATGGGCTTTCATATGATAACGGCTCAGATCCAATTCAAGCAGATCCAAATTTATTATTTCACAACGATGATGCAATAATATTCGATATAAATAAGCATAATAATAATAATTAACTAAAATAAGAACTATAATCCTTAAAGGATTATAGTTCTTTTAAAAATGTAAAAAGCCTTCATTAAAATTGAAGGCTCTTATATTATTCTATTTATTATCTAATAATTTTAATTCTACATTTTCCATTTTGTACTTATTCGTTTCTTCATCTAGTTTAAATTCAATAAGGGAATTTGATAAGCTTTCCTGATTTTGCCTTAAATCTGTTGTAAAGTATAATTTTATCTTTGGAATCTCTAATCCCTTTAAAACTATATTTTTGTATGTTTCAACTATATGTTTTTCATCCTCACAATCAATTATTAATTGTGGAAGTGATTCATATCCAGAATCTCCTGGTGTATAATTTGTATAAAAATCTGAATAAAATTTCATTTTATCTTCTAGCTTTTTCTCCCAGTCATCTTCTCTTCTAATTACTTCAAATAAAAATGAAATTGACTTACCATTTTTAGCTAATTTTACATTTCCACCAGTAGCTCTAAATGTTTTTCCTAATGATTTAGCTGTTAATTGTGGTTTTACAATATATGAATCAAATGCAGGAACTTTTCTTAAATAAGCAAGTAATATTTGATTTCCTGCTAATCTCTTTTTTATCATTCCTACTGGTTTTGTGTTATCACTAGGTTGCCATTTACATTCTATTCCTCTTGATTCTATTAAATATTTTCCCATTTTTTCAAGTGAATATACTCTATATGTTCCTTTTCCCTCTTCAATAGATGAAAAGTAATATCTAGTAAGCATTTTTGATTTTATCATTTGCTCTAATTTATTATTTAATTTATCTTGATTTCCATATTCTACACCTTTGCTATCAAGTACTTGGCATAATTGTCTTGATGTTATAAATTCAAATTCATTTAAAATTTCTAATATTTTAAAATGTAATTCATTTATATGTCCTAAGTTTATCTTGTTAACAATTTGTTGCATTGACACATATCCATCTTTTCCATCAAATACTTTTATTTCACCTTTTTTTACAGCAAATGGTGATACTTTTGCTTCAATTTGATTATCTTCAATCATTGATTATTTCCTCCTTATAATGAATATAATTGATATTCACTTTGCATGTACATTTTCATTATAAGCCATTTACCAATATTTTGCAAGTTTTTTTATTTATTTTTTCTTATTTATTGCATTATGTCAATATATGTTGTATAATGTATAAAATTGTAATATATAAGGTAGGTATTATAATGAAAACAATAATTATAGGAGTTGCCGGTGGTAGTGGATCTGGTAAAACTACATTGGCACAAAATTTACAAAAAGAATTTCAAGATGATATTCTTTTATTATCTCACGATTTTTACTATAAACGTCATGATGAATTATCTTTTGATGAAAGAAAGAAATTAAATTATGATCATCCTGATGCCTTTGATACTTCGCTTTTAATAGAACATTTAAAAGAATTAAAAAAAGGCCATTCTATTGAACATCCAGTTTATTCTTTTATAAATCATAATCGAGAAGATTTTACTGTTAAAGTTGAACCTAAAAAGATTATAATTGTTGAAGGTATTCTTATCTTTGAAAACAAAGAATTATGCAATATGATGGATATAAAAATATTTGTTGATACTGACGCAGATATACGTTTCATTAGAAGACTTGTTAGAGATGTTAATGAAAGAGGAAGAAGTATTGATTCAGTAATTACTCAATACTGTGATACAGTTAAACCTATGCATGAGCAATTTGTTGAATATAGTAAAAAGAATGCTAACATAATTGTTCCAGAAGGCGGAGATAATGTTATAGCATTAGATATGATAACACAACATATAAAAAATATGTTACCTAATTTATAAAAGATATACTATTTTTGTAGATAATTTTCATAAAATATAACCAAAACACCGCCCTGGCATTTAATGTCAGGGCGGTGTTTTTTGTTCCACGTATTTTATTTATATTAAAAAAACAAGAATAACATTTTCTAAGTGCCAAAGGCACATAAGAAAATTTAATTCTTCCATAATTATCTTCTAAGGAAACTCACTATTTCATAGATGACTTTCCTAAGAATATAAAAAATCATAAATTTAAGGAGTACTACTATGTAATACTCCTTAATATATGTGATTTATATGGTGTAGGCTTTTTTATACAGCTTCTTGATTTTCTGTATTTTCTACAGTATTCTCTGTTGATGTTTCTCCATCTTCTTTTATAACTTCTAAGCTTGATATTGAAACTTCATAAGCTGTTCTATCTTCAACTGTTCCATCTTCGTGTTTCTTTTGATACACTCTTGATTGAACTCTTCCTATTGCTTTTACTTGTGTTCCTGTTTCTAATGTATCGCAAAATCTAGCTGTTCTTCCCCAAGCAATAGCAGGAATGTAATCTGATTTACTATAAGCTCTATTTACTGCTAATAATGCATCTGCAATTTCACGTCCAAAAGGAGTTTTTCTATAAATAGGCTTTTTGCAAATATGACCAATTAATGTAACTTCATTTGATACATTTAAATCAATGTCACCATCTGTCTCTGCTCTACTTTCAATTTCTTCTTCTGGAATTATGTCTTTTGCAAATACAGTTAGTACTAATCTACTTTTTTCATTTTCATAACTATTATATGATCTAAATTGTCCTTTTACAATTACTTTTTTTCCAATTTCTAATTCTCCATCTTTAATTAGTCTTTCTGAAATTGTTATTGGTATTAAATCGTAAGTTTCACTTAAACGAGGTATTTCCATATCAAATATGTAAAAACTTTCTCCATAAATTTCATGACTAAATCTCTTTTCACTTGCTACTTTTCCAACCAATACTAAATGGTTATTTTCTGAATAATTTGTATTCAATTTCTTTTCCTCCCTATTTTTCTTTAATTTTTCTATTGTTTTTTTAACTAATTTCGTCGTACAATACCTATTATACAACATTTTTTTGTCTTTGTCTACATAATTTGTTAAATATTTTCAGTTTTTTTGACTAATTTTTCCATATAATAGCATAATTGATGATATTCCTATAAGATTATTTGTATTTATGCCTATATTTTCTTGAAAAGAAGTTATCTTTATTTCTTGTTGTTCTATAACCTTATCTTCTATATCCTTTATTTTCCTCTGAATACACAATAAAATATCTTCTTCTACGCTTGAAGCTGTAATCGTTGACTTTGGGTTAAATCCAAAAGTTATAACATTTAAAGTTTTTTCTGGAATAATTTCCAAATTAATTTCCTCATCTGCATTTATAATTAAGTATTTTGCATTTTCTATTATTTTTTTTATTGCTTCCGTATTGCTCTTTAAAATCGCACTATTTTCTGCTATTAAGATAGTTTCAAATTTTATATTTTTTAAATTTTCAACACTATTTGAATTTATAATAAAAATATTTGTTTCCTTCTCGAAGCAATTTTCCAGTATTTTTTTTATTATTTTTTCACTTTTAGAATCCGAAATAATCCCTATAAATGGCATAATCTTTTTTCTCCTTATTTTTATTGTGTATTATTTTTTCTTTTTTATTCAATTATTAATACACTTTATCTAATGCGACAATTTTATATTCTCTATTCTTTAATTCTTTTATTACAAGTTTTAGTTCTTCTATAATATATTTTGAATTTGAATTCATATTTATAATATCTCCATTTGTAAGTTTTACCTTTATGTTATTCCATATTGTCTCTGCTTCAATTCCTTGATAATCTAATGTATCTATATTTCCTCTTATAACTTTTAAATTTTTCTCTTTACAGGCTTTTAAAACATTATCGTTTTCTACACTGCAAGGAATTTTAAAAAGTCTTATTTGCTTTTTTAATAAAGTATCTATTTTATTTACGCCTTCTGATATTTCTTTCACACTATCATTATAGTTTAATGTACTTAGATTTTTATAATTATTAGACATAGTTAAAATACAATTTGTTTTTTCATCCATCTTTTTTACTATTTCAGGATATTTTTTTACCCATTCTCCATATAATGCAAAATTTATTTCTATCTGCTCACTATCTAAAATTTCAAAAATTCTTTCTATATTATTATCATTTTCAAAACAATTAATTATAATTGCTACTTCTTTTTCTTTTGTATTAAACTTATCTATATACTCACTTTCTTCTTTAATCTCGCTCGATGTTATTAATGTTTCTATATTATTTGCTTCAGATAATACACTTGCTGTAAAAAAAAGAACAACCACTGTGCTGAACACTACTAAATATGAATAAATTTTAGGTTTATTAAAAACAAAAAACATAAACTTTCCTCCTAACTTACACACGCATTACATTTATATGCTTTCGGATGAAAATTTATGCTTTTACATCATTATTCAATTATTTTTAATTTATCTATACACTGTATTATCTACTATTTCATTTTTTACTGTATTTTGTGTCACATTTTCCGCTTCAGTCCTTAATGAAAATCCATTTTCTCCAAGTGCTAATAATATAGTAAATGCCACAATAACCATCACTACTGCTGCAACTACTGTGAATTGAACTTTTGTTAATCCTTTTTCTTCTTTTAAAAATTTCATTTTTATTCATTCCCTTCATCTTTTTTAGCTTTTTTCTTGGTTTTCTTTGTTTTTTCCTTTTCTCCTGGTTTCGTCCATGATATATAATCACAAGTTCCATTCTCTTTGTTATTTTCACAGATATAGAATTTTCTGCCTCTTTTTGACTTTCTTACTATAACTGTTCCTCCACATTTTGGACATTTTTCATCAATTTTTTCAATAATTGGCTTTGCATTTTTACATTCAGGATATCCTGGACATGCTAAAAATCTACCATATCTACCATATTTATATACCATTAATCTTCCACATTTATCACACTTTACATCAGATACTTCATCTTCAATTTTTACATGTTCTAGTTCTTCTTCAACTTTTTTTACATTTTCCGCAAACGGTGTATAAAATTCTCTAATTATTTTTTTCCATTCTTCTTTTCCTTCTGCCACTTCATCAAATTGATTTTCTATCTTTGCAGTAAAATCTACATTTATTATATCACCAAAATTATTAATTAGCAATGTATTTACCACTCTTCCTAATTCAGTTGGTACTAATTGCTTTTTATCTTTTTGAATATATCTTCTTTCTAGTATTGTAGTAATTGTTGGAGAATATGTACTTGGTCTTCCTATTCCTTTTTCTTCAAGAACTTTTACTAAGCTTGCTTCTGTATATCTTGCTGGAGGTTCTGTAAAGCTCTGTTTAGGATCTAACTTTTCTTTTTTTACTTCTTCATCTTTATCTAATTCTGGAATATTTGTATTTTCTTCTTCTTCTTTATCATCTTTTGTTTCAACATATAATGTCATAAATCCTTTGAATTTTAATTTTTGTCCATTTGCTTTAAATTTATATTCTCCTGCCTTTATATCTACTGAAACAGTATCATATATAGCTGCTGACATTTGACTTGCTATAAATCGATTATATATTAATTGATATAATTTAAATTGATCTTTTGTTAAGCTTTCTTTTATTTCATTTGGTAAAATATCAATATATGTTGGTCTTATTGCTTCATGAGCATCTTGAGCCTCTTGACTAGTTTTATAATATCTATTTTCATAATATTCTGTGCCAAAATTTTTCTCTATTTGTTCTTTAGCTGCTGCTCTTGCCACATCTGAGATTCTTGTTGAATCCGTTCTCATATATGTAATTAAACCTATTGTTCCATGTCCAGGAATATTTACTCCTTCATATAGACTTTGTGCTACTGACATTGTCTTTTTTAATGTAAATCCTAATTTTCTAGATGCTTCTTGTTGCATTGTACTTGTTGTAAATGGAGGTGCAGCCACTCTCTTTCTTTCGCTTTTTTTTACTTGTTCTACAATATATTTTTCATTTTCTAAATCTTTTAAAATTTCCTCTACGATTTTCTGGTTTGATAATTCAATTTTTTTATCGTTTTTACTTGTTAACTTTGCTTCAAATTTTCTTTTAGTTTTTTTATCTTCTAATATTGCATATATATTCCAATATTCCTGAGGAATAAATTTTTCAATTTCTTCTTCTCTATCTACTATCAATTTAACTGCTACTGATTGCACTCTTCCTGCTGATAGTCCTCTTTTTACTTTTTTCCATAATACAGGGCTGATTTTATATCCTACAATTCTATCTAATACTCTTCTTGCTTGTTGAGCATCTACTAAGTTTAAATCTATTTTTCTTGGATTTTTTATTCCTTCCTGTACTGCACTTTTTGTTATTTCGTTAAAAGTCACCCTACATATCGTATCCTCTGGAATTCCCAAGATGTATGCAAGATGCCAAGATATTGCTTCTCCTTCACGATCAGGGTCAGTTGCAAGAAATACTTTTTTTGATGCCTTTGCATCCTTCTTTAAAGAATTAATTAGACTTGCCTTTCCTCTAATATTTATATACTCTGGTTCAAAATCATTTTCAATATTTATACCCATTTTTGACTTTGGTAAATCTCTAATATGACCCATGCTAGCAACTACTTTAGTATTTCCACCTAAAAACTTTTTTATAGTATTTGCTTTGGCTGGGGATTCTACTATGATTAATCTATCTGTCATTTGTCTTCAATCCTTTCAGATTATCTTAATTTATTTATACATTTTTGCATTATATATCAAATAGCTAAAAAGGTCAAGGTAAAAAAGTTCAAAAAAAGAACAAAGGTATCCCTTTGTTCTTGTCTATACATAATTTAATTGATACATTAAATCATATATTATGTAATCAGTAACCACAGGTGTTACTTCATTTTGCTTTAACTTATCTAAGATAGTGTCAATTATTTTTTCTTCCCTTGTTATTTTTCTAATTTCTTTATTTTCAATGTTTATATCTTTATCCTTGTATTCAGTTTTTACAACTTCTAGTCCAAATTGGGTTATTTCTTTATTTTCTGTATTATCGCATATTTTATAATATTCTACTTTTATTGGGTATTCTATTCCTTCATCAGATAATTTCTGCCTGTCAATAAAAATTCCTCCATAAAATTTCTTAATCATTTGTAAACACAGCACATCCCAATTGTATGGCTTCCTCCTTCCTAAATTTATAAACCTTAATTATTATAACTTAAAATTTATATATAGTTCAAGATTTTTCCATCGCAAGTTTTTGCGTTTTATGACATTATATACTTATTTTACCAATTTTTTTACTTCTGAATATATTTTATCTTCTACATCCATAATTGCTATTTTTTTTGCATTTAACCCCATTTCTCTTAATTTTTCCTTATTTTGTATCATTGCTTGTATACTGCTATCCAATAATTCTCCTGTTAGTTCATCGTTCTTTATTATCTTTGCTGCATTTACTTTTTCTAGCACTTTTGCATTATATGTCTGATGATCATTAGATACATTTGGAAGTGGTATAAATATTGCTGGTTTCCCTATTCTTGCAATTTCAGCAATTGTTGTTGCTCCACTTCGGCAAATCATTATATCTGCCACTTTTTCCAATTCGCCCATATTATATATATATGGATATATTCTAACATTATTGTTATTTGCAATATCTATATTATTTTTACTTAATTCTTCCATTACACTATCATACTGTTTGCTACCCGCTGATAGTATTATTTGATAGTTTAAGCTTTTTTCCTTTGATAATAATTCTATTACTGCTTCATTTATCTTCTTTGCTCCTTGGCTTCCTCCAAATATAAGAACTATTGGTTTTGTATTAGATAAATTGTGTTCTCTTATTATGTCTAATTTTCTGTCTATTGTTAGCTCTATATCATCAACTTTTATTGGTGTTCCTGTTAACACTATTTTTTTTGCCTTTGGGATTCTATCCCTTGCATCTTCAAAACTTATCAAAATTGTATCAGTAATATTAGCTAGCATTTTTACAGCTTTTCCAGGAAAAGCATTGCTTTCATGTAACATTGTCGGAATTTTCAACAAATGTGCTGCAATAATTGCTGGTCCACATATATATCCTCCAGCACCAATTACTATATCTGGCTTAAATTCTTTCATTATTTTTTTCGCTTGAAATATTCCTTTAAATGTTTTTATGTTATTAATAATATTTTTTCCTAATCCATATGCTTCTATTGGTTTTAATTCATATCCAGCTCTTGGCACTAAATCGTTTTCTAGTCCTCTATTAGTTCCTATAAATATTATTTCTGAATTTGGTTCTTCTTCCTTTATTTTATTAGCAATTGCAATTCCTGGATTAATATGTCCTCCAGTTCCTGCTGCTGCTATGATTACTTTCATTTTTACTCCTCCTATTTGTAAAGGGTTGCTTCTGCAACCCTTTTTTATTGTTTTTGATATCTTGATATATTTAATAATATTCCAACTGTACATAGTAAAATCAACAATGCTGTTCCACCATAACTAAAGAATGGTAAAGGCATACCTGTATTAGGCATTGAAGACGTAACAACTGCTATGTTTATAAGTGCTTGAATTCCTATTAATGATGTTATCCCAATTGCAACTAAACTTCCAAAAGTGTCTCTTGCTTTCATTGCAATTACAACTCCACGCCATATAAATATTCCAAATAGTATAATAACCACTAGACACCCTATAAATCCTAATTCTTCAGCAATTATTGCAAATATAAAGTCATTTTGTGGCTCTGGCAAATATAAATATTTTTGTGTACTATTTCCAAGCCCTACACCAAACAATCCTCCTGAACCTATTGCATACAAACTTTGTACAATTTGAAATCCTTTATCTGTTGGATCTGACCATGGATCCAAAAATGTTTCAACTCTTCCAAATCTATATGATCCTTTATTTAAAAATTTTGAAGCAAAATATAATCCTGCTCCAAGAGCACCTGCTCCTGCTAGACCTGCTGTTAAAAAATATCTTATTTTTGTTCCTGCCATAAGCATTAATATACATACTATAATTCCTATTACTCCTGCTGCACTTAAGTGTGATTGTACTACAACTAATATTAATATTATTGGTGCAACATATAATAGCGGTATAAAAAAGCCATGCCAAAATTTCCCCATTTTATCTATATTTTCAGTAAAATATCTTGAAAAAAATATTATCATTCCAACTTTTACAATTTCTGAAGGTTGAAATGTTAAACTTTCTGTTATTTTTATCCATCTTGTTGCTCCATTGGCTGAGTGTCCAATTTTTGGTATTAATACAGCAAAAAGTAATATTATAGATATTACATATATTGGTCTATATAATTTTCCCCAAAATTTATAATTAATTTTTGAAATCAATATCATAGCAAAAATACCAGCAACTGCACTTATTGCTTGTGTTTGAACATATTTATAACTGTTTCCACTTTCAGATAAAGCCTTTGGAGAACTTGCTGATAAAACCATTATAAGCCCAAAAGCAAGCATTATTAATACATCTATAAATAGTATAAAGTCAAATTGCCCCTGACGTGGCTTTTTAGTATTATCTTTTGCCATTTACTTCCCCCGTTCCTTTCTCAAGGTAAAAAACATTTTTTCCTTTTCTTTATCTTTAGACCATGAATATTCCTATAATCGATACTGCTAATGTGATTAAACTAAAAACTGATACTACCGTACTTTCTTTCCATCCACTTAATTCAAAATGATGATGTAATGGTGCCATTTTAAAAATTCTATTACCTGTTTTTCTAAAATATGTTACTTGAATAATTACAGACAGAGTTTCTAATAATGGTATTATCGCTATGACTAAAAGTAATAATGGTACTTTCAAATATAATGCCATTGCTACTATAACTCCTCCTAATAATAAGGATCCTGTATCCCCCATAAATACTTTTGCTGGATGTAAATTAAACAATAAAAAGCCTAAACATGCTCCACTTACTAAAGCTCCAAATAGAGCAACTTCTAATTCATTTTTTAATATTCCTATTGCAGTTAAACAGCAAATTATAGTCATTGATACACTTGCTGATAATCCATCTATTCCATCTGTTAAATTTATTGCATTAGTTGTTGCAAGCATTGTACAAATTACAAATGGTATATATATTAATACAGGAATATTTACATATACTTTTAAAATTGGTATTAAAGTTTGTGGTCCTATTTTTTCATTATTTGCCAAAAATAATGAATATAATACTGAGATTACCAATAATCCTAGCATCTTTGATGAAGGGCTTATTCCCTTGGTATTTTGATATCTTAATTTTGTTGAATCATCTATACACCCTATTAATCCAAAACCTATTGATACTAATATTAATGGAATAATCTCTTTGGTTGTAATAGCTAGTATTGTTCCAATTATAATTATTGTTATTGCTATTATTATTCCTCCCATTGTTGGAGTTCCCTGCTTTTGTAAATGACTTTGAGGTCCATCGGTTCTTTCAATTTGCCCAACCTTTAGTTTTCTTAATATCGGGATAATAATTAGTGCTAAAACAACCGTAAGTGAGAATGATGCAACTAATACTTTCAATTCCGATTCCATTTTTATTTCTCCATTCCGTCTATTATTTCGTTTACAATTATTCTTTCATCAAATGGATATTTCTTATGATTAATTTCTTGATATGGTTCATGTCCTTTTCCAGCAAGAACAATTATATCGTTTTTATTTGCCATAGCTATTGCTTTTTTTATTGCTTCTGTTCTATCTACTATACATTCATATTTACCTTTTGTATTTTTTATTCCTAATTCTATTTCTTTTACAATTTCTTCTGGATTTTCTGTTCTTGGATTATCAGATGTTATTATTGTATAATCTGCAACTCTTCCTGATATTTCTCCCATCATTGGACGCTTTGCTGAGTCTCTGTCTCCACCACATCCAAATACAGAAATAACTCTACCTCTTGTATATGCAGCAACAGCTTGTAAAATGCTTTCCAAACTTTTTGGTGAATGTGCATAATCAATCATTATTGTTAAACCTTTTTTGTTAGGAATTAATTCACTTCTTCCTGGTACTTTAATATCAGTTAAAGCTTCTTTTATATTATCAACTGTTGCATTAAATTTTACAGCAACACAAATAGCTGCTAAAGCATTATATATACTAAATCTTCCTGGTATGCCTACTTTAATTCTTTCATTTTTACCATATAATTTTTCTTTAAAATCAGCATAAGAATTAGTTATTGTAATATCTTTTGCAATATTATTTGCTTCATTATCTATTCCATAAGTCTTTATCTCACATTTTGCTTCTCTAATAACTCTTTGTCCATATAAGTCATCAGCATTTACATATGCTATATCACACATATCAAATAATTTTAATTTTGACTCAAAATAATCTTCCATGTCTGGATGTTCTTTTAAGCTTATATGGTCTTCTGATAAATTAGTAAATACTCCTACATTAAAATGTATGCCATATACTCTATTTAGTTTTAAACTTTGAGAAGATACTTCCATAACTGCAATCTCTGTTTCTGCATCTACCATTTTTCTTAATATTTCAAATAAATGAATACTATCTGGTGTTGTTCTATCTGAATCTTCATATTTTTTTCCATTTATATATGTAGCAACTGTACCTATTAAACCTACTTTACTTCCTTGTTTTTCTAGTATTTCCTTTATCATGAATGTAGTTGTAGTTTTTCCTTTTGTACCTGTAACTCCAACCATTTTTAATTTTTCTTCAGGATGTTCATAAAAATTAGCTGCACAAATTGCCTCAGCTAATCTTGTATCTGGTACCATTACTAATGTAATATTCTCATATTGTAATAATTTTTTATAATCATATCCTTCTTGTATCATTATTACTTCTGCGCCATTTTCAATTGCTTTTTCAATATAATTATGACCATCAGTTTCAAAGCCTTTAATTGCTATAAATAAAGAACCTTCTTTTACTACCCTTGAATCTGTTGTGATTTGATTTATATCAATATCAGCTCTTCCTTTCGCTTTAATTCCTGTAATTCCATTTAAAATATTTTTTAAATTCATTAATTAGTCTATCTCCTTCCATAATATATTATATTACAGCATATTTTATATTATATAATTCTTTAAAATATTTGTAAAGTTTTTTTAAGATTTAATTTGCTTTTTTTAGATATGAAAGCAAAAGAAGATATTATTAACTTTTTTAATAATATCTTCTTTTATATGTATCTTTAATGTTCTTATGCATTATCCTGTTCTATCATATTCATCATCATTTTCATCTCTATTTGGATTTTGCAATTCTATTGTATTACTTTGATCTGAATTAGAATATTCCATTATTCCATCCGTTTTTGCCTCATCTATTATTCGATTCAAAAATTTTTCTTTCTTATTCTTCATTTCATCTTCTACATTATCTTCAGTGTTACCTTCTGGTAAAGCCTTTGTTCCATTTTTTTTATTACTAATCCATTGCTTTAGTCTTTTCCAAAAACTTTGCTTTTTACTTGTACTATTGTCTTTCTTAGTTTCATCTTTTTTTCCTTCATTATTTTTATCTGCTTCATTGGTTTTACTCATCTCATTCAGTTTATCAAAATTTGTGCTATTAGTAGCAAAAACTGAAACTATTTCATTATTTTCTATTCTAAAAAAGCTTACTGCATTTCCTGATGATACTGCAATATTTTTTCCACTCCATTCTATTTTTGCATTAGGATCAATCGCCTGTACTGTTCGTTTAAATTTTTCAAAAGCACCTGCTATACTTGAGTATTCTCTCAAAGTCATTTCTTCTGGGATAATTTTTCCATTCTTCAATAATATATTTCCTTTAGTACCATTTTCTTGACTACTACTATTTTGTTGTTGCATTTCTGTAGCTATTATTTGATATTGTGGTAATTCATTCAATTTTCCTGTACTTTCTAATTGCTGTATTAAATTAATTACAGCTAATTTATTTTCTTCTCCTAAAACTTCTCCCAGAAACTCATTATATCTTTCTTTATAGCCAACCTCATCGACTCCATTTTCTGGATAAAATTCTCGTATTCTTTTCTTTGCTTCATTAATATCTTCCATTGAAAAAGTTCCATTGTTCATTTTTTCTGCTTGTTCATCTAAAAACTGATTAAATTGTCTTTGCCTTAAAAAAAAGAAATTTCTATTAAAAGCAGTTACATCCCCCATATACTCTCCATTATACTTTGCATCTGTTGTATTAATTGACTGTGATAATTTAGAATATTTTTCGAATAACTTATCTGGGATTGTTTCTCTCCCTTTTATTTGTTCATATTCTCTTTTAAAATATCTATCAAATATTTCATTATCTACATCTGCTATGTTTTGTTTTCTACTGCTTTGAATTTCTGCCAATTTTTGTTCAAAATAATTTTGTTTTACTGTTTCTGTACTAGTCAAACCTCGTTCTTGTAAAAATTGGATATAATCTGGATCATTTTCTATTCCTCGATATGTATCTGATTTTTCCAAATAGTTTTCAGCCCAACTAATTTGTTCTGCTCCATATGATTTTTTTCTGTTTAATATACTTATAGCATCATTTAAGTTAGATAAATTTCTAATTTTTGATTCATCTATTTCTATCTGATCTATTTTACTAAAAAACTCTATCAGCTCTTCTTGATTTAGGTTCAATATTTGAGCCATTTCATTAAAATTTCCTTTTCCCATTCTAAGTACGTTTTTTTCTCCTATTGCCTGTTCTAGCTGATTTATATAATTAGTTTCTGTTTCGTATCTTATATCATTATAGCCAAGTTTAGAACACATCCATTCTGTTAGTCCTTCATTTGCTCCTCTGCCTATTTCTCTGTAATGATCTGTATTATCTATTCGATTGCTGAGAATTCCTGTTCCTTTATCTTCTTTTCTATTCAAAATTGCATGCAAAGCTTCATGTGTTGCAACATGTGAAATCTCTCTATCATTTAAAATATCTTCTATCGTTAGCATTGTTCCATTTTTTCCTTCTCTACAAATGGTTAGAGCTTTATTTGTTCCATTATAATACCCTGCCCAAGCTGTTCCTTGCTCATTGGTATATACACTTCTAATATTTTCTTTTAACTTTTTCCTTATAAATTCTTTTCCATATACTTTTTCAAATGCTTCATATTCATTTAGCTGTTGCTCAATAAATTGACTTATTTTTTCTTTGACTTCTTGATTATATACTCCTTGTTTTATTACTATATTTCTTTGCATTCCCTCTTGATGTACTTCTTGCTCATCAACTCTTTCTCCAACTTCTAACATTTGTTGTAATTTTTCTTTACTATCTGATGTTGGACTTTTTTCACTCTCTAATCCTATATCTTTTGTATCACTCACACCTGTTCTATTTTCAGAACTTGTTTGTATTGTATTATCTTTACTTGCCCTTTGTTTAAGCTTAAAATTACCATTAGTTATTGCATTCATTGCTAAAGTTGAAAGACTCGTCACTAATGCTGTATTTTGCCAATCAGATAAAGTATATTCAGCATTTGGATCAACTGTATTTCTATCTATTGCTGTATCAACAATATCAGAAATTGTTTCTTCTAATACTTCTCCACTAACTTCCATACATTTTTCTGCTAATTTTTTTAATACTTGATTTTTTATATTTTTCGTTAAACCATTTGCAATATCATCTAATGTTCCTTTTCCAAATACATTTACTCCTCCAGTAAGTTTTTCTGTTCCTACTTCTACTGCTGCTTTCATATTTCCTATTTCAACTGCTTCCTCTAAACTCGCTCCTTTTTCCATTGCTTCTGCTGTAGATCTCCCTCTTGCACTAACCGCCATAGTAGCTAATCCTGCTTCTGGTCCTGCTACAACTCCTGCTGCAGCACTAACCCCCATATTTCCTAGATTTTGTCCTACATCTCCTAAAACTTGAGTAACTTTTCCATAATTAGCACCTTCTTCATCTAGCTTTTCTTGCATATTTCTTAGTGGTTCTGAGATAGCTTCATTTGCTTGTTTAACAGCCTCTTTAGTTTGTTCTGGATACATCTTGCCTACTGTATTCCCTATAGTATAAAATCCTTTTATTTCTGGTACTACTTCTTCTACATATGAATCTATGGCATTTGTAAATGTACTGCCTATTTTTTTTATTATAACTTTTGGAATCGTAGTTTCACCATTTTCTAACTTTTCCTCTATCTCTTTTGATTCATTTACTTCTTTTTCAATTTTTTTTGCCATCACCGCTTTCGTTCCTCTTTTGCGAATCCCTTCCTCCATTGTGTCACCTGTTATTGCATCTTTGAGTCCTCCAGCAAAAAAAATTTTTCCCCCCATTGCCAAATCTAGTATGTCTTCCCCTACGTCTAACACTATCTCTGATAATTCCATATCCTGTCCATCTTCTATTTTATTACCAAAAGCACTAAGTAACTGTGATTTTACACCAGTTGACTCTTCCGCATTTTTTTGAAACTTTTCTTTTAAATTTATTTTTCCATCTTTTGAAAAGTATCCTACAGTGTGCAAAGTTGCTGTCACACCTGGTATTCTTTCCATTAAATCTTCACATGCAAATGAAAGAATTCCACTCCAATTTTTGTTATTAATATCATTTTCAAATTTTTGCATAGCTTCTGTATCTTCTTGCATTTCTCTTGTTACTAGTATATTAATTCCTAAGTTAGTAGCTAGTTCTTTGATTTCTGCATTATCAACACCATCTGAGGCTTCATCAACAAATTTTACAACTGTGTTAAAAATATTCTTGGTTTTTGCATCTTTAAAATAACTTTTAGCACCTTCTATTGTTATTTCTGCTGGCAATTTCATTTCCTCAGGAAGCATTGTTATAAAATATTCTTCACTGTTCATCTCTTGCCCTTTAGTTACTCTTTTAGTGGCTTCTTGTACTGCTGTTTCTCCTACTCCTCCAACTCCATCAAGAACACCTTTACCTGTCTTTTTTATTACATATACAGTTCTTCCCATTATTTTCCCCTCTTATGTTTATATCTTAATATACTCTTTCATCTTCTATTTCTTGTATTTCTCTCAATCTTTTTAATGTTTTATCATCTTGTACTTCATAACATTCTCCATTATCAAATTCAAAATACACATATTTAAATTTTGAATCATCTTCTACTTTTATTGCTTTTATATATTCTTTTCCACAATCTTTAAATAACGTAATAAATCCTACGTTTTTTTCTTTTCTTAGACGTTCTTTTAATTCCATTCTTTCGATATAATCCACTTTTATTTCCTCCCTTTTTATTTTACCATATAGTTTAATTTTTTTGCAATATTTAAAATATTTTTTATACTAATCAAACACGTTTGCAATTTTTCTAAGGAAACTCACTATTTCATAGATGACTTTCCTAAGAATATAAAAAAAGTATATATTAGTTATTATCAACTTAATATATACTTTTTCATTTATTTTTCATTTACACAATTAATTTCATATTTTTTTACATTTGCATATTTATATTTAATTTCAAATTCTTTACTTTCTCCTGCTTTTAAATTTGTTACTTCATAGTATTCTGTTCCCATATTAGTATCCACTTTAGAAAATAAATCTAATTTTATATAAACTTTTTCTATATCTTGTTCTGTATTATTTTTTATAATTCCTTTTGCATATCCGTTTACATCCGTTGTTTTTACATCTGTCATAACAATCTCTGGTGTAGCAGATTTAATTTCTCCTGATATTGCTTTATATGTATTTCTTATTCCTACTTTTATCATAAAATCTGAAAAAAATATAAAAATTATAATTAATATTGCAAACATCATTATTTGTTTAAATCTAGCCATTTTATACATTCCCCCTTTTTATTGTTGATATTTAATTAAGTTTTTTAAATTTGCTTCTTCTTTTACTTTTTCTAAAAATTCTTCTAATGACATTGCTCCAATGTCTCCTTCAACTCTTGAACGTACACCAACAGTATTGTTTTCCTGTTCTTTTTTTCCAATTACTATCATATAAGGAACTTTTTCAAGTTGAGCTTTTCTTATTTTATAGCCTATCTTTTCGTTAGAATCATCTAATTCTACTCTCATTCCAGCTAATCTTAAATCTCTTGTAACATTTTTTGCATACTCATTATTGTCTTCTGATATTTGTAAAACTTTTATTTGAACTGGTGCTAGCCATAAAGGTAAAGCTCCTTTTGTCTCTTCAATTAAGAATGACATAAATCTGTCTAATGTTCCAAGTATTGCTCTATGAATTACGACTGGTCTATGTTCTTTTCCATCTTCTCCTATATACTCTAGTTCAAATCTTTGTGGTAACAAGAAGTCTAATTGACATGTTGAAACTGTTATATCATGGCCTAAGGCTGTTTTTATTTGTACATCTAATTTTGGTCCATAAAATGCTGCTTCTCCTTTTGCTTCATAGAAATCTACATTTAATTCTGTTAATATTTCTCTTAATTGGTTTTCTGCATTATCCCACATCTCATCATCATCGTAATATTTTACTTTATCTTCTTTATCTCTTAAAGATAATCTAAATGAATAATCTTTAAATCCAAAGTCTTCATATACTGAAAGAATTAATTTTACAACATTTCCAAATTCTTCTTTTATTTGATCTGGTCTTACAAATAAATGTGCATCATTTTGACACATTTCACGAACTCTTTCAAGTCCACAAACTGTACCACTAGCTTCATATCTAAAGTCATGTGCTAATTCACCAATTCTTATTGGTAATTCTCTATATGAATGTGTTTTATTTTTATATACTAACATATGATGTGGACAATTCATAGGTCTTAAAACTAATTGTTCATTTTCCATTTGCATTACTGGGAACATGCTATCCTTATAATGAGCCCAATGTCCACTTGTTTCATATAACTTTACATTTGCAAGTGATGGTGTATAAACATGCTTGTATCCTAAAGCTATTTCTTTATCTTGAATATATCTTTCTAATATTCTTCTAATTGTTGCTCCGTTTGGTAAATACATTGGTAATCCTGAACCAACTAACTCATGTGTCATAAATAGTTCTAGTTCTTTTCCTATTTTTCTATGATCTCTTTGTTTTGCTTCTTCTAATTTTGCTAAATATTCATCTAATTGAGATTGTTTTGGAAAAGAAATACCATATATTCTTTTTAGCATTTTATTCTTTTCATTACCTCTCCAATATGCTCCTGATGTAGATAATAATTTTATGCTTTTTACACATCCTGTTGTTGGTAAATGAGGTCCCCTACATAAATCTGTATATTCTCCTTGTTTATAAAAAGAGATAATTTCTCCTTCTGGTAATTCTTTAATTAACTCTACTTTATAATCTTGTCCTTGTTCTTCCATAAGCTTTATTGCTTCGTCTTTTGGAAGCTCAAATCTTTCTATTGGTAAATTTTCTTTTTCAATTTTTTTCATTTCTTCTTCTATTTTTAATAAATCCTCATCTGAAAAAGAATTTTCAACATCAAAATCATAATAAAAACCATTTTCTATTGATGGTCCTATTGCCATTTTTGCTTCTGGAAATAATCTTTTAACAGCTTGTGCCATCATATGTGATGTTGTATGCCAATACATACTTTCCTCTACTTCTCTTGTTTTTCCGCCTTCTAATTTAATTTTAAACATAAATAAAACCTCCTTTTTTATAAACACACACAAAACCCCTATAGGATTTTGTACATCCTATAGGGGTAATACATTCAATATTACGGTTCCACCCTAATGTTTAACTTAATTCTAGATTTTATCGATAATCCTAAACGCTAACTTTTCAGCTAGGAACTCCAAGGTAGTTTTTCAAATATGTTTTCTAAAATTAGTTTTCAGCCACGACTAATTCTCTCTGTTAGTAACCTCTATTTTACTTCCGTCCTCTTCAACATTCTTTAAATTATCTTTATTATACTCTCTTACTTCTCTCTTGTCAATATTTTCTTCAATAAGATGTACTGCTGTTGGTGGCATAGCTAATTTTATATTTTTATCTTCTAATAATTTTATAATACTTAAATTTACTTTTGTTTTAAAATTTAAAAACTCAGTATAATCAACAATACTTAGATATGCAAATATCTCTATTTTTATTGCATTTTGTGTAATTTCATTTATATAAACAATTACTGAATTTGCCATTACTTCTGTATTACTATATAATAGCATTTTTATAGACTCCATTAATTCTTTTACTTTTATTGAGCTTGTATCTAGTGGAATTCCATAGCTTAATGCTAACTTTCTTTTTTCTATTTTTGAAATATTAATTACTGCCCCACTTACAATTTTTGCATTTTGTATTGTTACAATTGTATTATCAGTCATCCTAATCTTTGTGCTTCTAAATTTAATATCTATTACTGTTCCTTCATAATCTCCTATTCTCACATAATCTCCAAGTTCAAAAGGCTTATCTGAGACAATTGCCATTCCACTAAGTAAATTTTCTACCAGTTCTTGAGCAGCAAGTGCGATTACCACACTGCTTAATCCTAAACCTGTTATTAATCCACTTAAATCATATCCTAAATCTGCTATTATCATAAATCCTGCTATTATATATACTACTGCTTTTATTATTTTGCTTACAACTCCAATTGTAATTTTATTTTCAGAAAGCCTTTCACTTTTTCCTACTTTTTTCATTATCTTTGATTCTGGAGATATTAATTCAGAAATAATTCTTGTTACACTTATTATAATAACAATTCTTAAAATTTTACTGCATAAACTAAACCAGCTAGCTTCTAAATTCAATATTAATAGTGCAATATATACACCAATACATATAAAAATAGTTTTTAATCCTTTACTTGTTTCACTATTTTTTAGCTTCTGTTTTTCGCTTCCCTTAACCTTAAAAATTTTTATAATCATATTTGAAAATACATTTCTCATAATATAAAATAATATGATTATACCTATAGCTATTAGAACATCTATTAATTCTTTTTGCTTTATTGTTTCAATAAAATTGTTTATTTGCTCCATATTTTATTCCCTTCTTCTTTATAAATTGTTTTTATATTTTATAATATACATTTAAAAAAATCAATACAAAATATAGCTAACTTTCCTAAAACAAAAACAGATATAAAAAACAAGAATAACATTTTCTAAGGAAACTCACTATTTCATAGATGACTTTTCTAAGAATATAAAAAAACCGATGGTGGTGATCTTTCGACCACCACCATCGGTTTAGGTATTACTTATCGCAATATGCAATTGCGATAATATTAACACCTTCAGTGTTTGTGTATGCACACAAGCGCATCCACGAACCTTCCTTATACTGGAAGTCCTTAGAATACTTCCAGTGCTTGGTGCCAATCATTGCCTCTGCCGGGCAATCATACTTGCGTACTCTCACCACACAGCTGAGACCACTGAGATAGTTAAGGAAGTTAAAGACTTCCGCCTTCAGTTCCTTATTTTTCAGAATCCCAATTACTTGGGACCCCTTGCTATTGTTGGGACATTGCCACGTCAGGTCATGTCCACCATCAGCTCTAAACTGGCTATTAGCCAGTTCAGCTTCACCATCGGTTTTCCACTCGACAGCGCCAAACTCAAGCTCCTCGTAGGGCATAAAGCCCTCCTTTCTTTCTCTGCTCACGGAACTTTTCCGTTCTTGCTTTTTATATTATACAATTTTATGTAAATTTTGTCAAATTCTAAATATAAACTAAATATTAATAGCATTTACATTAGCAAAAATCTTTTACTTTTCATCCTTATTTTATAAGTCATCTTTCTTATACAATATTTATATAACACAATGAGGTGGCCTAAGCCACCTCATCGTGTTTGATGGGATATTTTAACGATTGCGCTGAGAGAATGCAATGTTCAGCGCCTTTCTGCCATCATCCATGGTATAGCCACAGATTTCAGCAAAATACCGAACACTAGAAATCTCAATCCCCCTGTTCCAGTTTTTTACACCCTCGACTGTGTCGAGGATGCAATCATAGAAGCGAACATTGACGACCTCGTATTCAACAAAGTCAACAAAGTTCATCAAGCGGAATAATTCCCGTCTCAGTGCGTCGTCAGACATGAGTATTTTGGTAGGGGACATCACTGCATTTTCAGGCTTCCTCCATACCTTCTCACTCTTTCCTTCTGACCCTTTGTAGAGGTAATTAGCCTCTTCACTATAAGGATCTTTTTCCCATCGGGTCTTCTCGAATCGAAGACCATCAGAGTAAACAGACATATATGTCTCCTCTCTTTAATGACTCACAGAACCACTCTGGTCTTGTCTTTTTTATTATACAATTTTATGTTAATTTTGTCAAATCTAAAATGCCTACATATATCAATAATGAGGTGGCCTAAGCCACCTCATCGTGTTTGATGGGATATTCAGCTATTAACGCTTAACAAATGCAATATTCAGGGCCTTTCTGCCATCCTCCATGGTACAACCACAGATTTCGGTAAAATACCAAAGACTAGGAATCTTGATTCCTCCCTTCCATTCTTTTACACCTTCAACCTTATCGAGGATACAATCATAGCAGCGAACATTGACGACCTCATATTCAACAAATTCAATAAAGTTCATGAGATGGAACAATTCATCTCTCAGACCCACATCAGATAAAAGTTTCTTGGTTGGCGACATTACCTCTCCTTCAGGCTTACGCCAAACCTTATCCTTCTTTCCATTTGCCTCTCCTTTAGGCCCACGCCAAACAATCTCATTCTTTCCTCTTGCCTCTTTATAGAGGTAATTAGCCTCCTCGCAATATGGGTCTCTCTCCCATCTCGTCTTCTCGAATCGAAGACCATCAGAGTAAACAGACATATATGTCTCCTCTCTTTAAAGACTCACAGAACCACTCTGGTCTTGTCTTTTTTATTATACAATTTTATGTAACTTTTGTCAATTTTTTAAATTTTTTCCGTTGACTTTTTTATTTTTATTACTGTATAACAAAAACTCAAAGGTCTATGGCGTAGCCATAGACCTTTGAGTTTAGAGTTTCACAACTGCAACCTTTGCCTGTTTATCGAAATGGCAAATTTTTGCAATAAAACGCTTGCCAGAAACTACAACTGGACCTTTCCAGCCTTCCGTTTCTTTAGCTAAAACCTCCTTGTCGCGGTACAGTCTCATGAAGACTACATCTCCCTCATTCAAGAACCCCCTCATTCTCCACAGCAGCTCCGTATCTTTGAATATGTCGCATGCTTTGAACTCGCTGACATACCATCTCATAGGCATATCAAATTCTTTAATCCGTTCGATGTTCTTAGGATTTGTAATACGGCTCCAGCCCATTTTGCATTCTCCTCACTCTTTTTTTGTTTTGCAGGCAGGTTTCTCCTGTCTCGTATCTTTAATTATACTATTTTATAAGCATTTTGTCAATTTTTAAGCTCTATTCCTGGTTGTTCTTTATTTACATTGATATTTGTAAAAAGCTCATTATTATTGCTGCTATGTAATATATTCCTTCTATTATAGCAAAAGTCTTTATAAATTTTTTATCATCATCTTCATTAAAAATAAACTTAATTCCAAAATACAATAACACTGTACTAATAACAGAACACAAAGTTGTAAATCTTGTTGTTAATCTTGAAATATCACTACTAAATAATACTAATAATGATATAACTCTTGCCATTACTACTGGAAGTTTTGTAGCAGTAACAACAGATATTATTGTCATTAATCCCTTATCTTTGTTCTTATTCATTACAAATATTATTAATGACATTATAAACACTATTGCAATTGGTGAAAGTATTAATTTTATTATAGGTAATATATATCTAAAAACATTAATTGTTCTTATTCCTGCTGAAAAAGAAATAAGTACTGCTAAAATCCACACAGCCACTAATATTATTGAATATTTAAAATAACTATTATTTGTATCATTTGCAATCTTTTTCAATTCTTCTATTGGATTTTTAAACATTCCAAATATGAAATTTTTTGTTTCATTTGCATTTTTCTTTAAATCCTCCTTATTAAAAGACCCCTTTACTTGGTCTTTTACTTCATTAAAAGTATTAGCTGTTTCTTTTAATATTTCATCTGTATTTATTTTGTTTTCTTTTACTTCTTCAGTATCATTATTTTTGTTTTCTTCTTCCATTTTTCAAATTCAGTTAAACTTTAAATTTAACTTTCTCCTTTCCTCTTTATTACACTGTATATTATAATATTTTTTCAATATATTGTCATTATTTTTTTGAAATTTTTTTCATTTTGTGTAATTTTTGTTTGAATATTTATTTTATTTTTTTCTAACAATAATAATAAGTTTATTTGTATAAAATCGTTTTATACATTCTAACTTTTATTTTTATATATGGAGGTTTTTATAATGTTTAAGAAAATTTTAGCAATATCATTAACATTTTTAGTAGCTTTATTTATATCATCTACTGTCTTTGCAAATTCTGAAAACGTAATGGAAAATGGTAAAAATGCTATTAATAATATAATGCATGATGCACAAAATATGGTTACAAATGCTACTGACGGAATAAAAGATGCTACTGGAAGCTTTGAAAATAGTGCAAATAATATGACAAATGACCTAAAAGATAATGAAAATATTGATGATAATATGAATAATAGAAATACAACTGCAGTGCCTGGTGGTACTTCTGGCTTAGATGATTATTCTGCAACCAGAACAACTACAACTAATATAACCAATAATTCATTTTCTATAATGTGGATAATTTTAGCTGTTGCTGTTTTAGTTATAGTAGCAGCCCTTTGGTTTTATGCTACGCAAAATAATATTGATAATAATAGGCATTAATTTTATTTTTTTATATATCGTAAAAAGTAATTCTAATTTTTCTAATTTTAGAATTACTTTTTATTGTACATACCTTACAACATATTGTTTCAACTTCATACTCTTTTTCTATCTATCCAAATTTCTAACAATTACTTTAGCTATCAAATAATATTCCCCTTTTGTTATACTCAAAAACATTTTTATGCATTTGAATTTTTCTATAATCAATGCTATAATAGTTACGATTTACTTTTGAAAGGAGCTTATTATGTCTGATAGAATAAAAGTAATTGCAAATAACCCAAGTGCAAATCATAATTATACAATAAATGATAAAATTGAAGCCGGTATTGTTTTAACTGGTACAGAAATAAAATCAATTAGAAAAGGAAGAGTTAATTTAAAAGAAAGCTATGTCAATATAAAAAATGGAGAGGTATTTGTTTATGGAATGCATATTAGTCCATATGAACAAGGAAACATTTATAATAAAGATCCTTTAAGAGATAGAAAACTATTATTAAATAAAAGAGAGATTTTTCGTCTATTAGGACTTATAAAACAACAAGGTTGTTCGCTTGTACCTTTGAGTCTATATTTTAAAAATAATATAATAAAACTCGAAGTTGGTATTGGAAAAGGTAAAAAATTGTATGATAAAAGACAAGATATTGCAAAAAAAGATGCTGAACGTAGAATGCAACAAGCTATGAAAAATAGATATTAAAAAAACTACCTCATAATGTTATTTCAACATTTGAGGTAGTTTTTATATTTAAATTCAAGTTATTTATAAAAAATTAATTTTCTTATGTTTATATAAATATTTGGAATTTTTTTTATCTTCCGCAACATCCAAAGTTTGTAAATAATAATAAAAATATTATTATAAAAAATAATATTTCACTGTTTCCACAGCTATTTCCACCAAATAAATTTCCTAAACCTCCACAACAATTGTTATTATTGTTTGAGCAACCACAATTTCTTGATTCTTCTGGCATAATATGTTCCTCCTTTTATAAACATTCATATAATATACTATGAATATTATCTTTTTTATGATACAATATATTGTGAAATCATAAGTAATTTAAATGAAATAAGAAAGGTAATAATATAAATGAACAATAAAATAGAACTATTAGCACCAGCTGGTAATTTGGACTGCTTAAAGGCAGCAGTTCAAAATGGAGCTGATGCAATTTATATTGGTGCTTCAAGTTTTAGTGCTAGAGCTGGGGCTACCAATTTTAATAAAGAGCAATTAAAAGAAGCTGTTGATTATGCACATATACGAAATGTAAAAATCCATTTAGCACTAAATACTCTAATAAAAAATAATGAATTAGATTCTGCATTAAATCTAGCTACCTATGCTTATGAGATTGGTGTAGATGCAATTATTATACAAGATTTAGGACTAGCAAAAATTTTGATTAAAAGTTTTCCAAAAATGCCTATACATGCTAGTACACAAATGACCATTCATAATTTAGAAGGTGTTCAACAAGCAGAAAAATTAGGTTTTTCTAGAGTAATCTTATCTAGAGAACTTTCACTTGATGAAATTAATTATATTTGTAGAAATTCAAATATAGAAATTGAATCTTTTGTTCACGGTGCCCTTTGTATTTCATATTCTGGTCAATGCTTGTTTTCAAGTATGATTGGCGGTCGTTCTGCTAATCGTGGAAAATGTGCACAAGCTTGTAGGCTTCCTTATGAGCTATTGGAAGATAATAAAACCACCATAGACAGAGGCTTTTTATTAAGTCCACGTGATCTATGTGGTCTAGACTATCTTAAAGGACTCATTTCATCTGGTCTATCTTCTTTAAAAATTGAAGGTCGCTTAAAATCACCTGAGTATGTTGCAACAGTTACTAAAATATATAGAAAATATATTGATTTATACTATAAAGACGGTAATTTTAAAATTGATGATGAAGATAGAATTGCCCTACTTCAGGTATTTAATAGAGGTGGTTTTTCATCAGGACATTTAACAGATTCACCAAATCATGACCTAATTTTTAAAGAGCGTCCTAGTAATATTGGTGTTTACATTGGAAATGTGTCTAACTTTAATTCAAATAAAGGACATATAAAAATCAACTTAGCAAGTCCTGTTGAAATTGGTGATACTGTAACTTTTGAGAAAGAAAATACTAGATATACAATCTCAGAATTAATGATAGGAAATTCCAATCTACGACAAGCAAACATTGGGCAAATTGTAACTATTGGCAGAATGAAAGGAAATATACATTTAGGTGACAAAATATATAAGCTTTCTAGTAATTCTCTATCAGAAGATGCTTTAAAGAGTTTTGAAAAAGAAAATAAAAAAATTCTTTTGGATGCAAAAATCACTATAAAAAAAGATGAACCTATAACCGTTAAATTAAATGCAAATGATGAATTTGCAAACTATAATGATATTACAATCAACTATATTTCTAATATAGTTCCGACCACAGCACTAAATCGTCCTATAACAAAAGAACGTATTGCAGAGCAATTTAATAAAACAGGAAATACTCCTTATACTTTTTCTAACTTAGAAATTATATTAGATGACAACTTGTATATTTCTCACATTTCTGATTTAAATGAACTAAGACGAACTGTATTACAAGAATTAGAAAATACTATCATAAAAAAATTTACAAGAGTACCAAATGAGTTAAAAATGAAAAACAGTCAATTTGAAGATTTTGTTGAAAAGCCTTTAACTAAAAAGACTTCACTATTATTAAATATTTTAAATCTTGATTTTGATTATACTATTTTAGAAAATGTTGATAGAATATATCTTCCACTTCATTTTTTCTCTGCTCAAAACTATGAGAAATTAGTAAAACACTTAACTTCAAAGCACAAAGTATACATCTATATGCCATTAATAATAAAAAACAACTACAAAAATATATTTATAAATACTATAAATGAAGCTTTATCTAAATTTGAAATTGCAGGCTTTATTATTTCAAATTTATCTCAGCTTCAACTTTTAAAAGATTACAAATCTAAATATGAATTTATTGGAAATTATACATTAAACGTTTATAATGACTATACTTCAAGTGAATTGAACAATTTAGGGCTTAATACAATTACACTTTCACCTGAATTAAATAATTTTGATATTGATAATATATGCAAAGGACTTACATCAGAATTGATTGTTTATGGAAATACCCCATTAATGAATATGAGATATTGCGTATTAGGTAAATCTAATCAATGTTATCCTGAATGCGACAGAAAATGTATTTCACACCACAAATATTATTTAAAAGATAGAATGGGCTTCTCTTTACGAGTTATTCCAGACAATATACAAACAATAACAACTATATATAATACAAAAATAACATCATTAGCAAGTAAAGATTTAAACATTGATTATGCAAGAATAGATATTCTAGATGAAGATATTGATACCATCAATAATATTATAAAAACTGTAAAATCAGGTAAACGTTTAGAAGGACAAGATTACACTAATGGAAATATAAATAGAGATGTATAACCAAAAGGCAAAAGGAGTTAATAATATAAAATGAAAGAATTAATTGTTCCAAATAAATATAATAATAAAAAAATTTGCAATTTCATTCTAGATAATTTTAGTGATTTAAAACAAAGTACACTCTTCAAAGCCTTAAGACAAAAAGATATTAGAATTAATGATAAAAGAATTAACTCTAATGAAATTGTTCATACTAATGATATAGTAAAAATATATATAGACGATAAACTACTATATCTTTCACCAAAAATTGATATAATATTTGAAGATCAAAATCTTCTTATTGTTAATAAGCCATCTGGAATTGAAGTAGAAGGTTCTCATTCACTTACAAATATCATACAAGAACTTTATCCTTCCGCTTCTCCTTGCCATAGACTTGATAGAAACACTTCTGGTTTGATTATTTTTGCCAAAAATGATACTGCTCTACAAATAATGTTTAACAAATTTAAAAATCATGAAATTCTAAAATATTATAAATGTACTGTTTACGGTATTCCCAAAGAGAAACATAAAATTTTAAGAGCCTATCTATTTAAAGATACAAAAAAATCATTAGTATATATTTCTGATACACCAAAGCCTAAATATAGAGAAATCATTACAGAATACACCATACTATCTTCAAACAAGGATGAAAACACATCAAAACTAGAAATACTACTTCACACAGGCAGAACACATCAAATAAGAGCTCATCTTGCACACATAGGCTTTCCAATAATCGGAGACGGGAAATATGGAAACAACGAAATAAACAAACACTTCAACAAAAAAACACAAGACCTAACATCCTATAAAATTATTTTCAACTTCACTACAGATGCCGGACAACTAAATTACCTTAACCAAAAAATTATAGAATTATAAAATATCCCCAACATATATTAATTTTAGAGTCAATAGCCTCATCAAGCCTGCTGCTCACGGATTACTCCAGCGACCTGACGAGATTGACAATAAAATCAATCTCATTTGAATTATTCTATAACTTATTTAAAGACCTACATATATTAATTTTAGAATCAATAACCTCGTTAAGCCTGCTGCTTACGGATTACTCCAGCGACCTGACGAGATTGATGATAAAATTAATTATATGTAGGTCTTAATAATTACCATAATAAACAATTAATTATTACTAATCATTATTTTCCCCATACTCATAGCTTCCACACATAGACTCATCACATTCACAAGTATCACAATCATCAATTGGCTCTACATTAATTTGAGACAAATTGCATAATTCCTTTTCACTATTATTATATTTACAGCTTCTTACTGTACAATTAATTTTTTGATTCTTATCCATTACTATCATTCCTTTCTAAATAGAACAGTTAAAACCATTCCATTTAGATATTATTTGTTATTTTCAAAAAATTATTATTATTTTATTCAGTTTTTGATTTTTTTTCACATGCAGAAACATCTTTAAAACTTAAATACCAAGACATTCCATTTCTATCTTCTAATATCTCTTGTTGTCTCTTTTGTAACCCATCAAATGTTGTTGGAGAATATTGAATAGCAGGATTTCCCGGATACCAATTTAAAGGTGTTGCAACATTGCAACTATCTGCTGTCTGCAATGCTTCCAATACCCTTAATATTTCAGAAATTGATCTTCCAATTTGCATTGGATATACCAAAATTAATCTTATTATTCCTTTATCATCTATAATAAATACATTTCTTACTGTTTCTGTCTTACTTACATCATTTGATATCATTCCATACTTTCTTGCAATTTCTCCATTTCTATCTGCTATTATTGGAAAAGGTACATAAGTGCCTGTTTTTTCAAAAATATCATTCAACCAAGCTAGATGTGATGCATTGCTATCTATACTTAATCCAATCAATTCAGTATTTAACTTTTTGAAATATGTATTAGCTTTTGCAAATCCTATAATTTCTGTTGTGCAAACGGGGGTAAAAACCTTCAATTTGGGGATATTATATTAATCGGCTAATTTCAGGTTTTAGCTCGAATTTTACACTCTTATCGTGATAAATCCATATTTTATCAATTAAACACTCTAACATATATCTATTTGGTTCATTAGATTTTAGAATATCATCAAAATATTCTACTGCCGTTTTTAATTTTCTTATTTTTTCTGTGTCTAAATCTTCTTGCTGTTGTTCTAATAATTTTTGTAATTGTTCTATACGATTAGTTTTATCTTTTTCCAACTCTTTATATGTATTTTCAATCATTTCTCGTTGATACTCATTGGTAATATTAGTTAAATCTTTGATTTTTTGACTAATCAAAACTTTGTATTCAGCATTTAAGTTCTCAATTTTAAATTTGATTTTTTCTTTATTATTTGTTTTAGCATTAGTTTTTGTTTGAAGCTGTATTTTATTCATTTCATCTATGTATTTATTTTCAGTGAATTTTAAAAATTCTTTGAAATGTATAATTATATCTGATTCTTTAATTTCATGGCATTTGCATCTAGCTTTACCATAAGTTCTATATTGTGAACATTCATAACCTTTTTGAGATTGTTTTCTAGTTATAGTTATGCCACTTACTCCAAAACCACAATCACCACATCTGCAAAGTCCTGAAAAGTAATAATTTCTTTTTCTCGTACCTGATGTACTTTTTGTATTTACTTTTCTTTTTCTTATTTCTTGAGCTAAATTAAATGTTTCTTTAGATATAATTGCTTCATGATGATTTTCAAACACAAAATTTTCTTTCTCTGGAAGCTTTATTGCTTTGCCTCTTATGGATACAGTCTTTTTCTTATGAGTTCTAAGTGTACCACAATATACATCATTCTCTAAAATATTTCTTATCATATATGTGGACCATAATTTTTGAACAGGATGTTTATATATTCTGCCTCTTTCTAGGTGTTTCGTTTGATAGTAAGCTGATGGAGTTGGATAATTATATTTACTATTTAAAATATCGCAAATCTTCTTCCTTCCAATTCCTTCTTCGGTATATAACTTATATATTAATTCTATAACAGGTCGTAGTTCTTCATCAACATATAGCTTTGTTATATCTTCTGGATCTTTTATATATCCATAATAATTTCCCATAATTAATCTTCCTGTTTTTTGTTTAGAATACATGTGGTCTCTAGTTTTTCTTGAACAATCTTTAACATATCTTTCATTAAACCATGTTGTTATTCCAATAGTATCATCTCTATC